>NZ_BAAATZ010000019.1:122068-147515 GCF_039533685.1 Actinocorallia aurantiaca | reverse complement strand
CGGCCGTGAGGTCCGGGCGGCGCTGGAAGAGGCCCGCGGCGGCGGCGTAAGCGCTGTCGGCGGTCGGCCTGGCCCGGGCGAAGAGGTCCTCCTCCGCGGTGAGGCCGAGGTCGGCCAGGGTGGCGCGGAAGGCCTCCTCGCGCTGGGCGAGGCCGTCGGCCGCCCGCCCTCCCAGGAAGCCGATGCGGCGGTGGCCCAGGCCCGTCAGGTACTCCACCACCGAACGCACTCCCCCGGCCTCGTCGGCCAGGACGCTGGGGGCCGAGGGCAGGCCGGGGACCGTCCGCCCGGCGAAGACCACGGCCAGGCCGAGCCGGGTGAGCGCCTGCCAGACGGCCGGATCCCGCTGGACCGGCATCGCGATGACGCCTTCGACCCGCTGCTCGGCGAGCCGGCCGAGGACCTCGGCCTCCGCCTCCGGGTCCTCCCCGGTGGCGTCCAGGATCACGTGGACTCCCTGGGTGCGGGCGCACGCCAGGACCCCGGCGGTCAGCTCGGCGCAGAACGGATCCGCGACGTCGGTGACGAGCAGGCCCATGCCGCCGGTGCGCCGGGTCCTCAGGCCGCGCCCCAGGGCGCTGGGGCGGTACTCCAGCGCGCTCGCCGCGGCCAGGACGCGCTGCCTGGCGGCCTCGCTGACCGGGCCGGAGCCCGACAGCACCCGGGAGACCGTCGCGATCCCCACGCCCGCCGCGGCCGCCACGTCCTTGATGGTCGCTCCGCCCATCGACCCTCCCTCCGGTCCCGGACATCTTTCCACGCCTCAGTTTTGGAAACGTTTCCATTCTAGACGGCAGCCCAGCACCTTCAAGGTTTCCCCCGCTCTGGGGCTGGACAAGTAAAGCCAGCAGGCTGCACAGTGAATACCGGACGGAGGACGACGGCACCCCCGGTGCGTCTCCTGGCTCCACAACTGAGAATGAAAACGTTTCCACCAAAGGGGAAGACGATGGCCGAGATCGTCCTGGACGGCATCGACAAGATCTACGCGGGCGGGGTCAAGGCCGTCGACAGCCTGAGCCTGCAGATCGAGGACGGCGAGTTCATGGTGCTGGTCGGCCCGTCCGGCTGCGGCAAGTCCACCGCGCTGCGGATGATCGCCGGCCTGGAGGACATCTCCGGCGGCACTCTGCGGATCGGCGACCGGATCGTCAACGACCTGGCGCCCAAGGACCGCGACATCGCGATGGTCTTCCAGAACTACGCCCTCTATCCGCACATGACCGTCGAGCAGAACCTCGCCTTCGGCCTGAAGCTGCGGGGCACCGCCAAGGACGAGATCAAGAAGCGGGTCGCCGAGGCCGCCAAGATGCTCGGCCTCGAGCCCTACCTCAAGCGCAAGCCCGCCGCCCTGTCCGGCGGCCAGCGCCAGCGGGTCGCGATGGGCCGGGCGATCGTGCGCGAGCCGCAGGCCTTCCTCATGGACGAGCCGCTGTCCAACCTCGACGCCAAGCTCCGGGTGTCGATGCGCGCCTCCCTCAGCCAGCTGCACGAGCGGCTGGGCGTCACCACCATCTACGTCACCCACGACCAGGTCGAGGCGATGACGCTGGGCGACCGCGTCGCGGTGCTGCGCGACGGCAAGCTCCAGCAGGTCGACACCCCCAAGCGCCTGTTCGACCACCCGGTGAACCTGTTCGTCGCCGGGTTCATCGGCTCCCCGTCGATGAACTTCGCCGACGCCGAGCTGACCGGCGAGACGTCCGGGGCGTTCGTGGAGTTCGCCGGCCTCCGGCTGCCCGTCCCCGCCGACGTGTTCGAGGCCAAGCCGGAGCTGGCGGACTACCTGGGCCGCCGTCTGATCGTCGGCATCCGCCCGTCGGACTTCGAGGACGCCGAGCACGCCAAGCCGGAGTGGACCCGCGTCCCGGTCAAGGCCGGGGTGACCGAGGAGCTCGGCTCCGAGATCAACGTGATCTTCCCGATCGACGCGCCGCCCGTCGCCCACAAGGACACCGAGGACCTGGCCAGCGACGCCACCGACGGCGAGGGCGAGGACGTCACGCTGCCGCTGCTGGAGGAGGACAAGGCGCTCTGGACCGCCCGGGTCAACGCCCGCTCCCGCGTGCGCCCCGGCCAGGAGCTGGAGTTGGGCATCGACACCCACCGCCTGCACTTCTTCGACGCGGGCACCGGCCTGGCCGTCGGCCACCCCGACGCCGCCGAGACCGCCCGCCGCCTCGGCGTCTCCCCGGCCGTCGCCAAGGCCTGAACCGGCGTCCGTGACGGCCCCCGCCCGGTGCGGGGGCCGTCGCGTGTCCGGACGTCCTTCCGGCTACGGGCCGGCGGACCTCCACTCGTCGTGGCGTTCCTGACGGCAGCGCGCGCAGAGGTCGCCGTGCCCGGTGTTGCCGCCGCACCCGCCGCACCGGCTGAGTTCGGCACGGGCGGGCCTGGAGCCGGTGGTGGCGACGGTGACGCAGGCGGGGCAGAGCCCTTCGGGAAGCTCCGCGCTCCGCCCCAGGCTCAGCTCCTCCAGGGCGGCGGCGACGTCCCGCGCGAGGTCGGAGGGGGCGACCGCCATGCTCCCGCAGGCGGTGCGGCACAGGGTCCCCGGCACGGGCGGGACGCCGAAGAGCCCGGGGATCAGGTGCCGGTACGCCGGATCAGCGGTGGCATAGGGGCTGTGCGGGTTCGGGGGGAGGTGGGGCAATGAGTCGTCCTGTGTGCTCGGGGGCGGGACTCGGTGACAGGGCCGTACCCGGCCGAGTCTGCCCCCGAACCGGCCGCCCCCGAGAAAGATCCACAAGAAGGTTTCGATTTCGTTGCGCGGGCGGAACCCCGCCGCGCCGCACCAGGATCACACCTTGCGCCAGCGCGGGATCCAGGCCCCGTCGACCACCTCGTAGTCGCCGAACAGCGCCGGAGCCTCGGCCCGCAGGACCTCTCCGATCCGCCCGAACAGCAGCCGGATCTCCTCCTCGGCGCCTTCGGCCGTCCGCGTCTCCAGCGTGTGCCGCAGCGTCCGCACGTTCGCCGTCCACACCAGCCCCGTCGCCACCCCTTCGGGCGCGAACCTCCGCATGAACGACGTCCGGTGCTTCTTCTCCGCGAACGCCACCCCCTCGTCGTCCAGCCCGAAGTGCCCGGCCATCCACCGCTGGAACTCCTCCATCCGCTCCAGCAGCTCCGTGGCCCTGCCCATCAGCTCCGGATCCTCCCGCGCCCACTCGGGGAACCAGAACGGAAGGTCCTCGAGCCGGACGAACCGCAGCGACTCCTGCGAGATCGCCGTACCCGGCCTGTGCCGAACCAGCTCATGGGTCAGCACACGGCTGACGTTGTGCAGGACGAACCCGAAGGACACGTGCTCCAGGACGGAGCCGTGAAGACTGGCGAGGATGTTCGCCAGGTAGGCGTCCTGGTCGGTGCGCACCCGCGTGACGTTGGGGTTGAGGCCGGGCTCCCATGACCGGTAGCAGAGCCGGCCGGCGAACTCGGCCAGGTTCTGCGGGTCGTTCAGTTCCCCGTCCAGGTCGCCGCGGTCCAGCCGTTCCAGCCACGACTCGCCCCCGACCTCCCGCAGGTACCGCGCCACCTCGTCGTAGTCCAGTTGCGGCTTGGACACGAGGAACACCTCGGGCTCCACACTCTTCATCCGTCCCCTCCCGACGGACAGATTAGAGCGCCCGCTCCCGCCCGGGGGCGGGAGCGGGCGCGGGTGGCCGCCTGTCTCACTTCACGGAGCCGGCGAGGACTCCCTGGACGAAGTAGCGCTGGAAGCCGAAGAAGACGGCCAGCGGGACGATCAGGGAGAGGAAGGAGCCGGCCGAGATCACGTCGACGCTCGAGCCGAACGAGCGGGTCTGCTGCTGCAGGGCCACCGTCAGGGGCTGGGAGTCGCGGTCGGCGAAGATCAGGGCGATGAGCAGGTCGTTCCAGACCCACAGGAACTGGAAGATGCCCAGGGAGGCGATGGCGGGCAGGCCGAGGGGCAGGATGACCCGGAAGAAGATCGTCCAGTCGCGGCCGCCGTCGATGCGGGCCGCCTCCAGCAGGGAGGCGGGGATCGCGGCGAAGAAGTTGCGCAGCAGGAAGATGGCGAACGGCAGGCCGAACGCCACGTGGAACAGCACCACGCCGACGACCGAGCCCATGATCCCGATCTTGCCGAACAGCTCGGCCAGCGGGATCAGGCCGATCTGCACCGGGACGACCAGCATGCCGACCACGCCGAGGAACAGCCAGTCCCGGCCGGGGAACTCCAGCCAGGCGAAGGCGTAGGCCGCCAGGGCCGCGATCGTCACCACCAGCAGCGTGGACGGCACCGCGATGAGGACCGTGTTGACGAACCCGTCCAGGATCGTGTCGTTCTTCACCAGGTTCGCGTAGTTGTCCAGGGTGAGCTGCGCGGGCTTGGCGAACACCGTCCACCAGCCGCCGGAGTTGTTGTCCTTCACCGTCCTCAGCGAGGTGAGGAACAGGCCGAACGTCGGCACCAGCCACACCAGCGCGACCACCACGAGGAGGGCGTGCAGGAAGCCGCGGCCGACGAGCCGCACCAGCCTGGCGCTCATGTGTTCTCCCTCCGGAAGCGGCGGATGTTGAAGATCATCGCGGGGAGCACCAGCAGGAACAGCACGATCGCGATCGCGCTGCCCAGACCCTGGTCGGAGTCGCTGCCGCCGAAGGAGCGCACGTACATCTGCAGGGCCAGCACGCTGGCGTCCTGCTGCACCGGCCCCGGCGCCAGCACGTACACCAGGTCGAAGATCTTCATCACGTTGATGACGAGGGTGACCACCACGACGACGAGCACCGGCGCGAGCATCGGCACCGTGATCTTGCGGAAGACCTGGAACTCGCTCGCGCCGTCGGTGCGGGCGGCCTCCAGCACGTCCCGGTCGATGGCGGCCAGGCCCGCGCCGATGAGCACCATCGCGAAACCCGCCCACATCCAGACGTAGGCGCCGATGATGGCGGGGGTGACCAGGCCGGGGCCCAGCCACTCGACCCCGCCGTAGCGGGGCGCGAAGTTCTCCGCGGGCAGCCGGACCGTCGCGTCGCCCGAGACGCCCTCCAGCCGGAAGGCGCCGTCCGGTCCGGTCTCGGCCGAGGCCACGACCTTCCCGTCGACGACCGCCTGGACCACGAGGTCCTTCATGCCCTTCTCGCCGGGGTCGATCCGGCCGGCCTCACCCGCGCCGCCCGGAGAGAAGTCCACCCAGACGGTGCCGGTCAGCGCGCCGGGCTCGGACGCGGCGGGAACGGCGTCCCGCAGTCCGGCCTGCGTCTCGGGGCTGACGGCGACCAGCGGCAGCAGCGCGGCCTCACCCGCCCTGACCTGCGCCTCGGCTCCCTCTCCCGACTCCTTCAGCGGCCCGTTCGGCCTGGGCCTGGCGCCCGGGTAGGGCGAGGGCGCCTCCCAGGTGTCGTGGACCCCCGTCGCGACGGCGTTGAGCACGCCCTTGTCGGGCGAGTGGTCGTAGACCAGGGTGAAGATGACGCCGGCGGCCAGGAAGGAGATGGCCATCGGCATGAACATGATCGTCTTGAACGCCGTGCCCCACCGGACGCGCTCGGTGAGCACCGCGAAGATCAGGCCGAGGACGGTGATGACCGCCGGGGCGACGACCACCCAGATGACGTTGTTGCGCAACGCGGTGTAGGTCGCCTCGTCGGTGAACATCTCCGCGTAGTTGCCGAGGCCGACGAAGTCCGTCCCGTCGGCGTCGAAGAGGCTGCGCCACGCGGTGTACCCGATCGGGTAGACCACCAGCAGGCCCAGCAGCACCAGGGCCGGGAGCAGGAAGCCCGCACGGATGAGGCCCGTCCGGCCGCGACGCGCGGCCGGACGGGCGGGTGCCCCCTTGGTCACGGGGCCTCCCATTACTCGAATGCCTTGGCCGCGGCCTTCTCCAGGGCCTCGGCGGCACCGTCCACGTCGGCGGGGTTCTTCAGGAAGTCCTGCAGGATCTTCCACTCGCCCGAACCCTTGGTGCCGCCGAACGAGGCGGGGGCGAGGTCGGACATGTCGAAGCGGACATCGTCGCCGGCGTCGATGACGGACTTGGCGATGGAGCGCTGGACGTCATCGGGGTAGACCGACAGGTCCAGGTTCTTGTTCGGGGAGACCATGCCGCCGTTCGAGGCCCACAGCTTGGCCGCCTCGGGCGAGGCCAGGTACTCCACGAGCTCCTGGGCGCCCTTGCTGTCCTTGAGGATGACCGCCGCGTCGCCGCCGCTGACCACCGGGGAGGAGTCGCCGACCGCCGGGAACGGGAAGAACTGCGCGTCGGTGCCGACCTTGGCCTCGGTGTTCTCGCTGATGACGCCGGAGACGAAGTCGGCCTCGAAGACCATCGCCGCCTTGGCGGGGTCCTTGAAGGTGTTGACGACCGAGGTCGGGAAGTCGGTGGCCAGCGCGCCCTGCTGGCCGCCGTTGATGAACTCCTTCTTGCCCCACAGCTCCGCGAGGGTCTTCAGCGCGGCCTTGACGGTGTCGTCCGTCCACGGGATCTCGTGCTTGGCGAGCTTGTCGTAGTTGTCCGGTCCGGCCTGCGAGAGGTAGACGTTCTCGAACCAGTCGGTCAGCGTCCAGCCGTCCGCGCCGGCGATCGACAGCGGCGCGACGCCGGAGTCGGCGATCGTCTGGGACGCCTTCACCCAGTCGGCCCAGGTGGCGGGCGGCTGGACCCCGGCGTCCTCGAACGCCTTGGTCCGGTACCAGACCGTCGACTTGTTGGCGGCCTTGAAGTAGACGGCGTACTGGGTGCCGCCGACGGTGCCGAGCGTCTTCCAGATGGGGGCGAAGTTCTCGTCCGTGGCCTTCTGCGTGTCCGCCGAGAGCGGGACCAGCCAGTTCTTCTTGGCGAAGTCGTTGATGGCGCCCTGGTTGGGCATCATCGCGACGTCCGGCTGGCCGCCGCCGGGGATCTTGGACGACAGGACGGTGATGAGGGTGTCGCCGTTGGAGGTGAAGTTGACCTTGGCTCCGGTCTCGGCGGCGAAGCCGTCGAGCACCTTCTGGAAGTTGGCCTGTTCACCGCCGCCGGCCGACCACGGGCCCGCCACCTCGAGCGTGACGCCCTTGAGGTCGGCGGCGGCGGTCTCCTCACCGCCGTCGTCGCTGCAGGCCGCGGCGGACGACAGGACGAGGCCTGCGGCCAGAGACACGCCGATGAAACGGGGGGTGCGCATGCTCTTGCTCCTCGGGTTCTTAACGGGTTTCGGCTCAGTACCCTCCCTACCGGCGAGTCACACGATCCCTCTTTACCTCCCCGTGGTTCGTGAGGAGATCGTTACAGAAGTGATCAAGACGGGCGGCGAGCCCCCTGAGCGCAAGGGCCCGCCGCAACGAAAATCCCTTCGGCCTCAGGAGTCCACGACGACGAGCTCGCGCGGGACGGTGTTCATCCGCTCGAATCCGTCCTCGGTGCACACCACGATGTCCTCGATGCGGGCACCGTGCGCACCGGGGTAGATGCCCGGCTCGACGGAGAAGGCCATGCCCGGCTCCAGCGGCTCGGTGTTCCCCGCGACGATGTAGGGGTGCTCGTGGGTCTGCAGCCCTATGCCGTGCCCCGTGCGGTGCACGAAGTACTCCCCGTACCCGGCGGCGGCGATGAGGTCGCGGGCGGCGGCGTCCACGGCCTCGGGCGTCACGCCCGGCCGCACCGCGCGGACCGCGGCCTCCTGCGCCTCCAGCAGCACCCGGTAGTACGTCTGGAACTCCTCCGGCGGGGTGCCCACGGCGTAGGTGCGGGTGGAGTCCGAGCAGTAACCACTGGGCATCGTCCCGCCGATGTCGACCACCACCGGATCGCCGGCCTCGATGACGCGGTCGGACAGCTCGTGGTGGGGGCTGGCGCCGTTGGGCCCGGAGCCGACGATGACGAAGTCGACGCTCACATGCCCTTCGGCCAGGATCGCCTCGGCGATGTCCCGGCCGACCTCCCGCTCGGTGCGGCCGGGCCGCAGGAGGCCGGGCACCATCGCGTGCACCCGGTCGATGGCGGCGCCCGCCTCGCGCAGCGCCTCGACCTCCGCGGCGCTCTTGCGCATCCGCAGCCGCCGCATCACCGCGCCCGCGGCGACCTGCCGCACTCCGGGCATCGCGTCCCGCAGCCGCAGCGCCATCGCCGCCCACATCTGGTCGGCGACGGCGACCTCCCCTGTGCCGGGCAGCCGCGCGGCGACCAGCGCGTACGGGTCCTCCGTCTCCTCCCACGGCACGAACTCCAGCCCCAGCCTCCCGGCTGGAGATGCCTGTGCCGCGGGCAGCTCCAGCCGTGGGACCACCAGGAACGGCTCGCCTTCCGCCGGGACGGCCAGGCAGGTCAGCCGTTCCAGGGGGTGCGCGTCGTAGCCGCTGACGTACCGCAGGTCGGGCCCGGGGGTCAGCAGCACCGCGCCGAGCCCCTCGTCCGCCACCGCGCCGCGCACCGCGGCCAGGCGTTCCGGCGGGTAGAGCCGCCGCATCATGTCGTCGTCGATCATCTCCCCAAGCTAACCGACGCCCCTGCGGTGATCGGCCGATCCGGTTAGGGTGGGCGCATGCCCGCCGGACGCCTGATGCTGCTGGACACCCCCTCGCTGTACTACCGCGCCTTCTTCGGGGTGCCGGAGTCGATGAAGGCACCCGACGGCACGCCGGTCAACGCCGTGCGCGGGCTGCTGGACATGATCGCCCGGCTGGTGGACGAGCACCGCCCCGAGCGGCTGGTGTGCTGCTTCGACGCCGACTGGCGGCCGCAGTTCCGGGTCGCGGCGATCCCCTCCTACAAGGCCCACCGGGTCGCCGCCCAGACGCCCGAGGGTTCCGTCGAGGAGACCCCCGACACCCTCACCCCGCAGCTGCCCGTCATCGACGCGGTGCTGGACGCCCTGGGCCTGCCGCGGGCCGAACTGCCCGGCTACGAGGCCGACGACGTCATCGGCACGCTCGCGGCCAGGGACCCGGGCCCGGTGGACGTGGTGACGGGCGACCGCGACCTCTTCCAGCTGGTCGACGCCTCCCGCGACGTCCGGATCCTCTACACCGCCAAGGGCATCCGCAACCTGGGCGTCTTCGGCGAGGACGAGATCGCGGCCAGGTACGGCATCCCCGGACGGGCCTACGCCGACTTCGCGATCCTGCGCGGCGACCCCAGCGACGGGCTGCCGGGCGTGCCCGGGATCGGCGAGAAGACCGCCGCCGCGCTCGTCTCCCGCTTCGGGTCGCTGGCCGGGGTGCTGGAGGCACTGGACGCCGGGGTCGTCGAGGGCTTCCCCGCCGGGAGCCGCAGGAAGCTGGAGGCGGGCCGCGCCTACCTGGGCCCGGCCGAACTGGTGTGCCGGGTGGTCACGGACCTTCCGGTCGAGGTGGACGACACGCTGCCGTCGGAGCCCCGCGACCCGGCGGAGCTGGAGTCGCTGGCCGCCCGCTGGAACCTGGCGTCCCCGCTCAAGAGGCTGATTTCGGCCTTGTGAGGCCCCCTGTGTCATCGGGCACAGGTCATCGGGGCAGGCAGGCGCAACCTTTCTCCTGGAAACGGTGTTCCCTGGCAAGGGAGAACCCCCGAAGCGCCAAGAGGTGCCAAGATGACCGTGCTCCAGACCCCTGAGACCTTCACCCGACCCGACGTCTCCCCCGCCGAACTGACCCGGGCCGTCCAGCGTTCCAACCACGACACCGCGCTGGCCGGCTGGGCCGTCACCACGATGGCACTCGGCCTGCTGATCCAGGTGGTGCTGCTGGCCGGGGCGCCGATCTCCCCCGCCCAGCTCGGGCTGGGCGCGCTGGTGCTCCCACTGCTGGCCGCCGGCACCCGGATCGTGCTGCTGCTGGACCACGCCTCCTCCTCGATCGGCTCGACGGCCGACCGCGTCCAGCTCCTGGCCGGGATCGAGACCCGGCAGTTCTGGACCTTCCGCGCCCGCCTGTGGACCTACGGGACCGGCGCGGCGTTCGCCCTCTGGACCGTGGCCGTCCAGCTGGTGGCGCACTGATCGGAGGACCGATGCCGGACTCATCCCGCCAGACGTTCTGGAGCAGCCTGGATCCCGCCGCCCGCGAGAACCTGCTGCGCGGCTGCCGGATCCGCCGGTACCGCCCCGGCGAGCACCTGTGCTACCAGGGCGAGCCCCCCGACCACATGCTCATCCTCCGCGAGGGCTGGGTGAAGGTCTGGAAGACCGACGAGAACGGCCACGAGTGCGTGATCGCGGTGCGCGGCCCCGGCGACCTGATCGGGGAGGCCGGCCTGCTCGCCGAGACCGACCGCACCGCGACCGTCACCGCCCTGCACGGGGTGACCGCCCTGTCGGTGCCCCGGGGCCGGTTCAACGGCTTCCTCAACGAGCACCCCGGCGCCTGGCCCAAGGTGTTCGGATCGCTCAGCCGGCGCCTGAACCAGTCCGACGAGCGCATCATGGCGCTGGGCGGCCGGTTCGGGGCGGCCCGGCTGGCGGTGTTCATGCTGCGGCTCGCGGCCGACAGCGGGCAGGCCCGCCCCGAGGGCGGGGTGCGGATCCCGCCGCTGTCCCAGGCGGAGCTGGGCAGCTGCGTGGACTCCTCCCGCGAGACCGTCGCCCGCGCGCTGCGCGAGTGGCGCGAGCTGGGGTTCGTGGAGACCGGCTGGCGCCGCACCACGATCCTGGACCCCGACGGGCTGCGCGCCCACGCCGAGACCTACGAGGGCTCCTGAAGACCTTCAGGAGCCCTCGCCTTTACACAGTAAGAAAAACGGGGGTACGGGAGCCTGGGAACCCCCGTGTTCCCGGCGTCAGGTGATGCTCGAGTAGGCGATGACGCCGCGGCGCATCTCGTCGGCCGCCCTGCGCGCGGTGTCCCTGACCGGGCCGGGGCCCGCCGCGTCCGCGATCTGGCCGAGCAGGTCCATCAGCTGCTTGACCGACCGGACGAAGTCGCCGGCCGTCATCCCCGCCTCGAGCAGCACCTCGTCGAGGTCCTCCCCACCGGTCCAGCGGTACGCCGCCCACGCGAAGCCCAGGTCGGGCTCCCGCTGGAAGGACACCTGGTTGTCCTTCTCCACGTTCTCCAGCTCGCCCCACAGCCGCACCATGCGGGTCAGGACCTCCCTGGTGCCCGGCGGGACCTTCGGCGGCGCCGCGTCGTCGGGCTGCCGCGACTCGTACACCAGCGCCGACACGCACGCCGCGAGCTCGGCCGGGCCCAGCCCGTCCCACAGGCCCTCCCGCAGCGACTCGGCGGTCAGCAGGTCCAGCTCGGAGTAGATCCGGCCCAATCGCCTGCCCTCGTCGGTGACCCGCCCGTCCTTGAGGTAGCCCAGCTGGTCCAGGACCGAGCACACCCGGTCGAACGTCCGCGCGATCACCTGCGAGCGCGACTCCACCCGGCGCCGCAGCCCGGTCGTCTCCCGCTCGGTGCGGAAGTACCGCTCGGCCCAGCGGGCATGGTCCTCGCGCTGGTCGCAGCCGTGGCAGGGGTGCTGCTTGAGCTTCGTGCGCAGCCGCTGGATCTCGCCGTCGTCGCCCTCGGAGCCGCCGCCGCGCGGACGGTGCCGCTTCACCTCGGCGTACGGCACCTTCTCGCGCAGCGTCGCCGCCATGTCCTTGCGGTGCTGGGGGTTGCGCGGGCTGAACCACTTGGGGATCTTGATCCGCTCGACGGGTTCGGCCGGGGCCCCGAAGTCGGCCATCGTCAACCGCTTGACCTGGCGGCTGTCCAGCAGCACCAGCGGGGCCGGCCCGTCGGAGCGCTTGGCCACCCCGGTGTCCAGGATCAGCGCCGCGCCGGTGGTGCGGCCCGCAGACACCAGTACCACGTCCCCGGGACGCAGCCGCTCCAGCGACCGCGCCACCTCCAGGCGCCGCGACCCCGCGCGCTCCCGCGACAGCGCCGACTCGGCGTCCGACAGGGCGCGGCGCAGCGCCGCGTACTCCATGAAGTCGCCCAGGTGGCACTCCGCCGCCTCGGCGTACCCCTCCATCGCCTCCTCGGCCTTGCGCAGCTGCCGGGCCAGGCCGACCACGGCCCGGTCCGCCTGGAACTGGGCGAAGGACTCCTCCAGCAGCGTCGCCGCCCGCTCCCGGCCGACCGCGCCGACCAGGTTCACCGCCATGTTGTAGGACGGGCGGAAGCTGGAGTTCAGCGGGTAGGTGCGGGTGGAGGCCAGCCCCGCGACCGAGCCCGGCTCCATGCCCGGCTGGTAGAGCACCACCGCGTGGCCCTCCACGTCGATGCCGCGCCGCCCGGCCCGCCCCGTCAGCTGGGTGTACTCCCCCGGGGTCAGGTCGACGTGCTGCTCGCCGTTCCACTTGTCGAGCTTCTCGATCATCACGGTCCTGGCCGGCATGTTCACGCCCAGTGCCAGGGTCTCGGTGGCGAACACCGCCTTGATCAGGTTGCGGGCGAACAGCTCCTCGACGACCTCCTTGAACACCGGGAGCATGCCCGCGTGGTGGGCGGCGATGCCGCGTTCCAGCCCGGCGAGCCAGTTGTGGTAGTTGAGGACCAGCTTGTCGGCCTCGGGGATGTCGGCGGTGCGCTCCTCGGCCAGCCTGCGGATCAGCTGGGCGTCCTCCCGGGAGGTCAGCCGCAGCCCCGTGTGCAGGCACTGCTCCACCGCCGCCTCGCAGCCGGCCCGGCTGAAGATGAAGGTGATCACCGGCAGCAGCCCGGCCCGGTCCAGGCGCTGGATCACGTCCGGCCGCGCCGGCGGGCGGAACCGCACCGGCCGGTGGTCCCTGCGCCGCCCGGAGCGGCGGCTGTTGTTGATCTTCGCTTTGCGGACGTCGTCCAGGGAGATGCGGCGCAGCTCCGGGTTGACCTTGGGCCGGCCCTCCCGGCCGTCGTCCACGAACAGGTCGTACAGCCGGGTGCCGACCATCATGTGCTGCCACAGGGGCACCGGCCGGTGCTCGTCGACGATCACCGTGGTGTCGCCGCGGACGGCCTGCAGCCACTCGCCGAACTCCTCGGCGTTGGACACCGTCGCCGACAGCGCCGCCACCCGCACCGACTCCGGCAGGTGGATGATCACTTCTTCCCAGACCGCGCCGCGGAACCGGTCGGCCAGGTAGTGGACCTCGTCCATCACCACGTAGCCGAGCTGCGCCAGGGTCTGCGACTTGGCGTACAGCATGTTCCGCAGCACCTCGGTCGTCATCACGACGATCGGCGCCTCGCCGTTGACCGAGTTGTCCCCCGTCAGCAGGCCGACGTTCGCCGCCCCGTAGCGCTTCTGCAGATCGCCGTACTTCTGGTTCGACAGCGCCTTGATCGGGGTGGTGTAGAAGCATTTACGGCCCTCGCGCAGGGCCAGGTGGACGGCGAACTCCCCCACCACCGTCTTGCCCGAACCGGTGGGAGCGGCGACCAGGACCCCGTGGCCCTTCTCCAGGGCACGGCAGCCCTGGAGCTGGAACTCGTCGAGGTCGAAGTCGTACAGGCCCTGGAACTCCCGCAGGGCGGGCCCGTTCTCCGACACGTTTCTCTTGTGGGCCGCGTAACGCTCGGCGGGACTGCTCATGCCCACCAGCCTATGGTTTCAGCAGGCCCGATTCCCACCGGGTTTTCTGATCTTAACTCTTCACACGGCCTTCGCCCGGCGGCCCGATCGGCTCGCCGATGTCGAACGGCTCCGCCTCGATCACCGAGGTCTCGTCGTCCGCCAGGCCCTCGTACAGCGAGGGCTGCTTGGCCCTGCGCCGGTCCACCAGGAAGGCCACCCCGTCGGCCAGCCCGTACAGGACCACCACCGGCGCCGCCAGCGCGAGCATCGTGAACGGGTCGGGGCTCGGCGTGGCGACCGCCGCGAACACGAAGATCAGGAAGACGATCGTGCGCCGGAACTTCTTGATCGTGCTGTGCGGGAGGGCGCCCGCCAGGTTGAGGATGCTCACCAGCAGCGGCAGCTCGAAGGCGAGCCCGAAGACCAGCAGCATGGTCACCAGGTAGCCCAGGTACTCGTCCACCGTGATGAGCGGCGCCACGTCCTCCGGAGCGAAGTCCAGGAAGATCGACAGGCCCTTCTCGATGGTGAAGTAGGCCAGCACCGCGCCGCCCAGGAAGAGCGGGATCGCCAGGGCCAGGAAGAGCAGGCTCCAGCGCTTCTCCTTGGACAGCAGGCCCGGCGCCACGAACGCCCACAGCTGGTAGAGCCAGAGCGGGGACGAGATCAGCACGCCCACGATGAAGGCGATCTTCACGTTCAGGAAGAACGAGGTGAAGATGCCGTTGACGATCAGCGCGCAGGAGTCGCCCTTCAGCTCCTGGGACTGCGGCACCGCGCAGAAGGGATCGCGCAGGATGTCCCAGACCTGCTCCTTGACCAGCCAGCCGACGACCATGCCGGCGAGCAGGCCGAGCATGGCCTTGATCACGCGGTTGCGCAGCTCGCGCAGATGGTCGAGGAGCGGCATGCGGCCATCGGGGTTGTCCGGAAGCCTGCTCATCCTCATCCTAGATTCGGTTCGGTCGACAGCGGGGAGAAGCGGTCAGGAGGGGCGGTTCGCCTGGTCCTGGCTGACCGGCACACCGTTCAACGTGGTCCCGTCGACCGGCTGCGCCGGAGGGATCTGCTGCTGCGCGGGGGCGGGAGCGGGCTGCGCGGGCGCGGCCGACTTGTCCTTGGCGTCGTCGCCCACCAGGCCCTTGGTCTCGGACTTGAAGATCCTCAGCGAACGGCCCAGGGAGCGCGCTGCGTCCGGCATCTTCTTGGAACCGAACAGCACCATGATCACAACGGCGATGAGCAGAAGCTCAGGCCAACCCAACGAACCCATGGAATCCTCATTTCAGCAGGTCTACTTCGGTCGATGCTACGCCCACCACACGGTAATACAGCGTGTCCGCCCGGTAAATCCTGCACTTTCCTTGTCTTTTCACCCAGGTCAACGTCGCATCGGCATCCTATGCGGGACATCCGGTTAACGATCCCCGGTCCGGGCCTTCCATCCGTCGACCCTGCGCTGCAGCTCGCGCTGCCGCGGCTCCAGCCGCCGACGGGTGCGCTCCACCTCGCGGCCCAGCCCCCGGGTGCTCACGAACACCCGGAAGGCCGCGTAGAACAGCACGGCCAACCCGACGAACCCCAGCACCACCGACACCATCGCCCAAGCCACACCTGAACGGTAGCGCAACACTCACGCGTACAGGGCCAGGGCCCGCTCCGCGTCCTGCCTGATCCGCCCGCCCAGCTCCGCCGGCTCCACCACCCGGCCCTGCTCGCCCAGCCGCAGCGCCAGCGACCGCACCCAACGCGGGTCGGACGTCAGCAGCACCACCCGCAGCCGCCCCTCGCCCAGCTCCTCCACCCGCTCGCACGGGTAGTAGTCGGCCACCCAGCGGCCCGACGGCGTCAGCTCCAACGTCACCCGCACATCACTGGCGGACGCCTGGAACAGGCCGCCGTCCAGATCCCGGCGCTCGGCCCCGGCCGGCACCTCCGCCGGGAACTCCAGCACCTCGGCCTCCAGGATCTGATCCATCCGGAACAGCCGCACCGCCTCCGCGCGGCGGCACCAGCCCTCCAGGTAGGTGCGGCCGTCGACCACCAGCACCCGCATCGGATCCACCTGCCGGACGGTGTTCTCGTCCCGGCCCGCCACGTAGTACGTGATCCGCAGGCGACGATCCTCCCGCAACGCCCGCTGCACCACGCCCAGCGAACCCGTCCTGCGGTCCACGTCCACCGACAGCTGCCTCGCCGCCGCCGCGGCCTCCCCCGCCGCCGCCTCCAGCTTGGCGATCAACCGGGTCAGCGCGTCGCGCTCGGCCGCGCCCGGCAGCTCCGCCAGCATCCGCAGCGCCACCAGCAGCGCCGCCGCCTCGTCCGCGCCCAGCCGCAGCGGCCTGCTGATCGACTCCGCCTCGCTGACCGTGATCTCCCCGCCCTCGTACGACAGGTCGATCGGGCAGTACGGATCGGGCGAGCGCAGCTCCAGACACCACAGCAGGTTCAGATCGTCCCGCAGCTGCCGCTCGGTGATCCCGAAGGCCTCGGCCGCCTCTGTCAGGCCGACCGTCTCCCGCGACACCACGTACGGCACCAGCGCCAGCAACCGCGTCAACCTGTCCGCCGAAGTCGACGTCGACTTCACGACAGCACCCCCTTCAACTGCCGGATCACGGCCTCCCGCAGGTCCGGCGGCTCCACCACCAGCACGTCGTCGGCGAACCGCGCCAGGCTCGCCGCCAGGAACTCCACATCCCACACGTGCAGCTCCGCCTCGTCCCAGACCTCGTCGACCTGGGTGATCCCCACCGCCCAGCGCCGCACGCCCAGCGCCCGGCCCCGGCGCAGGCGCACCCGCGCCGCACGCCGCTCCACCGGACGCTCCTCCCGCTCGAAAGCGATCTTCCGGATGTCGACGTCCTCGGGGACCTTCACCTCGCCGGCCGGGCCCCGCGCCACGACCTCGCCCAGCACACGGCTGAGCCGGAACACCCGGGGCGCCCGGCGCACCCGGTCGTGCCCCACCAGATACCAGCGGCCCCGCCGCGACGTCAGCCCCCACGGCTCCACCAGCCTGCGCTGCGGCTCGCTGCGCCCCATCGTCCGGTACTCGAACGACGCCACCCGGCCGTCCCGCACCGCCTCGTACAGGGCGGGGAACGCCGGCTCGTCAGCGCCCACCCGGGGCTCCAGCACCGAGGCGCCCTCCGGGTCGGTCTCGATCCCGGCCGCCCTCAGCTTGAACAGCGCGCCCGAAGCCGCCTCCGCCAGGTTCGCCTGCTGCCACACCCGCGCCGCCAGGCCCAGCACCGCCGCCTCGTCCGACGTCAGGTGCAGCTCCGGCAGCTCGTAGGCCTGCGGCGGGATCCGGTAGCCGGTCTCCTCCTCCTCGGCGCCGACCTCCAGCGGAATGCCCAGCTCGCGGAGCTCCTCCTTGTCCCGCTCGAACATGCGCTTGAACGCCTCGTCGGACTCCGGGTACCCCGGGACCGCCCGCCTGATCTGCGCCGCCGTCAGATACCGCCGGGTCGCCAGCAGGCACACGACCAGATGCAGCAGACGATCGGTTTTACGCCGCGACATTCCGCACCACCTCCCTCCCCCAGAACGCTACCGTCTAGAGCGTGATCCGATGGCGCAAAGGCAGAGTGGAAGAGATCCGGCGGGAATGGCCCGGAGCGGTCGAACTCCGGGTGACGGTCGACGGGGAGCCCGCCAGGGCCCTGGCCTACCCCGCCCTCGTGGGCAGACCCGAGCCGGGCGACACCGTCCTGCTCAACACCACCGCCCTGGCGATGGGGCTGGGCACCGGCGGCTACGCCATGGTCGTCGCCGTCCCCGACCGGCTCCCGCCCGACCCGACCGGCCCCGGCCACCTCGTCAAGGCCCGCTACACCCCCCTGCAGGCCACCGTCCTGGGCGCCGACGAGCAGGACTCCCCCCACCACGAGCTGCTCGCCGAGGCCGACTCCCTGGACGGCGCCCCCGTCCTCGTCGCCGACCTGCACTCCGCGCTCCCCGCCCTGCTGTCCGGGCTGCTCCTGGAGCGGCCCGGAACCCGCGCCGTCTACGTCATGCCCGACGGCGGAGCGCTGCCGTCCTGGTTCTCCATGTCCATCGCCCAGCTCAAGGAGGCCGGGGTCCTGGCCGCCTGCGTCACCGTCGGACAGGCCTTCGGCGGCGACCTCGAGACCGTCACCGTCCACACCGGGCTGCTCGCCGCCCGCCTCGTCCTGGACGCCGACGTGATCATCCTCGCCCAGGGGCCCGGCAACCTCGGCACCGGCACCCGCTGGGGCTTCTCCGGAGTCTCCGCCGGAGAGGCCGTCAACGCCGCCGCCGTGCTCGGCGGAAGACCCGTCGCCTCACTGCGGGTCAGCTCCGGCGACGCGCGCGAACGCCACCAGGGGATCTCCCACCACAGCCTCACCGCCTACGGACGCGTCGCCCTGGCCCGCGCCGACGTGCCCGTGCCCCTGCTGCCCGGCGCATTCGGCGCCGGGGTCGCCGCGCAGGCCGAACCCCTCGCCGAACGCCACGACCTCGTCCCCGTGCCCGTCGACGGCCTCGAGGAAGCCCTGCGCGCCGACGAGAAGGCATGGGGCGTGCGCATGTCCACCATGGGCAGGCGGCTCGACGGCGACCTGGAGTACTTCCTCGCCTGCGCCGCCGCCGGACGCCACACCGCCTCGCTCCTGTGAGGCCCCGGGCGGACCGGACCGCCGGTCCGCCCGGCCCTCAGTAGACCCCGAGAACGTCGATCACATAGACCAGGGTGTCGTTCGCCTTGATGCCGTACTTCGGCAGCCCCTTCACCTTCAGGTCCTCGGCGCCGTACGCCATGTCCGGCGGCGCCACCACCAGCAGGCGGCTGCCCGCCTTCTGACCCACCAGCGCCTCGTCCCAGCCCTTGATGACCAGGCCCTGCCCGATCACCGTGGAGTACGCCTTCCCGTCCGACCACGACGAGGAGAAGACCTTCCCGTCCCGCCACAGCGCGCCCACGTACTGGATCGCCACCAGCCGGCCCGCGCCCACCTCATCGCCGATCCCCTGCTTCAGGGTCTTGACGGTCAGCTTCCCGGGCGCCGCGCCCTTCGGCACCTTCACCGTCGGCACCGCGCCCGCCGACACCTCGGGCAGGCCCTGCTCCTGGAAACCGGAAGGCGACGCCACCGAGGCGTCCTTGGCGTGCGCCGCGACCACGTCCAGCACGTAGACCAGGGAGTCCTCACCGCCGATCTGCAGCCGCGCGGCCCCCTTGTCCCCGTAGCCGTCCGCCGGCGGGATCACCGCCACCACCCGGGAACCGACCTTCGCGCCCACCAGCGCCCGCTTCAGGCCCGGCACCAGGTTCCAGGTCGGGAAGGACGACGGGACCCCACCCTGATAACTGCTGCCGATCAGCACCGAGGTGCCCTCGGGCTTCCAGCTGTAGCCGACGTAGTTCGCCACCACCAGATCGCCCTCGGCGACCTTCCGGCCCGAGCCCTCGATCGGCGTCTCCAGCTCGAACTCGCCGGACGGCGCCTCGCCCTTGGGGAACTTCACCTGGGGCAGCTTCCCGAACTCCCCGTCCACCGCCACCTCAGGCTCGGCAGGACCATCTCCCCCGCAAGCGGTCAACGACACGGCCAGCAGCAGAGGAACAGCCAGCAACCTGACAAAACGACGCATCAACGGATACCTCGGGTCACTAATACAAGGACGGGCTGCAACCCTACCGGCACGTAACTCTTTGAACGAGGGTTACATCCCGGTAAAAACAGCCCGTCCTCGACTACATGCCCGCGATCAGCTTGTCGACCCGCTCGTCCACCGAACGGAACGGGTCCTTGCACAGCACCGTCCGCTGCGCCTGATCGTTCAACTTCAGATGCACCCAGTCCACCGTGAAGTCACGGCGCTTCTCCTGCGCCTTCTTGATGAACTCCCCGCGAAGACGCGCACGGGTCGTCTGCGGCGGCACCGACTTCGCCTCGAAGATCGCCAGATCCTTCGTGATCCGCTCCACCGCGCCCCGCTTCTCCAGCAGGTAGTACAACCCGCGGTTACGGTGCACATCGTGGTACGCCAGATCCAGCTGCGCCACCCGCGGACTCGACAACGGCAGATCGTACTTGTGCCGGTACCGCTCGATGAGCTGGTACTTCGTCACCCAGTCGATCTCCCGGGCCACCATGTCCAGGTCACCCGTCTCCACCGCCGTCAGCGTCCGGTCCCACAGCTCCAGCACCCGCTGCACCGTCGGATCCGGACCCCGCCGATCCATGAAGTCCTTCGCCTTGGAGAAATACTCCCGCTGGATCTCCAGCGACGACGCCTCCCTGCCGTTGGCCAGACGCACCTTCCTGCGCCCCGTCATGTCATGCGAGACCTCCCGGATCGCCCGGATCGGGTTCTCCAGCGTCAGATCCCGCATCACCACCCCGGCCTCGATCATACGCAGCACCAGATCGGTCGCCCCGACCTTCAGCAGCATCGTCGTCTCCGACATGTTGCTGTCGCCCACGATCACATGAAGCCGCCTGAACCGCTCCGCGTCCGCGTGCGGCTCATCCCGCGTGTTGATGATCGGACGAGACCGCGTCGTCGCACTCGACACGCCCTCCCAGATGTGCTCCGCCCGCTGCGAGACGCAGTACACCGCGCCCCTCGGCGTCTGCAGCACCTTGCCCGCACCACAGATGATCTGCCGCGTCACCAGATACGGAATGAGCACGTCCGCCAGCCGGCCGAATTCCCCGTGCCGGCCCACGAGATAGTTCTCATGACAGCCGTAGGAGTTGCCCGCCGAATCGGTGTTGTTCTTGAACAGATAGATGTCCCCGGCGATGCCCTCCTCCCGCAGACGCCGCTCGGCGTCCACCAGAAGACCCTCCAGGATCCGTTCACCCGCCTTGTCGTGCGTGACCAGATCGATCACGCTGTCGCACTCAGGCGTCGCATACTCAGGATGACTGCCGACGTCCAGATAGAGCCGCGCCCCGTTCCGCAGGAACACGTTGCTGCTCCGGCCCCATGACACCACCCGACGGAACAGATAACGCGCCACCTCATCAGGTGACAACCGCCGCTGCCCGCGGAAGGTGCAGGTGACCCCGTACTCGTTCTCGAGCCCGAAAATGCGCCTGTCCACACTTCGACCCTATGCGGCCACGGCCCCGAATGGCAGTGCCTCGAGCCCCCATTCTCACGGGCGCCCCGTAAATCTCCCACGAAACCTTCGAATACCGTCATAAAAAAACGCGACAGGGCCGCCCCGGACGGAAAACCGCCCCGGACGACCCCGGGTGACCGAGCTCTCAGCCGATCAGCCGCCTCAACCCTCCGCCGGAGCATCCCCCCGCGACGACGCCAGCAGCTCATCGATCCGCGAAGCCGGCAACCGCCGGAACAACCGGCGATCCCGGTTGCGATCCAACACCGCGACCTCCAGCTTCTCCGCCTCCAGAACCCGCTCGGCGTCCTGCTGCTGCAACGCGTACACCGCGATCTGCATCGCCTCCGCCAGGCTCTCACCATCCCGGTAGCGCTCTTTCAGAGCCGTCGCCACCGCGTCCGCCGCACCGCCCATCGCCACGAACCCGTGCTCGTCCGCGACCGACCCGTCGAACGTCAACCGGTAGATCTGATCGCTCTCCGCGTCGTCACCGACCTCCGCCACGACCAGCTCCACCTCATACGGCTTCGTCTGCTCCGTGAAGATCGCACCCAGGCTCTGCGCGTACGCGTTCGCCAGACCCCGCGCCGTCACATCCGAACGGTCGTACATGTAACCGTTCACATCCGCGTAGCGCACACCCGCCAGACGCAGCTGCTCGAACTCGTTGTACTTCCCGACCGCCGCGAACGCGATCCGGTCGTAGATCTCCGAGATCTTGTGCAACGCCCTCGAGGGGTTGTCCGCCACGAACAGGATCCCGTCGTCATACTGCAGGACCACCACCGAACGGCCCCGCGCGATCCCCTTCCGCGCGTAGTCCGCGCGGTCCTTCATCTGCTGCTCTGGCGCCACGTAGAACGGCATCGTCATCTTCTGAGACCTCCTTGGGGGATTACCGGAACCGCTACCGCAACGGGGCGTTCGGACCGCCCGGCGCACCATGCCGGGCCTCGACCACGGCCCGCGCCAGCTCGCCCACATCACCGTCCGGCACCCGCCGGTACCCCTCATCGGTGATCTCCGCCAGCACCGGGAAGATCCCCCGCGTCAGGTCCGGGCCACCCGTCGCCGAGTCGTCGTCCGCCGCGTCGTACAACGCCTGCACGCACACCAGCGCCGCGTCCTCGCGCGACAGGTCCGGCCGCCACAACTTCTTCAGCGAACCCTTCGCGAACACCGAACCCGATCCGATCGAGTGGTAGTCGTGCTCCTCGTACCGGCCGCCCGCCGCGTCATAGGAGAAGATCCGGCCGACCCCGCGCTCCAGGTCGTAACCTGAGAACAGCGGCACCACCACCAGGCCCTGCATCGCCATCCCCAGGTTCCCCCGGATCAGCGTCGCCAGCCGGTTCGCCTTGCCCTCCAGCGAGAGCAGGCGGCCCTCCATCTTCTCGTAGTGCTCCAGCTCCACCTGGAACAGCCGGGTCATCTCCAGGCCGATCCCGGCGGTCCCGGCGATCGCCACCGCCGAGTACTCGTCGGCCGGGAAAACCTTCTCGATGTCCCGCTGGGCGATCACGTTGCCCGCCGTCGCCCGGCGGTCGCCCGCCATGATCACGCCGCCCGGGAACGTCACCGCCACGATCGTCGTCGCGTGCGGGATGTCCAACCGCTCCGCACCCCCCTGCACCACCCGGTTCCCGGGGAGCATCTCAGGCCGGTAGGCCCCCACAAAGTCAGCGAAAGACGACGTTCCCGAGTTCATGAAGACCCCCGGAAGACCACCGCTCATCGGCACGGACGCCATGCGACTCCTTCCCCAGCACGCCGGTAGAACCTGCCTTGACCCTACTGACATTTGACCGCGCTGCGCATGCCGCGAGATCTTCCCCGAGTCCGCTCATGGCGAACCACCTGGAACCCTCAGAGCCCTTCCGCAACCGGAATGTGACCCAGCTTGTGCCACAGCAGGTACGACTGAGCCCTCTGCAGCCGCCTCCAGTCGTCGCCGGCCTTCCCCAGCATCGTGTTGCAGTTGAAGCACAGGAGGTCCCGCACCTCGCCCGTCTCATGATCATGGTCGACGTGCTCGGCCGGCCCCTCGCAGCAGATCGCGCACAGCCCGTCCTGGAACTCGGACATCTTCCGCACATCCTCGGGCGTCAGCCCGTAGGAGCGCTTCAGGTGCTCCCTCGCACCCCGCTCCTTCCGGCACGACTTGCACTCGGAAGCGAAACCGTCGGAGTTCACCCTCGCCCGGTGCCATTCGGAGTGCGGCTTGACCTCCGCACACGAAGGGCACCTTTTGTGCCCCGAAGGAACCTCGTACTTCTCCCGAACCGCGATTCCCTTCCGGGAGAGCCTCTCCCGGTACCCCTCCTGGGAACGTCGGCGCGCACAGGGCTTGCAGTAGGCCGCTCGCCCGTCCCGGTTCGTCTTGTTCAGGCCGAACGCCTCGACCGGCTTGACTTCGACACAGTCAGGGCATTTCTTACCGTTCACCGGCATCCCCTCCAAAGAGGCGGGCTCCCTGACCACCCTCCCCCGTCCCTCCAGCCGCTTACGGCGATTGACGCGAGCCGCCTCATTGGCGCACGGCTTGCATTGGCGTGCGAGCCCGTCGCTCTGACGCCGGTCGACGCCGAATGCCGAGACCGGTTTGCCCTCTTCACATCCTGTGCACCACTTGGTGCCCGCTTCCTGATCGTTCATGCCAGGGAGAGTAAGCCAACAGAAAAGAGCCCGCCGGGGAATTCAAAGAATCCCCCGGCGGGCCCCAAGAAAAGAAGGAACGATAACTACATCCGAAACGAATCGGACATATTATCTATTCTCCACCCTTTTGCACGTAAGATCGGATAAAGTCCTCTGCGTTCTCTTCGAGCACTTCGTCTATCTCGTCCAGAATTGCATCGACATCGTCCGAGAGCTTCTCCTGGCGCTCCTGAACGTCGGAAGAGGCTTCGGTCGTGGTCTCTTCGACCTCTTCGGTCTGGCGGGTGGTCTGCTTCTGTCCGCCGGTGTCCTTGGTGGCCATTGGGGCTCCTCCCGTACGTGCCGCGTTACGCCGTCGCGTTACGCCGACCCTACCCGCGGCCGTCCCGCGACGGAGGGCGCGTGTTTCCGCCCTCAGCGGATGGCCCGGAGGGTCGTTACGGTTATCGCCTCTAATCGGGTCTCTGAAACGGGCGAACAAACCACAAGACCGGCGAGGTCCCAGCGGTCCCCTCCGGCGGCCGGTGCCGGGAGGGGCGATGTTCCCGCGAAAGCCGCTCGGGAAAGGGCTGAGAATGCCTCAGGGCCCCGTACGGGTGGTACGGGGCCCTGAGGGCGGTATAGCGGGCGAAGGGGCCGGTCAGCCTTCTCCGGCGAGGATGGAGACGAGTTCGGCGGCTGTGCGGCAGCGGTCCAGGAGGGCGCCCACGTGGCTCTTGGTGCCGCGGAGCGGTTCCAGGGTGGGGACGCGCTGGAGGGAGTCGCGGCCGGGGACGTCGAAGATGACGGAGTCCCAGCTGGCGGCGGCGACGCTGTCGGCGTACTGGGCGAGGCAGCGGCCGCGGAAGTAGGCGCGGGTGTCCTCGGGCGGGTTCTCGATGGCGTCGGTGACCTGGTCCTCGGTGAGGATGCGTTCCATGCGTCCGCGGGCGACGAGGCGGTTGTAGAGGCCGCGGTCGGGGCGGATGTCGGAGTACTGCAGGTCGACGAGGTGCAGGCGGGCGTGGGACCAGTCGAGGCCGTCGCGGCTGCGGTAGCCCTCGAGGAGTTCGAGTTTGGCGACCCAGTCGAGTTCGCGGGAGAGCTGCATGGGGTCGTCGCCGAGGCGGGTGAGCACGGACTCCCAGCGGTCGAGGACGTCCTTGGTCATCTCGTCGGTGTCGGCGCCGTACTTGTCCTCGACGTATTTGCGGGCCTGCTCGAGGTATTCCATCTGCAGTTGGACGGCGGTCATCTTGCGGCCGTCGCGGAGGGTGATCTGGTGTTTGCAGGTGGGGTCGTGGGAGATGGCGCGCAGGGCGGCGACGGGGCCCTCGATGGAGCGGTCCGCGGTGAGGAAGCCGTCTTCGATCATGGCGAGGACGAGTGCGGTGGTGCCGGTCTTGAGGTAGGTGGAGACCTCGCTCATGTTGGCGTCTCCGATGATGACGTGGAGGCGCCGGTATTTCTCGGGGTCGGCGTGGGGTTCGTCGCGGGTGTTGATGATGGGGCGTTTGAGGGTGGTCTCGAGTCCTACTTCGACTTCGAAGAAGTCGGCGCGCTGGCTGATCTGGAAGCCGTGGGTGCGGCCGTCGGCGCCGATGCCGACGCGGCCGGCGCCGGTGACGACCTGGCGGGTGACGAAGAAGGGCGTGAGGTGTTTGACGATGTCGGAGAAGGGGGTCTGGCGCTGCATGAGGTAGTTCTCATGGCAGCCGTAGGAGGCGCCCTTGTTGTCGGTGTTGTTCTTGTAGAGCTGGATGGGGTGGGTGCCGGGGACGAGGGCGGCCCGTTGGGCGGCGTCGGCCATGACGCGTTCGCCTGCTTTGTCCCAGAGGACGGCGTCCCGGGGGTTGGTGACCTCGGGGGCGGAGTACTCGGGGTGGGCGTGGTCGACGTAGAGGCGTGCGCCGTTGGTGAGGATGACGTTGGCGAGGCCGAGGTCCTCGTCGGTGAGCTGGGTGGGGTCGGCCACTTCTCTGGCGAGGTCGAACCCGCGCGCGTCGCGCAGGGGGTTCTCCTCCTCGAAGTCCCATCGGGCTTTTCTGGCCCGTGCCGCCGATGCCGCGAGGTATGCGTTGACGACCTGGCTGGAGGTGACCATCGCATTGGCACCGGGCTGTCCCGGTACGGAGATGCCGTACTCGGTCTCTATTCCCATGACCCGCCGAACACTCATGCCTTCGAGCCTAGTGGGAGAGTGGCCCGGCTCGTTGATCGACGCCGGGTTCTTGGCCGGTTCAGGTTGCGGGTGTGTGAACGCGGTGAGCGGGGGGGACCGTGG
>NZ_BAAATZ010000019.1:93154-122032 GCF_039533685.1 Actinocorallia aurantiaca | reverse complement strand
GGCTGTGGGGACTGCTCGTGCCGTGTCGTCGGGGCTTCAGTGACTTTCCCTGACTTTTACGGCTTTTCTGGGTCTAGAGGTACTGACCGGTGTTGGCGACGGTGTCGATGGAGCGTCCGGCGTCGGTGCCCTTGGTTCCGGAGACGAGGGTGCGGATGTAGACGATCCGCTCGCCCTTCTTGCCGGAGATGCGGGCCCAGTCATCCGGGTTGGTGGTGTTGGGCAGGTCCTCGTTCTCGGAGAACTCGTCGACGCAGGCGTCGAGGAGGTGCTGGACCCGCAGGCCCTTCTGGCCGGTGTCGAGGAACTGCTTGATCGCCATCTTCTTGGCCCGGTCGACGATGTTCTGGATCATCGCGCCGGAGTTGAAGTCCTTGAAGTAGAGGACTTCCTTGTCTCCGTTGGCGTAGGTCACCTCGAGGAAGCGGTTCTCCTCGGTCTCGGTGTACATGCGCTCGACGGTCCGCTGGATCATGGCGTCGACCGTCTGGGTCGGGTCGGCGCCGTGTTCCTTGAGGTCGTCGGGGTGCAGCGGCAGGTCGGTCAGGAGGTACTTGGAGAAGATGTCCCTGGCCGCCTCGGCGTCGGGCCGCTCGATCTTGATCTTGACGTCCAGGCGGCCGGGCCGCAGGATCGCCGGGTCGATCATGTCCTCGCGGTTGGAGGCGCCGATGACGATGACGTTCTCCAGGCCCTCGACGCCGTCGATCTCCGACAGCAGCTGGGGCACGATCGTGTTCTCCACGTCCGAGGAGACGCCGGAGCCGCGGGTGCGGAAGATCGAGTCCATCTCGTCGAAGAAGACGATGACCGGGGTGCCGGCCGAGGCCTTCTCGCGGGCGCGCTGGAAGACCAGGCGGATGTGCCGTTCGGTCTCGCCGACGTACTTGTTGAGGAGTTCGGGTCCCTTGATGTTGAGGAAGAAGGACCTGCCCTCCTGTCCGGTCTTCTCGGCGACCTTCTTGGCCAGGCTGTTGGCGACGGCCTTGGCGATGAGGGTCTTTCCGCAGCCGGGCGGTCCGTAGAGCAGCACGCCCTTGGGCGGGCGGAGCTTGTGCTCGCGGAAGAGCTCGGCGTGCAGGTAGGGCAGTTCGACGGCGTCCCTGATCATCTCGATCTGGGGACCGAGCCCGCCGATCTCCTCGTAGGCGATGTCGGGGACCTCTTCGAGGACGAGTTCCTCGACCTCGGCCTTGTGGATCTTCTCGTAGACGTAACCGGAGCGGGTGTCGAGCATGAGCGAGTCGCCGGCGCGCAGCGTCATGCCGCGCAGCGGTTCGGCCAGCCGGACCACGCGTTCCTCGTCGGCGTGGGCGACCACCAGAGCGCGTTCGCCGTCGGCGAACACCTCCTTGAGGGCCACCACTTCGCCCTGCTGCTCGAATTCGAGGGCCTCGACCACGTTGAGGGCCTCGTTGAGCATGACCTCCTGTCCGGGCTGGAGGTCCTCGACCTCCACCGCCGGGCTGACGTTCACCCGGAGCTTGCGGCCCCCGGTGAAGATGTCGACGGTGCCGTCCTCACGGGCGTTCAGGAAGATGCCGTAGCCGGACGGCGGCTGTGCCAGCCGGTCGACCTCTTCCTTGAGAGCGATGATCTGCTCTCGCGCCTCTCTGAGTGTGGACACCAGTCGCTCGTTCTGGCCTGTCACAGCGGCCAGATTCGCCTGTGCCTCGTGCAGGCGCTCCTCGAGCACCCGCGTCTGGCGGGGGGATTCCGCGAGCTTCCGACGCAGGACCGAGATCTCTTCCTCCAGGAAAGAGAGCTGAGTCTGGAGGTCACGAACCTCCTTGTCCTGCGCCTTTCGCCCCGCGGCGTCATCACGAGCGGCCACGCCCCGTCACCTCCTCACGAAGAGCCGACGACCTACTCTGACCCTACCTATCTGACGGGGTTCCGTAACCTGACTATTGTGTTTCCGTACCGCTGTCGATTGGTTACGGAGCGCAGTCTTCGCAGGTCGGAGCGGCTTTCGATGGGAAAAGAAACGTCACTGAAACAGAAAAAACACGGCGTGTCGGCCGAAGGGGTGCCGGTTACGCCGGAGGCGAACCAAAACCGGATTCCGGCGCGGGAACGTCCTGGGAAGTGTCGGGGAAACGGTTGTCATTACCCCGGGTGAGTTCCGTCGAACCGCTTTCGGGGTAGGCGCCCTTGGCGGGGCGGCGGCGGCGCAGCGGCGGGGTGACGCCGTCGGCGAGCCGGCGCGCGGTCACCAGGAAGCCGGTGTGGCCGATCATGCGGTGGTCGGGGCGCACCGCGAGCCCTTCGACGTGCCAGGAGCGCACCAGCGTCTCGAAGGCGTAGGGCTCGGCGAAGCAGCCGTGCTCGCGCAGGCCCTCGACGACCCGCGACATCTGGGTGGTGGTGGCGATGTAGGCGCACACCAGGCCGCCGGGCACCAGGGCCTTGGCGACGGCGTCCAGGCACTCCCAGGGGGCGAGCATGTCGAGGACGACGCGGTCGACGTCGGTCTCGGTGATGGCGTCCTCGAGGGAGCCGACGGTCAGCTTCCAGGAGGGGTGGGGGCCGCCGAAGAACTTCTCGACGTTCTTGCGGGCCACTTCGGCGAAGTCCTCGCGCCGCTCGTAGGAGGAGAGGCTGCCGTGCTCGCCGACGGCGCGCAGCAGGAAGCAGGACAGGGCGCCGGAGCCGGCTCCCGCCTCGACGACGCGGGCGCCGGGGAAGATGTCGGCCATGGCGACGATCTGGCCGGCGTCCTTGGGGTAGACGACGGCGGCGCCGCGCGGCATGCGCACGGCGAAGTCCTGGAGCAGGGGCCGGAAGACGAGGTATTCGATGTTGCCGGTGGAGCGCACGACGATGCCCTCGGGCCTGCCGATGATCTCGTCGTGGCTGATCCAGCCCTTGTGGCCGTGCCACTGCTTGCCGGTCTGCAGGGTCAGGGTGTTGATCCTGCCCTTGGGGTCGGTCAGTTGCACCTGGTCGCCGTCCCTGAGGATGCCGTGGGGCGTGCGAGGAGCAGGTGGGGTGCTGGCGGTCATCCCTCCAGCCTAGTGGCGTCGGGGGCGCGTCCGGTCCGCTCCTGGAGGGCTCAGGTGCGGGCCAGGAGGCGGTCGAGGTCGCGGGCGGACAGCACACCGTAGATCTCGCCGCCGGGTTCGACGAGGAGGTGTTCGGCGGCGCCGGAGTCGCGGAGGGCGTCGATGAGGCCGGTGCCCGACAGGTCGGCGGGGAGGGTGGTGGCTCCGGAGAGGGCGCGGGAGACCTCGCCCGCGCTCACCCAGGGGCGGCGGTGTTCGGGGACGGCTTTGACGGCCTGTTCGCTGACCAGGCCGGTGGGCCGTCCGTCGTGGTCGACGATCACCATGGCGCCGGCCTGGGCGGCGCGGGCGGTCTCCAGGGCCTGGGCGAGGGGGGTGTCGGCGGTGACCGCGACGGCTCTGCGGCCCAGGCGGCGGGCCTGCAGGAGGGGGATGCGGTCGCGGAGGCGTTCGGCGCGGATGGACTGGGTGGCGGCGATCCACATGAAGGAGGAGAGGAACGCGGCCCAGATGACGGAGATCCAGTCGACGCCGGCGCCGCGGGTGGCGAGGAAGATCCCGCCGGTCAGGACGATCAGGGCCAGGACGCGTCCGGCGTGGGCGGCGGCCATCGTGCCGGTGCGGTCCTTGCCGGTGAGCTTCCAGACCACGGCGCGGAGCAGGAATCCGCCGTCGAGCGGGAGTCCGGGCAGGAAGTTGAACACTCCGACGGTGAGGTTGGTGAGGGTGAGGGCGCGCAGGAGCAGTTCGGGGACCGGCGGGAGGTCGGCGAGGAGGTCGACGGCCAGGCCCGCGGCGGCCAGGAGCAGGGAGAGCAGGGGTCCGGCGGCGGCGATGAGGAAGGAGGCGCCGGGTCTGGTGGCCTCGCGTTCGAGGTGGGTGACGCCGCCCAGGAGGTGGAGGATGATCGCGCGGACGGGGAGGCCGAAGGCGCGGGCGGTGATGGCGTGTCCGAGTTCGTGGAGGAAGACCGACAGGTAGAGGAAAAGCGCGAAGGAGAAGGAGATGAGGGTCGCGGCGGGTTGGGGGGCGACGGCCCTGGCCGCGGGGAGGAAGGCCAGGGTGATGAGGAGTGCGATCAGGAACCAGCTGCGGGCGACGTAGACCGGTACTCCGGCCACGGTGCCCAGCGCCAGTCCGGGCGTTCCCTGGTCTTTTCGGTCTTCGTGCACGTCCTTGAGCCTAGTCAGGCTCGGCGTGTTTTCGTCCGACCGGTCCCCTAGTCTCGGGTGCATGACCTCCACCGGGACCTCAGTGATCGGTTCGCTGTCCCCCTCGCGCGCGGGGGATTTCATGACCTGTCCGTTGCTGTATCGCTTTCGGGTGATCGATCGGATTCCGGAGCGGCCGAGTCCGGCGGCGGTGCGCGGGACGCTGGTGCACGCGGTGCTGGAGCGGTTGTTCGACCTGCCGGCGGCGGGGCGGACGCCGGAGGCGGCGCGGGAGCTGCTGGATCCGCAGTGGGAGCGGCTGGTGGCCGAGGAGCCGGAGCTGGTCTCCCTGTTCGAGGGCGCTCCCGAAGGCGAGCGGGAGGAGTGGCTGGCGCAGGCGCACACGATGCTGGAGCGGTATTTCACGCTGGAGGATCCGCAGCGGCTGGAGCCGGCCGACCGCGAGCTGTTCGTGGAGACGGTGCTGTCGTCGGGGTTGAAGCTGCGCGGCTACATCGACCGGGTGGACGTGGCGCCGGCGGGTCAGCTGCGGGTCGTCGACTACAAGACGGGTTCGGCGCCGCGGGCGGATTTCGAGGCCAGGGCGTTGTTCCAGATGAAGTTCTACGCGCTGGTGCTGTGGCGGTCGCGGGGCCGGGTGCCGAGTGTGCTGCAGTTGATGTACCTCGGTAACGGCGAGGTGCTGCGGTATGTCCCGGACGAGGCCGATCTGCGGGCGACGGAGCGCAAGGTCGAGGCGTTGTGGCAGGCGATCCGGCGGGCGATGGACTCCGGGGACTGGCGGCCCCGGCCGGGGCGGTTGTGCGACTGGTGCGACCACAAGGCGCGCTGTCCGGAGTTCGGGGGCGTGCTCCCGCCGCTGCCGGAGGCTCCTGCGGCGGGGGGTGAGCCGGAGGTCGTCCCGGCGACCAGGGACGTGTCGGTGGATCTGTAGTCGGGGCGAATCCCGGTGCGGTCGGGTGCGGGCCCCGCTACGGTTCCCGCATGGGTTCCAGCGATCTTTATTTCTCCTGTGACGTGGAGGCCGACGGGCCGGTGCCCGGCCCGTATTCGATGCTGAGTTTCGGGTTCTCGGTGGCGGGGGGCTTCGACGGTTCGGTGTTCACTCCTCGTGATCCGCTGGAGCACACCTTCTATGTGGAGCTGAAGCCGATCAGCGCCTCGTTCGTGCCGGAGGCGCTGGCGGTCAGCGGTCTGGACCGGGACGTGCTGCTGGCGGAGGGGGCCGAGCCGGCGGAGGCGATGACCGCGGCGGCGCGGTGGGTGCGGGAGCGGGCGGCCCGGGCGAAGGCGTTCCCGGTCTTCGCCGCTTATCCGCTGGGATTCGACTGGATGTGGATGTACTGGTATTTCGTGCGGTTCGCCGAGGGCGGGTCGCCTTTCGGGCATTCGCGGGCGCTCGACATGAAGACGTTGTACGCGGCGCGTGCCGGGGCGCTGGTGCGGGACTCGGTGAAGGGGAAGATGCCGAGCCGGCTGCTGCCGGACCGCCGGCACACCCATCACGCGCTGGACGACGCCGTGGAGCAGGCCGAGTTGCTGCAGAACCTCATGATGTGGGACGGGCGGGACTGAGCGGAGGCGGCCGGAGCCCTCCGCACTGGGGCGGAGGGCCCGGGGATGGGGGCTTCTTTCAGATGGCGTGGGCGTCCGGCCGGGGTGAGCCGGTGCTGTGGCGCAGGGAGCGCAGCCTGAACGCCGCGACGACGAGCGAGATGCCGAAGGCGATGGAGAACACGCCGATGATCCACAGGAGGGCGAGGCCGCCGGCGCCGGGCCAGGCCAGCAGGGCCAGGCCGAAGAGGACCGAGAGGCCGCCGCTGAGGATGTGCCACCCTTCTCCTTCGATCCGGCGGCGCATCCAGATGGCGGCGACGATCTCGGTGACGCCGGTGAGGATGGCCCAGATCCCGATCAGCATGATCAGTACGAAGGCCGTGGCTCCGGGCCAGAACAGGGCGAGGATCCCCACCACGACCCCGCAGGCTCCGGACAGGGCGAGCCAGGCGCGCGACTGCCCTCGGACGCCGCCTTTGAGGGCGTGGAAGAGGGCGACGGCCCCGTCGACGAGCGCGTAGGCGCCGAACAGCAGGGCGAGGGCGAGGGCGGTGATGCCGGGCCAGAACCAGGCGAGCAGGCCGAACAGGATCGCCAGGCCGCCGCGTAGTGCCAGCATCCACCAGTTACGGGCCATTTCCTCGAGCATCGCCGTCTCCCGCCGATGGGTTTCCTGCCTAGGGGCATCCCGCGTTCCCGCTCGAGCCAACCCGCCGCTTCGGTCAATTCCTTCCAAAAGGGAACGGGCCCCCGGCGGCGCTGCCGGGGGCCCGTCTCAGGGGTGGATCACTGGGTGGCGATGGCCTGGAGGACGTCCATGCGGCCCGCCCTCCAGGCCGGCCACAGCGAGGCCAGGAAGCCGACCAGCGCGGAGAAGACCGCGCAGCCGATCAGGAAGGGGACGGGGATGGACAGGACGTTGATCTCCTCGCTCAGGCTCTGCTGGATCGCGGCGCCGAACGCGACGCCCAGCCCGATGCCCAGCAGCCCGCCGAACAGCGCGATGGCGATCGACTCCAGCCAGACCATGCCGCGCAGCTGCTGCCGGCTGAGCCCGACGGCGCGCAGCAGGCCCAGTTCCCTGGTGCGTTCGATGACCGACAGGACGATCGTGTTGACCACTCCGAACACCGCGATGATCACCGAGAGGGCGAGCATCAGGGTGAAGAAGAGCACGAACCCGTCGAGCTGGGACTGGATCTGGTCCTTCAGGTCGTTCTGGTCCTGCACCATCACGCCCGGGTAGGCGTCGACCACGCCGTCCAGCGCCTTGCGGGTCGCGGCGTCGGTCTTCTCGGTGTCCACGGTCAGCAGGTTCGGCATGGCCCGGGGGGTGTGGGCCTTCCAGATCTCCGGGGACAGCAGCCTGTCGCCGATGAGCTCGTTGTCGGTGAAGACGCCGGTGACGGTCAGGGTCTCGGTCTTGCCGTCGGGGAACGTCGCCTGCGCGGTGTCGCCGGTCTTCAGCGCCGCGCTCTTCGCCGTGCTCTCCGACAGCAGGAGCCCCCCGGCCGCGGCCTCGCCCGCCACCACTTCCGCGTTGCCCGCGTCGAGCAGCGCGCGGGGGTCTCCGGCGGTGTACCAGGTGTTCTCGCCGTTCAGCTTGAACTCCCCGTTGCCGGCCTCGGCCACGCCGACGACGCCGGGGAGTTCCCGGACCGCCTTCACCAGGTCCGGTCCCAGGCCCTGCTGGCTGGTGGAGGCGACGGCGTAGTCGATGCCGAACTGCTCGTCGATCATCCGGTCCGTGGTCGCCCCGAGGGAGGAGCTGATCACGTTGACGGTGGTCACCAGCGACAGGCCGATCATCAGCGCGACCGCGGTGACCGCGGTGCGGCGCGGGTTGCGGCCCGGGTTCTCCTTCGCCATCTTGCCGGCGACGCCGAAGGCCTTCGGGTACCAGCCCGCCAGGACCCTCACCACCGGGCTGCCGATCACCGCGGCGAGTATCGCCGCGGCCAGCCACACCAGCAGCACCCCGACGCCCAGCAGGGACATCGTCTCCTGGGTGCCGCCGGTCCCGGTCAGGCCCAGGCCGAGGAACAGCACGCCGATCAGCGCGACCGCGGTGCCGATGATGCCCCGGATGCGCAGGCTGCGCTGGGGCGGGGCGACGTCGTCGCGCATGGCCGCGACCGGCGGGATCCTGGAGGCGCGCAGCGCCGGGAAGAAGGCGGCGACGCAGGTGACGACGACGCCCACCAGGTAGGAGAAGATCACCGGGGTGGCGGTGAAGGCCAGGCCGTCGCTCAGGTCCAGCCCCTGCGTCTGGAAGAAGGCGCTCAGCAGGGCCGCCAGGCCCGCGCCCAGGGCCAGGCCGAGGGTGGAGCCGACGAGGCCCACGGCGACGGCCTCTCCCAGCACCGCGAGGATGACCTGCCGGCGGGAGGCGCCGACCGCGCGCAGCAGGGCCAGTTCCCTGGTCCGCTGGCCGACCAGCATCGAGAAGGTGTTGAAGATGTTGAAGGAGCCCACGACGATCGACACGAGGGCGAAGGCCAGCAGGAACCCGCGCATGATGCCCAGCAGCGAGTCGATGTCGCTGCGCTCCTCCTCGAGCATCTGCTCGCCGGTCACAGCCTCCAGCCCGTCGGGCAGGGTCGCGGCGACGCGCTCGGCCAGCTCCTTCTCGGTGCCGCCGGACGCGACCTTCAGGGTGACGCTGGAGAACTGGCCGGGGGCCAGCAGCAGCTTCTGCGCGGCGGGGGTCTCCCAGAACACGAAGGTCGCGCCGCCGGTGGTGCCGTCGAGCACGCCGGAGATCGTGACGTCCTGGAGGGATCCCGCGACGGCGACCTTGATCCGGTCGCCGACGGTGAAACCGCCCTTCTCCGCGCTGGCGAGGTCGATCACGACCTCGCCGTCGCCGGAGGGCGCCCGGCCCGCGACCATGGTCCAGGCGTCACCGTCGTCCGTGCCGTCGTCGGCCCAGTTGAAGCCGAACTGCGGGGCGCCTCCCCCGCCGATGGGGTCGCCCTCCTTGTCGATGATGATGGCGTTGCCCTGGACGGCGCCCTCGACCGAGGCGACTCCGGGGACCTTCGCCAGGGAGTCGAGCAGGGTCTCGGGGACGGGCACCGGGGTGGCGGTCTCGTCGAAGGTCTCCACCGGGGACACGCCGCGCACGGACACGGACGGCGGCCCGTCGTCGGCGAAGATGTCGTCGAACGTCTTGTTCATCGTGTCGGTGAAGATGAGGGTGCCGGCGACGAACGCCACGCCCAGGATCACCGACAGGGCCGTCAGGACGAGCCGGAGCTTGTGCGCCGCGAGGTTGCGGAGCGTGACCTTGCGCATCATTCGGACACGACCTTCGGCAGGTCGAAGCCCTTCATGCGCTCCAGCACCTTCTCGGAGGTCGGGGCGGTCATGGTGTCGACGATCCGGCCGTCCTGGAGGAACACGACCTCGTCGGCGTAGGCGGCGGCGCCGGGGTCGTGGGTGACCATGACGATGGTCTGGCCCATGTCGCGCACCGAGGACTGCAGGAACCCCAGGACCTCGGCGCCGGAGCGGGAGTCGAGGTTGCCGGTCGGCTCGTCCGCGAAGATGATCCCGGGCCGGGAGGCGAGGGCGCGGGCGCACGCCACGCGCTGCTGCTGGCCGCCCGACAGCTCCGACGGCCGGTGCTTGAGGCGGGGCCGCAGCCCGACGGTGTCGATGACGGTGTCCAGCCAGGCCTGGTCGGCCTTGCGGCCGGCGATGTCCAGCGGGAGGGTGATGTTCTCCAGGGCGGTCAGGGTCGGCACGAGGTTGAACGCCTGGAAGATGAAGCCGATCCGGTCGCGGCGCAGCCGGGTGAGCCGCTTGTCGTCCAGCCGGGTCAGTTCGACGTCGCCGACGAACACCTGGCCGGCGGTGACCGAGTCGAGTCCGGCCATGCAGTGCATCAGGGTGGACTTCCCGGAGCCGGAGGGGCCCATCACGGCGGTGAACCGGCCCTTGGGGATGCCCACCGTCACGTCGTCGAGCGCCCTCACCTCGGCGTCACCGGTCCCGTAGGACTTGGTGACCCGCTCGACGCGGGCGGCGAGTTCGCCCAGGGGCGGCGCGGGGTTCGGAACGGAATGCGACACGGATGGCTCCCTCGGGGGGTCGGCGTTCCTCCGGTCGGAAGAACTGAACACCACCCTAGGGATCTTGGGTTTGTCGCGGATCGCCCTAGGGAAGGGACTTGCGGCTCCCCCTGCCGCAGGAGGGGGAGGCGGGCCTCCTCCCTGGGGAGTAGGGGGAGCTCGGGGTCGTGCCCCCTACCGGCCTCCGGGTCGGATCACTCCGGTCTCGTAGGCGTAGACGACGGCCTGCACCCGGTCGCGCAGCCCCAGCTTCGCCAGGACGTTGCCGACGTGTGTCTTGATGGTCGTCTCCGACACCACCAGCTCCCGGGCGATCTCCGCGTTCGACAGGCCGCGCGCCACCTGGCCGAGGACCTCCCGCTCCCGGTCGGTCAGGTGGTCCAGGCCGGGCGGGGGGCCCTCCTCGCGCAGGGCGGGCAGCTTGGAGGCGAAGCGGTCGAGAAGGCGGCGGGTCACGCTCGGCGCGACGATGGCGTCCCCGTCGGCGACGATCCGGATGGCGCTCACCAGGTCCTCGGGCGGGGCGTCCTTGAGGAGGAAGCCGCTGGCGCCCGCCCGCACCGCCTCGATGACGTACTCGTCGAGGTCGAAGGTGGTGAGGATGAGGACCTTGGGGTCGTGGGCCGCGGCCCGGTCCCGCACGATCCGGCGGGTCGCCTCGATGCCGTCGACGCCGGGCATCCGGATGTCCATCAGCACCACGTCGGGCAGCAGGCTGCGGGTGGCCTCGACGGCGGCGGCGCCGTCCCCGGCCTCGCCGACGATGGTCAGGTCGGGCTCGCTCTCCAGGATCAGCCGGAAACCGGTCCGCAGCAGCGGCTGGTCGTCGACCAGCAGGACTCGTACCGCGGCCGTGCTCACTTGACCTCCAGGGGGAATCGGGCGCGGACTTCGAACCCGCCGCCGGCGCGGGGGCCTATCCGCAACTCGCCACCATAGAGGGCGACGCGTTCGCGCATGCCGACGAGGCCGTGTCCGGGGCCCGGATCGGCGCAGGTCGCCTCGCTGGCGCCCTGCCCGTCGTCGGCGACCTCCAGGGTGAGGTCCCGGTCGGAGTACTCCAGGTGGACCCACGCGCGGGCGTGCGGTCCGGCGTGTTTGAGGCAGTTGGTGAGGGCTTCCTGGACCAGCCGGTAGACGGCGAGGTCGACGCCGGTCGACAGGTCGCGCGGCTGCCCGCCGACCTCCAGCTGGACGGCCAGCCCGGTCTCGCGGAGCTGCTCGACGAGGCCGGTGAGGTCCTGGGTGCCGGGCTGGGGGGTGAGTTCGGCGGCGGACGCGGCCAGGTCCCGTTCGGTGCGCAGCACTCCGACGATCCGCCGCATCTCCGACAGGGTGGTGCGGCCGACCTGCTCGATGGTCTCGATCGCCTCCCGGGCGCTGGCGGGGTCGCGCTCCATGATGCGGCGGGCGGCGCCGGCCTGGACGGTCATCACGCTCACGTGGTGGGCGACCACGTCGTGCAGTTCCCGGGCGATGCGTGAGCGCTCCTCGACGCGGGCGGTGCGCGCGTCGGCGAACCGGGCCTTCTCCAGCCTGGCCGCCCTGTCCTCCAGTTCGGCCAGGTAGGAGCGGCGCAGCCGCAGGCTGCGGCCCAGCCACCACACTCCGGCGAACAGCCCGAAGTTGGCGAGGAAGGAGAAGAAGCCGGTGCCGCTCCCCTCCTGCACGGTCAGGACGACCAGCACGATCAGCGAGACCAGCCCGGCCAGGGCGCTGCGGGCCAGGGGCAGGTGCGCCGCCACCGTGTAGACGGCGATGAGGAGGGCGAACAGGTCGCCGGACGGCTGGTAGTCCCCCGTGGAGAGGAAGATCTCTCCGCACAGCACCACGGCCAGGACGCCCATGGGGAAGCGCTGCCGCACCGCCAGTACCGCGATCACCAGGATGGTGGCGGTGTAGCCGGCCGCGTCGTGCGGGGTGTAGGCGTGACCGGGAACGGCGATGTCCTGGGCGAGGTCGATGAGCGTGAGGACGATCAGGAGTGCGGCGACGAGGGAGTCGGGGACCTGTGGATGGCCGCCCAGCCAGGTCCTCAGGTCGCGGATACGGAGGCTCACCCCCTCAAGGTAGGGTCTGCGGGCGGGCCGGGCCCCCTCCGGGATGGGGATCTATGACCCCTCCTTACGGATGAGGTCTGGGGCCGCTCCGGCCTCCTCGGGGAAGTGGCAGGCGACCTGCTGACTCGTGCGCTTCTCCTCCAGTGGAGGGGTGATCTGCGCGCAGATGTCCTGCGCCTTCCAGCAGCGGGGGTGGAAGGGGCAGCCCGGGGGCGGGTTGAGCGGGCTGGGCACATCGCCCTTCAGCCGGATGCGCTCCCTGTCGCGCCGCACGTTCGGATCGGGGACGGGGACCGCCGACAGCAGGGCGTTGGTGTAGGGGTGCATCGGCCGGGTGTAGAGGTCGGCCTGGTCTGCGACCTCCACGACCTTTCCCAGGTACATCACCGCGACGCGGTCGGAGATGTGGCGGACCACCGACAGGTCGTGCGCGATGACCACGTAGGTGAGGCCGAGTTCGTCCTGGAGGTCCTCCAGCAGGTTGACGACCTGTGCCTGGATGGAGACGTCCAGCGCGGAGACGGGTTCGTCCGCGACGATGAGCTTGGGTTTGAGCGCCAGCGTGCGGGCGATGCCGATGCGCTGACGCTGGCCGCCGGAGAACTCGTGCGGGTAGCGGTTGTAGTGCTCGGGGTTCAGGCCCACCAGCTCCAGGAGCTCCTGTACGGCCTTCTTCACCCCGTTCGGCGTCTCGATGCCCTGCAGGTGGAACGGGGCTCCCACGATCGAGCCGACGGTCTTGCGCGGGTTCAGCGACGAGTACGGGTCCTGGAAGATCATCTGGATGTCGCGGCGCAGCGGACGCATCCGCCGCTGCGACAGGTCCGTGAGCTCTTGTCCCTCGAAGCGGATGCTCCCGGAGGAGGGATCCAGCAGACGCATGATCATCCGGCCGGTCGTGGTCTTGCCGCAGCCCGACTCCCCCACCAGCCCCAAGGTCTCGCCCCGGTTCACCGAGAACGACACCCCGTCGACCGCCTTGACCGCCGCCACCTGCCGGCGCAGCAGCCCGGAGTGCACCGGGAAGTGCTTGCGCAGGTCGGTGACCTCCAGCAGCGGTGTACCGCTCTCCACTCGCTCCGCCTTCACAGTTTCGGCCTGATCTCTTCTTCCCAGATCTTCCGGCGGCGTTCCGCCGGAAGATGGCATGCCGCCCTCTGGCCCGGCGACACCTCCGTCAACTCGGGCACCTCGGTGACGCTGCGTCCGCCGTTGAGGTCGGCGTAAGCGCACCGGGGATGGAACGCGCAACCCGACGGCAGGTTGATCAGCGACGGCGGCGTTCCCTTCACCGGCATCAACCGCTCCGAGCGGTCCCGGTCCAACCGCGGCATCGACCCCAGCAGACCCCACGTGTAGGGGTGGGCGGGGTTGTAGAACGCGGACTCGACGGTGGCCTGCTCCACGCAGCGCCCGCCGTACATGACCAGGACCTCGTCGGCGAGTTCGGCGACGACGCCGAGGTCGTGGGTGATCATGATGATCGCCGAGTTGAACTCCTCCTGCAGATCCCGCAACAGATCCAGAATCTGCGCCTGCACCGTCACGTCCAACGCCGTCGTCGGCTCATCCGCGATCAACAACTCAGGATCACACGACAACGCCATCGCGATCATCGCCCGCTGCCGCATACCACCCGAGAACTGATGCGGAAAATCATCCACCCGCTTCGCAGGAGTCGGAATCCCCACCCGACCCAACAGATCCACCGCGTGCTTCCGCGCCACCTTCTTCGACACATCATGATGAATCCGATAAGCCTCAACGATCTGAGCACCCACCGAATAGAACGGATGCATCGCCGACAACGGATCCTGAAAGATCATCGCCATCTTCCGGCCGCGCAGCCGGCGGACCTTGTCGGGCGAGGAGCTCACGATCTCGGTCCCGTCGAGCCAGATCTCGCCGGAGATACGGCAATTGCGGCGGTTGTGCAGACCCAGGATCCCCAGACTCGTCACCGACTTGCCCGAACCCGACTCCCCCACGATCCCCAGCGTCTGCCCGCGCTCGAGCTGGAAGTTCAGCCCGTCCACGGACTTCACCAGACCGTCGTCGGTCGGGAAGTGAATCCTCAGGTCGCGGACCTCGAGGAACGAGCCCGACGGATTCAACGGTTCCCTCATTCCACCCTCACCCTCGGGTCGACCACCATGTAGAGGAGGTCCACCATGAAACTCGCCACCACGATGAAGACGGTCGCCAGCAGCACCACGCCCATCACCATAGGCAGGTCGCCCGACAGGATCGAGTCGATCGACAGCGCGCCGAGCCCGGGCAGCCCGAACGTCCTCTCGGTGAGGACGGCGCCGCCCAGCAGCAGGCCGAGGTCCAGCCCGAAGACGGTCAGAATCGGCGTCAAGGACGCGCGCAGCGCGTGCTTGGTGATCACCGTCTTCTCCGGCAGGCCTTTCGCCCGGGCCGTGCGGATGTAATCCTCGTTCAGGGTCTCCAGCATTCCCGCACGCGTCAGCCGGGCGTACAGAGCCGCGTGGAGGAACGCCAGAGTCACCCACGGCAGAACCAGGTTGTAAGCCCAGTCCAGCGGATTGCCCAGGAAAGACGAATAAGCCACGCCGTTGGGCCAGAGCTTGAGCCCGTAGGCGAACACGGCCAGCGACACCAGACCGGTGAAGTAGATGGGAAGCGACACGCCCGCCAGAGCGGTCATCATCGCCACCCGGTCGAACACGCTGCCGCGCCGCAGCGCGGACAGGACGCCGATGCCGACCCCGAGGACCAGCCAGATGACCGAGGCCCCCACGGCCAGGGAGATGGTCACCGGCGCCCGGTCCAGGAGGGTGGGCAGCACAGGCTCGGAGTTGCGGAACGAGTAGCCCAGGCACGGCGCCGGGCACTCCATCACGCTCGGACCGTTGCTGAACTCACGGCCCGCCACGATCCCCTTGACGTACCGGCCGTACTGCACGGCGATCGGGTCGTCCAGACCGAGCCGCTCCTTGATGTCGGCGATCGCCTGCGGTGTCGGGGCCTTGCCCGCGTAGGCGGCCGCCTGCTGGTCCGGGGTCTGCCCCGCGGCCTTGGGCAGCAGGAAGAAGATCCCGAAGGTGACCATGCTGACGATGACGAGCATGGCGACGGCGCTGATCAAGCGCCGGATGAGAAAAGTGAGCACGAGCGGCGGCACTCGGCTGCCGGGGCCCGCCCCCGGAAGGGACGGGCCCCGGCCTCCGTTAGGCCTTCACCTGCCTTCTACGAACGCGGCGGCCTGTTGATCCGACTACTCGACACCGAGGTTGAGGTAGTCGTACATGCCGCCGTAGCCGTGGGTGAGCGTCACGTTCGTGACGTTCGCGGGCCGGTACAGCAGCAGCCTGGCGTAGATGAGCGGCACGATGCCGCCGTCCTCCATCACCAGCTGGTCGACCTTGGTGTAGCGGGCGTTGCGCGCCTCGGCGTTGGTGTCCTGGGCGGCCTCGTCGAGCAGCTGGTTGACCTCCGGCAGGTCGGTCTCCTGCAGGTTGGTGCCGCCGGAGGGCTTGATGGCCCGGCCGTCGACGATCTGCTGGAGGAAGCCGAAGCCCGACGGCCAGTCCGCAGCCCACGCCATGAGCATGAGGCCGACGCCGTTGTCGTGGACCCACTTGGGGGTGCCGGCGTACTTGTTGAAGTAGTCGCCCGCGGGGACCTGGACGATCTCGGTCTTGATGCCGGCCTGGGTCAGGCCCTGCTGGATGGCCTGCGCCGCGGCGACTTCCTTCGGCCGGTCGGACCGGGCCGAGATCTTGGTGGAGAAGCCGTCCGGCTGCCCGCAGGCGGCCAGCTCCTCCTTGGCCTTGGCGATGTCGCCGTGCTGCTCGGGCCCGACGGGGTAGCGGTCGGCCTTCTGGTAGCCGGTGACGGTCGGCGGCACGATCGTCGTGGCGACCTCACCGCCGGCGACGGGACCGCCGAAGGCGGTCTGCGCGGCGACCTTGTCGGTGGCGTAGGCCACGGCCCGGCGGCAGTGGACGTTGTCGAGCGGCTTCACGTGCTGGTTGACGGCCATGTAGCGCAGGTAGCCGGCGGTGACGTTGTCGGCGTTGGCCTTGTGCTTGGGGTTGCTCAGCACGGTGGGCTGCGCCGCGCCCTGGACGCCGGTGCCGGCGATGTCCATGTCGAGCGCGCCGGACAGCAGCTTCTGGTCGAGGTCGTCGGCGTTCTGCTTGAGCGCGACCTCGATGTTGTCGGGCAGCGCCGTGCGCAGGGGGTCGGTCGCCTTGTCCCAGTGCTGGTTGCGCGACAGCTTCATGGCCTTGCCGCGCTCATAGCTGTCGATCTTGTAGGGGCCGGTGGAGACGATGCTCTTCTGGTACTCCAGGCCCTTGTCCTTGGCCCTGGGCACCGGCTGGGTCTGCATCGACACCAGGGAGTCGAACTCCGAGAACGCCTGGTTCAGGTGGAAGACGATGGTCTGGTCGTCCGGCGTCTCGATCGACTTCAGGCCCTCTTCGGACTTGTCCTCGTAGGGGCCCTTGTAGGGCGGCTTGTTGTCGACCAGGTACTGCTTGAAGTACTTGGGACCGAGCTGCAGTTCCGCGCTGTAGTTCGAGCGCTCGACGGCGTACTTGACGTCCTTGGAGGTGACCTCGGTGCCGTCGTCGAACTTGACGCCCTTGCGGATCTTGTAGGTCCAGGTCTTGCCGCCGTCCGAGGGTTCGCCCAGCGTCTCGGCGAGGTCGGGCACGATCTCCAGGCTCTCCAGGCCGGTGCCCACCTTGAAGGTGGTGAGCGCCCGCCCGTACAGGCGGCCGAAGTTCTGGGAGAACGCGTAATACGTATCGCCCATGTCGGGCGAGTCCCAGTCGTCCGAGCTGGCGTAGCGGATCGTCCCCCCCTTCTTCTCCGACGGGTTGACGACCCCCTTCTCCACCGCGTTGAAGCCGACGTCACCCGACCCCGAGGAATCATCCTCCGAGCCGCAGGCCGCCAGGCCCACGCTCAGCATCAGGCCGACCGCCGCGATGGCGGTCGCTTTGAATTTGCCCATATGACCGGCATACCTCTTTCTATGTGGACGACGACGAACCCGGTGGATTCATCGGGCCCGGGGGTCGAGCGCGTCGCGCAGCCCGTCCCCGAGCAGGTTGAAGGCCAGGACCGTGATGAAGATCGCCAGTCCCGGAACTATCATGAAGAGCGGCGTGTTCTGGTAGGTCGGCACCGCCAGCGTCAGTGTGCCGCCCCAGGACGGGGCCGGCGGGATGACGCCGACGCCCAGGAACGACAGGGCCGCCTCGAACAGGATGTTCGTGGGGATCAGCAGCGTCGCGTAGACGATGATCGGCGCCACCAGGTTGGGCAGGACCTCGCGGAAGAAGATGTAGAGGTGTCCCGCGCCGAGGCTGCGGGAGGCGTCGACGAACTCGCGCTCGCGCAGCGACAGGGTCTGGCCCCGGATGATGCGGCCGATGTAGGGCCAGTTGAAGAAGCCGATCACGAAGATCAGCACCGACACCCGCAGCCCGTTGCCCTTGACGCCCATCACCCCGTCGATGGGCACCACGCCCACCAGGGCGATGGCGAACAGCAGCAGCGGGAAGGCCAGGAAGACGTCCATCGTCCGGCTGATCAGCGTGTCGAACCACCCGCCGAAGTAGCCGGCGAGGCCGCCGAGGACCACGCCGATCAGGACCGACAGCAGGGTGGCGGCGGCGGCGACCAGCAGGGAGATGCGGGCGCCCGCGAGGATGCGGGCGAGCATGTCGCGGCCGGTGGTGGGGTCGACGCCCAGGGGGTGGTCCCAGCTGATGCCCGAGTGCAGCCAGCCGTCCTTGGGCCGCTGGTAGGTGGCGTCGATCAGGTCCTGGTTGTACTTCAGCGGGTCGGCGGCGAACCAGGGGCCGACGATCGCGGCGAGGATCAGCAGCAGGATGACGATCCCGCCGCCGAGCGCGACCCGGTCCCGTTTGAGCCGCAGCCAGGCGATCTGCCAGAGGGAACGACCTTCGATGGCCCTGCCGAGGCCCTTCAGCAGATCCTCCGGGCGGGCCTCGGCCTCGCCCTTCGAGACCTCGATCGGTGCGGCCACGCTCACGAACCTCCGCAACAGGCGTCATCGCCGGAAAACTGTCTCCGCGAATCTGCTGTCGAGTGCCGGTGGCGCACCAGCCCCTGTATCTGGATCGTGATGTCGTCGTTGTCCGATCAACACCTCCCCCTGACAGAGAAGCGGACATAAGTTACACATGGCAACTTATGTCCGCTTTAACATTGTTTCTCGAAATAAGTGAGACCGGGCAAGTTTGTGCGGCCGGTACCGGTCAGGAGAAGGTCATCCGGTCTGCCGCCCCGGGTTCCGGAGATCGTCCGCCACCGGGACCGACCGGGCGGGGACCGACGAGCCGCCGTCCTCGGGGAAGTGGCAGGCGACCTGCTGCCCCGGGCGCTTCTCCTCCAGCGGAGGCTGAACGGTCCTGCAGATGTCCTGCGCCTTCCAGCACCGGGTGTGGAAATGACACCCCGGGGGCGGGTTGAGCGGGCTGGGCACGTCGCCCTTCAGCCGGATGCGCTCCCTGTCCTGCCGCACGTTCGGATCCGGAATCGGCACCGCCGACAGCAGGGCGTTGGTGTAGGGGTGCATCGGCCGGGTGTAGAGGTCGGCCTGGTCTGCGACCTCCACGATCCGGCCCAGATACATCACCGCGACGCGGTCGGAGATGTGGCGGACCACCGACAGGTCGTGCGCGATGACCACGTAGGTCAGCCCCAACTCGTCCTGGAGGTCCTCCAGCAGGTTGACGACCTGGGCCTGGATGGAGACGTCCAGCGCCGACACCGGCTCGTCGGCCACGATCAGCTTCGGCTTCAACGCCAGGGTCCGGGCGATGCCGATGCGCTGGCGCTGGCCGCCGGAGAACTCGTGCGGATAACGGTTGTAGTGCTCGGGATTCAGGCCCACCAGCTCCAGGAGCTCCTGTACGGCCTTCTTCACCCCGTTCGGCGTCTCGATGCCCTGCAGGTGGAACGGCGCCCCCACGATCGAACCCACCGTCTTGCGCGGGTTCAACGACGAGTACGGGTCCTGGAAGATCATCTGGATGTCGCGGCGCAGCGGACGCATCCGCCGCTGCGACAGATCCGTGAGCTCCCGCCCCTCGAAGCGGATGCTGCCCGACGACGCGTCCAGCAGACGCATGATCATCCGGCCCGTGGTCGTCTTGCCGCAGCCCGACTCCCCCACCAGCCCCAGCGTCTCGCCCCGGTTCACCGAGAACGACACCCCGTCTACCGCCTTGACCGCCGCCACCTGCCGACGCAGCAATCCGGAGTGCACCGGGAAGTGCTTGCGCAGGTCGGTGACCTCCAGCAGCGGGGTTCCTGAAGTACTCAACTCACTTCACCTTCTACAGTTTCGGCTGGATCTGGGTCTCCCAGATCCGCTGGCGCTGCTCGGCGGACAGATGGCAGGCGACCAGGTGTCCGGGCTCGCCGGCCGGCCGCAGTTCGGGGAGTTCGGTGACGCTGCGCCCGCCGTTGAGATCGGCGTAAGCGCACCGCGGGTGGAACGCGCAACCCGACGGCAGGTTGATCAGCGACGGCGGCGTTCCCTTCACCGGCATCAACCGCTCCGAGCGGTCCCGGTCCAACCGCGGCATCGACCCCAGCAGACCCCACGTGTAGGGATGGGACGGGGAGTGGAAGATCTCCTGGACGCTCCCCTGCTCGATGGAGCGGCCCCCGTACATCACCATGATCCGGTCCGACAGTTCGGCGACGACGCCGAGGTCGTGGGTGATCATGATGATCGCCGAATTGAACTCCTCCTGCAGATCCCGCAACAAGTCCAGAATCTGCGCCTGCACCGTCACGTCCAACGCCGTCGTCGGCTCATCCGCGATCAACAACTCAGGATCACACGACAACGCCATCGCGATCATCGCCCGCTGCCGCATACCACCCGAGAACTGATGCGGAAAATCATCCACCCGCTTCGCAGGAGTCGGAATCCCCACCCGACCCAACAGATCCACCGCGTGCTTCCGCGCCACCTTCTTCGACACATCATGATGAATCCGATAAGCCTCAACAATCTGAGCACCCACCGAATAGAACGGATGCATCGCCGACAACGGATCCTGAAAGATCATCGCCATCTCGCGGCCCCGCAGCCGGCGGACCTCCTCCGGGGAGGCCCCGACGAGTTCCTTGCCGTTCAGCCAGATCTCGCCGGAGATGCGGCAGTTGCGGCGGTTGTGCAGGCCCAGGATCCCCAGGCTCGTCACCGACTTGCCCGAACCCGACTCCCCCACGATCCCCAGCGTCTGCCCGCGCTCGAGCTGGAAGTTCAGCCCGTCCACGGACTTCACCAGGCCGTCGTCGGTCGGGAAGTGGATCCTCAGGTCGCGGACCTCGAGGAAGGGGCGCGGCCCCGCCGCGGGAGGGACGGATGCGCTCTTCACTAGTTCAGCCTCACCCTCGGGTCGACGACGGCGTAAAGGATGTCCACGATCAGGCTGGCGAACACGATGAAGATGGTGGCCAGCAGCACCACGCCCATCACCATCGGCAGGTCGCCCGACTCGATCGAGTCGATCGACAGCGCGCCGAGCCCGGCGAATCCGAATGTCTTCTCGGTGAGGACGGCGCCGCCCAGCAGCAGGCCGAGGTCCAGCCCGAAGACGGTCAGAATCGGCGTCAAGGACGCGCGCAGCGCGTGCTTGGTGATCACCGTCTTCTCCGGCAGGCCTTTCGCCCGGGCCGTGCGGATGTAATCCTCGTTCAGGGTCTCCAGCATTCCCGCACGCGTCAGCCGGGCGTACAACGCCGCGTAGAGGAACGCCAGTGTCACCCACGGCAGAATCAGGTTGTAAGCCCAATCCGCCGGGTTATCCAGGAAAGACGTGTAGGCCACGCCGTTGGGCCAGAGCTTGAGCCCGTAGGCGAACACGGCCAGCGACACCAGACCGGTGAAGTAGATGGGGAGCGACACGCCCGCCAGGGCGGTCATCATCGCCACCCGGTCGAACACGCTGCCGCGCCGCAGCGCGGACAGGATGCCGATGCCGACGCCCGCGACCAGCCAGATGACGGCCGCGCCGACGGCCAGTGACAGTGTCACCGGCGCCCGGTCGAGGAGGGTGGGCAGCACCGGCTCGGAGTTGCGGAACGAGTAGCCCAGGCACGGCGCCGGGCACTCCATCACGCTCGGGCCGTTGCTGAACTCCTGGCCGGTCACGATCCCCTTGACGTACCGGCCGTACTGCACGGCGATCGGGTCGTCCAGACCGAGCCGCTCCTTGATGTCGATGATCGCCTCCTGCGTGGGAGCCTTGCCCGCGTAGGAGGCGGCCAGCTGGTCGGTGGTCTGACCGGCCAGCTTCGGCAGCAGGAAGAAGATGCCGAAGGTGACCATGCTGACGATCACCAGCATGGCGACCGCGCCGAAGAGGCGCCTGACGATGAATGCGAACACTTTGGAGCGGCCCCGGCGGGCGCGGTCCCGGGAGTACCGGGACCGCGCTCACCTCTCGGCCTTCACCTGCCTTCTGCGGTGATCAGACGAACCGAGCTGGACGTGGACTACTTCACGCCCATGTTGAGGTAGCTGTACATACCGCCCAGAGCCGCGGACACGAACACGTTCGTGACGCTCTCGGGCCGGTACAGCAGCTGGTTGGAGTAGGTGAGCGGGACGACGTCGCCGCTCTCCATGACCAGCTTGTCGATCTGGCTGTAGATCGCGTTGCGCTTGTCGGTGTCGTTCTCCAGCATCGAGGCGTCGAACAGGTCGTTGACGGCCTTGATGTCGGTCTCCGACAGGTTGGTGTTGCCGGCGGGCTTGACGGCCCGGCCGTCGACGATCTGCTGGAGGAAGCCGAAGCCCGACGGCCAGTCGGCGGCCCACTTCATCATGGCCAGGCCGACCTTGTTGGACTTCATGAACGACGGGGCGCCGGCGTACTTGGTGAAGTAGTCACCCGACGGGTAGGACTTGATCTCGACCTTGATGCCGACCTTGGCCAGGCCCTGCTGCACGGCCTCGGCGGCGGCGATCTCCTTGGGCCGGTCGGCGCGGGCGGTCAGCACGGTGCTGAAGCCGTCGGGCTTGCCGCACGCGGCGAGCTGCTCCTTGGCCTTGTCCTGGTCGCCGGCGTTGCCGGAGGCCGGGTACAGGTCGAACTTCTCGTAGCCGGCCACCGACGGCGGCATGATGGTGGAGGCGAGGGCGCCGCCGCCGACGGGGCCGCCCAGGCCGGTCTGCACCGAGACCTTGTCGATCGCGAACTGCACGGCCTTGCGGCAGGCCTCGTTGTCGAACGGGGCGACCTTGGTGTTGATCGTCATGTAGGTCAGCGCGCTGCCGGTGGCGACGTCGCTGTTGCGCTTCTGGGCGTCGTTGCCCAGGACCCTCGGCTGGGCCGCGGTCGCCAGGCCGGCGCCGGCCAGGTCCACGTGGACCGCGCCCGACAGCAGCTTGTTGTCGATGTCGTCCTGGTTCTGGTTCAGGGCGACGGAGATGGTGTCGGGCAGCGCCTTGCGGATCGGGTCGGTCTCGGCGGCCCAGTTCGTGTTGCGCGAGAGCTTCATCTCCTTGCCCGGCACATAGGAGTCGACCTTGTACGGGCCGGAGGAGACCATTTCCTTCTTGTAGTTCACGCCGGTGTCCTTGGCCCGCGGGACCGGGGCGGTCTGCGGCATGGTGGCCAGGTAGTCGAACTCCGAGAACGGCGTGTTCAGGTGGAAGACGATGGTGTGGTCGTCCGGCGTCTCGATGGACTTCAGGCCGCCCTTGGACTTGTCCTTGTAGGGGCCCTTGTAACCGCCGGGGTTGTCGACCAGGTACTGCTTGAAGTACTTGGGGCCGAGCTGGAGCTCGGAGGTGAAGTTCGAGCGCTCGACGGCGTACTTGACGTCCTGGGCCTTGACCTCGGTGCCGTCGTCGTACTTGACGCCCTTGCGGATCTTGTAGGTCCAGGTCTTGCCGCCGTCCGAGGGGGTGCCCAGCGTCTCGGCGAGGTCGGGGACGACCTGCAGGTTCGCGACGCCCGGCTCCTCCTTGAACGTCACCAGGGAGCGCGCGTAGTAGCGCGCGAAGTTCCAGGAGAAGGCGTAGTAGGTGTCGCCGGGGTCGGGCGAGTCCCAGTCGCTCGACATCGCGAAGGACAGGTTGCCGCCCTTCTTCTCCGAGGGGTTGGCGACGGCGGTGTTGGCCAGGTCCGCCTTGGCCCCGGAAGCCGAGGTACCCGACTCGGAGCTGTCGCCGCAGCCGGTGAGGCCGGCGGCGAGCACCGCGGCCACCGCGAGGGAGGCCCCGATCTTGATCTTGTTCATAGTGCTGAGAGCACCTCTCTGGGAACTGGCAGGGGAAAACACGAACCCGTGGGGTTCACCGGGCCCGGGGGTCTAGCGCGTCGCGCAGCCCGTCCCCGAGCAGGTTGAAGGCCAGGACGGTGATGAAGATCGCCATACCTGGGATGATCATGAAGAACGGGGTGTTCTGGTAGGTCGGCACCGCCAGCGTCAGCATGCCGCCCCAGGACGGGGTGGGCGGGTTCACGCCGACGCCCAGGAACGACAGGGCCGCCTCGAACAGGATGTTCGTGGGGATCAGCAGCGTCGCGTAGACGATGATCGGCGCCACCAGGTTGGGCAGCAGCTCCTTGAACAGCACGTAGCCGTGGCCGGCGCCGAGGCTGCGGGAGGCGTCGACGAACTCCCGCTCGCGCAGCGACAGGGTCTGGCCCCGGACGATCCGGCCGATGTAGGGCCAGTTGAAGAAGCCGATCACGAAGATCAGCACCGACACCCGCAGCCCGTTGCCCTTGATCCCGAACACCTCGCCCGGCACCACGCCCACCAGCGCGATAGCGAACAGCAGCAGCGGGAAGGCCAGGAACACGTCCATCGCCCGGCTGATCAGGGTGTCGACCCAGCCGCCGAAGTAGCCGGCCAGCACGCCCATGAAGGTGCCGATCGCCACCGACAGCAGCGTCGCGAGGAACGCCACCAGCAGCGAGATGCGGGCCCCCGAGACGATCCTCGACAGCATGTCGCGGCCGGTGTTGGGCTCCACCCCCAGCAGGTGGTCCCAGCTGATGCCCGAGTACAGCCAGCCGCTCTTGGGCCGCTGGAACGTCGGGTCGATGAGTTCCTGGTTGTAGACGGTCGGGTCCTGCAGAAAGAACGGACCGAAGATCGCGACCGCGATCAGCAGGACGATGACCACCCCGCCGCCCAGCGCGGCCTTGTCGCGCTTGAGGCGGAGCCAGGCGATCTGCCCCAGGGAACGACCCTGGACGGCCTTCCCGGGGACGCCCTGCAGAACGTCCTCCGGATGGGCCTCGACCTCGCCCTTCGAGACCTCGATGGGCGCGGTCACGCGGCCTCCCTACGCTCGCTCACGCACGTTCCTCTCCTGCCACCGGACACCGGGCGCCTCAGCCGTGGTGTACGTGCCCCTTGTATCGGCGCGGCGGCCGACACCAGGGCGCTCGAGGCAGCCCTCTTAACAGAAAGTTACTGTCTGATGACGCATCGCGGACTCTTCTTCGCCCGGCGGGAGAACTTCCGCCAGCGGGTCCAAATTCGGACACGACGGAAGAGAGTATCCATGCGACCGGATAGGGCTTTGCGCCAAAAGACCATGATCACGGAAAGATTTACATTTTCGAGTCATACGTGTGATCGGATCACCGGCATCACGCATGTGAGGGCGCAGGATATCCCTACCGACGAGTAGGTCGGGCCTGGTATGGAACGATCCAGAGTGGCTGCGTTCACATTTCGGACAGACACAAAAGCCCGCCCCCGGACCGGGGGCGGGCTCGTGCCCGGAAGCCGGGCTCACCCGGCGCGAGCGATCAGATCCCGCGGCGGCGCAGGATCTCCTCGATCTCCTTCATGTCGTCGTCCATCCCTCCGGCCCCCGCGGACGCGGAGGCCCCTCCGCGGGGCACGGGGGCGGCGCCCCGCCCGCCGGCCTCCACCCGCCGCGGCCCCGGTTGCGCGCGGGAGCGCAGCTTCACCCCCGACACCACGTACAGGACGCCCGCGAGCCCCAGCACCGCCACGCCCGTCCAGCGGGTGGGATTGAGGACCAGCGAACTCAGGAAGGCGGTCAGGCCGGTCAGGTAGAACCCCAGCGGCACCAGCGACCAGGCCGCTCCGCGCAGCCCCGAGGGCAGGCCCCGGCTGCGGGCCGCCCGCCAGCTGGCCAGCAGACCCAGGACCGTGACCGCGAGACTGATGCTGAAAAGCAGGACATCACTCATTCTTCGACTCCCCAGTACGCGCTCCTCCCATCGTCACACGGGGAGCCGGGGGCCTCCTCCTCCCCGGGTAGGGTTCCGCCCCTGATCTCCGCAGGGGTGCGACCCCCATGCTCAGAGGCGCGGGACCAGGGAGCGCAGCCGCTCGACGGTCAGGCCCTCCATGGAGGGCAGCACCATCCGGGTCGGCGCGTGGTCGATCGGCACCACGCACGGGATCGCCACCACCGTGCAGCCCGCGGCCTCGGCCGCCTTCACCCCGGTCGGGGAGTCCTCCAGGACGACGCACCGGGAGGGCTCGGCGCCCAGCAGCCGCACCGCCTTCAGATAGGGCTCCGGATGGGGCTTGGTGTTCTCCACCTCGTCCCCCGCGACGGTCAGGGCGAAGTGGTGCCGTCCCAGGGCGTCGATCGCCACGTCGGCCAGAGCGCGGACCGTCGAGGTCACCAGGCCGACCGGGATCCCCTCGGCGGCCGCCTCGGTCAGCAGCTCCTTCGCCCCCGGCATGACGGCCAGCTCCGTCGGCAGCAGCTCGGCCATCCGGCCCAGGAGCCGCTCGGCGACCGCCTCGGGCGGCACCCGGGAACCCGACAGCGCCAGCATGTAGTCGATGGTCGACCACAGCGCCCCGCCCACGACGGCGTTCTGGTGCTCGACGTCCCAGGGGCCCCCGAGCCACTCCATGACCTCGTGCTCCACCGCGAGCCAGAGCGGCTCGGAGTTGATGAGGGTGCCGTCGAGGTCAAAGAGGATCGCCTGGAGAGTCACGTGACGTGATGCTATTTCACCGCCCGGTCAAGGGGCGACCAGGTCGGGGGCGGGCTGTGTCCGACCTCACGCGGGTTTTCTCGGGACCATGGCCCCATGGCGGAACCGGGCGCGGCCCAGTAGCGTTCCCCGGACAAACTACCGACTGGTAAGGAGCCCCCCCATGTCGTACCGCTCCATCCTCGTGGGAACCGACGGTTCGCCCTCCTCTCTCCTGGCCGTCGACCGGGCCGCGGCCCTGGCCGGCGCCACCGGCGCGGTGCTGGTGCTGGCCTCGGCCTACCACCCGATGCCGGAGAAGGAACGGACGACCGCCGCCGACAGGCTCGGCGACCTGGCGTACAAGGTGCAGGGCTCGACCCCGGCGGAGGACGCGCTGCGCGTCGCCCGGGAGCGCGCGGTGAGCGCCGGAGCCAAGGAGATCGAGACGATCGCGGAGGAGGGCGACGCCGTGGACGTGATCTCCTCGATCGCCCGCAGCCGCGGCGTCGACCTCGTCGTGGTCGGCAACCGGGGCCTGAACAGCCTCGCCGGACGGCTGCTCGGCTCGGTCCCGGCGAACCTCTCCCACAAGTCGCCCTGCGATGTCCTCATCGTCCGCACCACTGATGGCAAGTAGTTTCGGTACCAGAAAGCCGGGAAAACCCTCGTGAAACAGCGGGGATACCCGGAACGCCGACATCCCTCCCCGGGGACATCCCGGGCGGGATGCCCGGTGGAAAGGACGGGTACGGGTCGCTCAGGACGTAGGCTGGAGTCGGCTCCGATCTGTCGTCACCCCCGGTAAGGAGGCCGCGTGCTCGAACTCGAATCCGTGCCGGAACTCGACCGCCCGGTGCTGGTCGCCGCGTTCGAAGGATGGAACGACGCGGGTGAGGCGGCCAGCGGGGTGATCGGCCACCTCGCGGAGAGCTGGGGCGCGCGCCAGATCGCCGAGCTCGATCCGGAGGACTACTACGACTTCCAGGTGACCCGGCCCAACGTCAGGCTGACCGGCGACGGGGACCGGCGCGAGATCGTCTGGCCCACCACCCGGATCTCCGTCGCCCGCCTGGAGAACGGCCGGGACGTGGTGCTGCTGCACGGCATCGAGCCGAACATGCGGTGGCGCTCGTTCTGCCGGGAGCTCACCGACTACCTGGTCAAGCTGGGCGTGAAGACCGCGGTGCTGCTGGGGGCCCTGCTCGCCGACTCCCCCCACACCCGCCCCGTGCCGGTCAGCGGCAGCGTCGCCGACGTGGGCCTGGGCGAGACGCTCGCGCTGGAGCCGTCCCGCTATGAGGGCCCCACCGGCATCCTCGGCGTGCTCCAGGACAGCTGCGACAAGCTGGACATCGCGACGGTCTCGTTGTGGGCCCAGGTGCCGCACTACGTCTCCCAGCCGCCCTCGCCCAAGGCCACCCTGGCCCTGCTCCACCGGGTCGAGGACGTCCTGGACGTGACGGTGCCGCTGGGCGAGCTGCCCGAGCAGTCCCGCGCCTGGGAGGAGGGCGTCAACGAGCTCGCCGAGCAGGACACCGAGGTCGCCGACTACGTGCGGACGCTGGAGGAGCAGAAGGACGCCGCCGAACTGCCCGAGGCCTCCGGCGAGTCCATCGCCCGCGAGTTCGAGCGCTACCTCCGCCGCCGCGGCATGGAGCCCCCGGTCTGAGCGCGTCCGGCCACCGGCAGTGCGCCGCAGGCATGCGCCATTCGTGTGGAACGTCCAGCACGCGTCAGCGCGCGCCCAAGCCACCGGCAGTGCGCCGCAGGCGTGCGCCATTCGTGTGGAACGTCCAGCACGCGTCAGCGCGCGCCCAAGCCACCGGCAGTGCGCCGCAGGCATGCGTCATTCGTGTGGATAAGCTTCCTTCATGCGTTCTTGGTCTGCACCCGAGGTCCCCCGGCTGTCCGCACTCGGTCTCCCCGCCCCCGGACCGGGGCTGAAGATCTACGACAGCGCCACGCGCTCCGTGCGGCAGACCTCGCCCGGCCCCACGGCCCGCATGTACGTCTGCGGCATCACGCCCTACGACGCCACCCACCTCGGGCACGCCAACACCTACCTGGCCTTCGACCTGGTCGGCCGGGTGTGGCGCGACGCCGGGCACGAGGTGCACTACGTCCAGAACGCCACCGACGTCGACGACCCGCTGCTGGAACGTGCCGACGCGATCGGCGTGGACTGGCGGGACCTGGCCGAGCGCGAGATCGAGCTGTTCCGCACCGACATGGAGGCGCTGCGGATCCTGCCGCCCGCCCAGTACGTCGGCGCGGTCGAGGCCATCCCGGAGATCATCGAGATGATCTCCGAGCTGAAGGCCCGGGGCCTGACCTACGAGGTGGACGGCGACCTGTACTTCCCCGCCGACGCCGACCCGGGCTTCGGCCAGGTCAGCGGCCTGTCGCGGGACGAGATGCTGCCGCTGTTCGCCGAGCGCGGCGGCGACCCCGCCCGCGAGGGCAAGAAGAACCCGCTGGACGCGCTGCTGTGGCTGGCCGAGCGGCCCGGTGAGCCCTCCTGGGACTCCCCCTTCGGAAAGGGCCGGCCCGGCTGGCACATCGAGTGCTCGGCGATCTCCTTGCGCCGCCTGGGGATGGGCTTCGACGTGGAGGGCGGCGGCAGCGACCTGACCTTCCCCCACCACGAGTTCAGCGCCTCCCACGCCCAGGCCGCCACCGGGGAGCACCCGCACGCGCGGGCCTACGTGCACGCCGGGATGGTCGCCCTGGACGGCGAGAAGATGTCCAAGTCCCGGGGCAACCTGGTCTTCGTCTCCCGGCTGCGCGCCCAGGGCGCCGACCCGATGGCGATCCGCACGGCCCTGCTGGCCCACCACTACCGCTCGGACTGGGAGTGGACCCTGCCCCAGCTGGAGGCCGCGCACGAGAGGCTGGCGCGCTGGCGCGCCGCGGCGGCCCGCCCGTCCGGGGCTCCCGCCGCGGAGCTGCTGGCCGAGGTGCGCGCGGCCCTGTCGCAGGACCTCGACGCCCCGGCCGCGCTGGCCGCCGTCGACCGCTGGGCGGCCGCCGAGGGCTCCGACCCGGCC
>NZ_BAAATZ010000019.1:41997-93101 GCF_039533685.1 Actinocorallia aurantiaca | reverse complement strand
GACGCCCTGCTGGGCGTCGTGCTCTGATCCTCCCTGACCCGGAACGCCTGTCCGGACCGCGGCCGTCACCGACGCCTGCCGGGGGTGTCGTGCTGTGATCCGGCTCTAGCCCAGGACGGCCGTCCAGGCCGAGGGGTCGCCGGGACGGCCGGAGAAGTCGTAGCGCAGTCCGTCGGCGCTCAGGGCGACCAGGCTGACCGAGGTGGTGGCGAAGACCCGTCCGGCGTCGGTGAGGTGCCGGTGCAGCAGGGCGCGCGGGTCGGTCTGCTCGAGCCCGTCGCCTTCGGCGAGCGGCAGCCAGTCGCCCCAGGCGTCGGCGGTCGCCCCGTCCTTGGGTTCTGGGCGGGCCGCGGTCAGCAGCCGGGGCCGGAAGTGCCCCATCCGGGCGCGGATGCCGTCCAGCGCGCTCTGCGGGATGGCGGTGGGTCCCGGGCAGGTGGCGTCCAGGCCCGTGTTCACCACCATGTGGACGCCCGGCTCCAGGGAGCGCTCGGTGAGCTCCAGGCCGGTCCAGGTCCACACCCGGACCCGGTCCGGCTCGGCGCACACCAGGTGGAACGGGTCGAGCCTGGAGGGGTCGAGGTCACCGAGCCCGCCGGTCTCGGCGGCGCGCAGCGGCAGGTCGCCCCGGGAGAGCCGGGCGTCCTGCGGCGCGTCGACGCCGCAGCCGTTGAGCACGCACGCGGCCCTGGGCGCCGAGGGGTTCACCGCCAGCCAGGTGCCGCCGGCCTGCCGGTCCCGGCCGCCGAACAGCTCCGGCCGGTCCGGCCAGTGCGCGGCGGGCGGGTCCCAGGCCCGGTCGGCGTATTCGTCGCGGACTCCGACGAGCAGCACCGGGACGGCGGAGGAGGGGTCGAAGCTCAGCAGGCAGGTGCACATCGCAATATTTCAACAAATGTCTGAAAGTGACTCTTACATCGGGGGCCAGGGAATGGCGGGCCAGTCCTCCGGCGGGTAGGGGTGCACCCGGTGCTTGAGCATGAGGTCGACCCTGCGCCGCGTCGCCTCGACCTCCTCCTCGGTGATCAGCCCGGACAGGCGCCCCGCCAGCGCGCCCTCCAGTTCGGCCCGGACCTTGGCCAGCCCCTGCAGCGCCAGCGGCTTGAGCGGCTTGCCGCGCCACTGCCACAGGACCGTGCGCAGCTTGTACTCCGTGGAGAAGCACACCCCGTGGTCGCAGCCGTGCACATGGCCGCCCTCCACCGGCAGCAGGTGCCCGATCTTGCGGTCGGCGTTGTTGACCACCGCGTCGAACACCGCGATCCGGCGCACCGCCGCGTCGTTGGCGCGGGACAGCGCGACGAGGTCGACGGACGGGTCGGGCTCGATCCACAGCTGGACCATGCCCGGGCCCCAGGGGCCGTCGCGGTGCACGGTCGGCGGGACGATCCGCCACCCCATCGCCTGGGACACCAGGTAGGCCGCCACCTCCCGGCCGGCCAGGGTGCCGTCGGGGAAGTCCCACAGCGGGCGCTCCCCCGCCACCGGCTTGTAGACGCACTTGGCGCGCACGCCCTCGAACTCGATGTCGCATCGGAGAGTGGCGTTGGAGGCCTGGACCAGCCGCCCTTCGACCGTCATGGCGCCGTGCGCCAGCAGTCGCTCGGCCGCGGCGGTGTCCTCCGCGAGGGACTGCGTCATATCGTTTTGAGATGTCCGTTCTGACGGGGGCACACGTGCCCGGAGGAGTCCAGCGGCAGCCCGCACAGCGGGCAGGGCGGGCGGCCGGCGGCCACCAGTTTGAGGGCGCGCTCCGCGAAGGCCCTGGCCTGGGCCGCGGTGAGCGAGACCCGCAGCGTGGAGCCCTCCTCCTCGTCCGGGTCGGGCTCCTCGGGGTCCAGCAGCGTGGGGTCGTTCTCGGCGGCCTCGACGATGACGCGTTCCTCCTCGGGGTCCCAGGCCAGCGCCATCGCGCCGACCCGGAACTCCTCCTCCACCGGCTGGTCCAGCGGGGAGTCGTCGCCCATCCCCTCGGGAGTGACCGCGGGGATGGGCGCGGAACCGCCGCTGCGGCGCAGGACCTCGTCCAGCAGTTCCTCGAGGCGCTCGGCCAGCAGCCCTACCTGGAACTTCTCCAGGCTGACGCTGGTCACCCTGGCGCCGTCGCGGGCCTGGAGGTAGAAGACGCGATCCCCGGGCTGGCCGACGGTCCCGGCGACGAACCGGTCGGGCAGGTCATAGGAGATGACGGGCATGATCCGACCCTACGCGCCGCCGCCGACCGGCGCGTCACTGTCCCCCTGGTTAACGGGCACCAAACCGCTCAGATCGGTCCCGCCGTCGTTCAGCCGCACCAGGAAGGGGCGCAGCTCGGTGTAGCGCACGACGGTCAGCGAGGCTGGATCGACCTGGATCCGCTGGAACTGGTCGAGGTGCAGGCCCAGCGCGTCCGCGACGATCGCCTTGATGATGTCCCCGTGCGAGCAGACGGCGTAGACCGCCTCGTCCCCCAGGCGCTCGTTCCAGTCCCGCACGGCCCGCACCGCCCGCAGCTGGGCGGCGGCCAGCGACTCCCCTCCGTCGCCGGGGAAGGTCACCGCGCTGGGATGGGCCTGGACGACCTTCCACAGCGGCTCCTCGGCGAGCTCTTTGAGCTCCCGGCCGGTCCAGTCGCCGTAGCGGACCTCGCCGAAGCGTTCGTCGACCTCGAGACCGCCGGGCGTGTCGCGGTCCTCCAGTACGGCCCTCGCGGTCTGCAGGCACCGGTCCAGGGGGCTGGAGACCACCGCGTCCAGCGGGAGCCCGGCCAGCCTGGCCGCCACCGCCCCCGCCTGGGCGGTGCCGCGCTCGTCCAGCGGCACCCCGGGGGTCCAGCCGGTCAGCACCGGCCCGGTCTTCGCGGTCAGGCCATGACGAATCAAAAGAACAGTAGGCACGGTTCATACTTTATGCCGGATACTAGGCGGCATGATTGTCGACTGCGCCCTCTACCGGGGCGGCTTCCGGCAAGAGGTGGACGGTGACGTCCGCGGGGCCCTGAAGGCCGCCAGGGAACACAACGACGCCTTCGTGTGGATCGGCCTGCACGAGCCCGAGCACGAGGAGTTCGACACCGCCAGCAAGGACCTCGGGCTGCACCCCCTGGCCGTCGCCGACGCCACCTACGGACACCAGCGGCCCAAACTCGAGGACTACGGCGACACCCTCTTCGTGGTGGTGAAGACCGCCACCTACACCAAGCCCTCGGAGATCACCGTGGGCGAGGTCATGGTGTTCACCGGCCCGGGCTTCGTCATCACCGTGCGGCACGGCGACGCCAACCCGCTCTCCCCCGTCCGGCGCAGGCTGGAGGGCGACCCCACGCTGCTGTCCACCGGCCCGAGCGCGGTCCTGTACGCGGTGCTGGACGAGGTGGTCGACAGCTACGACATCATCGCCCACGAGGTCGAGGCCGACATCATCGCCCTCGAGCGCCGGGTCTTCACCCACGACGGCATGGACGTCACCGAGGACGTCTACACCCTCAAACGCGAGATCCTGGAGTTCCGCACCGCGGAGGACCCGCTGCTGCCGGTGATGCAGGAACTCGTCAAGGGCAGGATCCCCCTGTGCGTGCGGCACAAGGAGCGGTTCCGCGACGTCCAGGACCACCTGCTGCGCATCGACCGGCAGATCGACGCGCACAGCGAGATGGTCACCAATGTGTTGACCGCGCACCTGGCCGTCCTGGGCAGGCGGCAGAACGAGGACGTGCGCAAGATCTCCGCCTGGGCGGCCATCCTCGCCATCCCCACCATGATCGCGGGCATCTACGGCATGAACTTCAAATACATGCCGGAACTCGGCTGGATCACCGGCTATCCGCTGGCGCTCCTCACCATGGCCGGCTCCTGCCTGCTGCTGTACCGGAAGTTCAAGAAGAGCGGCTGGCTCTGAGGACGGGGCGCCTCAGCGCTTGCCGCGCATCGCCTTGAGCTTGGTGGCCGCCGCGGAGGCCTTGTGCATGACCCCGAGCGCGAGCTTGCCGATCTGCATCCCCTCCGGCTTCAGCGGGTGCAGGATCGCGTCGGTCCCGCCGTCGACGAACAGCACGGTGCCGACGATGAGCGAGGACGCCTCCGACAGCAGGAAGGAGATCGTCGCGGCGACCTCCTCGGGCCGTCCCGGACGGCCCAGCGCGCTCGGGTAGGCGTCGGCGAAGACTCCGAGTTTGGGGTCCTTGCGCAGGCCCTCGGTCATCGCGGTGTCGATCATGCCGGGGGCGACGGCGTTGAGCCGGATCCCCGCGCCGGCCCACTCCTCCTTCACCGACTCCTGGCGCGTCCAGTAGGCCAGCGCCGCCTTGGTCGCGGGATAGACCGCGACGGCGTCCGACGACGCGGCGGCCCGGCGCGCGCCCTCCTCGTCGCCGCGCAGGCAGGCGGCCGCGACCTCGGCGTTCCAGCCGGGCTGGCAGGTCACCGAGTTCGACGACAGCAGCACCGCCGAGGAGCCGCCCGCCGCCTCCAGCTCCGCGCGCAGCCCCTGCACCAGCGCCAGCGCGCCGAAGAAGTTCACCGACACCACCAGCTCCGGGTCCACGCCGGTGAGGCCGGCGATCCCGGCGCACGGCACGACCCCGTGCACCGCCCCGGTCCTGGCCCGGACTCCGGCGACCGCGTCCTCCCTGCCCTGCGCCGTGGACAGGTCGGCGACGACGTCCGCGTCCCTCAGGTCGACCGTGATGACCGTGTGGCCCTGCTCGCGCAGCAGCGCGGCGGTGGCCGCCCCGATGCCGGACGCCGCTCCGCTGATGACATAGGTGCCCATCGGTCCCGCCTTCCGCTTTGATCAATTCCGGCCCGACTGTAACGACGGAAGGGCCGGAAGTCAGCCCCTCGCCCCGGCTTCGCGGTACGGGGACAGCAGCGCCGTCCACAGGTCGCTGCGGGCGCCGTCGGCCTCCAGCCGCGCCCGGATCCGCTCGATCGTCCCCCGGGTCGGGACCGCCATCTTGAGCACCAGCGGGTAGCCGAGGCAGAAGGCGAGCGCCATCGGCAGGAAGCTGTCCGCCGCCATCGACAGCGGGAGCCCGAGGAGCACCACGCCCTCGGTGAGCGCGAAACGCAGGAACAGGCTCGCGCGGAAGGACTCCGACGCGTCGGGCCGAAAACCGCCGGGCTCCGCCCGGTTCGGCAGCGCGGTGGGCATGCGGCGCGCCAGGAGCAGCGCGCACACGGCGGCGACCGGCACGACCGCGCACGCCCACAGCGGCGGGGTGTCCACGGTGTGCGTCTCCAGCCTCATGATGTACGGCGAGAGCGCCAGCACGCCCACGGGCACCGCCAGCAGCCCCAGGAAGGCCCTGCGCAGCTGGGCGAGCAACGTCCCCGTGCGCAGCGACGCGAGATAACCGGGGTCGCCCTCCGGGCCCGCCCCCGGCGGCGGATCTGCTGGAACTGCCACGAGGCCGAACCTTAGCCTGAGCGCGCCCGGTTGTGACAGTCCCGTGGCGACAGTACAGCCGTGTCGCTTTTGCCCCTTCCGTATACCGGGGCGGAAACGCTATAGCCTGTGGACCTTATGGAGCAGCGTCAGCTCGGTCGGAGCGGTCTCATGGTGTCCCGGCTGGGGCTCGGCACCATGACCTGGGGTGAGGGCACCGGCCCGGAGGAGGCCGCGGCGCAGCTCGCCGAGTTCGTCGACGCGGGCGGAAACCTCGTCGACACCGCGGACGTGTACGGCGGCGGGCGCAGCGAGCAGATCCTCGGCCAGCTGCTGCGCACCGTCGTGGACCGCGACGACATCGTCGTCGCGACCAAGGCGGGGGTCACGCCCCGCGGGTACGACTCCTCGCGCCGGCACCTGCTGGCCGCGCTCGACCGGTCGCTGGACCGCCTGTGCCTCGACCACGTCGACCTGTGGCAGGTCCACGCGCACGACCCCGCCACCCCCTACGAGGAGACGATGGCGGCGCTGGACGAGGCGGTCTCCTCGGGGCGCGCCCGCTACGTCGGGGTGTCCAACTACGGCGGCTGGCAGCTGGCGACCGCCGCGACCTGGCAGCGGGCCTGGCCCGGACGGCAGCCGCTCGTCTCCGACCAGGTGGAGTACTCGCTGCTGCAGCGCGACCCCGAGCGGGAGGTGGTCCCGGCCGCCCTGGACTCGGGCACCTCGGTCCTGGCCTGGTCGCCGCTGGGGCGCGGCGTGCTCACCGGCAAGTACCGCAACGCGATCCCCGCCGACTCCCGCGCGGCGCGCGACCGGCTGGAGGACTTCGTGGCACCGTATCTGGGCGAGCAGAGCGCCCGGATCGTGGAGTCGGTCGCCACCGCCGCCGACGGCCTGGGCGTCACCCCGCTGGCCGTCGCACTGGCCTGGGTCCGCGACCAGCCGGGGGTGGCGGCGCCCCTGGTCGGCGCCCGCACCACCGCCCAGCTGCGGGCCGCTCTGCAGGCCGAGGAACTGACCCTGCCCGATGAGATCCGCGACGCACTGGACGACGTATCAGATGTCTGAACTTCCCTCCCCTTCCCTGCTCGGCCTGCCCGAGGAGATCGCCGTCCGCGCCCGGGCCCACCTCGGCGAGGGCGCCGAGTCCCTGCTGCGCGGCGACCCCTGGGAGCTGCTGCGGGTGCCGGGCGTGCGGCCGGCCCAGGCCGACAGGTTCGCGCTGTCGGTGCTCCCCCCGGACGCCCCCGCCGATCCGCAGGACCCGCGGCGCGGCCGTGCGCTGGTGGAGTTCCTGCTCGCCGAGGCCGCGCGGCGCGGCGACACCGCGCTGCCGGGCGAGGAGGTGGTGAAGGAGCTGAGCGGGCTGCGCATCGCCGACCCGGTGGCCGCGGTGCAGGCGGCGCTGGACGAGGCGCGGGTCATGCTGTTCCACTCCGAGCCCGATCTCCCCGAGTTCACGGACCTCGCCGACTCCGAGTCCGAGGAGGACGACCTCCCCGACGCTCAAGAGTGGCTCGCGCTGGCCCGCTACGGGCTGGCCGAGGAGACCGTCGCCGAGGGCGTGCAGCGGCTGGCCGCCACCGCCCCTCCGATCGAGGCGGAGCCCGGCGCGCCCGAGCACGGCGAGGCCGCGCGCCAGGCGCTCTTCCACGGCGTGAGCATCGTGGCCGGCCCTCCCGGGTCGGAGGACGGGCTGATCGCCGACCTGCGGGCGCTGGAGCCGTCCCTGCCCGTCCCCGTGACGGTCGCGGCGGTCACCGCGACGGCCGCCGCGAGGCATGAGGGGGCGGTGAGCCTGCACCGGCTCCTGGAGGCCCGTGAGGGCCTCGGCGGGCTGGGCTACGCCCGGGGCGAGCAGTGGCCGCTGGAGCCCGGCGTGGTGGTGGTGACGGGCGCGGAGGCGCTCGACGTGGAACTGGCCGCCACGCTGGTGGAGGCGTGCCCGGACGGCGCCCATCTGGTGCTGGCCGGCGATCCCGGCGGGCTGGCCTCCTACCGTCCGGGCCGGGTGCTGGCCGACCTCGTCGAGTCGCAGGAGGTGCCCGTCACGCCCGTGCCCCTGGAGGACGGTCCGCTGGCGGAGCTCTCCGAGGGCGTGCGCGCGGGCGTGCTGCGCCGGGTGGAGGCCCCGGGCAAGGAGGTCGTCGTGGTGCCGGCCGCCGACGGGCGCGAGGCCGCGCACCGGGTGGGCCAGCTGCTCGCCGACTCCATTCCCCGGGCGCTGGGCATCGCCGCGGGGGACGTCCAGGTGCTCACCCCGGGCGCGGCGGGGACGGCCGCGCTCAACGCCGCGCTGAAGGCGCGGCTGAACCCCGGTCCCGGCGTGTGCGGCGGTTTCGACGCGGGCGACCGCGTGGTGGTGGCGGTGCCGTTCGCCGAGGCTGCCGCGGGCGAGACGGGGACGGTCTCCGAAGCCTCCCCCGAGGGGCTGACGGTGGAGTTCCCCGACGCGGTGGTGCGCGTTCCCGCGGAGTCGCTGCCGCGGCTGCGGGCGGGCTGGGCGATTCCGGTCCAGCAGGCCGCGGGCACCCGCTGGCCCGCCGTCATCGCGGTCTTCCCGGGCGGCGGGGAGTTGTCGGGGCCGCTGGTGCTGACCGCGTTCACCCGGGCGCTGGAGCACCTGTCGGTGGTGACGGCCGCGGGCCCCGCGCTCGCCGCGGCGGTTACCGATTTCAGGCAACTTGAGAGACAAACGAGGCTTGTGTCCCTTTTTCACTAGAACGCCATTCGTTTTTCTCTTTGTCAAGACGTGACGACAGTGCCGCTGATCCGTTAAACAAGTGTGTGAGCGACACCACCCCCCGGGCAAGGAGGAGCATGCTTCCAGGACGAACTCGCGTCCGCCGTCTGAGCGCGGCCTCCCTCGCGCTGTCGGCCGGCGCGCTGATGGTCTTCGGTACCCCCGCGCCCGCCGCGGCCGCCGAACCCAAGAAGTGCGTGAAGGGGCACGACCCCGAGACGTCGATCGCGGACATCAAGTGCCAGTTCGGCAACAACGTCGAGACCATCAAGAAGAAGATCGACGAGGCGAACGGCAAGAAGGACGACACGGGCGCCAAGCCGAAGGAGGAGAAGCCGAAGGAGGTCAAGGGCACCAAGAACCCCGCGAAACCCGACAAGCCCTCCAAGCCCAAGAGTCCGGTCAGGCCTCCGGTCACCCCGCAGAGCATCGTGCGGACCCCCTCGAACTTCACGGTGAACCCGCCGGAGGAGTTCACCTCGAAGCCGCCGCGGGAGTCCGCGACCGACGCGCTGCCGGAGCAGCCCCAGGTCGCCGACGCCCCCGGGCAGGAGCAGGCGCTCGCCCTCCCCGAGACCCACCTGGTCGCGCCCGTCGCGGCCCACCTCCCCCTCGAGGACGGCTCCGAGCGGGCCATGTGGGCCGCCGGGGGCGCCGCGGCCGTCACCGCCGTGGTGATGGGCCAGTTCAGCCTCATCGGCTCGCGGCTGCGCCGCCGGGCCCTGAGCACGCGCTGAGGCCACGGACACGCGCAGGGCCCCGGACGTCGGAGCGTCCGGGGCCTTCGCACGTCACGGGGCCGTCAGCCGTCGAACTGGCCGCCCATCGCGTGCACGCCGCCGTCGACGTGGATGATCTCGGCGGTGGTCGCCGGGAACCAGTCCGACAGCAGCGCGACGGTCGCCTTGGCCGTCGGGACCACGTCGGTGATGTCCCAGCCCAGCGGCGCCGACTTGCTCCAGCCCTCGGTGATGCCCTCGAAGCCGGGGATGTTCTTCGCCGCCATCGTCTTGATCGGGCCCGCCGCCACCAGGTTGAAGCGGATGCCCTCCTTGCCCAGGTAGCGGGCGAGGTAGCGGTTGGTGGACTCCAGGCCCGCCTTGGCCACGCCCATCCAGTCGTAGACCGGCCAGGCGGCGCGCGCGTCGAACGTCAGGCCGACGACCGAGCCGCCGGACTTCATCAGCGGCAGGCACGCCATCGTCAGCGACTTCAGCGAGTACGCCGAGATCTGGACGGCCGTCGCGACGTCCTCCCACTTGGTGTTGAGGAAGTTGCCGCCGAGCGCTTCCTGCGGCGCGAAGCCGATGGAGTGCACCACTCCGTCGACCCTGTCCCAGCCCAGGGCGCGGAGCTGCGCCTCCAGGCCGCCCAGGTGCTCCTCGTTGGTGACGTCCAGCTCGATCACCGCCGGCGGGTCGTCGGGGCCGCTGGGCAGCTTCTTGGCGATGCGCTGCGTGAGGGTCGGCCGGGGGAACGCGGTGAGGATGACGTTCGCGCCCTCCTCCTGCGCGATCCGCGCCACCTGGAAGGCGATCGAGGCGTCGGTCAGGACGCCCGTCACCAGGATGTTCTTGCCGTCGAGGATGCCCATGCTCAGTGTCCCATTCCCAGTCCGCCGTCCACCGGGATCACGGCCCCGGTGATGTAGGAGGCCGCGTCGCTCGCGAGGAACCGCACGACCGCGGCGATCTCCTCGGGCTCGGCCTGCCGCTTCAGCGGGATGTTCTGCTTGATCGTGTCCTGGAGCTTCTCGCTCAGGTCCGCCGTCATGTCGGTGTTGACGAAGCCCGGCGCCACAACGTTGGCGGTGATGTTCCGGGAGCCCAGCTCGCGGGCCATCGAGCGGGCCATGCCGACCATGCCGGCCTTGGACGCCGCGTAGTTCACCTGCCCGCCCGAACCCGCCAGGCCCACCACTGAGGAGATGAAGACGACGCGGCCCTTGCGCATCCTCATCATGCCCTTCACCGCGCGCTTGGCGACGCGGAAGGAGCCGGTGAGGTTGGTGTCCAGCACCTTGGTGAAGGAGTCCTCGCTCATCAGCGCCATCAGGTTGTCGTCGGTGACGCCCGCGTTGGCGACGACGACCTCGACCGGGCCCTGCTCGGCCTCGATCTTGGCGAAGGCCGCGTCGACGTCCTCCCAGCTCGTCACGTCGCACTTGACGCCGAACAGGCCCTCCGGAGGCTGCCCCGACCGGTAGGTGACGGCCACGGCGTCCCCCGCGGCCTGCAGTTCCCGGGCGATCGCGAGGCCGATGCCGCGGTTGCCGCCGGTGACCAGGACTGAGCGCGCCATGCGCTGCACCTCCGTGTGGGTATGTGGGTAGCGAACGTCACATTGCGGCACGAGGCTATCGTTCCGGGGGCCCGGTGTCGGGTGCGGAGATCGACAAGTTCCGGGGCCCATTCTTGTGCCCGGGCACCGCCGCCCGGGCACCTCCCGGCGGCGCCGGGCGGCGCCGAACCCCGTGCGGCTCCCGGGCGGCGGCGGATAGGTTCGGATCCGTGCATGAAATCGATCCGGCATTCACCGCGCTCCCCCTGCGCGCCCTCGCAGATGCCGCGCTGTCCCGGGCCCGGGAGCTGGGGGCCTCCCACGCCGACTTCCGGCTGGAGCGCATCCGCGGCCAGTCCCTGCGGCTCAAGGACGGCGCCCTGGAGACCTCCCTGGACACCGACGACATCGGCCTGTCCGTCCGCGTCGTCAAGGACGGCACCTGGGGGTTCGCCTCCGGCATCGACCTGACGTCCGAGGCCGCCGCGGGGCTCGCCGCGCAGGCGGTCGCGGTGGCCCTGGTGGCCAGGTCCATCAACCGCGAGCCCGTCGAGCTGGCGTCCGAGCCCGCCCACGGCGAGCAGGTCTGGGTGTCGTCCTACGAGATCGACCCGTTCACGGTGCCGACGTCCGAGAAGGTGGAGCTGCTGACCGACTGGTCCAGGCGGCTGCTGGCGGCCGGCGTCGACCACGTGGACGCCTCTCTGCTCCAGGTGAAGGAGAACAAGTTCTTCGCCTCCCTCGACGGGACGGTCACCACCCAGCAGCGGGTCCGGCTGCACCCGCAGCTGACCTCCGTGCGGGTCGCGAGCGGCGCGTTCGACACGATGCGCACCGTCGCGCCGCCGGCCGGCCGCGGCTGGGAGTACCTCACCGGCACCGGCTGGGACTTCGACGCCGAGCTGGCCCGCATCCCGGAGCTGCTGGAGGAGAAGCTGGCGGCCCCGTCCGTGGAGGCCGGGTCCTACGACGTGGTGGTCGACCCGTCGAACCTGTGGCTGACCATCCACGAGTCGATCGGGCACGCCACGGAGCTGGACCGGGCGCTGGGCTACGAGGCCGCCTACGCGGGCACGTCCTTCGCCACCCCCGACAAGCTCGGCGCGCTCCGGTACGGCTCCCCCGTCCTGAACGTCACCGGGGACCGCACCGCCGAGCACGGCCTGGCCACCATCGGCTTCGACGACGAGGGCGTGCGGACCCAGGAGTGGGACATCATCTCCGGCGGGCTGTTCACCGGCTACCAGACCGACCGGCGCATCGCGCACCTGACCGGCCGGGAGCGCTCGAACGGCTGCGCGTTCGCGGACTCCCCCGCCAACACCCCGATCCAGCGGATGGCGAACGTGTCGCTCCGGCCCGCGCCGGACGGGCCGTCCACCGAGGAGCTGATCTCCCGGGTGGAGGACGGCGTCTACATCGTCGGCGACAAGAGCTGGTCGATCGACATGCAGCGCTACAACTTCCAGTTCACCGGCCAGCGCTTCTTCCGGATCAGGAACGGGCGGCTGGACGGCCAGCTGCGCGACGTCGCCTACCAGGCCACGACCACCGACTTCTGGAACTCCCTGGAGGCGGTGGGCGGCCCGCAGACGTACGTGCTGGGCGGCGCGTTCAACTGCGGCAAGGGCCAGCCCGGGCAGGTCGCGCCGGTCAGCCACGGCTGCCCGTCCGCGCTGTTCCGCGGCGTCAACATCCTCAACGCGCTCAAGGAGGCGGGCAAGTGAGGCCCCAGGAAGCGGTCGAGCGCGTCCTCGACCTGTCGACGACCGGCGACTGCGTCGTCATCGCCGAGGAGTCCAGCGCCGCCAACCTGCGCTGGGCGGGCAACACCCTGACCACCAACGGGGTCAACCGGTCCCGGCGGCTGACGGTGATCGCCGTCCAGGACGGCGCGGTCGGCGTCGTCTCCCGCGCGGGGGTCGACGCCGAGGGGCTGCCCGACCTGGTCAAGGCCGCCGAGGAGCAGGCCCGCGGCGCCGAACCCGCCGAGGACGCCGCCCCGCTGGTCGCGGGCGGCACGGCCGGGGACTGGGACGCCGAGCCCTCCCTCACCGACATCTCGGTGTTCTCCTCCTTCGCCCCCGCCCTGGGCGAGCAGTTCGAGGCGGCGGAGGCCGCGGGCCGCAGGCTCTACGGCTTCGCCCACCACGAGCTGACCTCCACCTACCTGGGCTCCTCCAGCGGGCTGCGGCTGCGGCACGACCAGCCGACCGGCAAGCTGGAGCTCAACGCCAAGGACGGGCGGAGCTCGGCGTGGACCGGGTCGGGCACCCGCGACTTCACCGACCTGGACGTGCCGGGCCTGGGCGCCGAACTGGAGCGCCGCCTGTCGTGGGGCCGGCGCCGGGTGGACCTTCCAGCCGGGCGGTACGAGACGCTGCTGCCGCCCAGCGCCGTCTCCGACCTGATGATCTACCTCTACTGGACGGCGGGGGCCCGCGACGCCCACGAGGGCCGGACGGTCTTCAGCTCCCACCCCGTGGGCTCGCGGCTCTCCCCCCTGCCGCTGCGGCTGTACAGCGACCCGCACGCGCCGGGGCTGGAGTGCCCCCCGTTCGTCGTCGCCCACGCCTCGGGCCGTGACGCCTCGGTGTTCGACAACGGGCTCGAGCTGTCGGCCACCGACTGGATCTCCGACGGGAAGGTCGCCGCGCTCACCCAGACCCGCCACTCGGCGGGGCTGACCGGGCGGCCCGTCACGCCGTCCGTCGACAACCTCCTCATGGAGGGCGCGCCGGGCGGCCCCACCCTCGAGGAGATGGTGGCGTGCACCGGGCGCGGGCTGCTGCTGACCTGCCTGTGGTACATCCGCGAGGTCGATCCGCAGAGCCTGCTGCTGACCGGCCTCACCCGCGACGGCGTCTACCTGGTGGAGAACGGCGAGATCACGGGCGAGGTCAACAACTTCCGGTTCAACGAGAGCCCGGTGGACCTGCTGTCCCGGGTGACCGAGACCGGCCGGACCGAGCGCACCCTCCCCCGCGAGTGGTCGGACTACTTCACCCGCGCGGCGATGCCCACCCTGCGCGTGCCCGACTACAACATGTCCACGGTCAGCCAGGCCTCCTGAGACGGGCCGCCCGGGGGCCTCAGGCCTCCGGTTCCTCGAGGCGGAAGCCCACTTTCAGGGTGACCTGGAAGTGGGCGACCTCGCCGTTCTCGACCTGCCCGCGCAGTTCGGTGGCCTCGAACCAGTCCAGGTGACGCAGCGTGGCCGAGGCGCGGCGGATCCCGTTCCTGACCGCCTCGTCGATCCCGTCCGGGGACGTCCCCACGATCTCGGTCACCCGGTAGGTGTGGTTGCTCATGTGCTCCTCCTGAAAGCCGGATTCCCTCCCCCTACCCAGCGGCGGCCCGGAGCGTCACCTAACGTGGAGGGCGTGAGGGTACTTTCCCGTCGCAAGACGACCGTCTACACCGTGACCGACGCCTCCCGGCCCCTGTCGGAGGACGTCGACGAACGCCAGCGCCGCTATCTGATCTCGATGGGCGTCCGGATGATCTGCTTCATCCTGGCCGTGGCCCTGTGGGGCCGGGTCCATCCGGTGCTGTCGGGGCTTCTGCTGGTCGGCGCCATCCTTCTCCCCTACACCAGCGTGATCTTCGCCAACGGGGGGCCCAAACCCGCCGAGAAGGCTGATCTCACCGACCCCGCCGAGCTCAGGGGGCTCTCCGCGCCCTCCGGACCCGCCGCGACCGTCTCCGGGGAAGCCGGTTCCGACATTCCCTCAGAAACCAACCCGTGACTATCTCTTGACTAAACCCGGGGGGTTTCGGTGTACGATTTGTACCTGGCGCTCCGGTCCCCCGTCGGGGCGCCCGTGCCGGTGTTCCGGGCCCCCGTCGGAACACCGATGTGCGGCGCAGAGAGGGTTGCCCCCGTATCCTCTCTGCGCCGCTTTCTCTTTCCCGGCCCTAGTCCTCGTCCGCCTCGGACCGCTCGGAGACGACGACCACGGGACAGGCCGAGTGGTGCAGGACGGTGTGGTTGACCCGGCCCAGCACCATGCCGAAGCCCAGCCTCCGCCTGCGGGCCCCCACCACCAGCAGGGCCGCCCCCTCCGAGGCCTCGACGAGCGCGCGCGCCGGGGACGTCTCGGCCAGGCTGTACTCCACCTCCAGGTCGGGGTGATCGCACCTCTGGCCGGCCAGCGCCTCGGCCAGCTCCATCTGCTCCCCGATGCGCTGCCCGGGCGCGCCGAAGCCGCCCACCGCGTGCAGGGCCACCAGGGGAGCCCCGCGCAGTTCGGCCTCGGCGAAGGCCCAGGAGATCGCCTGGGACTGCTCGTGTCGCTCGTCGACGCCCAGCACGATCCGCTCGCCGTGCTCACGCTCGCCTCCGCGCGGCACCACCACGACGGGGCAGTGGCCGTGCGCCGCCACGTGCAGGCCGACCGACCCCAGCAGCAGCCGCTCGAACCCCCCGGCGCCCCGGGTGCCGACCACCGTCATCAGCGCCCCGCGGCTGAGCTCCACCAGCACCCGCGCCGGGTCGTCCGCCTCCAGCCGCAGTTCGACCTTCAGCCCCGGCAGGTCCTCCAGGATCCCGTCGCGGGTGGCCTCCAGCAGCTGGAGGCGCTCCCGCCGCAGCCGGTCGAGCGCCCCCTCGTCGAGCATGCTCCCCGGCTCCAGCAGCCTGCTGGCGTGCACCAGCAGCAGAGGCGCGTTCCTGCGGCCCGCCTCGATCGCCGCCCAGTCCAGGGCCGCGGCGGCTCCCGAGGAGCCGTCGACACCCACCACAATCGGTTCGTTCATGGCACTGACGCTAGTGCTCGCGGGGCCGGTTGTCAGACCGGGACGATCACCACGGGGCAGCGGGAGTGGTGCAGGACCGCGTGGCCGACCGAGCCGAGCAGGAGGCTGCCCAGGGTGCTCCGCCCGTGGGTGCCGACGACCAGCAGGTCGGCTCCGGCCGAGGCGTCGGTCAGCGTCGACGCGGGGTGCTCGTTGACGACCTCCTCGGCCACCTTGACCTCCGGGTAGCGGCTCCTCCAGAGCTCCAGCATCTCGGTGAGCCGGTCGAGCGGATCGACGAAGGAGGGGTCCTCCTTGGCCTGGCGGGCGAAGGTGTCGGTGACGTCCCAGGCGTGCACGGCCCGCAGCCGCGCCCCGCGCCGCCTGGCCGCCTCGAAGGCGTAGGTGAGGGGCCCGGTCGGGTCGTGGTCGAAGGCCACCCCCACCACGATCTCGCCGCGGCGGGACGCCGGCGCGCCCCGCACCACCACCACGGGCCGGACGGCGTGCCCGGCCACCTGCAGCGTGGTGGAGCCGAGCAGCAGCTCGGCGAACCGGCCCCGGCCCCGGCTGCCCAGCACCAGTTCGCCGCCCTGCTCCGCGATGAGGCGCAGGGCGCGGACCGTCTCGCCCTGGATGTTCTCGGTCTCCACCGCCAGTTCCGGACGGCCCTCGGCGGCCAGGGCCGCGGCCTCGTCGAGGATCTCCCTGGCCTCCACCGACCGCGCCTCGTCGGCCATCGGCGGCGGGATGTCGGGCAGGCCCAGCGTCCAGGGCTCCTGCACGTGGACGATGCGCAGCGGACGGCCCTCCCGGAGCGCCTCGTCGGCGGCCCAGACCACCGCGGCGTTGGAGGCCGGCGAACCATCGGTGCCGACGATGACCGGCTGCTGGGAAGTGTCGCTCATACCCCGAGCCTGCTCCTCTCCCCCTCTCCGGGCGAGGCACGGAGGTCACGGCGGGCAGGGACCTTCGTCCCCCCTTCACGGGGCCGCCCTCCCCTGGCCCGGAGGCCGGCTCTCAGCGCAGGGGGACCCGCCACAGCAGGACGGTGCCGCAGCCCTCGCGGTCCTTCAGCTCCAGGAAGCCGCCCAGGGACTCGGCGCGCTCGGCCATGTTCCTCAGGCCGCTGCGGCGGCCGCCCGGCGGGATGCCGCAGCCGTCGTCCTCGACCCGCAAAATGAGGTCGTCGCGGACGTCCAGGACGACTTCGACACGGCTCGCCTTGGCGTGCCTGGCGACGTTGGACAGCGCCTCGGACACCACCGCGACGAGCTGCTCGCCGATCTGGCCGTCGACATCGGTGTCGAGCAGGCCGTCGAAGCGGACGGACGGCGAGAAGCCCAGCGGTTCCGTGAAGTCGTCGACGACCGAGTACAGCCGGCTGCGCAGGCTCTCGGCGTCCGGTTCGACCTGGAGCGCGAAGATGGTGGAGCGGATCTGGCGGATGGTCTCGTCCAGGTCGTCCACCGAACGCTGGATCCGGCGCCGCACGTCGGGCCGGTCGGCCAGCTTCCCCGCGCTCATCAGCGTCATCGCCGTGGCGAACAATCGCTGGATGACGGTGTCGTGCAGGTCCTTGGCGATGCGGTCGCGGTCCTCCAGCAGCGACAGCCGCTCCAGGTCCCGCCGCCGGTCCGCCAGCTCCATCGCCACCGCGGCCTGGCCCGCGAACGGCTCCAGCAGCCGCTGGGCGACCTCGTTGAACACGCTGCCGCCCTCGGTGTTGGCGACCGCGAGCACGCCGCGCGCCGAACCGCCGCGGCCCAGCGGGACCAGCAGCGCCGGGCCGATCGGCAGCTCCCGGCAGATCGGGTCCTCGGGGGCCTTCCCCCGGGCGTCGGCCGTCAGCAGCGACCGGTCGTGCTCGTGGACGTCGCCGCCGAGCGTGTTCTCGAACGGCAGCCGCAGGCCCCGGATGCGCTCGGCGCCCTCTCCGGAGGCCGCCGCCACCAGGAACTCCCCCGCCGCCTCGTCGGCCGTCGCGACGAAGGCGAGGTCGGCGTCGCAGATCTCCCTGGCCCGGTCGGCGACCAGGCCGCCCACCTCGTCGGGGGCGGTGCCCGACAGCAGCGCCGTGGAGATCTCGGTCAGCGCCTGCTGCCAGCGCTCCCTGCGGCGGGTCTCCTCGTACAGGCGGGCGTTCTCGATGGCGATGCCCGCCGCGGTGGCCAGGGCCGTGAGGACCACCTGGTCCTGCTCGTCGAACTCCCCGCCGTCCCGCTTCTCGGCCATGTAGAGGTTGCCGAACACCTCCTCGCGGACCCTGATGGGGACGCCGAGGAAGCGGTGCATCGGCGGGTGGTTGGCAGGGAAACCCACAGATTCGGGGTGGGTGGACAGATCTGCCAGGCGCAGCGGGCGCGGATCCTTGATCAGCAGGCCGAGGATGCCGTCGCCGTGCGGCCAGTGCCCGATCGCGGCGATCTCCTCGTCCGACACGCCCACGGTGACGAACTCCACCAGGCACTCCCCGTCGTCGCCGATCACGCCGAGGGCGCCGTAGCGGGCCTCCACCAGGGTGGTGGCCGCCTCGGTGATCCGGCGCAGCACGGTGGCGAGGTCGAGTTCGCTGCCGATGGAGAGCACGGCCTCCAGCAGGGAGTGCACCCGGTCGCGGGTGGATCGCGCGGCCTCGATACGGGACTGCAGTTCGCTCAGCAGGTCGTCCAGCTGCAGCTGGGGAAGGATCAACCGCGCCCGGTCCCCTCCGTGCCGGGAATCGGTGTCCACGCTGACGGCCTCCCGAATCCCAGGTGTAACGTCTCGATCAGGTGGTCGGGAGGCCTCTCGGGGGACCTTCGTCCCGCGAACCCGGGCCTTCGACCATTGATGAGGGGCGAAACGCCCCAGTACCTTCAGCAGCAACATACCGTCATAGGAAGAAGGCCACTCCGTGACCCAGGTCACTCCCTCCCCCGGGATCAGGGTATTCCTGCTCGACGACCACGAGGTCGTCCGCAAGGGGGTCGCCGCGCTGCTGGAGGCCGAGGGGGACATCGAGATCGTCGGAGAGGCCTCCTCCGCGGCCCAGGCGCTGGCCCGCATCCCCGCCGCGGCCCCGGACGTGGCGGTGCTGGACGTGCGCCTGCCCGACGGCGACGGGGTGAGCGTGTGCCGGGAGATCCGGGCGCAGCTGCCCCAGGTGGCCTGCCTGATGCTCACCTCCTTCTCCGACGAGGAGGCCCTGTTCGACGCGGTCATGGCCGGCGCCTCCGGTTACGTGCTCAAGCAGATCCACGGCTCGGACCTGGTGGGCGCGGTGCGCACCGTGGCGTCCGGCCAGTCGCTGCTGGACCCCCGCTCCACCAGCCAGATGCTGCAGCGGCTGCGCGAGCGGGAGAGCCGCAAGGACCCGCTGGCCGCGCTGTCGGACCAGGAGCGCCAGATCCTCGAGCTGATCGGCGAGGGCCTGACCAACCGGCAGATCGGCGAGCGCATGTTCCTGGCCGAGAAGACCGTCAAGAACTACGTCTCCAACCTCTTCGCCAAGCTGGACATGCGCCGCCGCACCCAGGCCGCGGCGTTCGCCGCCCAGCTCAAGGCGTCCAGGACCGACGTCAAGAACCGCCCGGACGCGGGATAGGGACCTTCGCCCCTACGGCCGCGGGGGCGCGGCGAGCAGGATGACGCTCATGCCCTTCGACGCCGGAGGCCTGGAGATACTCGGGGACGACGAGTGCCTGGCCCTCCTCCAGAGCACCCCCGTGGGCCGGATCGTCTTCACCCACCAGGCCCTGCCCGCCGTTCAGCCGGTGAACTACGCGCTGGACGGCGAAGACGTGATCATCCGCACCTCGCCCGGGTCGAAGCTGGCGGCGGCCCTGCGCAACGCGGTGGTGGCGTTCGAGATCGACGAGTACGACGCCGAGGAGCGCACCGGCTGGTCGGTGGTGCTGGTCGGGCAGGCCAGGAGGGTGAGCGAGCCGGCCGAGCTGGCCGGGCTGCGCGAGCTGGACCTGTGGCCCTGGGTGCCCGGCGACCGGGAGGAGTTCATCCGGATCTCCCCCCGGCTGCGGTCGGGCCGCCGCGTCCTCAGGCCCGTCGAGACGGCCGGTCCGGCCGGCCGGACCGGTAGTTCCAGCCGCTGACCATCGGGTCGTCCTCGCCGTGCTCCCGGGTGTAGGCCCGGCACCGGAGCCTCTCGTCGGCCATCCGCTGGCGCAGCGGCGCCACCCTTCCGCCGAGGCCCGGCACCCGGTCGATGACGTCCATGACGAGGTGGAAGCGGTCGAGGTCGTTCAGCATCACCATGTCGAACGGGGTCGTGGTGGTGCCCTTCTCCTTGTAGCCCCGCACGTGCAGGTTGTCGTGGCCGTGCCTGCGGTAGGTCAGCCGGTGCACCAGCCACGGGTAGCCGTGGAAGGCGAAGATCACCGGCTTGTCGGTGGTGAAGAGGGCGTCGAACTCCGCGTCGCTCAGCCCGTGCGGGTGCTCCGACGGCGGCTGCAGGCGCATCAGGTCCACCACGTTGACCACCCGGACCCGCAGGTCCGGGAGGTACTTCTGCAGGAGGCGGGCCGCGGCGACCGTCTCCAGCGTCGGCACGTCCCCCGCGCAGGCCAGGACGACGTCGGGGTCGGTGCCGCCGTCGGTGCTCGCCCACTCCCAGACGCCGACGCCGCGGGCGCAGTGCGTGATCGCCTCGTCCATCGGCAGCCAGACCGGGGCCTCCTGCTTGCCCGCGACGATCACGTTCACGAGGTCCGTCGCGCGCAGGCAGCCGTCGGCGACGGCCAGCAGGGTGTTGGCGTCCGGCGGCAGATAGACCCCGACGACCTCGGGCCGCTTGTTGAGGACGACGTCCAGGAAGCCCGGGTCCTGGTGGGTGAAGCCGTTGTGGTCCTGCCGCCACACGTGCGAGGACAGCAGGTAGTTCAGCGCGGCGACCGGCCGCCGCCACGGCAGCTCGCGCGAGGCCTCCAGCCATTTGGCGTGCTGGTTGAACATGGCGTCCACGATGTGCACGAACGCCTCGTAGGTGTTGATGAGACCGTGCCGACCGGTCAGCAGGTAGCCCTCCAGCCAGCCCTGGCACAGGTGCTCGCTCAGCACCTCCATGACCTGACCGTGCTCGGCCAGGTGCTCGTCGGTGGGCAGCAGTTCGCCGCGCCAGACCCGGTCGGTGCGTTCGAAGACCGCCGACAGCCGGTTGGAGGCCGTCTCGTCGGGCCCCATGATGCGGAAGTTCGTGCGGTTGGCCGCGACCACCTCGCGCAGGTAGCCGCCGAGCACCGTGGTCGCCCCCGCCTGGACCTCTCCGTGCTCGGGGACGGCCACCGCGTAGTCCCGGAAGTCGGGCAGGTCCAGCGGGCGCAGCAGCGTCCCGCCGTTCGCGTGGGGGCTGGCGCTCATCCGGCGGGCCCCGCGCGGGCTCTGCTCCAGGATCTCCGGCCGCGGGACGCCCTGCTCGTCGAAGAGCTCCTCGGGCCGGTAGGAGCGCAGCCATGCCTCGAGCTGGGCCAGCTCCTCGGGCTCGGTGCGGGGCGCCTTCAGGGGGATCTGGTGGGCGCGCCAGGTGCCCTCCACCAGCACGCCTCCCACCTTGCGGGGCCCGGTCCAGCCCTTGGGGGTGCGCAGGATGACCATCGGCCAGGCGGGACGGGCGGAGTTCCCGCCGGAGCGCGCCTCCTCCTGGATCCGCGCGATGTCGTCCATCGCCCGGTCCAGGGTCTCGGCCATCAGCCGGTGCATCAGCGCCGGATCGTCGCCGCTCACCAGGTAGGGGCGGTGCCCGTAGCCCTCCATGAGGGAGATCAGCTCCTGCTCGGGGATGCGGGCGAGCACCGTCGGATTGGCGATCTTGTAGCCGTTGAGGTGCAGGATCGGCAGCACCGCGCCGTCCCCGACCGGGTCGAGGAACTTGTTGGAGTGCCAGCTCGCCGCCAGCGGCCCCGTCTCGGCCTCGCCGTCGCCCACGACGCAGGCCACCGTCAGGCCGGGGTTGTCGAACGCCGCGCCGTAGGCGTGGGCGAGGGAGTAGCCGAGCTCGCCGCCTTCGTGGATGGAACCGGGCGTCTCGGGCGCGGCGTGGGAGGGGATGCCTCCGGGGAAGGAGAACTGCCGGAAGAGCCGGGCCATGCCCCGCTCGTCCTGCGAGACATGAGGGTAGATCTCGCTGTAGGTGCCGTCCAGCCAGGCGCTGGCGACCGCGGACGGGCCGCCGTGGCCGGGGCCCATCACGAACATCATGTCCAGGTCGCGCTTCCGGATCACCCGGTTCAGGTGGGCGTAGCAGAAGTTCAGGCCCGGTGAGGTGCCCCAGTGCCCGAGCAGGCGGGGCTTGATGTGCTCCGGACGCAGCGGTTCGCGCAGCAGGGGGTTGCCCAGAAGGTAGATCTGCCCTGCGGAGAGGTAGTTCGAGGCCCTCCACCAGGCGTCCAGAGCGTCGAGTCCATCCGTTCCGTCGAATCCGTCCAGTCCGCTCATACTTCCTCGTCTGTGAGTTCATCGGGCTTCCTGCGTACCGTTCCCAGAGCCGAGGCCGCCTCACCCAGGCGGAGCAGAACCTGGGGGTGTCCTCCACGACACAGGCGGACGCGTATGAGCGCCCGGAGTTCGGGTATCTCCAGGGGCTGGGTGTGCAGCGCCGCCGACAGGCCCTCGGCGGAGGCGTGCAGCAGCATGCGCTGCATCCCCTGCCCCGCCGCCAGCCAGTCGGCGCGATCGTCGCCCCGGGTGGTGATGATCGCGACCACGCCCGTGATGCCGGGGTCGGGAGGCCTGTCCTCCCGCGCTCCCCACGGCCGGCCCTGAGCGAAGTCCCGGGTGGCGAAGTGCGGAGAGGTGAACGCCTCTTCGGCGGGGTAGGAGCGCTCGACCATGCCCTCGGAGCGGTGCCTGCCGGGAGGCGGCGCCCAGCGCGCCGCCTCCGCCTGGTATTCGGGATCGAGCCGCTGGAGCTGCTCGGCGACCTCGGTGAAGGCGGCCAGCGCCCGGCGCTCCCTGGGGTCGGACACCAGGAACAGCTCCGCGCCCTCCCGGTGGGCCTCCTCGCGCAGGGCGGTCAGCACCGCGGTGGGCACGACGCGCTGCTCGAAGGCGCCGCGGTGGCTGCGCCGGACCTTGACCTGCCGGTACAGCCGCTCGATCTCCGGTCCGACGCCCGGCTCGGCCTCCGCGGCGGGATCGATGACCAGGTCCGCGAGCAGGCCGGGCCGGTCGGGTTCGGGCAGCACCCGCACCCGGGGTTCGTATCCCCGGGCCTGGACGGCCAGGCGCAGCGTGAACAGGGCCGCGCCGCAGCTGACGAGCATCTCCCGGCCGTCCGGATCGGCGATGTCCAGCCGCCGTTCGGAGTCGGAGTGCAGGCTGACGCGCGCGCCGTCCTGGCCGTACGCGGAGGTGCCGAACCACCAGGGCTGGGTGTTGTTCACCGACGGCGCCCACACCGCCGCCTCGATGGCGGCCCGCATCACGCCCTCCATGTCGGTTCCCACGGTCATGGCGCCTCCTCACCGAGATTCCTCCTCAGCACATCACCGGGGGGTCCGGCACGACAGGGACCAAGGTCCGTCGCCGCACCGACCAACGCTCACCGGCCGGGACCTTCGTCTCTGCACCCGGCCGCGCCTCCCGCTACACGATGAGGGCATGGAAGTCGACGCTCATGGACTCGAAGTGCTGGACCAGCCGGAATGCCTCCGGCTGCTGGCCTCCGTCCCGGTCGGGAGGATCGCCTTCACCGACCGGGCGCTGCCGGCGATCCAGCCGGTCAACTTCGCTCTGGACGGCTCGGACGTCATCGTGCGGACGGGCCCCGGCAGCAAGCTCGGCCTCGCCGTCCAGCGGGCGGTCGTCGCCTTCGAGGCCGACGACTTCGACCCGGCCTCCCACGAGGGCTGGTCGGTGACCCTGCTCGGCGAGGCCAGGGCCGTCACCGACCCGGCCGAGCTCGAGCGGCTCTCCCGGCTCTCCATTCCCTCCTGGGCGCCGGGTCCCCGCGACCGCTACATCCGGATCTCCGGCCGGTACGTGTCGGGGCGCAGGATCAACGCGGTGGCCGTCTGAGTCCCTTTCCGCCTACCTGACGATCGCCACGGGGCAGTGGCCGTGGTGCAGCATCGCCTGGCCGACCGAGCCCAGGAGCAGCCCGGCGAAGCCGCCGCGCCCGCGGCTGCCGAGGACCAGCAGGTCCGCCCGCGCGGACGCTCCCGCCAGAACGCGGACGGTCCCGCCCCGCACCGTCTCCTCGACCACCTCGACGTCGGGGTAGCGGGACGACCAGCCGGCCAGCTCCTCGGAGAGGAGCCTCGACTCCTCTCCCCCGACCAGTTCGGGGTCGTAGACCGGCGGCTGCATCTCGCCCCGGCCCAGGGAGGCCGGGTCGTGCCAGGCGTGGACGGCCCGCAGCCGGACCGAGCGCAGCGCGGCCTCCTCGAAGGCGAACGCCAGGGCCGCCTGGGCGCTCGGCGTGTCGTCCACCCCCACCGCGATCTCGCCGTGCTCCGACTCCTCGGTGCGCCGGACCACGACGATCGGGCGGCGCGCGTACAGCGCGAGCTGGTTGGTGGCGGAGCCGAGCAGCAGACCGCTGAGCTCCCCCAGCCCCCGGCCGCCCACCACGAGCATCGGGGCGTCCTCCGCCTCCTTCAGCAGGCCCTGGACGGGCCCTCCGGGGATCAGCTCGGTCTCCACCTTCACCCGCGGTGTCCGGGCGGCGGCCCGGGCCGCGGCCTGCCTGAGCACCTCCTGGCCGCCCTCCTGCAGGTTGCGGCGCACCGAGTCCGCGGCGGGTTCGGGCAGCGGCTCCAGCAGCCAGGGGGCGAGGACGAAGACGATCCGCAGGCGCCGGTCGCGGCGGACCGCCTCCACCGCGGCCCACTCGACGGCGGCGTAGGCGTGCTCGGAGCCGTCGGCCCCGACGATGATCGGCTTCTCGGCGCGCTCGTTCATCCTTCGAGCGTAGAGGCGAAGATCTTGGGTCGAAAAGGACCAAGGTCCCGCGGGGTGATGCTGGACGGCCCTCACCGCGCGCTCCCGCCGCACGATGGACTGGACCCTGGTGACACACGTGTGAGGGGTCCTCATGTCCGACAGCAGGCCCGCCATGGTGGCCGAGACGCACATCGCCACCGTCTTCTTCACCGGCGACCGCGCCTACAAACTGAAGAAGCCGGTGCGCAACGGCTTCCTGGACTTCACCACCAGGGAGGCCAGGGAGCGGGCCTGCCGGCGGGAGGTGGAGCTCAACCGCCGGTTCTCCCCCGACGTCTACCTGGGCGTCTACGACGTCCGGGACGAGGAGGGAACCGTCCGCGACCACCTGGTGGCGATGCGCCGCATGGACCCCGAGCGCAGGCTGTCCTCGCTCGTGCGCATGGGGGAGCCGGTGGGCGAGCCGCTGCGGGAGGTGGCGCGGAGGCTGGCGGCCTGGCACGCGGGCGCGCCCCGGTCCCCGGAGATCTCCCGGGAGGGCGGCCGGGACGCGCTGCGCCGCCGCTGGACCGACAACCTCTCCGAGACCGTCGTCTACGGGCTGCCGGGCGCCGCCGAGGCCGAACACCTGGTGCTGCGCTTCCTGGAGGGCCGGGCGCCGCTGTTCGCGCGCCGGATCGCCGACGACCGGATCGTGGACGGGCACGGCGACCTCATCGCCGACGACGTCTTCTGCCTTCCCGACGGACCGCGCATCCTGGACTGCCTGGAGTTCGACGACCGCCTCAGGTACGTCGACGGGCTGGACGACGCGGCGTTCCTCGCCATGGACCTGGAGCGGCTCCGCGCCCCCTCGCAGGCCCGCGCCTTCCTCGACCTGTACTCCGAGCTCAGCGGCGACCCCGCGCCCACCTCGCTGCGCCACCACTACATCGCCTACCGCGCGTTCGTGCGGGCCAAGGTCGCCTGCCTGTCGGAGCGGCCCGCCGTGGCGCGGGAGTACGCCGAGCTGTCGCTGCGGCACCTGCGGGCCGGTTCGGTGGCGCTCGTGCTGGTCGGAGGCCTGCCCGGCACCGGCAAGTCGACCCTGGCCGACGCGCTGGGCGAACGGCTCGGCTGGAGCGTCCTGAGCAGCGACCGCACCCGCAAGGAGCTGGCCGGGCTGCCCGCGGAGCGGTCCGCCCGAGCCTCCTACGGGCAGGGCATCTACGACTCGCGGACCACCAAGGAGACCTACGCCAGGCTGCTGGAGCGGGCCGGGAAACTGCTCGGCATGGGCGAGTCCGTCATCCTCGACGCCTCCTGGACCGACGAGGTCTTCCGGGACGAGGCGGCGGTGCTGGCCGAACGTGCCCAGGCGGACCTGGTCGCCCTGGAGTGCCGAGTCCCCTCCGCGGTCTCCGCGGCCCGGCTGCGGTCCCGCAGGGGCGGGCCGTCCGACGCCGACGTCCCGGTCGCCGAGGCGATGGCCGCAGGGGCCGCTCCCTGGCCGGGGGCCACCGCCGTCGGCACCGACCAGCCGGTCGAGGCGTGCGTGGAGGAGGCGCTGCGGGCGGTCAGGCCGCACGGCCACGCCCACCACTGGCCGCGGCGCCCTCAGATGGCCCCGGACTGAGGGGCCTCAGCCCCTCCGCCAGGGATGCACCACCACCAGGGTGCAGGGCGACAGGTCCAGCAGCGCGCTGCTGACCGCGCCGAGCCTCAATGTGGAGGGCATGCCGTCCTGCCGGTCGCCGAGGACCAGCAGCGCGGCCTGCTCCGCCGCCGCGCGCAGTGCCTCCCTGGGCTCCTCGTGCACCAGCCTGGTCTTCAGCCGGACCTGCGGGTACTTGGTCGACCAGGCCGCGACCTGCCGTTGCAGCAGGGCTCCGGCCGCCCGCGCCGCCTCCTCCTGCAGGGCCGGGTCGGACGGCAGCGGCGCGGCGTGCACGGCGACCACCTCCCGCTCGCGCACCGACGCCTCCTCGAAAGCGAAGGCCATGGCGGCGTCGGCGGCGTGCGAGCCGTCCACCCCGACCACCACCGGGCCGTCCGCCCCGGGCTCGCGGACGACCACCACCGGGCACGGCGCGTGCTCGGCCATCTGGGTGGCGGTGGAGCCGGTGCGCAGTTCGGGGAACCCCTCGCCGCCGCGCGCGCCCACCACCACCATGGTCGCCTGCGCGGCCTCGTGCAGCAGCGACGCGGCGGCGGGGCCCCGGTGCAGCACCGAGCGGATCTTGAGCCGCGGGGCGAGGCCCTCGGCCTCGAAGACCCCTTTGTAGAGCAGGTTCTCGGCGAACCTGCGGACGGTGTCCGCCGAGGGCAGGTGCACCGGGTCCATCGCGTACGGCCAGTGCCAGGCGTGACAGACCGCCAGCGGCAGCCCCCGCAGGGTGCTCTCCCGCACCGCCCAGCGCAGAGCCTCCTCTGCCGCGGGCGAGCCGTCGTAGCCGACGAGGATCTCGGACATGGGTACTCCCCTCGGTGAAGCTCGGCCGGCCCCGCCGGTCTCACGGCCCACGCGGCGCTCAGGCCGCCTGCGCCTCGTCGGCCAGCATGATCTGCAGTTCCGGCGACACCATCAGGGCCTGGGTGACCGGGCAGTTCCTGATCGCCGTGATCATCGCGTCGGTCTCCTCCTGCCGCAGCCGGGAGGGCGGCCGCACCGTGAGGGTGAGCCGGGAGATCCGCTGCGGGGAGGTCCCTCCCAGCATGTAGCGCGCGCCCATCTCCAGCCCGTTGTAGGGCAGACCCTGCTTCTTCAGGTGGTGGCACGCGAAGTGCGCGGCGCAGGCGGCCATCGCGGCGACGAAGAGCTCCACGGGGGTCGGCCCGCTCTCCTCCCCCGCCGACATCGGCTGGTCCACCTGGACGACGTAGTCGCGAACGAAGATGGCGAACGCGTCCCGGTCGCGATGGATGACGTTGATCTCTTCCACCGGTCCCTCCCCCCTGAGTCCTGCTTCCAGGATGGGCCTCCCAGCCCCGCCGGGCAGAGGCCGAAGGGCGGGCATCGGGGGGACCTTCGTCCGTAGGCGCGCCCCCGCCGAGCCGTCCCTCGCCGTCCTCAGCCCTCGGCGGGGTGGACCACGGTGACCGGGCAGAGGGCGTGCCGGACGGCGGCGTTGCTCACCGAGCCCAGGAGCACGCCCCTGAGGCCCGCGACTCCCCGCGAGCCGACGACCAGCAGCCGGGCCCCCTCGGTGGCGGTGATCAGCTCGGTGACCGGATCGCCCTCCAGGAAGATCTTCTCGACCCGCGCCTCGGCGTACTTGACCTGCCAGGACTCCACGGACCGCTCGAAACGCTCCCGCGCCAGCTCGCGCAGGACGTCGTCGTCGATGAACGGGGTGTCCCGCACGCTCGCGTCCTCGGGGCACACGCACAGGACGGTCAGCCCGGCCCGGCGCAGGTGCGCCTCCTCGAAAGCCACCCGCAGCGCCTCCTCGGCGGCGGGCGAGCCGTCGACGCCCACCACGATCCGCCCGGAATGAGGGCCGGTGCCCTCCCCGGTGGTCCTGCGCACGACCGTCACGACGCCCGGCGCGTGCGAGGTCACCTGGGCGCTCACCGACCCGATGAGGGCCTTGCGCACGGTGCCGGCGCCCTCGCTGCCCACGACGGTGAGCTCCGCGTCCCGCGCGTGCTCGATCAGCGAGTAGGCGGGCGAGCCGCTCTCCACGATGCTGCGCACCTCGAGCCCCGGGTGTACTCCCGAGATCCGCTCCACCGCGGTCCGGGTGATGCTCTCGGCCGCGTCGCTCAGCGTGGTGACCGGGAGCATGACCAGCCCCGGGTAGACGATCTGCCAGACGTGGGAGATCGTCAGCGGGAGCCCTCGCAGCACGGCCTCCTCCGCGGCCCAGTCGAGGGCCAGGTCACCGCCCTCGGAACCGTCGTAGCCGACGAGCACTCCATGACGCCGAGTCATCGTGTGTCTCTCCTTCGCCTCGTGCTTCTCATCGGATCTCAGCCGATCAGAGTACGGGAGGCGCGGGCAGGGTCGCCCGTCCCTTGATCGCCGGGACCTTCGCCACCGACGCGCCGACCTCGGGAAAGGGACTTTCGTCCCTATCTGGGAGGGGGTCGCCGCCCCCAGCCTGGTTCGGTCGGCGGAATGCTCCGGATCGCCGCGGGGATCCGGGCCGGGAGTCAGGGGTGTGCGTGCCGGGCAGGGAGCGGTATCGGATCTGGACCACTGCGCCGCGTCCCTACCGGATCGTGGACCGGTACGCCGAGCTTCCGGGGGAGATGACGCTCGTCCTCGTCCCCGACGGCCCCGGCTCCGGCTCCGGCGGCCGCGGCGCCGGACGGGACGCGGCGGAGCCCGCCGAAGGGAGCGCGGAGCCGGCGCCGGGCCGGTTCTGGGTGCTGCACACCGAGTCGGGCATGCGCATCCCCGCCGCCGACGTGAGCACCCGGCCGCTGCTGTCGGACGGGCAGGTGGGCGAGAGCTCCCTGGTAGAGCTCCGGGCGCTGCGGGTGCCGTGCGGGCCGGGCTCCTGCCGGATCGGCGACCGGGTGGGGCTGGCCGGGCCGCGCGGCAACGGCTGGGACCTGGACCGGGCGGCGGGCGGCGAGCTGCTGGTCCTCGGCTGGGACTCGGGGCTGGGCCTGCTGCGACCGGTGGTGGAGCGGGCGCTGGCCGGCGCCGGGCGCTACCGGAGCCTGCGGGTGTGGGCGGCGGGGGCGGTCTGGTCCGCCGCGCCGGAGGGCGCCGGAGGGCGGCCCGTTCCGACGGGGGTGGTCTCGCCGGTGGTCGACGGTCCGCTCCCCCCTGGAGAGCTGGTCTTCGATCCGGTGTCCGCCGTGGCGCTGCTGGCCGGGCCGCTGCGGCTGGCGCTGGCCACCGCGCGGAGGCTCCGGGAGCAGGGGATGGACGCCGAGCGGATCCAGGTGGCCGCGCACGAGCTCATCCAGTGCGGCAGCGGCCGGTGCGGGCGCTGCCTGCTGGAGACCGCCGAAGGGCCCGTCCGGGTCTGCCGGGAGGGGCCGGTCCTGAGTTACGACCGGTTGGCGGGGCTCTCCCTCTGAATCCGGCGCGGGCCGGGTCATCCGTCTCCGTCGTCCGGCGGGTACCGCCCTCGCGCGTCCCGTCCGGAGGCGCGGGACGCCTCCGCGCGCAGGGGGCGCTCCTCCTCCTGGAGGGAGAGCACGATGATCAGCAGGAAGGCCAGGGCGCTGTAGAAGATGAGGGTCACGATGCCCCACCGGCGAGATCCGGGCATCAGGCCCGTCCAGGGCGCGTCCGCGAAGGCGAAGATGAACAGGGCCAGGAGCCCGCCGACCAGGCAGGACCACAGCGCCGTCCGCTGCCGACGGCACCAGAGCGGGGGATCGGCGGCCGAGCGCACCCCGCGCACGCCCGCCCAGAGCAGCAGGATGCCCGCCAGCACCCCGGTGGACACCACCAGCGGGAAGACGACCAGCGCGGTGGCGGCGCCGGCCTCCCGGCCCGGCGAGGGCGGCGGGTTCTCGGCCACCTGCTGCGGAATCGTCACCAGGCCCGCCATGCAGATCACCACGACGAACGCCCCGGCCGCCCCCACCAGGACACTCATCGACCTCCGCGCCCAGATCACCGGGCGGGACGCTCCTGGCGCGCCGCCGGGACGTCCCGCCCCGGCGAGAACCGGCCTCGCATGTCCCCTCCATCCGATAACGGAAAGTGAAATATAGTATCTCCTACGTGACCGTAACCCGGCCCCCCCGGGGTGCCCGCGACCGGGTCGCGGACACTCCCGACATAACCAACCAACCCGGTTGACTTAGCAGGAAATCCCGGTGACGATCGACCGCATGGATCATGACCTCACCGACGAACACGTCTACGACGCCGTCCGCACCCGCCAGTGGCGGCACCTGTCACGGCGCGGCCTGCTGCGCGGCTCGGCCGTCCTGGGCGCCGGAGCGGCCGTGGCCGCCGCCGTCCCCGCGGCCCCCGCCGGCGCCGCCGAAGCCGGACCGATCGTCAAACCGCTGCCCCCCGAATGGTTCGTCTCCTACGGCACGAACGCCGAGATGCGCTGGGACTCCGTGCGCACCCGGGACTTCCTCACCCCCGCCGAGCGCTTCTTCGTCCGCAACCACACCGCCACCCCCGAGATAGACCCCGCCGCCTACCGCCTCAGGCTGTGGGGCAGCGGGCTGCGCGGCGCGCCCGGCCAGGACCGGGCCGTCGAGTTCGGCTACGACGACCTGCGCTCCCTGCGCGCCGAGACGGTCACCACGGCCGTCGAGTGCACCGGCAACGCCCGCAGCTTCTTCACCAGCCAGCAGGGGCAGGCCGTCAGCGGCACCTCCTGGAAGCTCGGCGCGATCGGCGTCGGCCGCTGGCGGGGCGTTCCGCTGTCGACCGTCCTCCGGCGCGCGGGCATCACCCCGGAGGCGGTGGACATCCTGCCGTCAGGGCTGGACGCCGAGTTCGTCGACAAGGGCGTCAACCAGGGCCGGGTACGCCGCCCCCTTCCGGTCGCCAAGGCGCTGAAGGACGTGCTGCTGGCCTACGAGCTGAACGGGCGGCCGCTGCCGCCGGACCACGGCTTCCCGCTGCGCCTGGTGGTCCCGGGCTGGGCGGGGATCGCGTCCATCAAGTGGGTCGGCGACATCCAGGTCGCCGCCGAACCTCTCTTCTCCCCCTGGAACACCCAGTACTACCGGTTCTTCGGCCCGTCCTACCCCGCGGAGGGCAGCGCCCCCATCACGAAGCAGGGCGTCAAGAGCGCCTTCGAACTCGCGTGGAACGCGCGGCTCCCGGCGGGGAGGAAGGTGGAGCTCACCGGACGCTCGTGGTCGGGCAACGCCCCGATCCGGCGGGTCGACGTCAGCGTCGACGGAGGCGCCACCTGGCGTCCCGCCGAACTGGAGGGCGCCCACGCCCCGAACGCCTGGCAGCGGTGGCGCTACACCTGGAACCGCCCCGCGGCCGGCTCCCACGAGCTGCTCGCCCGCGCCACCGACGTGACGGGGGCCCGCCAGCCGGACACGACGCCGCACAACACCCTCGGGTACATCTTCGACGCGGTCGTCCGCCATCCGGTGACGGTCGTCTGACCGGTCCCGGACGCTGGGCCGGAGCGGAGTCCTCCGCCATACTGGAAGGACTCCGGTGTGCGGAGAGGGGGAACCGGGCAGGGCGAGGGGCTGACAAGGGTGCGAACCGGACGCCAAATGATCAGCGGTGCTCTAAGCTTGCTGGCGCCACCCCCCGCTTGACCGCTCGGAGCTCGACCTATGATCTCAACCTCGCCGAACAGGCGCCGCTTCCTGATGGGGATGGGCGGTCTGGCTGCGGGCGCGGTCGGGGTCGCGGCCTGGCCCGTCTCCCGGGCGCCCGGGACCTCCGCCGCCCCTGAGGAGCGCGACGCCGCCTCCCCCGTTCCGGCCCGGCGTCCGAACTTCATCGTCGTGCTCGCCGACGACCTCGGCTACGGCCAGCTCGGCTGCTACGGGCAGCAGAAGATCCGCACCCCGCGCATCGACCGGCTGGCCGCCGAGGGGCTGCGCTTCACCCACGCCTACGCCGCGGCCCCGGTCTGCGCACCCGCCAGGGCCTCGCTGCTCACCGGCCTGCACAGCGGGCACGCGCCGGTGCGCCGCAACCCCCCGCAGGGACAGGACCTGCCGCTGCAGGGCGTGCCGACCTTCGCCACGCTGCTGCGCGAGAGCGGCTACCGCACCGGCCTGTTCGGCAAGTGGGGCTTCGGCCCCGACCAGGCGGGCCCCGAGCACCCCAACTCCTACGGGTTCGAGGAGTTCTTCGGCTACCTCACCCACCGCTCGGCGCACTACTACTACCCGCGCGCGCTGTGGCACAACGAGGAACTGGTCCCGGTGCCGGGCAACCAGGGCGAGAGCGGCATGCTCTTCGGGCCCGACCTCATCATGCGGCGGGCCCTGGACTTCCTGCGCGAGCCCAACCGCGAGCCGTTCCTGCTCACGCTCACCCTGCCGCTGCCGCACGCGCCCTCGGCCGCTCCCCGGCTCGGGGAGTACTCCGGCCTGGGCTGGGATCCCGAGGACGCCGCGCACGCCGCGCAGATCACCCTGCTCGACACCTACGTGGGCACCCTCGTCGACGAACTGCGCACCCAGGGGCTGGACGAGAACACCGTCGTCATCTTCACCAGCGACAACGGCCCGCACCAGGAGCGGGGCGTCCATCCGGACTTCTTCCAGGCGGCCGGGCCGTTCCGCGGGCTCAAGCGCAACCTCTACGAGGGCGGCATCAGGGTCCCGTTCATCGCCTGGGCGCCCGGCATGTTCCAGCGCACCGCCGGGACCACGGTCGAGCACCCGACCGCGCACTACGACCTGCTCACCACGCTCGCCGACTTTGCGGAGGTCCCGCCTCCCGACGCCACCGACGGCTTCTCCCTGCGCCCCGTCTTCACCGGCGAGGGCGAGGTTTCGGTGCACCCGTACCTGTACTGGCTGCGCCTGCACGTCGGCAGCACTCCGGCCCACCGCGCGGAGGAGGACGAGCGGGGCCTGAACGTCTCCGCCGCGGTGCGGTTCGACCGCTGGAAGCTCATCGGCTGGGGCCCCTCCCCCGACTACAGCCGCCCGGGTCCCGGCTGGACGTACGAGCTCTACGACCTCTTCGACGACCCGTGGGAGAGCGAGGACGTCGCCTCCCGGCAACCCTCCGTGGTCGAGCGGGGCGCCGCCTACATGCGCGAGGCCTGGGTGCCGCCGGACCTCACGCAGCAGAGACCCGTCACCGGCGCCCCCGCCTAACCGTCCCCGCCCCGGACGACGGCGACGGCCTCGGCCGGGGAGAGGGCGAGGTGCGGCCCGTGGCCGGGCAGCAGGAGCCCCGCGGGCAGCGGCGCGAGCAGGTCCAGCGCCGCGCGGGCGGCCGCCTCGTCGTGGTGGAACAGCGACGGCAGGAGCTGGGGGCCGTCGGTCCGCGACGTCGGGTGGGCGGTCACCAGCGCGTCCCCGGTGAGGAGCGCCCCGGCTTCCGGCAGGTGGTAGCAGGTGTGGCCGCTGGTGTGCCCGGGAGTGAGGACGGGCACCGGACGGCCGGGGACGTCCAGGGGCCCGGGGCCGGGAAAGGCCTCGGCACGGGGCACGCGGACGTCCTTCAACGCGCCCGCGCGCATGATGTGCAGCGTCCACGACGGGAATCCCGGACGCCACAGGTTGGCGGCGACGTCCAGCGGCGTGGCCTGCTCGAGGAACTCGCGCCGCGCGTGGCGCGCCTCGGTCCCGGAGGTGAGGACCCTGGCGTCGGGCGCCCGCGACAGCAGCCGCGGCAGGGAGCCGATGTGGTCGACGTGCGCGTGGGTGACCAGGACCGCGCCGATCTGCTCCGGGCGGCGGCCGAGCCTTTCCAGCGCCCACAGGACGGCCGGCAGGTCGCCCGGGTATCCGGCGTCGACCAGGGTGACGTCGCGGCCTTCGGTGAGGATCGTCCAGTTGACCGCTCCGGTGCGCACGAAGTGCACGCCGTCGGCGACCCGGGTGAGGAGAGGAGGTTTCACGCTCTCTCTTCTACCGGTTCCGGCCGCTCCCGGCGGACCAGGCGGCGGCCGAGTCGCTGGAAGGGGGCCTCGACGTACCGGTACGTCAGGAAGCTCACCGCCACGAGCGCCAGGATGAAGGCCGCCAGCCCGGGTACGCCCCACCGGTGGGTGCCGCGGTCGCCCAGCAGGGCCTCGACCGCCATGAGCAGCACCGGGTGCACGAGGTACAGCGAGAAGCTGATCGTGCCGAGGGCGGTCAGGGCGCGGGGGGCGCGGCGGTGCCGGAGCCGCCGTCCCGCCCAGAAGCTCAGGGCGGCCAGCAGGAGCGAGCCCGTCCAGATCAGCCGGAGCTCGGTGACCGCGGCGCCGGTCAGCCACTGGTCCGCGTTGAGCAGGCCCGCCGCGATGGCGCAGCCGAACACCAGCACGGCGGACCACAGCGCCCGATTTCTGGAGATCTGCCCTTGTTCAGCGCGGTACACCGCGGTGCCCAGGAACATGACGGCGAAGATGGACAGGGTCTCCCACGTGCCGGGCCGCCCGTTGACGAGGATGAGCACCAGTCCCAGCGCTCCCCCGGCGACCGCGCCCCAGCGCGCCGGCGCGGGCCGTCCGGAGACCGACGCCCCGATCGCCGCGACGAGGACCGCGGCGGTGACGAGGACGACGGGGCCGGTGCCGAAGGCCTCCGAGAGCAGGACCCGGGGAAGCACGCCGCCGAGCAGCACCGCGCCCACCGCGAAGCCCACCGCGAGGTCCGCCGAGCGCCGGTGCGTCCCGGTGGCGAACAGGGCGACGACCAGCAGGTAGAAGACCATCTCGTAGGAGAGGGTCCACAGCACGTTGAGCAGGTTCGGGACGGCCAGCAGGTCCTGCAGCATGGTCAGGTGCGCCACCGCCCCCACCAGCGGGTCCATGCCCTCGGTCTCGCGGCGCGGCGCGAACCAGCCCAGGGAGAGGGGGACCAGCAGCAGCGCGCAGGTCACCAGCAGCATCGGGTAGATCCGCAGGACCCGCCCCGTCCAGAAGTCGCGCACGCTGCCCCGCCTCTCCAGCGAGGCGGGGATGATGTAGCCGCTGATCAGGAAGAACAGCAGGACCCCGTACTTGCCCGGGTCGACCCAGCGCGACATCTGCGTCCACGCGGCGGGGGTGAAGTAGTACATGGCGTGCTGCAGTGCCACCATCAGCGCGGCGATCCCTCTGAGCAGGTCGAGCCAGCCCAGGCGAGACGCCTCCCGGGGGTCGGGGGAAGCCGCGGGCACGACCGACGGGGGGCGCGTGGTCACCTGAGACATCTGGACAGCGTATGCGTCTCCAACCGCGACACGGGGAGCAAACAGCATCAAGAAGCACTCTTCGCCGCATCGATGCGGCGGCGGAGACGGCGGAGCGCCCCTCGGCCGGCGGAAATCCGCAGGTGGGGGCGCTCCTGGGTGAGGACGGATCCTCGAAGGGGAGAACCTGGATTCAGAACCGCGTCGGTTCCCGGTCAGACGGTCGCCTGGCCCAGCATCATCCTCTTGAGGTACGAGGGCGCGACGAACGTGCAGTAGTGCTGGCCGCGGAAGCTCTCGGGCAGGGCGTTCCACGTCCACGGCACGGACAGCGAGCGCGACGGAAGGTGGATCTTGCCGTCCCAGCCCTTGTAGGCCGGGGGGAAGTCCCACAGCCAGTCCCAGCCGGTGAAGGCCGGGATGTCGCCGTCGACCACGACCTTCGAGGCCGGGTAGGCCAGGGAGGCCCGCTCCGCCGCGGTGAAGGAGGCGTCGACCTCCTGAAGCGTGGTCTGGTTGACCGTCCTGCACTCCTGCTCAGGGCCGGCCACGGCTTCGCCGTAGACCAGCTGCAGGTGGTCGGACCTCTTGCTCTTGCAGCGGATCTGCTTGGGCAGCGTCCCCTCCGCGTCCTCGTAGGTCACGTAGGACCCGACGACGAGGGGCTTCTCGGTGGGCTTGGACTTCTCAAAAGAGGTCTTGTCGGGATAATCAATGTTGCTCAGCTCACCTCCGGCGTTCTGGAAGGCGGCCTGGTCGAGCTTGGCGGTCTGCTGTTGCGCGCGCAGGCACAGGTCGCCGACCGGTGCCGCCGCGGACGCGGAGGAGGCGCCGGAGAGGACGGCCAGGAAACTGCCCGCCGTCCCCAGGGCGAGGAGTCCCCGCCCGATTCCGTGTCGCATGGACCAACTCCCCAAGTGAGGGAAACAATGTTTCGCTTGAGGATACAGATCCCTATGCTGGAGGGAAGTGAAAGAAGGGATACGCAATGAATCTGGAACAGGATTACGAAAAAGCGGGATTCGGGGGGAATCTACCGTTCGGACGGCGCCCCGCCGTCCTCGTGGTGGACATGGTGAAGGCGTACCTGGAGAAGGACTCTCCCCTGTACGCCGGGGTCGAGGACGCCGTGGCCGCCGGGGCCGAACTGGTCGCCGCCGCCCGCGAGAACGGCGTGCCCGTCGTCTTCACCAAGGTGGAATACCTGCCCGGCGGGGCGGACGGCGGCCTGTTCTACCGCAAGGTCCCGGCGCTCGCCGCCTTCCAGCGCGGAGGCCCCTACGGTGAGTTCGTGCCGGAACTGACGCCGCGCGAGGGCGACGTCGTGGTGACCAAGCAGTACGCCAGCGCGTTCTTCGGCACCAGTCTCGCCGCGACCCTCACCTCGATGTCCGTCGACACCCTGCTGATCTGCGGCCTGTCCACCAGCGGCTGCGTCCGCGCCACCGGGGTGGACGCCCTGCAGCACGGCTTCGTCCCCTACGTGGTCGCCGACGCCTGCGGAGACCGCGACCCGCGCCCGCACGAGGCCGCGCTGTTCGACCTCCGGCACAAGTACACCGAAGTGGTCTCCCTCGACGAGGCCGCCGGACTGCTGGCGCGACTCCCCCGCACGCCTTGACGAGGTGGCCTCCGGGATACCATGCTACTGCCAATAATGGAACACAGTTTCCCTATGCGAAACGATTCTGGAGGCGCGGGTGCAGCTTTCGATAGCGGGCGGGATCAGGGAGTTCGCGGTCAGCAGCCCCGGCGCGGTCGCCGTGATCGACGGACCGCGCCGCCTCACCTTCGCCGAGGTGCATGACCGCTCCAGCAGGCTCGCCGACGGGCTGCTGGCGGCGGGGCTGGCCCCCGGCTCCCGGGTCGGCGTCCTGCTGGGCAACCGGCTGGAATGGCCCGAGATCGCCGCCGGACTGGCCAAGGCGGGCCTGGTGATGGTCCCGCTGGGCACCCGCTCCACCGCGGCCGAGAACGCCTACGTCCTGGAGCACTCCGAGTGCGCCGCCCTGATCGCCGACCAGGCGCTGCTCGGCTCCGTCGAGACCCCTCCCCCGGTCCTGGTCTCGGTGGACGGCGGCTACGAGGAGTTCCTCGCGGCGGCCTCCCCGGTGGACCCGCGCGTCCCCGTCCGGGAGACCGACCCGTTCACCATCGTCTACACCTCCGGCACCACCGGCCGCCCCAAGGGCGTCCTGATCAGCCACCGATCCCGCACGCTCACCTTCTACTGCGCGGCGCTGGAGTGGAACCTCGGCCCGGGACGCACCAGCGTCGCGGTCGCGCCGATGTACCACGGGGCGGGTTTCGCCTTCGGCTACGCCCCGGTCTTCACCGGCGGCACCGTGGTGATGCTGCGCTCCTTCAGCGCCGAGGCGCTGCTGTCGCTGGTCGCCGAGACCAGGGCGCAGAGCGTCTTCCTCGTCCCCACCCACGCCCACCAGCTCCGCGCCTCCGGGCTGATGGACCGCTACGACGTCTCCAGCCTCGACACCCTGTTCTTCAACGCCGCGGCGCTGCCCGTCACGCTCAAGGAATGGGTCATGTCGGCCTTCCCCGGCGCGGGCGTGCACGAGCTGTACGGCTCGACCGAGGGCGGCATCGTCACCGACTGCCGGCCCGCCGACGCGCTGCGCAAGCCGGGCTCCGTCGGCCCGCCCTGGTTCCTCACCGAGCTGAAGGTCCTCGACGACGACGGCGCCGAGGTGCCGCGCGGCGAGCGCGGCGAGCTGTGCTCACGCTCCCCCTTCCTGATGAACGGCTACCTGAAGAACCCGGAGGCCACCTCCGAGGCGCTCACCGAGGACGGCTTCTACCGCTCCGGCGACATCGCGGTGCAGGACGCCGACGGGTTCGTCACCATCGTGGACCGCAAGAAGGACATGATCATCTCCGGCGGCGTCAACATCGCGCCCCGCGAGGTGGAGGAGGTCCTCGGCTCCTGCCCCGGAGTCGCCGAAGCCGCCGTTGTAGGCCTCCCGGACGAGCGCTGGGGCGAGCGGGTCACCGCCTTCGTCGTCCCCCTGCCCGGCCACTCCCCCGACCCGGACGCGCTCGTGGAGCACTGCCGGGCCGTCCTGTCCGGCCCCAAGGTGCCGCGCCAGGTGGAGTTCCTGACCACCCTGCCGCGCAACGCGGCGGGCAAGATCCTCAAGCGCGAACTGCGGAAGGACTGAAACACATATGCGGCCACACGTCGAACTGATCCAGGAGAACGACTACGTCTGGCACGGCGCGGAGCTGATCGGCGGCGAAGGCCGCGCCAGCGAGCGCCGCCTCTCGGTGGACGAAGAGGACGGCTCCTGCTCGCTGCGGGTCGACTTCCACACCCGCTGGGGGCGCGGACCGGGCGTCCACCACGCCAACACCGAGTTCTACGTCCTCGAAGGCTCGATGACGTACGCGGGCAAGGAATACGGAAAGGGCGCCTACCTCTACGTCCCGAAGGGCGTCCCGGCCGAGGCGCTGGTGTTCTCCGAGGGCTCCAAGGTGCTGCACTACCGCGAGTACGGCGACGCCGGCTTCGACGCCGGAGCCTCCCGCTGGGAGGACTCCCGTGAAGAGATCATCGTCATGGACACCGAGGCGATGAACTGGGACGCGGTGCCCAACGCCGGGCCGATGCCGGGCCTGTTCATCAAGTACCTGCACGTGGACCCGGCGACCGGCTTCTACACCCGCCTCGTGCACGCCCAGGAGGGCTGGACCGACCACCGGCTGGCCCACCACCCCTGCTACGAAGAGGCCTACACCACGCAGGGCCACATGGAGTACAACTTCGGCACCCTCGACCTGGGCACCTACTTCTTCCGTCCGGCGCGGGTCAAGCACGGCCACTTCACCACCCAGGAGGGCGGCGCGACCTGGCTGCTGCGCTCCGACGGCGAGCTGATGAACTGGTACACCCAGAACGAGTGGCTGCGCTGGGGCGGCGAGGCCGTGAACTACGGACCGAACGGCAGCCGGATGCGCTGGTCGACGTCCTCGCACGACCTCGGCCCCGACGGACGCTCGGAGCGCGACCACGAGGAGCTCGCCGCCTCCGTGGCCTACCAGCACGCCCAGGGCGAGATGGACGCCCCGTTCGTCCCGCACGGCACCGGCATCGACAAGAGCGTCATCGCGCTCGCCAAGGCCCTGGACGCGGCCGCCCTGCAGGGCGGGCACGGCGGTCACGGCCACTCGCACGACCATGACCACGACCACGGGCACGACCACTCCCACGAGCCCGAGACGCCCGCCCTCGACTGGGGCGCGGACCCGGCCTCCCTGGAGCACGCCGACGAGCGCACCGACGAACTCAGCCACAACTGGGGCGCGGGACGGCAGTGGAAGCAGGGAGACCCCATCCCCGCCCCGATCCTGTCCACCCTCCCGGTGCGCAGCCGCTCGGCCGGCCGCTGGAGCGGCGAGGGCATGTGACGATCCGCTGACGGCGGGCCCGCTCCGGCGGGCCCCCTGAAACGAGGAAGGCCCCGGTCCTTGCGGACCGGGGCCTTCCTCGTCGTACGGGCTCAGTCCGCCTGGCGGCGGCGCGGAACCAGGAACAGCGCGGCCACACCGGTGAGCACCAGGGCCGAGGCCGCCAGCGCGAAGGTGGGGATGCCGTCAGGGCTGCCGGTCTGCGGCAGGGCGTCGGTGTCGGTCGTGGTCGTGGTGTCGTCGTTGTTCGATCCGGTGCTCGAGTCGTCCGAATCGTCGTTGGAGCCGTTGTCCGGCGTGGTGGAGCCCCCGCCGAACGTCAGGGGCGCCGTGGCGATGACGGCGCCGGGGTTGGTGAGGCTGGTGACGCCGATGATGCAGGCGCCCGCCTTGGAGGTGCAGTCGACCCCGTTGATCGTCTTCACCAGCTTGATGGCGGTCCCCTTGGTGGACTTCCACGTGCCGCTGGCGTCGGCGCTGCCCTGCAGTGCGCTGCCCAGCTCGCAGTCGGTGGGGCCGGCGACCTTGGCCTTGCACTGGGCGACGTACACCTGGGTCAGGTTGGCCTTCAGGCCGGTGAGCGAGACGACGTTGATCGTGCTCCCCACCGAGAGGCCGCTGGACTTGCTCAGCGAGAGCTTGGCCGCGGCCGCCGAGGCCGAGGCCGCGGAAGGCGCGCAGACGAGCACCGCCGCCGCGCCCAGCGCGGCGACCTTACTGAATTTCATGTGATCCTCCTGAGGGACTTGCGCCTGGCGGCGAGGAAGGTGACGAGGACGAGGAGCCCCGCTGTGACGAACCACAGAGGGGCGGAGGGCCCGCCCACGCCGTCGGGGTCGGCGTCCGCCGCGGCGGGTGCCGCGGACTCGGTGGCTTCAGGCTCGAAGGTGGCGCCTTCGAAGCCGAGGCGTGTGGTCACGATGTTGGCCTTCTGGATGGCGTCGGGCACCGATCCGGGAATCGGCCCCGCACCCACCACGCACTGCTGGATGAGGCAGTCGTATTCCAGGAACTTGGTGGCGACCGTCAGGGTGAGCTCGGGGATCTTCCCCGAGCCGTCGGCGTTCACGAAGGCGGCCCCGCCTTCCAGATCGCAGTGCTTGAGGCCGTTGGTGTAGCCCTCGATGCACAGGCCGACCGCGATCTGCTTCAGCCCCGGCTTGAAGCCGGACCCGTTGACCTTGATCTTGTCGCCTTCCGCGATGCCCTCGGCCTTGCTGAGCTCGAGGACGGGGCCCTTCTCGGCCGGTGCGGCGAGAGCGGATGCGGGGGTCAGCGCCAGCGCGGCGGCGAGCGCCAGGAGCGCGGTTCTTCTCATGGGCGTCCTCGGTCCAGGCTCGCGGTCAGTTCTTCTTCGGTGGAATGGGGGAGCTCGTCCGCCAGGCGGCCGCGCCGCAGCAGGTGGGCGTGGGCTCCCAGGGCGACGGTCAGCGGCACCGGCGGCTCGGCGAGCACCACCACCGCGCCGCCCCTGGCCAGCCCGTCGAAGACGGGGGCCAGTTCGGGGTCGCAACCCCGGGCGTCGGCCAGCAGGATCCGGGGCCGGATCAGCAGCGCCTCGGCCAGGCCCAGCAGCAGCGCGCCGGTCTCGTCGAGGTCCGCGGCCGGCTCCGCTCGCCGGGCGTCCAGGGCGGGGAAGATCTCCAGCACCGCCCTGGTCCGCCACGGCTCGGTGACGGCCAGGTCGGCCAGGCGTTCGGCGACCGTCCTGCGGTCGTCTCCGGGCACGGCGGGCACCCGGTGGCACACCTTCAGTTCGGCCCTGCGCGCCGCGCCGGCCCGGGTGAGGTCGACGCCTCGGGACAGGAACCTGCCGCCGTCGGCCTTGACCTCGCCCGACAGCAGCCCGAGAAGGACGACGGATCCGCGCCCGTAGAAGGCCAGCTTCTCCCCCGGCTCGGCCCGCAGGTCGAGCCGGTCGACGGCGCGCTCGGGGTCGCTCAGCCGCCACAGGGCCAGCGGCGGCCCGGCGGCCTCGGTGGCCGGGGTGAGGTACACCGACCACACGATGAGCAGGGCCAGCGGGATGGCGCTCAGGGTGATGGCGCTTCCCGAGCCGACGAACATTCCCAGCAGCGGCGCCGCGCCGTAGGCGGCCAGGCCGCCCAGCAGCGCGGCGGTGGCGCTCAGCGCCGCGCCCCTGCCTTCGGCGAGCCGGTCGAGCCGGGAGAGCGCCGCCATGGACGCGCCGAACGTCACCGCGGCGCCGACGGCGATCCCCGCCGCCCACGGCGCGGTGGCCACCAGCAGCATGCCTCCGGCCGCCATCACCAGCAGCAGCTGGACCTCGTCCACCAGCCGGCCCAGCAGGAATGCCAGTGCGCATCCCGCGATCACCGCGGCGAACAGGAAGTACATCCGGTCGACGCCGAACAGCTCGAACCGGAACAGCCACAGCCGGTTGGCGGGCAGGATCACCGCGCCCAGCGCCCAGCCGACCGCCGCGTAGTCGGGCAGCATCCAGCGCACCTCGCGGAAGGCCCGGCGGGAGTCGGGGACGGGCCCGGAGAACGCCCCGGAGAACACCGCGAAGACGCCCGCCACGGCCAGGCCCAGACGCGGCTGGTCCTGCCACACGGCGGCGATCAGGACGGCGCCGACCGCTCCGGCGACGCCGGCGTAGCCCATGCCGCGCCCGCCACCGCCCCGGGTCAGGGCGAGCAGGGTCGGTATGCACAGGCCGACCACCATGGCCAGGGTGGCGAACACCGGGACGATCGGGAGTGCGGCCATCACCAGCAGGCTGAGTCCCGGAAGCAGGCACAGCACCCGGCGGACCACGGGGTGGCCCTCTCCGCGCAGCACCCACGGGGACACGCCGACGCCGATCAGCATGCCCATGGCGACCATGTAGCCGACCACGTCGCCGGGGAATCCGAGCAGGGTGCCCAGCCCCTCGCGCAGCAGGATCAGCGAGCCGAGCGCGAGCGGCGCCACCGCCGCGGAACCGACGATGTGGACGCGTTCACCGTGACGCATCGGACCCTCCATCGTTCAGGAAGCGGTCGAGGGCCTGGGAGTCCAGGAGCGGAGGCCCGTTCAGGTAGGCCACCAGGGAGGGCTTGTCGATCACCAGGGTCTCGCCGTCCGCACGCCTGGCGTTGCTCTCCAGGTAGGTGAGCAGGGCGGTCTGGTCGAGCGAGCGCGGGGCCGCCTTCGGCGCGGCCGGGAAGGGAACGTCTGCGGCGGCCCCGCGGGATCGGGTGCGCCTGCGGCGCAGGGCGGCGCGCACTCCTGCGAGCAGCGCCAGGAGCGCGACCAGGTTGACCGCGAACAGCAGGTACGGGTAGGTGGTGAACTTGACCTCGAACTCGGTCTGGCCCGCGAACCTGCCGCCGACCAGGAACGTCCCGTAGGAGGCGGGCGGCAGCTCGACCGGTACCCGGTAGACGGCCGTCGCCCCGGGTTCGATGGTCCCGGTGGGCGGCGCGGTCAGCGGGGACTCCGCCGTCGCGTCCGCGCCCCAGCCGACGACCAGCGGGGCGTCCGTCACCGGGTCCGGACCGTTGTTGCGGACGGTGAGCACCAGCGTCCGCTTGGTGCGCCAGCCGAACAGCTCGCTGACGCCGCCGCTGCCGCGCAGTTCGGCGTCGACCACGTCGATCCGGGCGGGGTTCTCCTGCTTGACGACGTCGGCGGTCTTGTGGCCGAGCACGGTGAACGGGATGTCCACCGTCATCTTCTCCGAGCCCGACGGCGTCACCATGTGGATAACGCAGGGGCACGGTACGGGCGGGGCGCTGACGGTGAGCCCGGCGGTGACCACACCGTCGGGGCCGACCGGCGCGGTGACCGCGCCGGGCTGGTCGCAGTCGACCGAGCCGTTGACGGCGTTGCGGCCGCAGACCGAGACCTGCACCGAGACGCCGACGGGCCAGCCCGCGCCTCGGACCTGGACGACGGTCCCGGGAGCGCCCTCGGCGGGGGCCGCGCTCGCGCCCGGGTCCGCCGAGGCCGGCACGGGCCACAGGAACAGGGACACCAGCACGAGTGCGGCGAGAACGCGTGGACGACGCGTGCCGGTCATGCGTTTCTCCGAGCGATGAGATGCCGACGCAGCCGCAGGAGCAGGGCGGCCGCGAGGACGAGGGCGAGTACGGAAACGAGCGTCTGCCAGGGCAGGGAGGTGTAGCCGGTACGGGCGACCGATTGCAGGCCGGCCTGGGTCTTCAGTTCGACGGTGACCTTCACGGTGTCGGCGGGCGGGGCGCCGGGCCACTTCAGCTCGACCTCCACGTCCTCTCCCGGGAGCAGTTCGGGCATCGCCCGCTCCGGGAAGTCGCGCAGGACCCGGCCGAAGAGGCCGGTGGCGCGGATCTGGGCGGTGGGGGTGAGCCGGACGTTGCCGACGTTGACGATCCGGTACTTGATCACGGTGCCGACGGGGCTGCCCCAGGGCAGTTCCGGCTTCGTGTTCTCCACCCGCAGGCCCTCGACCTTGGCGCCGGGCACCAGGGAGCCTTCGAGCCGCAGGTAGATCCGGGCGCCGACGGCACGGCGCAGTCCGAGGACGGTGCCGCCGGTCTGCTTGACCGCTTCGACCTGCTTGTTGGCGACCACGACGCCGCCGATGTGGTCGCCGGGGGTGGCGTTCTTCGCGACGTTCACGATGAACGGCACGTCGACGGCGCGGCCGGCGGGGACGGTGACGTCGCGGCTGCCGACCTTGGTCCACAGGCCGATCCCCTTCTGCGGCTCCTCAGCACCGCGCAGGGCGAAGGCGCCGTCCCGGGCGGTGTTGTAGCCGTCCGCTCCGTAGACCTCGAACTTCATCTTCTTGCCGGTGAGGTTCCAGATCCGGACGGTGTCGCGGATGACGTCGCCCGCGCGTCCTTCCAGGGTGAAGTGCAGCCGCGGGGTGAGGGTCTTGCTGTCGGTGGCGGGTCCGACGGCCCAGGAGCCGTTTCCGGTCGTCCCGGCCGCGGGCTGCTCCTTGGCGTCCTTGCTGGCCGGCGGGGATTCGCCGTCCGCGCGGGCCGGGGAGACGGGGGCCAGCGCGGACAGCAGCACGACGAGGGCGGTGATCACTCTGATCATGTGGTCACCTCCTTCGGGGGAAGATGGCCCCGCCGGGCGGGCGCGTTCGCCCAGCGGGGAGCAAAGGGGGGTAGGGGGACAGAATCGGGGTCTTTTCAGGACAGGGTGAGGGTGAGGACCGCGTCGTACTCCCCGGAGGCGGTGGCCGCCGGGACCTCGAGCGACAGGTCGGCCCCCGCGTCGTAGGTTCCGCCGACCGGTCCCGCGGTGCTGTCGGCGGTCGAGCACAGCAGCGCGCCCGCCTCGCCGAGCGCTCCGGGGGTTCCGGTGACCACGGGGGTCGCGCCGGCCCTCGCGGTGCACTGCGGGGTCCAGCTGAGGTTCCCCGCCGCGATCGAGGCGCCCGCCGGCCCCTTGAAGTCACTGAGAGTGCCGATGAGCGACCAGCCGACGGACGAGCCGCGCGCGTCGCTGACGGTCACCCGCTTGAGCGTTCCGGTGGTGGTCTTGACGCTGCCGTCCAGGGTGACGGGGTCGAGGACGACCTCGCCCGGGTCCTGGGCGAGTGTGAGGGGTCCGCCGGCGACGGTCACCGAGACGTCCTGCTGCCCGCACTGGTCGGGTTCTTTGCCGGCGCAAGGGTCGGGTTCGGCCTCCGTACCGGGGGCCTCCACCTTGAGGGCCACCAGTTTGACCATGTCGCCCTGGGTGGCCTTGATCTTGTAGGTGCCGGTCGCGGTGCCGTCCTTGACCTTCGCGCTGCCGGTGAGCTTCCCGCCCTCCACCGCCGTGGAGGCGTCGGTGAGCCGGTTCGGACCGCAGTCGGTGCCGTCGGCGTCGCACAGCGCCAGCTTCACCGCCCCTCTCCCCCAGCCGGAACCGGAGATCTTGATCTCGGTTCCGGGGGCGACGGTGGCGGGGTCGGCCAGCAGGGTGACGGGCGAGCTCTCCCCGCGCACCTTCACCGACAGCAGCTTGGGCGGGTTTCCCTTGGGAACGCAGGTGATCTGCACCGAGATGCCGAACGAGGTGCCCGTGATGGTGAGGGCACCGAGGGTGACGTCGAGGGTCCCTCCGGCCGTCAGCGGGACCCGTGCGGTGAGCTCGCCGATCGGAAGAGGCTTTTTCTCCTTCACCGGACCCTTCCGCTCAGGCCCCGTGAGGTCGTATGTTCCCGTCTGTGCACCTGACACGACGAGCTTCGCCGTCGTCCTCCAGGAGTCGACCGTGAGCGGCGCGACTCCTGGGAGGTCGGAGAAGTCCGCCTCGATCCGGGCGGTGTCCCCGACCCCGCCGGGCGAGGGGGGACCACTCACCCGGACCTCGGCGGTGTAGGTGAAACGGCTGGCGAAGATCTGGCAGTCGTAGGTCACGGTGCCGGTTCCCGCCCGCGCCGGCTCCCCCACGGCCGTCGTGGCGGCCACGGCGGTGGCTCCTGCCACGAGGCCCCTGAGGGCGGCCTGTCTCTTCATCACGGGGTGAACTCCGTCTTGTTCCGCTAGAGGAAACACAGTTTCGCAATGTGGGCCTAGAGAACCGCTCCGGACGGACCGCTGTCAAGGGCAAGGGGTGACGCGAAACCCAAACGTTTCATTCAGGGATCATTCGTTTCCCATCCATCCGAAACTAGGGATACCGTCCCTGGACATGCGCACCGTGGTACGTCTGGTCGCGGAACTCCTCATCACCGCAGGCCTCGTCATCGCCCTCTTCGTCTCCCACCTGACTTGGGGGACGGACGACTACGCCCGCCGCGCCCAGGCGGGCCTCAACGACGAACTCGACGCGCTGTGGCGCAAACAGACCACGGTCTCGGCGGCGGCCCAGCCGGGCAGGCCGAAGGTCGTGCCCAAGACCGTCGTCGCCACCGAGCGGGGCAAGGCCTTCGCGGTGATCCGCATCCCCCGTTTCGGTTCCGGCTGGCGGTACGCCACCGTCGAAGGGGTGAGCAACGCCGACCTCGCCAAGGGCCCGGGGCACTACCCGGGCACCGCGATGCCCGGCGAGGTGGGGAACACGGTCTTCAGCGGGCACCGCACCACCTACGGCGGCCCCTTCAACCGGCTGGACGAGCTGGTGGCCGGGGACCAGATCCTCGTGGACACCGCCTCCGCCACGCACGTCTACCGGATGACCGGCAGCAAGGTCGTGCTGCCCACGGACGTGTCGGTCATCGCTTCGGTGCCCGGCAAACCCGGCGCGAAGGCGAAGAAGGCGCGGATGACGCTCACCACCTGCCACCCGAAGTTCTCCGCGGCCTACCGGCTCATCGTCTTCGCCGAGCTGATGCGCAGCGAGCCCCGCGCGATGACCTGATCCCCCCCGCCCGCCACCAGGCAGGACCCGGATCGTCTCGGCCGACTTTCGCCGACTGTTCCTCACAGGGTAACGTCGTTTCCATAACCTCAACGGGGCACCGCGCGAGAAAGGCATGGAGCTGACCTTGCTCTGGAACGATTTGACCGGGGCGACGGTCCTCGACCTCGCCCAGCCCATGCGAACCGGCATGCCGCAGTCACCCAACCACCCGCCGTTCCGCATGCTGCTGGAACGGCGTCACGGTGACATGGTCCGGGCCGACGGAGGATCCGCCGCCAACGAGATCATCATCACCGGCGGCCACGTCGGCACCCATGTCGACGCCCTGGCGCACGTCTCCCACGAGGGGCTGCTGTACGGGGGCGGGCCGGCCGTCTCCGACCACCGCGGCTTCGCCGAGATGGGCATCGACGACTTCCCGCCCTACGTCGGGCGCGGTGTGCTGCTGGACGTCGCCAAGGTCCACGGCGTGCCGGTGCTCCCCGCCGGATACGAGGTGACCGTCGACGACCTGGAGAAGGCCGCCGACGGCCTCGACATCCGCCCCGGCGACGTGGTGCTCATCGGCACCGGCTGGTCGCGGCACTGGGAGGACGGCGAGCGCTTCATCGGCGCCAAGGACGGCGTGCCGGGTCCCGGCGCCGCCGCGGGCAAGTGGCTGGCCGGGCTGGGCGTGCGCGCCGCGGGCGGCGAGACCATCGCCTTCGAGCACCTGGCGCCCGGCAAGGGCCACGCACTGCTGCCGGTCCACCGCATCCTGCTGGTCGAGTCCGGCATCAACATCATCGAGACCATGCGGCTGCTGCCGCTGCTGGAGTCCGGCACGCGGGAGTTCCTCCTGGTGCTCAACCCGCTGCCGATCGTCGGCGCCACCGGCGCCCCCGTCCGCCCGCTCGCCGTGCTCCCGGCGGTGGCCGGTGAGTGAGCTCACGCAGGTCCAGACGCTGGCGGAGTTCGCCGTCGGCTGCCGGGACGAGGGGATCCCCTCCGAGGTCGCCCAGGACGTCTCCGAACGCGTCCTGGACGTCGTCGGCAACTGCCTCGCCGGACGCGCCGAAGAGACCTCCGAGACCGATCCCGGCAACGCGGTGCTGTCCACCGTGCGGGGCTGGGGCGAGGGCGGCACGGCCGAGGTGCTCGGCACCGGGCTGACTCTCCCCTCCCCCAACGCCGCCCTGGTCAACGGCACCTACGCGCACGCGCTGGACTTCGACGACACCCACCTCCCCTCGGTGCTGCACCCCAGCGCCTCGGTGGTCCCGGCGGCCCTGGCCGTCGCGCAGGAACGCGGATCCTCCGGCGCGCACCTGCTGGCCGCCGTCGCCGCGGGCATCGAGATCTGCAACCGCCTGGGCATGGCCTCCTACGACCGGGAGCTGCGCAACTCCGTCTTCTTCGAGAAGGGCCAGCACGCCACCTCCATCTGCGGCACGCTCGGCGCCGCCGCGGCGGCCGCGCTGCTGTACGGGCTGGACGCCCAGGGCGTCGCCTCGGCCGTCGGCATCGCCGCGAGCATGGGCTCGGGCGTCCTGGAGGCCAACCGCACCGGCGGCACCGTCAAGCGCATCCACTGCGGCTGGGCGGCGCACGGAGGCGTGGCCGCGGCCGGGTTCGCCGCCGCCGGGGTGACCGGGCCGCCGACCGTCCTGGAGGGCCGGTTCGGCTTCTTCCAGGCCTGGCTGGACGGCACGTACGACTCCTCCGCGCTGATGGACGGGCTGGGAGAGCGCTGGGAGACGACCCGGACGGTCTACAAGCCCTACCCCACCAACCACTTCACCCATCCGGCCATCGACTGCGCGCTGGCGCTGCGCGAGGGCGGCCTCGACCCGGCCGACATCACGGCCATCGAGGCGGGCTTCCCCGCGCCGACGCTGCGCACCGTCGGCGAACCGCCGGAGGAGAAGGCCAGGCCCCGTTCGGCCTACCACGCCAAGTTCTCCGGCCCGTTCACCATCGCCACGGCGCTGCTGGGCGGCGGGGGCCTCGGCGTCTACCTGGACGACTTCGCCGACGGCTCGCACGAGGACCCCGAACGACTCGCGCTGGCCGCCAAGGTGACCTGCTTCGCCGACGAGAAGGCCAGTGACATCTTCCCCAACGCCTTCGCCGCGGTGCTGCGGGTGACCACCCGCGGCGGCTCCGTCCTGGAGCACCGGGTGGACTCCTCGCGCGGCGGTCCCGGGCACCCGCTGCCCGCCTCCGACCTTCGCACCAAGTTCCTGCTCAATGCCGCCCGCGCGGTCCCGCAGGACCAGGCCGAGGCCCTGGCCAGGGCCGTCACGGCTCTCGCGGACAGCCCTCGGGTCGGTCCCCTCACGACGGGAGAATGACCGATGGGAGCACATCCCTACGGTTGGTGGATCATCCTCCACCTCGTACTGTTCGTCTTCTGGCTGGGCGGTGACCTCGGCGTCTACTACTCCAGCCGGTTCGTCATCAAGCCGGACATCACTCCGGCCGCGCGCAGCACCGCGCTGAGCATCATGAACGGCCTCGACCTCGGCCCGAAGATCTGCCTGGTGCTGTTCCTGCCCAGCGGGCTCACGCTCATGGCGATGGACCCGCACGGCGCCGAGCTGGCCGGCTACGACGTCTTCAGCTGGCCGCTGGTGGTGCTGACCTGGGTGTTCTCGTTCGGCTGGCTGGCCTCGACCATCGTCGACCACCGCACGCACGGGAAGTACCCGTGGGTGAAGCGCGCGGACTGGACGATCCGGATCGGGCTCATCGCCGGGCTGCTCGGCATGGCGGGCTACGCGTTCTTCGCCGCCGAGCCGTTCGGCGTCGACACCAACCCCAAGTGGCTCGCCGGGAAGATCTTCTTCTACGGGCTGGCGATCGCCTGCGGCCTGGGCATCCGGATCAAGCTCAAGCCGTTCGGGCCGGCCTGGGGCGGCCTGATGACGCAGGGCAGCAGCCCGGAGACCGAGAACGCCATCAAGCGCTCGATCGACGGCTGCGTGCCCTACGTGCTGGGCATCTGGGGCAGCGTGCTGGTCACCGCGGCCCTGGGCGTGCTCAAGCCCGGCGCGAACCTGTAAGGGTCACCCGGGATGGCCGAGCTGAGCGGAGACCCGCGCCGCCGAGGCGAGCAGCAGCGGGGCGTACTCCCTGATCTGCGACTTGAACCTGGTCAGGGGGCCGGAGACGCTCAGCACGGCCAGCACCCGGCCGTCGTGGTCGAAGACCGGCGCCGCGATGGACGCGGCGCCCTCCTGGCGCTCGCCGAGCGAGGTGGCGTATCCGCGCTTGCGGATCAGCACCAGCTCGGCGCGCAGGGCGTCCTCGTCCACGATGGTCTTGTCGGTGATGGCGGCCAGCGGGTGGCGGGCCAGGTAGCCGTCGACCTCGGCCTCGTCGAGGAAGGCGAGGAAGGCCTTGGAGGAGCTGCCCGCGTGCAGCGGGTAGGGGATGCCGAGGCTGACCTCCATCCGCAGCTCCTGGTTGGGCACCGCCTGGTCCACGTACATGCGGGTGTCGCCGCGGCGGACCGACAGCGTGGAGGTCTCCCCGGTCTGGCGCGACAGCAGCCGCAGTTCGGGGCCCACCATGGCGCGCAGGTCCATCCGCGCCATGTAGGCGCGGCCCAGCGAGATCGCGGCGTGCCCGAGCGCGTAGCGGCGGGTCACCGGATCGACGGTGATGAGCTCCTTGCTGCGCAGCGCGGTGAGGATGCGGTGGACGGCGGCCTTGGTCAGGCCCAGCTCCGTGGCGATCTCCGTCACGCCGAGATCGGGCCTGGTGCTGCGCCCGAACAGCAGCAGCACGTCCATGGCCCGTTCCACCGCGGCGATCGATCTGCTCTGGCCCTCGGTGCCCTCATCGCCCTTGGTCGAAGCTGTCCTAGGCACGGTTTCGCCTCTCCTGAAGTGGTCCGACACGAGAAGTCTAAGGCAACACGTTTCTCTACGGGAAACATCCTTGGAAACGCATTGACACCCCATCCGGAGCATTGTTACCTTCTGCGGGACAGTGTTTCCATACGCGAAACGAGGGGGGCTCAGGTGGCGGTCGACGCCGAGACCTTCAAATCCGTGCTCGGACAGTGGCCCACCGGGGTCGTCCTGGTCACCACGGTCGCGGGAGAAGACTGGCACGGAATGACGGCCAGTTCGTTCTCCAGCGTCAGCCTCGACCCTCCGCTGGTCCTGGTCTGCCTGGACACCCGGCTCTACAGCCACCAGCTGATCTCCGACAGCGGCATGTTCGGCATCAGCATCCTCGGCCGGGACCAGGCCGAGCTCGGCCAGCGCTTCGCCGGCCGGCTCCCTCCCGCCGAGCGGTTCGAGGGGCAGGAGTGGCTGACCCCCGAGACGGGCTCGCCCGTGCTGGCCAACGCGCTCGGCTGGCTGGACTGCCGGGTCGTGCACGCCTACCCGGGCGGGGACCACACGATCTTCGTCGGCGAGGTGCTCGCCGCCGACATCCCGCGCGCCACCGGCCCGCTGCTGTTCCACTCCCGCAGCTGGGGCCAGCTCGCCGACCCGCTGCCCGCCGAGGTCACCCTCGCCGACACCGGTCTCGCCGACGCGCTGGAGCGCCGCGGCCTCGCGGCCGGACCGCTGCTCAAGGCGGTGCGGGAGGCCGGGGTGCGCACCCGGGTGCGCGAGGACGAGCCGGACGAGTCCGGCTCCGTACTGATGGACT
>NZ_BAAATZ010000019.1:16703-41978 GCF_039533685.1 Actinocorallia aurantiaca | reverse complement strand
CCCGCGCCGGGGCCCGGCGGGGTGATCGAGTTCCGCCACCGGGATCCCGGGACGGCGGAGTCGATGGTCGCCGCGGCCCGCGCCGCGGGCTGCTCGGCGGTCGGACGGGTGCCCGACGCCTTCTCCCCCGAACGGAGGGAGGCGACGCTGACGGCGGTCGGCGAACTGCTCTCGGCCGGCTGCGACGAGATCGCGCTGGACGAGGGCGAGGAGCCCGCCTCCCCGCTGACGGTCCGCGAGATCCTGTGCGACGCCGTCCCGCTGGCCCGCGAGGTGCCGGTACGGGTCCGGCTGACCGACCGGGACGGGCTCGGCCTGGCCAACGCCCTGACCGCGATGAAGAGCGGCGTCCGGCACTTCGACGTGACCCTCGGAGGGCTCGACGACGGGCTGTGCTCGGTCGACCTGCTCTTCCTCGCGTCCCGGCTCGGGGTCTCGAGCCCCGCCGACCGGGACGCCCTGGCCGCGGCCGCGGCCGAGCTGGAGGCGGCCTGCGGGGCGCCTCTGCCCGGCCGCACCCACGGACCGGGAAGGACCACTTCTTGATCCCCTCCCCGCCCTCCGGGCGCGGGGACTCCAGCGGTCGGACGCAGGGGCCTCCCTCCGACCGCCGCACATATCTGCGTCCTCACCCTCGCGCGTAACCGGGGGTCCCCATGCTCAAGGAGTTTTGATGACACTGATCGCAGAACGGCTGCTGACCACCCTCACCGACGCCGAGCGCGCCCGCATGGAGAAGGTCGAGAGCGTGCTGCCCGCACTGCGCGAGGCCGCGGCCAAGGCCGACGAGACCGGTGAGTTCCCCGTCGGCCACATCGCGCTGATGCGCGAGGCCGGGCTGCTCGGCCTGATCATCCCCGAGGAGTTCGGCGGCCTGGGCGGCGGGCTGCGCGACCTGGCCGGGGCGACCTTCACCCTCGGCTCGGCCTGCCCGTCCACCGCGCTGGCCTACTTCTTCCACAACACCAGCGCCTCGCGCGGCCTGCTGCCGCTGGAGGCCATCGAGGCCGGCCTGTTCGCCGAGGACGAGGTCCCGGTCATCAAGGCGTTCGCCGAGCGGCTGCTGACCAACATGGCCGGCGGCACCTGGCTGGCCAACTTCGCCTCCGAGGAGGTCAAGAGCTCCAGCGCCAACATCGCCATCGCCACCATCGCCACCCCGGTCGAGGGCGGCTGGTCCCTCAGCGGCGTCAAGTCCTTCGGCTGCGCCACCGGCGTCGCCGACTACTACCTGGTCACCGCCAAGGTCGACGGCACCACCGACGCCGACGGCCTGGCGCTGTTCCTGGTGAACCGCGACTCCGAGGGCATCACCAACCGGCCCAAGTGGAACGGCCTGGGCATGCGCGCCTCGGCCAACGACGGCGTCATCATGGAGAACGTCTTCGTCCCGTCCGAGGACTCCCTCACCGTGCCGGGCTCGTTCGTGAAGATGCTGCAGATGAGCCGCGGCAGCTTCGTCGGCAACCAGCTCGCCATCATGGCCGTCTACCTGGGCGCCGCCCAGAACGCCTACGACTACGCGCTCGAGCGCACCACCGGCAAGACCTTCGCCGACACCGGCAAGACCATCGCCAGCTCCCCCATGCACCAGGTCATCATCGGCAACATGGCCGAGCGCCTGGAGACCGCCTACCTGTGGATCCGCCGGCAGATCGAGCTGGAGACCTCCGAGCCCCCGCTGCTGCCCAAGGCCGAGGTCTACAAGCAGTGGCGCATCGCCAAGGGCGACATCTCCGAGGCCTGCTTCCAGGTCGCGCTCGGCGCGCTCAAGGCCTGCGGCACCTCCGCCGCCACCATGGACGGCGTCATCGGCCGCACCCTGCGCGACCTGGCCATGGCCCTGGTGATGACCTTCCCCGCCGAGCGTGGCAGGCTGGAGGCCGCCTCCATGATCACCCAGGACAAGGAGAACGAGTTGTTCGCGAGCGTGAACTCGTGAAGCCCCCCGCAGCCCGCGACCTCGTCGCCGGAACGTGGGAGGCCGCCGGTGACACGCTGGACCTGATCCTGGAGAACCCCGCCACCGGCGAGGCCCTCGGCCCCGCCGCGGCCAGCTCGGCCGAACGGGTGGAGCGCGCCCTGGCCGCGGCCGACGCCGTCGCCGGGGAGTGGGCCGCGGTCTCCGCGCAGGAGCGCGCCTCGATCCTGGAGGCCGTCGCGGCCGCCCTGGAACCGAAGGTCGCGAAGATCGCCGCCCTGGAGTCGTTCGCGACCGGCGTCCCGATCCGGCAGACCCTGCCGCTCGGCATGATCGTCACCGGCTCGTTCCTGCTCGCCGCCGGGCAGCTGCGCGAGGGCTGGCTCACGCGCGCCCTCGAGCGCGAGGACGGCAACGCCACCGAGGTGCACCTGCTGCCCTGGGGTCCGGCGCTGTGCCTGACCGCCTGGAACGCGCCCGCGCCCACCGGCGCGCACAAGATCGCCAACGCGCTGGCCGCGGGCTGCCCCGTGCTGTACAAGGCCAGCGAGTACGCCCCCTACGGCAGCCAGCTGATGGCCGAGGCCATCGACGAGGCGCTGCGCGCCCAGGGCGTTCCCGACGGCGTCTTCCAGTTCCTCCACGGCGGCCCCGGCGTCGGCGGCACGATGGTCAACGACCCCCGGGTCCGCGCGGTGTCCTTCACCGGCGGGGCCAAGGGCGGACAGGCGATCGCCGCGGCCTGCGCCGTCGGGCACAAGCCGGCCCAGCTCGAGCTGGGCGGCAACAACCCGCTGGTGGTGCTGGCCGACTCCGACGTCGACGTCGCCGCCCGCGGCATCGTCGACCTGCTGACCACGCTCAACGGCCAGTGGTGCCGGGCGCTCGGCAGGCTGATCGTGCCCGCCGAGATGGAGGAGGAGCTCGTCGCGGCGGTCGTCGCGCGGCTGGGCACCCTCGAGGCCGGCGACCCGCTGTCGGAGGACACCGACTACGGGCCGCTGGTGCACTCCCGGCACCGCGAGCTGGTCGCCTCCCAGCGGGACGCGCTCGGCGGCACCGTGCACACCGGCACGGCGGTCCCCGAGGGCACCAACCACCTGGCCCCGGCACTGGTCACCGGGGTCCCGGCGGAGCAGGCCGTGGAGGAGATCTTCGGCCCGGTCGCGACGGTCCACCCCTACACCTCGATCGACGAGGCCGTGGCGCTGGCCAACGGCACCGTCTACGGGCTCGAGGGGTACGTGTTCGGCGCCGACACCGAGAAGGCGCTCTCCGTCGCCCGCCGGATCCGCGCGGGCGAGGTGAAGGTGAACGGCTCCAGCATCATGAGCCTGCACCTGTTCGCCCCGCGTCCCGCCTGGGGCCACTCCGGGCTGGGCGAGGAGGGCACCGCCGAGACGCTGCGCTTCTTCACCAACCCCCGGGTCGTGGGCGTGGAGAACGGCTTCGCCCTGCACTCCAGGGAGGCGTGATGCGGATACTCGTCGCGGGAGCCGGACCGGTCGGGCTGACCACCGCCGTCTCCCTGGCCCGGCGCGGCCACGAGGTGACGGTCCTGGAGGCCGGCGACACGCTGGCCGCCGAGTCCCGGGCCTCCACCTACCACCCGCCGACGCTGGAGATGCTGGCCGAGCTCGGCGCGCTGGACGCGCTGATGGCCAAGGGCCTGGTGTCGCACGCCTTCCAGTACCGCGAGCGCAGTGGCGGCGTCGTCGCCGAACTCGACCTGCGGCTGCTGGAGAACGACACCCCCTACCCGTTCCGGGTGCAGTGCGAGCAGAGCAAGCTCACGCCGATCCTGCTGGACCTGCTGCGGGCCGAGGGCGGCGACGTCGTCTTCGGCTCCGCGGTCACCGGGGTCGTCCAGGACGACCGGGGCGTCGCGGTCACCACCGCCGACGGCTCGGTCCACCGGGGCGAGTGGCTGATCGGCGCGGACGGGGCGTCGTCCCAGGTCCGCAAGTCCCTGGACGTGCCGTTCGAGGGGATCACCTACCCCGAGCGGTTCCTCGTCGCCTCCACGGAGGAGGACCTGGAGGCGCTGATCCCCGGCATCGCCGCGGTCAACTACGTCTTCGACCCCGAGGAGTGGCTGGTCCTGCTGCGCACGCCCGACCACTGGCGGGTGCTGTTCCCGACTCCGGAGGACACCCCGGACGAGCTGGAGCTGGCCCGGCTGCCCGAGCGGCTGCGCGGCGTGGTCGACATCGAGTGGAAGGTCGCGCACTCGACCCTCTACCGGGTGCACCAGCGGGTCGCCTCCCGGTTCCGCACGGGACGGGTGGTGCTCGCCGGAGACGCCGCCCACGTCAACAACCCGCTCGGCGGCATGGGCCTCAACAGCGGCATCCACGACGCGTTCGCGATCGCCGCCGCTCTGGGCGACGACGAGGCACTGGACCTGGCGTGCGAACGCCGCCGGGACGTGGCCGCGTCGTTCGTGCAGAAGATCACCCACTCCAACTGGGAGCAGCTGCGCGATCCCGACACGCACAAGGCGGGGCTGCGCGCCCTGGCGGCCGACCCCGTCAAGGCGCGTGAGCACCTGCTGAGGACCTCGATGATCGCCTCGTTGCGCACCCCGGAGCCCGGGAGGACGGGGTGAGCACCTGGCTCGAACGGGAGAACCCCGCCCGGCTGGGTGAACTGGTCGGGCGGGTGCCCGTCGCGGACGCCCCGGACGTCGACGAGGCCGTCCGGGCCGCGGACGCGGCGCAGCGCTCCTGGGCCTCGACCCCGCTGGAGGAGCGGGTCCGGGTCCTGCGGGAGGTGGCCGCGACCTTCGACGATGAAGAGCTGGCCGTGCTGCTGGCCCGGGAGAGCGGCAAGCCGGTCGGCGACTGCCGCGGGGAGATCCGGTTCTCCGGCGTCTTCCTGAACTGGGTCGCCGACCGCGCCCCCGAGGTGCTGGCCGACGTCGAGACCGACGACGCCTCCGGACGGCTGCTGCTGCGGCGGCGGCCGTTCGGGGCGGTCGCGGCGATCACGCCGTGGAACGCGCCGGTGATCCTGACGATGCTCAAGGTCGGGCCGGCGCTGGCGGCGGGCAACACCATCGTGGTCAAGCCCTCGCCGCTGGCGCCGCTGGCGATCTCGGAGATCCTGCGCCGCTTCCCCACCGATCTGGTCAAGGTCGTGCACGGGGAGGCCGAGACCGGAGCCGCGCTGGTCGGGCATCCGCTGGTCCGCAAGGTCGCCTTCACCGGAGGCGAGGGCGCGGGCCGGGCGATCGGCGCCCTGGCCGGACGGATGATCACTCCGGCGGTGCTGGAGCTGGGCGGCAACGACCCGGCGGTGTTCCTGCCGGACGCCGAGTTCACCGACGCCGCGATGGACCGGCTGGTGATGGGCTCCTTCCAGAGCTCAGGACAGGTCTGCATGGCCGCCAAACGGCTCTACGTCCCCGCCGGGCGCGAGGACGAGTTCCGGGACGCCTACGTGGCCGCGGCCCTCCGTGTGGTCGTCCTGGGCGATCCGCTGGAGGAGGAGACGACCGTCGGCCCCGTCATCACCGCGCAGGCCGCGGAGCGGGTCCGTGCGCTGATCGCCTCCGGCGGCGAGGCCGTGCCGCTCGGCCGGGTCGCCTGCGACCCGGAACGGGGCCACTACGTGCGGCCGACGCTGCTGACCGGGCTGGACGACGGCTCCCCCGTCGTCGCGGACGAGCAGTTCGGGCCGGTCGTCCCGCTGCTCACCTACTCCGACACCGAGGAGGTCCTGGCCCGCGCCAACGCCGGCGAGCTGGGCCTGGGCGCCTCGGTGTGGTCCGCCGACGAGGAACGGGCGTTCGCCTTCGCCCGCCGCTTCGAGGCCGGATTCACCTTCGTCAACACCCATGGCCGCACCGGGATGGCGCTGCGCGCGCCGTTCGGCGGGGTCAAGCGCAGCGGCCACGGCCGCGAGTACGGCGACGAGGGCATCCTGGAGTACACCCAGACCTGCTCTGTGCACGCCCCCGCCGCCTTCCGCGCGGGCGGTGCGGGCATGGCCGCGGCGGCCTACCCCGTGTAGCCGCCGCGTTCCGAAGGCTCCCGGTCGATCCGCCTCATCGGCCGGGAGCCTTTCGCGTTCTCGGGCGCCCCGGCCCCTCAGGCCCGGTTCAGGGCGACCGGCAGGCGGGCCATGCCGCGCAGCGGCAGGCCGGGCCGGCGTTCGGCCTCACCCGCACGGGTGACCGAGGGGTATCCGGTGCCGAAGAGGCGTTCCAGGACGACCCGGGCCTCCAGCCGGGCCAGATGCGCGCCGAGGCAGAAGTGCACGCCCGACGCGAAGGACAGGTGCACCGGGTCGGGCCGGGCGACGTCCAGGACGTCGGGGTCACCGGTCATCCCGGGCGCCTCGGGATCGTGGTTGGCCCCGCCGATCACCGTCACGACGACCTGGCCGGACCGCAGGGGCGTCCCCGCGAAGTCGACGGGCTCCAGGACCGTGCGCGCGTCGAGCTGGACCGGTGAGTCGTAGCGCAGGAACTCCTCGACCGCGTTCGGGATCAGGGAGGGGTCCTCGCGCAGGACGGCCTGCTGGTCGGGGCGGTCCAGCAGCAGGTGCAGGGAGTTGCCCAGCAGGTTGGTCGTGGTCACGAAGCCGGCGCTGAACAGCAGCAGCGCGGTCGAGACCTGCTCCTCCCTCGACAGCCGCGCCTCCTTCGGAGCGGTGGCCAGCCGGGACAGCAGGTCGTCGCGGGGATCGGCGCTCTTGGCGTCGAGCAGGTCGGAGAAGTAGCCGCCGAGCTCGGTCCACAGGGCGACGGTGGCCCGGAAGTCCTCGACTCCGGCCGGCGGCGCCAGCATGGCGAGGATCTTGCCGGTGAAGGAGAGCCGCTCGTCCTCGGGGACCCCCAGCAGGTCGGAGATCACGTTGACGGGCAGGGGCAGGGCGAGGCCGTCCATGAAGTCAGCGCCGGGGTCGTCGGCGAGCCCCGCCAGCAGTTCGTCCGCGCGGCGCTCGATCGCCGGGCGCAGTTCGTCCACGTGACGGTTGGTGAACGCGGAGCCGACCGCGCGGCGCAGCCGGGTGTGCTCGGGCGGGTTGGCCATCAGCATGCTGTGCCCGAAGCTCTCGCGGGCGTTCCGCCGCTCCTCGGCGCTCACCCCCGCCATGCCGACCCCGATCTGCTCGTCCCCCTTGCCGAACGCCCGGTGCCGCAGCGCCGCGTCGCAGTCGGCGTAGCGGGAGAGCACCAGCGCCCCGTCCGAGGTGAGCAGGACCGGGGCCCGTTCGCGCAGTCTCCGGTACACGGGGTAGGGGTCGTCCGGCGGATCGAGGAAGAGCCCGGCGAACAGCTCCTCCGCCGGCCGATCGGTCGCCGTCGTCGCCTGTGCGGTCATGCCTTCACCCTCGGTGAGCGGCTGCGGGGAATCAACTTCGCCGGTGGAAAGGAACAGGCATTTCTCTCCACACCGAGGAGGGCTCCCCCTGTGCGGGGAGCCCTCCTCGGCCCGAATCAAAGCTGGTTACCCGTTTTTTACACGAAACTCCCATTTTGTCGCCTTGTAAGCCCTAGGCTCAGCGCATCTGCCCAGGCCAGCAGGCTTTTCCGGGGGTGGATGTGGCCACCGGGACGTTCCCGGTCAGAAGTCGACCGAGGCCCGTGCGGCCAGGCGCTCGCGCAGCCAGCCCGCCACCCGCACGTGCTCGGGGTGCCCCTGGTAGCCCTTCAGGTCGTCGAGGTCCTCGTGCCGGGTGATCAGCGCCAGGTCCCAGGAGACCTCGCCGCGCACGACGTCGACCCCGACGGTGATCCCGCGGATCTGCTCGATCAGCGGCTCCAGTCCCTCCAGCTTCTCCTTGGCCTCGGCCGCGTCGGCGGGGTCGGTGAACTTCATCAGGATGACGTGGGTCAACAAGGCGGCTCTCCAGGTGTGAAATCTCTTCCCATCCAGCGGTCCTGATTGTATGTTTTGGAAACAGTGTTTCGCTAGAGGAACCAGGAGGCCATCAAGATGCGGGTCGCAGCAGTACAGTTCGCGGCGGGCGAGGACGTCGCGGCCAACCTCGCCACCTGCCTGCGGATGATCGACGCTGCCGCCGCCGAAGGTGCCAGCATCATCGTCCTGCCCGAGTTCTGCAACCACCTGTCCTGGTACCCGGACCGGGAGACCGCCCACCGGCGCGCCTGCACTCTGGACGGCGAATTCCTCAAGGCCGTCGCCGAGCGGGCCGCCGGGCACGGCGCGTACGTGAAGCTGAACGTCACCATGGCCCGCGAGGACGGCCGCACCACCATCACCAGCCTGCTGTACGGCCCCGACGGGAGCCTCCTCGGCCAGGCGGACAAGCTCACCCTGATGGGCGCCGAGGGCGACCACATGGACCCCGGCACCGAGCGCGGGCCCGTCATCGACACCCCGGTCGGTCGGATCGGGATATATGCCTGCATGGAGGGCGTCACCGCGGACGTGTGCCGGGACCTGACCCTGCGGGGAGCACAGCTGCTGCTCAACAGCCTGAACTCCTTCGCCACCGACGAGGCGAGCCTGCACATCCCGGTCCGCGCCGCCGAGAACAAGGTCTGGGTGATCGCCGCCAACAAGGTGGGCCCGCTGCTGCCCGAGGCCCTCACCCCGGCCATCGCCGAGCGGCTGGGCGTCCCGCCGGAGCAGGTGCACGGCGCGGGCGAGAGCCAGATCGTCGCCCCCGACGGCACCGTCGTGGCCAGGGGTCCGCGCACCGGCGAGGCCGTGGTCGTCGCCGACATCGACCTCTCCCTGGCCGATGTGAAGACCCGCCCGGACGGCACCGACATCCTGGCCATGCGCCGGCCCGAGCTGTACCGGCCGATCGCCTCTCCCCCGGTCGAACGCACCGCCGCCCCGGGGGCCGACGAGTGCCGGGTCGCCGTCGTCGCCGGCGCCGACCCGCTGCCCGGCGTGGCCGAGGCCGCTGCCGCGGGCGCCGAGCTGATCGTCCTTCCGGAACTGGCCTTCGGCGAGGCCGGACGCGCGGAGGTCGCGGGCCTGCTGGCCGAGGCGCTGGCGGGCACCGGCGCCCACGCCGTCACCAGCGTCCGCGACGGCGACGCCCACACCGGCCTGGTGGTCTCGGCCGAGGGCGAGGCCGGCGTCCAGCTCCAGCTGCACCGGACCGAGCGGCTCTCCTGGGCCGCCCGGCGGGGTACCGGCGTGGAGGTCTTCGAGCTGCCCTTCGGGCGGCTCGCGGTGGTCGTCGGAGACGACTCCGCGGTGGTGGAGACCTTCCGGCTGGCCGCGATCGCCGACGCCGACGTCGTCGCGGTGCCGCGCTCGGCGGGCGAGGAGTGGGAGACCTCCCTGGGCCTGCCCGAGCGGGCCGCGGAGAACCGGCTGAACGTCGTCTCCGCCTGGCGGGAGGGCGGCCTGATCCTCGACCTGACCGGCGACTTCACCCTCTGGACCCCCTGGGAGGGTCCGTTCACCGGCCGGATCAGCCACCCGATCGTCACCGAGGCCGGACCGGGGGTCACCGCGGGCGTCGTGCACCCCGCCCAGGCCGTCAACCGCTTCGTCTCCAAGAACACCGATCTGGTGGGCGGCCGCGCCTGGCGCACCCTGGGCTCCCTGACAGAAACCGCACTGTAACAGCGGATCCGTTGACAGTGCCGGTCCCCGGTCGAAAAATGGAAACAGTGTTTCCCCTAGCGAACCAGAACGGAAAAATCGATGAGTGAGACCATCCGGAACGTCGAGCAGATGCTCGACAGTTCACCCGTCATCGACGTGACGGCGAAGTTCGGGAAGTACCAGACTCTGCTGGACGAGCTGAAGGCGAAGATCGACGCCCGGTTCGAGACCACCCGTGACCCCTCCACGGAAGAGCTGGAGTCCTACGGGACCTACCCGGACGGGCCCGGCGGCAAGGTCGCCGGCTACAGCGGTCCCGAGGTCGACTGGATGGTGCACTCCTGGCTCGGCAACCCCTCGGTCGGCTTCGTCAACCTGCACCTGACCGTCTGGCTCGGCCCGCAGGTGCGCGTCCCCCACCTGGGCATCGCCCTGCTGCTGTGGCCCGAGGGCTGGTTCTTCTGCGACTCCGTGCCGCGCACCAGCCTTGTCATCGACGCCGAGTACTACGACAAGTACTACGCGCCGGTGAACGACGACTGGCTGAAGTTCCAGGCCGACCACCCCGACTTCGAGTGGTTCACCAGCCCCTCGGCGTTCATCCGCACCAGCCTCTCCCCCACCGCCCAGTGCTACTCCTTCAAGTGGTCGGAGGAGAACTTCCAGGCCGTCGCCGACTGGATGCACAACCACGTCGACCGCTGGCTGACCTGGGTCGACGAGGCCGAGGAGGTGCCGGAGGCCGAGCGTGAGGCGCAGCGCGAGATCGACCTGAAGATCCGCCGCAACATCGCCGACCGCGACCCCGCCAACTCCATGGGCGTTCGCTACTTCGGCGAGGAGCTCACCGAGAAGCTCGTCCGCTCCCTGTGGGGCGGCGACCGGGAACTGCCGCGCCCGTGACGAACCCTCCCCTGATCCGCTCCCTGTGGTGGTCGGCTCGCACCCAGGGCGAGCCCCCGTTCGACACCGCCCACCTCAAGGTCTACTACCCCGCCCACGCCGAGGGCACCGACGCAGAACGGCTCACCGGCGTCTTCCCGCCGGTCCCGGGTGAACACCCGATCGTGGTGTTCTGCTCGGGCGTCAACGTCGCCCAGGACTCCTACCGTTCGCTGGCCATCGGGATCGCCGAGGCCGGATACGTGGTGGTGACGTTCGACCGGGTCGCCGAACTGTTCGGAGGACAGTACGGGCTGACCTGCGGCGTCGACCTGGACGCCGCCCGGCCCGACGCCTACGGCACCCGGCCGACCTGCCCGACCATCCCGGCGATCCTCGACGCGCTGCGCGGGATCGACCTGCTGAAGGACTCGCTGGACTTCGACCGCGTCGCCCTCGGCGGGCACTCCGCCGGCGGGACCGTCGTGCTGCAGTCCGCGCGGTTCTTCCCCGGCGTGCGGGCCGCCTTCGGGTTCGGCACCCACACCATGGTCGCGACCATGCTCGGCTGGCCCGCCGGCACCGTGCTGCCCGCCCAGGTCGAGTGCCCCGTGTTCCTGTCCGTCGGCACCCGCGACGGCGTGATCATGGGCAGCAGCGACCGATACGGCCAGGACGGCTTCGCCGACCCCGTCACCAGGACCTTCGACGAGGCGCTGCCCGGCGAGGGGCACCTGTTCGCCGTCCTGGACGGCGCCAACCACTTCGCGGTCGCCGACCCCGTCGATCCGACCGCCGCGCGGGCCTTCCTCGACCTGGAGCCCGAACGCGATCCCGCCGAGAGCCGTGCCGCCTACCTGGAAGTGTTGATCGCCTTCCTGCGCGCCCGGCTGAACGGCGACCCCGATTCCCTGGAGAAGGTGCGAGAGAACCCGCCCCCCTCCGTCACCCTGCGGGAGCACTGATGCTGAAGAACTTCTGGTACGCGGTCGAGACGTCCGACCAGGTCACCAACAAGCCCAAGAAGATCACGTGTCTGGGCCAGGACTTCGTCCTGTACCGCAAGCGCGACGGCGAGGTCGTCTGCATGTCGGACCTGTGCCCGCACCGCGGCGCGGCGCTGTCCGGCGGCTGGGTCAAGGACGACAAGATGGTCTGCCCGTACCACGGCTGGGAGTTCGTGCCCGACGGCACCTGCGTGAAGATCCCGGCCAACCTGGAGGGCCGGGGCATGCCGAAGAAGGCGCGCGTCGACTCCTACCCGACCACCGAGAAGTACGGCTTCGTGTGGGTCTTCATGGGCGACCTGGCCGAAGAGGACCGCCCCCCGATCCCCTACTGGCCCGAGTTCGACGACCTGAAGAAGGACGGCGGCCGCTGGAAGCCGGTCTACGGCGAGTACCTCTGGAACTCCAACTACGAGCGCATCCTGGAGAACGGCTGCGACATCGCGCACACCCCGTTCGTCCACGGCGGCCGGTTCGGCAACCCCGAGCGGCCCGAGGTGGAGGAGTACGAGGTCGAGACGCCCGACGAGTGGTCGGCCTTCGCCACCGTCAAGCTCTACCCGCCGCAGGCCAAGGGCCTGTGGGGACGGCTGTCGGGCAAGAGCGACAACCTGAAGGACCGCCCGCCGGTCGAGACCAGCGCGGGCTGGATGCTGCCGAACATGATCAAGCTGCACGTGCGGCTGCCCATGGGCAACATCATCATCTACGACAGCAACGTGCCGATCGACGAGACCACCACGCTGGTGAAGTTCGTGGCGCTGCGCGACTTCTTCACCGGTGACTGGGCCGACAAGAACGCCCTCAAGCGCATCTACGGCATCTTCGACCAGGACGTCCCCGTCGTGGACGGCACCCGGCCCGAGCTGCTGCCGGCCGACCTGGCCGCCGAGCTGCACGTCAAGTCCGACCTCATCGCGGTGCACTACCGCCGCCGCCGCCAGGAGCTGGCCGACAAGGGCTGGATGCTCGGCGACGAGGACCGCATCATGGGCGACGTGCCGCGCCGCGAGGCGACCGTCATCCCCTCGCCCGCCCGCAAGAACAACCCCGAGCTCGCCCGCGCCTGGGTGCACAAGGCCAAGGGCGAGCACCCCCGCGTCGACAAGTCCATCCTCGAAGGCGAGGCCGAGCGCGCGGCCGCTGCGAAGGCCGCCGAGGAAACCAAGGGAGAATAGCCATGACCTCACTGCCCAAGGGCCTGTTCGACCGTACCCTCGCCAAGCTCGAAGGCGTGGAGGACCTCAAGCTCGTCTACGGCGACGACCTGTTCAGCTCGATGGGCCCCGACTCCGTCGGCCGGCTCGAGGTGCGCACCGGCACCAAGCTCGCCAAGGTCGTGACGATCAGCCTGGTCGTGCCGCAGATCGGCATGGACAGCCACATGATCTTCGCGTTCACTCCGAACGACTCGGCGCTGCCGCACTTCACCCTGGACTCCGTCGAGGCGGGCGGAACCCTCGCCTTCCACCTCGACCTCGTCCCGCGCGCCGAACTGGCCTCCCACCTGGCCTATGTCGACGCCGTCTTCGAGCCGCTCAGCCCGGTCTTCGAGCGCTCCAAGGAGGTCTTCGGCTCGCTGCGCGCCGCGATCGGCCCGCGCCAGTACGCGATGATGTCGCCCTGGATGCTGGTGAACCGCGCCGACGAGGAGCAGTTCAAGGCGTTCGACACGTTCGTGGACGACTACTTCGCGCACTGGTCGGCGCTGCTGGAGTCCGGCCTGTCCGAGGAGGTCCTGGCGAGCGTCACCGCCGACACGAACCTGGCCGCCCGCGACCGGCTCAACCGGACCAACCTGTTCAGCCCGGAGGTCGACCCGGTCTGGGAGCGCGTCACCCGGCTCGTCGGCCAGGAGGCCTCCGACAAGATGCGCGCCGAGCTCATCCACAACGAGGTGCAGGGGTGAGCGAACCGAGCGAATGGCAGAACCGGATCGCCGGCGAGTGGCACGGCCGGCCGTCTCTGTTCAACGCCAAGGGCGTCTGGTGCGGTTACGAGGACATCCGGCGCTCGTCGGTGTTCGAGGACGGCAAGACCACCTACTACATGGACGGCGGCCTCGAGGGCGGCGGCGAGCTGGCCGGGCAGTTCCGGCTGGGTGCTCCGTTCGCGTTCGGGGTCATCGATTCCGACAGCAACCGCGTCTACACCGGTCCCGACTTCTTCGGCACGGGCCAGCCGTACGGCGGGTTCGTCGACGCCCACTACTACGGGCCCGGCTGGCAGGTGGACCTCAACACCTGGAACCACAACCTGCCCGACGGCGAGACCCAGGTGTACTCCTCGGTCCTCTACCAGGGCTGGACGGTCGTCGGCTGCTTCAACGGCGTCTACAAGCGCCGCGAGGAGCCGCCGCTGGACTTCCTGGCGGACGAGACCCGCAACGGCCCGGTGCCCTTCATCCTGCCGACGAAGAAGGCCGGCGGGTACGAGGGCGTCTGCGAGCTGTGGGGCGCCGACCAGAAGCTGATCGGCGACGTCACCGTCACGCTGGAGCTGGAGCCGATCGACCTGCTGCGCACCCGCGCGCACGTCACCTGGTCCGGCGCGCTCGAGCGGTCCTACACCGTCGAGCAGCGCCGCAACGGCACCCAGCTGTTCTACGAGGGTCCGGACGCCTGGGGCAACGCGCAGGCTTTCGGTCGCGCCAACTTCCCCAGTGTTCACTTCACCGACGTCACGAAGATCAAGGGACGTGAGTTCATGATCGACGCGACGCCGGGGATGAACGCGGGCGAGACGCTGGCGGTCTCCTACGAGGTGTTCGACGGCAACACGCTGTCGAGCGTCATCCACGGGGTGCTGACATGGCGGTGATCGTGGTGACCGGCGGGACCCGCGGCATCGGCCACGGGATCGCCAAAGAACTCATCGCCCGCGGCGCGCAGGTCGTGATCTGCGGGCGCAGCGGGGTCGACGAGGCCGCCGCCGAACTCGGCGCGACCGGCGTCGTCTGCGACATGACCGTCCGCGCCCAGGTCGAGGCGCTGTGGGAGAAGGCCGCCTCGCTCGGCCCGGTCGCCCACTGGGTCAACAACGCGGGCGTCTCCACCACGTCCAAGCCCCTCGCCGAGCTGCCCGCCGAGCAGCTGGAGACGGTCGTGAACGCGAACCTCCTCGGTGTGCTCAACGGCAGCGCGGTGGCGGCCAGGCACATGCTCGAGCAGGGTTCCGGCACGATCTGGAACATGGAGGGCTTCGGCAGCGACGGCCGCACCATGGTCGGCCTGACCGCCTACGGCTCCACCAAGCGCGCGGTCACCTACGTGACCGAGAGCCTGGCCAAGGAGCTCAAGGGCACCCAGGTCAAGGCCGCCCACCTGTCCCCCGGGATGGTCGTCACCGACCTGCTGCTCAAGGACTACGAGCCCGAGCAGCTGGAGAAGGCCAAGAAGGTCTTCAACATCCTCGCCGACAAGGTGGAGACCGTCACGCCGTTCCTCGCCGAGGGCATCCTCAAGGGCGTCAAGAACGGCGGGCGGGTCGCCTGGCTGACCACTCCGAAGATCGCTTTCCGGTTCGCCACGGCGGGCTTCAACAAGCGGGACCTGTTCGCATGAGCGAGATGGAGTACCCGGTCATCCTGGCTCTGGAGGACTTCGTCCCGGTGGCGTTCAGCGTCGCCGGGGCGCTCTTCCTGTCCAAGGCCGACGGCATCGACACCCGGCTGGCCAGGATCGCCGCGCTGCTGCTGGGCCTCGGCGGGGTCGCCAAGGCCGGCTGGAAGACCATCATCGCCACCACCGACGTCGATCTGTGGATGGTGCCGCTGGCGCTGTTCCCGCTCCTGGCCGCGGGCTTCCTGGTCCTCATCAAGGCCGCCGAGCCGAGGGTCCCCGTCCCCGCCATCGCGGGGCTGTGGATGGCCGGCCTGGGCACGGCCTTCGCGATCGGCGACACCCTGCCGATGCTCATCCTCACCATCGCGGCCAGCACCGCCGCGGCGGTCATCCTGAGCCGCCGGCACAAGCTGTTCATCGTCTGGATCATCGGCCAGTACCTGCTCGGCCCGCTCAGCTCGGGCGAGCAGACCATCGCCCGCCAGTGGGTCGAGCAGTCCATCAACACCGTCAGCCAGGCGGTGTTCCTCATCGCCGCCTGGCGGCTCTCCACCCTCCGAGCACCACAGACCGCACAGGAGGTCTCCTCATGACCGACGCGCTGGGCTGGCGCCGCAAGTTCGGCGTCATCGCCCCTTCCACCAACACCATCGTCGAGCCCGACTTCTACCGGATGGGGGTGCCGGGCGTCACCTCGCACTTCTCCCGCATCCACATCCGCGACCAGAACATGGCCGGGGACGAGGGCATGGAGCGGCTCCTCGACCAGATCCGCGACGAGATCGGCGCGGCCTGCGAGCGGGTCATGACCGCCGAGCCCGACTACATGGTGATGGGCATGTCCGCCGAGACGTTCTGGGGCGGCGTCGAGGGCAACCGCGCCTTCGTCAAGCAGATCCACGACCTGACCGGCCTGCAGGTCGCCACCGGCGCCGAGGCGTGCGAGCGGGCGCTGAAGCTGTACGGGGCGCGGCGCATCGGCGTCGTCACCCCCTACCAGCCCGTCGGCGACGAGAACGTCCGGCTCTTCTTCAACGAGCTGGGCTTCGAGGTCGACAAGATCATCGGCCTGAAGTGCCCGACCGCGGTGTCGATCGCCCACGTCAGCGAGGACGAGCTGCGCGGCGCGCTGCGCGAGCTGGCCGAGGGCGAGGTGGACGCGCTGATCCAGTGCGGCACCAACCTGTCCATGGTCGGCCTCGCCGACGAGGCCGAGCGCTGGCTGGGCATCCCCACCATCGCCATCAACGCCGCCACCTGGTGGATGGCGCTGCGCGACAACGGCATCGACGACAAGATCCAGGGCGCTGGAAGGCTGCTGCGTGAGCACTGAGGTCACCGTCATCGAGGTCGGGCCCAGGGACGGTCTGCAGAACGAGCAGACCCCGGTCTCGACCGAGGACAAGATCGAGCTGATCTCCCGCAGCGTGGCCGCGGGCGTCCGGCGGATCGAGGCGGTCTCCTTCAGCCACCCGCGGCTGGTGCCGCAGATGGCCGACGCCGAGGCCGTCATGGCCGGGGTCCCCCGGGTGGAGGGCGTGTCCTACATCGGGCTCGTCCTCAACCGGCGCGGGCTGGACCGGGCCATGGCGGCCGAGGTCGACGAGGTGAACGTGGTCGTCGTCGCCACGGACACCTTCAGCACGAAGAACCAGAACGTCACGACCGACCGGATGCTCGAGACCTGGGACGAGATCGCCGCCGAGACGCCCGCGGGGATCCGCCGGAGCATGACGATCGCGGCGTCCTTCGGCTGCCCGTTCGAAGGCGAGACCCCGCCCGAGCGGGTCGCCGAGATCGCACGCCGGGCCGCCGCGGCCGGAGCCGACGAGATCGCCCTCGCCGACACCATCGGCGTGGGCGTCCCCGCCCAGGTCCGCACCCTGACCCGGCTGGTCCGCGAAGCCGCCCCGGGCGTCCCGTTGCGCTTCCACTTCCACAACACCCGCAACACCGGGTACGCGAACGCCCTGACGGCCGTCGAGGAGGGCGTGACCGTCCTGGACGCCAGCGCGGGCGGATTCGGCGGCTGTCCCTTCGCGCCCGCCGCGACGGGCAACATCGCCACCGAGGACCTCCTGTACGCACTGCACCGCTCCGGTAAGACCACGGGAATCGACGAGGAGAGCGTCGCCGAGACCGGCGCCTGGCTCGGCACCGTCCTCGGCAAGCCGGCCCCGGCCCTCCGCGGCCGCGCCGGAGGATTCCCCCAAGGAAGGACATCATGACCGCACAGGCACTGGACGACCTGCGGGTCGTCGAGATGGGCCAGCTGCTGGCCGGCCCGTTCTGCGGCCAGCTCCTCGGCGACTTCGGCGCCGAGGTCATCAAGATCGAACCCCCCGTCACCGGCGACCCCATGCGCCAATGGGGACGCGAGAAACCCCACGGCCAGTCCCTGTGGTGGCCCATCCTGGCCCGCAACAAGAAATCCGTCACCCTCAACCTGCGCGAAGCAGCAGGCCAGGACCTCGCCCGGCGCATCATCACCGAGGCCGACGTACTGGTGGAGAACTTCCGGCCCGGCACCCTGGAACGCTGGGGCCTGTCCCCCGAGACCCTGTGGGAGCTCAACCCGGGACTGATCATCACCCGGGTCACCGGCTACGGCCAGAACGGCCCCTACTCCCCCCGCGCCGGATTCGGCTCCATCGGCGAGGCCATGGGCGGCATCCGCTACGTCACCGGCGACCCGAACAGCCCCCCGGCCCGCGCCGGTATCTCCCTGGGCGACGAACTCGCCGGAACGTTCGCCGCGCTGGGCACCCTCGTCGCCCTGCACGCCCGTACTCGTACCGGCAAGGGCCAGGTCGTCGACTCCGCCCTGTACGAAGCGGTATTCGCGCTCATGGAGTCGTTGATCCCCGAGTGGGAGCTGGCCGGATACCAGCGCGAGCGCACCGGCTCGGTCCTGCCCAACGTCGCCCCCTCCAACGTGTATCCGACCTCGGACGGGCCGGTGCTGATCGCGGCCAACCAGGACACCGTCTTCAGCCGCCTGGCCGACGTCATGGGACGCCCCGAACTCGCCGACGACCAGCGGTATTCCACCCACGGGGCGCGCGGCGCCAACGCCGAAGAACTCGACGAGCTCATCGCAGCCTGGACCGCCACGCTCACCAGCGACGAAGTGCTGGACAAGATGCACGCCAACGGCATCCCGGCGGGATTGACCTACCGGGCCAAGGACATGCTCGCCGACCCCCACTTCAAAGCACGCGAGGCCATCATCAAACTCGCCCACCCCGAATTCGGCGAATTCCCCATGCAGAACGTCTTCCCCAAACTCTCGGGAACCCCGGGCGAAGTCCGCTCCGTCGGCCCCGAACTCGGGGCGAACAACGGCGAGATCTACACCGGACTCCTCGGCCTCACCGCAGGCGATCTCGAGGACCTGACCGGCAAGGGCATCATCTGAGCCCACCCGGCCCTGACGGGCGGTGAGCGCCCGTTTCCGGCGTTCACCGCCCAGGCGTCATCCGGCCACCTCCGAACGGCGGTGGCATTCGTTTTCCCTTCGCGCTCACCGCTTCCACAGCTCGCTCGGGGAGACGCCCAGATCGCTCAGCATCTCCCGTAGCAGCGGAAGGGAGAGCCCGAGCACGTTCCCCGCGTCCCCTTCGATTCCGTTCACGAACCATCCGCCCTTTCCGTCAATGGTGAAGCCTCCCGCAGCCCACAGCGGCTCCCCCGACGCGGCGTAGTCCCGGATCTCCTCGTCGGACGGGTTCCCGAACCTCACCACGGTCTCCCCCACCGCGCTCACCTCCCGCCCGCTCCCGGTGTCGATGAGGCAGTGCCCGCTGTAGAGCACGCCGCTCTTCCCCCGTCGTTCCGACCACCACTCCACGACCTGCTCGACGCTCTCGGGCTTCCCCAGCCCCCGGCCCTCGAACTCCAGCAGTGAATCGCACCCGATGACGAGCGCCTCTCCCACCCGCTCCGCGACGGCCCGCGCCTTGCCGACCGCCAGCGCCTCCACCAGCTCCCGCACGGACCCGGCCTCGACCGCGTCCTCATCCACCCCGCTGACGACGACCTCGGCCTCCACCCCGGCACTCCGCAACACCTCGAACCGCGTCTGCGACGCGGACCCCAGCACCACCCTGCGCACGACGGCCTCCCTTGGGTTCGTCTTCGTGCTCGAACTGTCGCACTCGACAATCATCGTCCTTTACGGGATCCCGACGTGAGGACGCGATGACCCCCGGCATCCCCATCGAGGCGTGGAACTCCACCCGACCTCACCGCCATCGCCTCCGCCCATCGGAAGGAGCGGGAGAACGGCCGCCAGGCCGTTCATCGATGCCTGCTCAAGGGGTGGAGAGGGCGCGTAGGAGGTCGGCGGCGGGACGGTCCACGGAGCGGGCGGTGTCGGAGAGGGCGGCGACGGCGGTGTGGCGGGTGGGGCGGATGGCCAGGAAGGAGGTGAAGCCGCCGGTGGCGCCGTTGTGCCAGAGCTGGGAGTCTCCGTCCCTGCGGAGTTCCAGCCAGCCCAGGCGCATGGTCGTGAAGCGGTTCATGCGGTGGCCTTCGGCAGTGTGGGTGAGGCGGATCGCCTCGGCCAGTTCGGTGGAATCAGCGTCGAGCTGGGCGCGGGCGAAGACCGCCAGGTCCGCGACGGTCGAGCGCAGGCCGCCCGCACCGGCCAGGTCGGCCAAGTGCCAGGGGGCGACGGGGCGACTTCGGCGGTCGTGGCCCTGGGTCAGGCCCGTGTCGTCCAGACCGGTGTGCGTCAGGCCGAGGGGACGGCTGATCTGCTCGGCGACGAGTCGCTCGTAGGTGGTGCCGGCGCGGCGGGCGAGTGCCAGGCCGAGCAGGCCCGCGCCGAGGTTGGAGTAGCGGAAACGTTTTCCCGGGGTGGCGCCGAGCTTCGTGCGGGTCAGGCCGTCGAGGAGGAACTCGGCGGTGCAGTCGGCGTAGGGGTCGGGTTTGCGCGGGTTGAGGAGGGCGGGAAGGAACATGCCCTTCGGCAGCCGGGGCAGGCCCGAGGTGTGGGTGGCGAGGTGCCGCAGAGTGATGCGCTCTCCGTCTCTTTCGGGCACCGGCGCGCCGAGGAGGTCGGTGACGGGCTCGTCCAGCGCGGCTTTTCCGGCCACGACCAGCCGGGCCAGCAGCAGCGACGTGAACACCTTCGTCAGCGACCCGATCTCGAACACGGTGTCCGGGGCAGCCCGTCCGGCGGCGGCCTCCGCCGTCCCCTCCCCGGCGATGGCCGCCACCGCCACGCCCGCCCTCTTCCGGGCCAGTTCCCCTGCCGTCGCCCGCACCAGGACCGACGGCCCCGCCACCTCTGTCATATCGTCATCATCAGCCTGACCTGGTCGTTTTTCCTCCTCCATGAGAAGGATCTCCGGCTCCTCCTGCCGGTCGGGGCCGGGGAGCATCGGGGGCGGATCGTAGGCTGGGGATATGGCACGGGCCAACGACGAAGTCGCCGAGGCGTTGCGCGAGTACGCCGACCTGTTCGCGCTGGAGGGCGGGGACGCCTTCCGGGTGCGGAGCTACCAGCGGGCCGCCAAGGCGATCGCCGGGTATCCGGAGGATCTCCGGGCGGGGCACGCGCGGGACGTTCCGGGAGTGGGCTCGGCGATCGCGGCGAAGGTCGAGGAGTTCCTGGGCAGGGGGAGCTTCCGGCAGCTCGACGAGCTGCGGGCGAGGATCCCCGAAGGGGTGCGGCGGCTGATGGGCGTGCCCTCGCTCGGCCCCAAGACGGCGTTGTCCCTCTACCGGGAGCTGGGCGTGGACTCCGTGGAGTCGCTGAGCCTCGCCATCGACGAGGGGCGGCTGCGCGGCCTCCCGGGCATGGGGCCCAGGACCGTCGAGAACCTGAGGCTCGGGATCGAGCGGCGGCGGCAGGCCGGAGAGCGGATCCATCTGGGCGTGGCGGACCACCTCGCCGAGAAGGTCGCCGAGTCGCTTCCCGGCGCCGAGCGCGTCGCGGTCGCCGGGTCGGCGCGCCGCATGTGCGAGACCGTCGGCGGCCTCGAGGTCCTGGCGGTGGGGCCCGCCGAGCTGATGAGCGTCTTCACCGCCCAGTCCTACGTGGCCGAGATCCTGTCCGCCGGGGACGCCGAGACCTCGGTGCGCACCGTTCAGGGGCTCCAGGTCGATCTCCGGCTGGTGCCGGCCGAGTCCTGGGGGGCCGCGCTCATCCACTTCACCGGCGACGCCGGCCACGACGCCCGTCTGCGCGAGCTGGCGGCGGAGAGGGGCTGGAGGCTCTCCGAGCACGGCCTGTTCGACGGGGACGGGCGGATCGCCTCGCGGAGCGAGGAGGAGGTCTACGCCGCCCTGGGCATGCAGTGGGTGCCGCCGCCGCTCCGTGAGGACCGCGGCGAGATCGAGGCCGCCCTCCGAGGGGAGCTCCCCGCCCTGGTGGAGCTGGAGGACCTTCGGGGAGACCTGCACACCCACACCGACCTCACCGACGGGATCGCCTCCCTGGAGGACATGGTCGCCGCCGCGGCGGCCCGCGGATACTCCTACTTCGCCGTCACCGACCACGCCCCCGACCTCGCGATGCAGCGCATGACCCTGGAGAAGGCGCTCGCCCAGCGCGAGCGCCTGGCCCGGCTGCAGGAGGACTTCCCCGGCATGCGGCTCCTGCACGGCACCGAGCTCAACATCGGCCCCGACGGGTCCGTCGACTGGCCGCAGGAGGTCCTGGAGGGCTTCGACGTCCGGGTCGCCAGCGTGCACTCCCACTTCGCCCAGTCCCGCGACCAGATGACCCGGCGGCTCGTCGCCGCCTGCGAGAACCCGGGCGTGCACGTCATCGGCCACCCCACCACCCGCAAGATCGGCAGGCGCCCCATGGTCGACGCCGACTGGCAGGCCGTCTTCCGGGCCGCGGCCCGCACCGGCACCGTCCTGGAGATCGACTCCTACCCGGACCGCGCCGACCTCCCCTCCGACCTGGTGCGCCTGGCCCGCCGCCACGGCGTGAAGTTCTCCATCGACAGCGACGCCCACGCCGTCCCCCACCTCGCCTACCCCCGCTTCGGCGTCGGCATCGCCCAGCGCGCCGCCCTGACCCCCGACGACGTCGTCAACACCTGGCCCCTGGACCGGCTCCTGGCCTTCCTCGACGGCGGCGGGGCCCCTTCCCGCCCCTGACCCGCTCCGGACGGGGCGGGGAGGTCAGGACTGGGGGGAGTGCTTGCCGAGGTCGCCGGAGCGGTAGTGGCGGCGGCAGAGGACCTGGTAGCGGACGTCCGCCTCGTCGGTGTCGGCGATGATGACCTGTTCGCCGGCTCGGACGAGTTCGCCGCCGACGGTGCGGGCGTTGAGCTGGCCGGGGCGGCCGCACCAGCACAGGACCTCCACCTGGAGGCGGCAGACCTCGTCGGCCAGCTCGAAGAGGCGGCGGGTGGCGGGGAAGAGCTCGGAGCGGAAGTCCGAGGCGAGGCCGAAGGCGTAGACGTCGACGTCGCAGTCGTCGACGAGACCGGCCATCTGCTCGATCTGCTCCACCGAGTAGAACTGCACCTCGTCGCAGATGAGGTAGTCCAGGCGGTAGGCCGTCCTGCGCCGGACCAGGGAGCTGAAGTCGAAGTCGTCCCCGACCTCGAGGGCCTCGTCGCCCAGGCCGATCCGGCTGGTGACGCGGGGCCCGCCCGACCGGTCGTGCTTGGTGAGGACCAGGCCGTGGCGCCCCTGCCTGCGGTGGTTGTAGTTGATCTGAAGGGCGAGGGTGGACTTGCCGCAGTCCATCGGGCCGTAGAAGAACTTGAGCACCGCGTCCCGGTGCAGGCCGCTCACTCCGGCAGGCGGTACGGAAGACAAGGCCGACAGATCACTCACGGGGCGTCAGTCTAGAGTGAACGGAGGTGGTCGCGTGGGAGAGCGGAACGTGACGAACAACGCGTTCCACCCCATCCGACCGGCAGAGACGGGAGAGTACGCGTGGAGCGGACGCGGAGGGGCGCGGACGCCGTCCGTCCGCGCCCCCGTGGTCCGGGCCCTATTCTTCGGGCTGGACCTCGACGGGCCTGTCCTTCGAGGACCGTTTCTCCTGCTTGGCCGCGCGTGTGGCCTTGAGCGCCGCCTTCTTGGCCTTGCCGGTGGTCTTCGCCGGCTTCTTCCTGGTGTCTCCCATGAGATCCTCCCGAATCGCTTGGGACGCCCGAAATGGGCACAAGGACCACGTTGCCGTCCTTAGTCGAAAAACGACATCCACAACCAATAAAGAAAGACCAAAACGGTGAAAGATTCCGATCTCATCTGCTCGGCCAAGGACTGCCGCACCACCGCCGTCTGGGGCCTGCGCTGGAACAACCCGAAGATCCACACCCCGGAACGCCGCAAGGTGTGGCTGGCGTGCGACGAGCACCGCGACGGCCTGTCGTCCTTCCTCGACCGCCGCGGCTTCCTCAAGGACGCCGTCCCGGTCGACGGGCTCGCGCCCACCGACGGCTGAGCGGACCGCCCCTACCCCTGCCGCTCGACCGCCAGGGCGCTGAGCCGCTTCGCCAGCGCAGCGGGGTCCCCGCCGCGCCCGACCGCCACCCCCAGCAGGTAGGCGGTCAGCGGCGCGGCCGGACGGGCCACGCCGTGCGCGACGTCGCGGGCCAGGTCGAGCACCAGGTCGCGGTCCACCGACCCCGGCTCCAGGCCCAGTTCGGCACAGGCGGTCTCGATCCACTCGTTCACTTCAAGCCTCTCCTCGGCGCGCGCCAGGTCCTCGGGGGTGTCGCAGTCGGTCCAATCATCGCCCCCCGGCACCCGGACGGGGTCCAGCGGCCCCAGCAGCCCCCGCAGCGACCGCCCCTCGTACCGCTCCAGCGCGGCCCTGAGCCGGTCCGTGCGCCACGCTCCGGTCAGCCACTGGTCCCTGCCCGCCCCGTCGGCCAGCACGGCGTCGGGGTGCTCCAGGAGCCCGGCGACGACCTCCTCCGTGAGGAAGGGGAGGTCCGCGGCGAGCAGGACGACCCGCGGCGCCTCGACCAGCGCCAGCCCGGCCCGCAACGCCGGCACGGGACCGCCTCCCGGCGGGTCCTCCCGGACGAACACCGCTTCCAGCCCCGGACGCTCCGGTCCCACCACGATGGTCCGCCCGGCGCCCCGCACGGCCGAGGCCACCCGGACGACCAGCGGTGTCCCGCCGACCTTCGCGCCGGGCTTGTCGCCTCCGCCGAACCTCCGCGCCGCCCCGCCGGCCAGGATCACCGCGTCGTAGGGCTCCGGGGCGCTCATCCCCCGATGGCGGACATCGGCCGGTCGGGCTGGAGGAAGGACGGGTCGTCGATGCCGTGCCCGGCCCTCTTGGCGCGGATCGCCCCGACCCAGCGGTCGGCCAGCTCGTCGTCCCCGGCGCCGCCGCGCAGGGCGTCGCGCAGGTTGGACTCCTCGCGGGCGAACAGGCAGTTGCGGATCTGCCCGTCCGCGGTCAGCCTGACCCGGTCGCAGGCTCCGCAGAACGGGCGGGTGACCGAGGCGATGATGCCGACGGTGGAGCCCTCCACCGCGAACAGCTCGGCGGGCGCGCTCCCCCGCTCGGCCGAGGGCAGCGGCTCGAGGGAGAACTCCCCGGCGAGCCGCTCCTGGATCTCGTCCGCGGTGATCATGTTCTCGCGCTGCCAGCCGTGCTGGGCGTCCAGGGGCATCTGCTCGATGAACCGCAGCAGGTAGCCGTGCTCCAGGCAGAAGCGCAGCAGCGGCGCCGCCTCGTCCTCGTTGACCCCGCGCATGAGCACCGCGTTGACCTTGACCGGGGCCAGCCCGGCCTCCGCCGCGGCGGCCAGGCCGGCCAGGACGTCGGGCAGCCGGTCCCGGAAGGACAGCTTGTGGAACACCTCGCGGTCCAGGGTGTCCAGGGAGACGTTGACCCGGTCGAGCCCGGCCTCGCGCAGGGGCGCGGCCAGCCGGGCCAGCCCGATCCCGTTGGTGGTCAGCGAGATCTCGGGCCGGGGCTCCAGGGCGGCGGTGCCCGCGACGAGGCCGGGGAGGCCGCGGCGCAGCAGGGGCTCGCCGCCGGTGTAGCGGACCTCGGTGATGCCGAGGCGCTCCACGCCGATCCGCACCAGCCGCAGGACCTCCTCGTCGGTGAGCAGCTCCGGCTTGGGCAGCCAGTCCAGCCCCTCGGGCGGCATGCAGTAGGAGCAGCGCAGGTTGCAGCGGTCCGTGAGCGACACACGGAGGTCCGTGGCCTGGCGACCGTATTCGTCGAGCAGCCGCACCTGAGGTCCTCTCTGTGTCTTCACCGTCACCGGAACAGCAGGTTCCTGTCTACCAGGCCGGAAGGGGAGACGCCCGGCCGGAACGATGAATCCTCTGTTGCCCCGCGTTGCGCGCTGTTTCAGATCTTCCTAGAGAAGAAGCCAGATATTCGGCCCTGTCAAATCCGGCCGCCCTCGCCC
>NZ_BAAATZ010000019.1:6659-16675 GCF_039533685.1 Actinocorallia aurantiaca | reverse complement strand
TCACACCGCGCGGCGCCGGGCCCGGTAGGCGGCGACATGGGCGCGGTTGCCGCACGTCCTGCTGTCGCAGAACCGGCGGCAGCGGTTTCGGGAGAGGTCGACCAGGACGCGGTCGCAGTCCTCCGCCGCGCACGGGCGCAGCCTGTCCAGCTCCCCCGCCGCCACCACGTACGCCAGGGCCATGCCGCACTCGACGGCCAGGTGCTCGCCCACCCGGCTCCCCGGCGCGAAGAAGTGCACGTGCCAGTCGTAGCCGTCGTGGTCCGTCAGGTGGGGGGTGGTCCGGACCCGGTCGAGCAGCCCGTTGACCAGCGGCACCGCGCTCGCCGGATCCGGCGCGAGGAAGATCTCGCGGAAGAGGCCGCGAAGCCGCCTCATCCGCGCCAGGTCCTGCTCCTCCACGGGCGGCACCCCGCTCATCCGGGAGGACGCCACGAAGCCGCGCAGCGCGTCCAGGTCGGACAGGAGGTCCCCGCCGTCGGCGGCGCCGTTGACCAGATCCACCATGATGCCGAGGGCGTGCTCGGTGTCATGGGTGAAAATCATGCGGCCGAGTTTAACCGCACATGCGATTCACATGGCTCATATGGAGTAATGAGGATCGGCCACCACGGGATATGCGGCGCCTTCATGCGGAATTCTCATCACGATCGCGTTGCCGTCGAGTTCGTAGCGCGCCTGGATCGGGCGGAAGAGCGAGTCGCAGGCCCACGGGCTGTAGAAACGGCCGACCGTCGCGCCGTAGCGGAGGTTGACCACGTCGAACCCGCCGGACGGCATCGCCTCCAGGGCCAGGCCCTCGGGCAGCGAGACCGGGAAGCGGAAGAACGTCGGCGCCTCGGGGCCGTGCACGACCGTCACCAGGCGGATGCCGTCGGAGAGCGTCTGGGCGACGATGTCGGTGTCGACGTCCACCCCCGCGAACACCCGCAGGCTCGGCCGCAGCACCGTCGCCGCGCGATCTCCGGCCGCGCAGTCGAGCGACACGTGGATGCGCTGCTTGTCCCGGGTCGGGGCCCAGACTCCCTCACGGGCCCGCATCGCCCATTGCACGTCCGCGTTGTCGAACTCCTGGGGTTCGGCTTTGCCCCGGACGGCGAGCACCTGAGAAGCGGCGTTCATCGCCGCCGTCGCCCCGTCGAGCGCGTGCCTCTTCGGCACCAGCCACCTCCGCCTTTTCTTCCTTGCGGCCAACAACCCGCGGTTGGCGCTCTTTGGTTTATCACGTGGCGGAAGGCCACGATGAACTTCGGGTAGTTCCGGCATCAACCAGTGAACGGATGAGCACGGATGGTCACCCTCCGCCCCCGGTGACGGGGCCTGCTCGGAGGACACCGCATCATCCCATGCCCGCCCCGGGGTGTTGAGCCGGTACGACCGCTGTCGATAATGGTCCTCCCACGGGTCACCGGGGACGGAGGGAAGCAGGATATGAGCGAGCAGACACCGCCCGGCGGCACCATCCGGGTCTCGGACCTTCCCGAGGCGGACCAGGAGTTCATCCGCACGGAGCTACGCCGCAACACCCCCCTGCACCATCTGCTGGCCCTGGAGATCGTGGAGATCGGCGAGCGGCACGCGGTGCTGTCGATGCCCGTCCGCGAGGAGGCCTTCAACAGCACGGCCAACCTGCACGGCGGGGCGATCGCCACCCTCATCGACGTGGCGGCCGGCACCGCCGCCGCCCGGGGCAGCAACTTCAAGCGCGGCGAGCAGAGCCTCGTCACCGCCGACCTCCACGTGCGCTACCTCGGCCGCCCCAACGGCGACGTGGTCCACGCCCGGGCCGAGGTCATCAAGGTCGGCCGCCAGCTGGTCATCGTGGAGTGCCGGGTCACCGACCCCGAGGACCGCATCGTCGCCACCGCGGACTTCTCGATGATGATCGTCCCGCAGCGCCAGGCGCTGCGCCCGATGGACGGCGCCCAGCCGCACGACCCCGACCTGTGAATCCTCCGCGATCCGGATAAAATGGTTTGATCGACCACCGCCGAATGTGGCTCCATGGTCCCGGCATACCGCAGGAGACGAAGACGAGGAGCCGGTGTTGTTCTTTCATGTGCTGCCGGGCGGCACCGTTCCGATCCGGATGTGGGCCGATCCCGCCGAGGTCGAGGAAAAGGCGCTCGACCAATTGAGGAACGTGGCGGGCCTCCCGTGGGTCCACGGGCTGGCCGTCATGCCCGACGTGCACTACGGCAAGGGCGCGACGGTCGGCTCCGTCATCGCGATGCGCGAGGCGGTCTCCCCCGCGGCGGTGGGGGTGGACATCGGCTGCGGCATGACCGCGGTGCGCAGCGACCTGACCTTGGAGGACCTTCCCGACGACCTGGGGCGGCTGCGCTCGAAGGTCGAGAAGGTCCTGCCGGTGGGCCGGGGCTCGCACCGCACCCCGGTCGACCCGTCGGGCGTGCGGGGGCTGCGCGAACGCGGCTGGTACGAGTTCTGGAAGGGTTTCGAGGAACTGCACCCGGCCGTCCGCGGCAGGTCCGAGAAATTCGGCAAGGCCAGATCACAGATGGGCTCACTGGGTTCGGGGAACCATTTCTGGGAACTGTGCGCCGACGTCTCCGGATCGATCTGGGTGGTTCTCCACTCCGGTTCCCGGGGAATCGGGAACGAGCTGGCGCAGCACCACATCGAGGCCGCCCGGAAACTGCCGCACAACCAGGATCTGCCCGACCCGGACCTGGCGGTGTTCCTGACCGGGACCGAGGAGATGGACGCCTACCGCCGGGACCTGTACTGGGCGCAGGAGTACGCCCGGCGCAACCGGGCGGTGATGCTCGCGCTCACCGTCAACGCCGTCAGCGGCTTCTTCGCCGACCGCCGGGTCGGGTGGGACGAGCCGATCTCCTGCCACCACAACTACGTGGCGGAGGAGACCTACGGCGACGTGGACGTCATCGTCACCCGCAAGGGCGCGATCCGCGCGGGCCGGGGCGACCTGGGCATCATCCCGGGTTCGATGGCGACCGGCACGTACATCGTGCGGGGGCTCGGCAACGAGGAGTCGTTCAACTCCGCCTCGCACGGCGCGGGACGCAGGATGAGCCGCACCCAGGCGCGCAAGCGCTTCACCGTAGAGGACCTGGAGGAGCAGACGCGGGGCGTGGAGTGCCGCAAGGACTCCGGTGTCCTGGACGAGATCCCCGGCGCCTACAAGGACCTGGAGTCGGTCGTCGAGGCCCAGGGCGACCTCGTGGAGGTCGTCGCCCATCTGCGGCAGCTCGTCTGCATCAAGGGCTGAGCCGGGAGCGGTAGCGGGCCCTGGCCTGCTCCAGCAGGTCGAACAGGGAGAGGTCGGGGTCCGTGCCGTGTTCCCGGATCAGGGCCTCGAGCCGGTCCAGCCATTCCAGGCACCAGTTCAGGTCCTCCTGCCGGGCGACGGAGCGGCCGGAGACGGTGAGCTGGACGGGGCTGGTGTGCGCGTAGCGCCCCCGGGGGTCTAGGTCGTCGGGGAGCGCCTCTCCGTCGGCCTCGGCCACCAGGTAGGTGGGTTCGCGCACCCTGTAGGCGAAGTCCACCCCGTCCGCTCCCTCGGCGACGACTCCCCGGGCGTCGTAGACCCGTATCCGGTCCGCTCCGGTGACGGTGGCGACGACCCGCACGGTCCGGCCGGGTTCGACGTCCAGCAGCGCGCCAGGTCCCTGCCCGTCGGCCTCCAGGGTCAGCCAGGGCCCGTTGGTGGCGAAGGTGCGTCCGGCCCGGATCGCCTCCTGGAACGCCGGGACGCTCAGAGGGCCGTCGAGGCGGGCGTAGACCCGGGCCCATCCCGGTGGGTTCGAATAGGTGCTCAACCGGCTGTAGGAGAGCATCACGTCCGTGCCGGCGGTGGCCGCGAGCCGGACGCCCGCGCCCAGCAGCCGCCGGTAGATCCGGGCGGTGCCGGTGCAGGACAGGTGGTTGAGCACGTCCAGCCCGTCGACCAGGCCCAGTGCCGCGTCGACCACCAGCTCGCGGGCCTCGCAGGAGCGGCTCCCCCAGCCGAACAGCACGTCCAGGGGGTCCTCGGCGTCCGCGGTCAGGGGGTGCGCCCAGATGACGACGGCTCCCCTGCGGCGCAGTTCGGCACACATATGGGCGTTGGGCGGCGAATCCGCAGGCGCATCCGATTCGGCATGTCCAGCGTAGTACCGGGATGGTTCGGACAGCGGGCCGAAGGCCGCGAAATGGCCGAGCAGGTCGTTGCGGTACTCCGTGCCCATGCGGGCGACCAGTTCCGCGGTGGACCAGGGCAGGTCCCGGCCGAGCCATTCGGTGAACGCCTCCCGGTCGTAGACGAAGGAGGTCGTGGCGTTGGCGGCCAGCAGGTTCATCATGTGCAGCGCCTCGCCCCTTTGCATGAGGGAGGCCTCCATGGGTCCCGCCACCTGGTCGCCCGCGAAGTTGAGGTGCAGGTGCAGGTCTCCCCCGTACCAGCCGTCCGCCGCCGGGTCGCGCGACCGGCCGGGGTCCAGTTCGACCACGAGTTCCCCGCCGGGTTCCAGAACGACCGCGGCCCGCCGGACCCCGTGGTCCATCCCCCTGGCCGCGACGACTTCCAACTCACCCGCAGGAACGTCCAGGATCGCCTCCTCGGCGTGGAAGTAGGCGCGGCCGCGGGCGTCCCATTTGCGCAGCGCGCCCTCGGGGAACCAGCCGCGCCCCTCGGGGCTGAGCACCGACCAGCGGCACATGGCCGGCGAGCGCAACCGCAAAGTGGCGGTCTCCGCCTCCCGGACGACGGCCGGGAACTCCACGGCCTCGCCGTCCACGAGGAGGAACTCGGGGTCGGCGCCGAGCCTGGTCTCCCAGACCGCGCATCCGCCCGGCCGCACGGTGCCGAAGGGCTGCACCGACACCTCGGCGTCCACCTGCGACTCCACCAGCAGCAGGTGCTCCAGCGCCTCTCCGCGCAGGACCGGCTGGACGTTCCCCGAGCCCAGGAACCGCGGCCCCTCCGGGGTGAGCCGCAGCACGACCACCCCGTCGGGGACCCGTCCGCGCAGGGCGTCCCGGAACGCCGCGTCCAGGTCGCCCTCGACCGCGCCGTCGACCGCCTCGGTCGGCGACCTGCCTTCGGCCAGTGCCGCGGCGACCGGCCCGGCCAGCAGTTCGGTGTGCCGCACGAACCTCAGATAGGGCACGAGCGGGCCGTAGAGCGACCGGGTGGACTCCCCCCAGTTCGCGCCTTTCTCGGCGACGACGGCGCGGTAGGCGTCCAGTGTCCGGGCCACGAGCGGGGGGAGTTCATGATCGTTGCACATCCCCCCACGCTGAAGGAGCGCTCCGCAGGGGGACAAGCCGGTGGCCGATGGGGGCCACCGGGGTATCAGGAACCTTCCACTCTCACCAGTGGTCGGGACTGAAGGGCTCCTCTTCGGGCCGGTTGGAGAAGGACAGCAGCGCCAGGTCGGACTCGACCATCATCGCCACCAGCTCCTCGAACGTGACCTCGGGCTCCCAGCCGAGCTGCTCGCGCGCCTTCTTGGGGTCGGCGCACAGCAGGTCGACCTCGGCGGGCCGGGTGTACTTGGAGTCGAGGACGACGTGGTCCTCCCAGTTCAGCCCGACGGTCGCGAAGGCCAGCTCCACCAGCTCGCGCACCGACCGGGTGACGCCGGTGCCGATCACGTAGTCCTCGGGCCGGTCCGTGGTGAGCATCATCCGCATCGCCTTGGCGTAGTCCCCGGCGAAGCCCCAGTCCCTGCGCGCGTCGAGGTTGCCCAGCCGCAGCTCCGTGGCGAGCCCCAGCTTGATCCGGGCGACGCCGAGGCTCACCTTGCGGGTGACGAACTCCGCGCCGCGCCGGGGCGACTCGTGGTTGAACAGGATGCCGCTCACCGCGAACATCCCGTAGGACTCGCGGTAGTTCTGGGTGATGAAGTGCCCGTAGGTCTTGGCGACCCCGTACGGGCTGCGCGGGTGGAACGGCGTCAGTTCGCTCTGCGGGGTCTCCCTGACCTGGCCGAACATCTCCGAGGACGAGGCCTGGTAGAAGCGGATCTGGGCCCGGGGCTCGGTGGTGCGGGACGCGCTGATCCCGCTGACGACCCGGATGGCCTCCAGCACGCGCAGCGGGCCCATGCCGGTGACCTCCGCGGTCAGCTCCGCCTGCTGCCAGGACATCGGCACGTAGGAGATCGCGCCGAGGTTGTAGACCTCGTCGGGCTGGACCTGTTCGACGGCGGAGATGAGAGATCCCTGGTCCAGCAGATCACCCGTGATGATCTGCACGTCGCCGATGTGCTTGCGCAGCCTCGCCACATGGGGGTTGGCCTGCCCGCGCACCAGCCCCCAGACCTCGTAGCCCTGCTCGAGCAGATCCTCGGCGAGGTAGGAGCCGTCTTGGCCGGTGATGCCGGTGATGAGCGCTCGCCTGGTCAGCGGAACCCCCCTTTGATGTACCCGTAGGCACGGCCTATCTGGAACAAACACAATAAAACGTGTGAAAGACGAGGTTATCCACACATAGATACTCCTGAGTAGTCCGGGGTCGACTCTGAGCAGAATGAGATTCGACGCCGGGGTCCCCGGTTGGCCACCCGCGCGCATCTGTGTGACCCTCTGAAGATCGGAAGACACCACTTCGGGGAGCAGCGATGAACGGCGACGGGAGCACGGCCCCGCTCCGCCTGGGCGGGCGTGACCTGGACGGATACTCGATCATGGCGGTGCTGAACCGGACCCCCGACTCCTTCTTCGACCGTGGGGCCACCTACACCTTCGCCGCCGCGATGGCCGCGGTCGACCGGGCCGTCGCCGAGGGCGCCGACATCATCGACATCGGCGGGGTGAAGGCCGGCCCCGGGGACGACGTGGACGTCGCGGAGGAGCTGAGGCGGGTCGTCGACACCGTCGCCGCCGTGCGCGAACGCCACCCCGGCGTCGTCATCAGCGTGGACACCTGGCGCGCGGAGGTCGGCGACGCGGTCGCCAGGGCCGGGGCGGACCTGCTGAACGACACCTGGGGCGGCCCCGACCCGGAACTGGCCGCGGTCGCCGCCGAGCACGGGCTGGGCCTGGTCTGCGCCCACGCCGGACGGCAGGCCCCCCGCACCCGGCCGCACCGCGTCGGCTACGACGACGTGGTCGCCGAGGTGGTCGCGCACGTGACGGGCGAGGCCGAACGGGCCCTGGCCCTGGGCGTGCGCCGCGACGGCATCCTCATCGACCCCGCCCACGACTTCGGCAAGAACACCCGGCAGTCGCTGGAGATCAGCCGCAGGCTCGGAGAGCTGGCCGCCACCGGCTGGCCCGTGCTGGTGGCGGTGTCCAACAAGGACTTCATCGGCGAGACGCTCGGCCGCCCCGTGGACAAGCGGGGCGTGGGCACGATGGCCGTGCTGGGCGTCTCGGCCTGGCTGGGCGCCCGGGTCTTCCGGGTGCACGACGTGGCCGGGGCGCGGCGGGCGCTGGGGCGGGTGGCCGCCCTGCGCGGCGGGGGCTGACCGCCGCCGCCCGTCCCCGCCCTCAGCCGGTGTGCTCCTTGGCGTAGGCCAGGAACTCGCGGGCCACCGGAGTGAGGTTCCGGTGGGCGTGCACCAGCCCGATCGTGCGGGTGATCGGCGGGATCAGCGACCGCACCACCAGGCCGTCGGTGTCCTCGATCTGGTTGCGGTACCACAGCAGGGAGCCGCGGCCCGCCCGCACCCAGCCGGGCCAGGAGCTGCGCTCGTCCGACTCCACCGCCACCACCGCCTTCGCGCCGATCCGCGCCAGCATGGCGTCGAGTTCGGCCCGCCGGGCGGTGCCCCGGGTCGGCATGATGAGGCGCAGCCCGTCCAGCGCCGCCAGCGGCACCGGATCGCGCAGCTTGAGCGCGGGCGCCGAGACCAGCACCACCTCCCGCTGCTCCAGCGGGTGGGCCGCCAGGTCTCCGGGGACGGGCAGGTCCGTCACCGCCAGGTCGGCCCGGCCGGCGCGGACCGCCGCGCCGACCGCCTCCCTGCCCTCGCAGCGCACCACCCTGACCCGGACGGCGGGCTGGTCCCGGGCGAAGCGCGGCAGCAGCCTGCCGGTCAGCTCGGGCTCCAGCGTGGCGGTCGCCGCGATGCGCAGCTCCGAACCCCTGCCGCTGCCCCTGGTCACCGCCTCGATCGCGTCGACCGCCCCCAGCGCGATCCGGGCCTGGCGCACCACCTGCTCCCCCACGGCGGTCAGCACCACCCCCCGGCCGGACCGGGCGAAGAGCTCCGCCCCCAGTTCGCGCTCCAGCTCCCGCACGGCTCGGGAGAGCGCGGGCTGGGCGACGTAGAGCGCCTGTGCCGCCGACGTCATGGTGCCGTGGTCGGCGGTGGCCACGACATAGCGCAACTGCCGCAGATTCATGCTCCGACGGTATGGCAACCGCGGCCTCGTAGCTGGTACATGCCGGAAAGTCACCGGTTGTAACTAGTTACGTTGACGATTGACCACGGTCGGCGGGGCGCCCGCCCGCCTACCTGTCGGGGAGGTCCGCGGCGTAGGACTCCTTCACGATGTCGAGCACGTGCCAGGAGTCGAGCTCCCGCACCCCCTCCACCGCCCGCACGGTGTCCAGCGCGTCGACCAGCGCCGCCGCCGAGCCCGCCTCGATCCGCCCTACGAGGTCGAACCTGCCGAAGCCCGACGACAGGTAGCGCACCGCGTCCAGCGCCCCCAGCGCCCGGGCCACCTCGCGGACCGCGGAGCCGGCCGCCACGCCGAACGCGGCGAGCTCCAGGTTGCCCAGGGCCGCCGGAGCGGCCAGACCCGTCACCTGGATGACCCCCGAGCGCATCAGCCGCACCACGCGCGCCCTGGTGGCCGCCTGGGAGAGTCCGATGATCCCGGCGAGCCGGGTGTAGGGGGCGCGGCCGTCCCGCTGCAGCTCCTGCAGCAGGCGCCAGTCGATGTCGTCGAGCACGACCTCGCCGAGCGGGCGCACCACCGAGTGGGCGTCCTTGACCACGTCGACCGAGCGGAACACCTCCACGGAGGCGACCCCCTTCAGCCGTCTGATGTCGTCGACTACGGAGGCGAGCGCCTCGTCGTCGCGGGCGCGGGCCTCGGCGACGACGGCATGCGGGCCGGTGGTCAGGCCGGCGAAGCAGATGGCGGGCTGCCTGGCCAGCTCCAGGGCGACGTCGCGAGCGGGTCCGGCACTGGTCACGGTCAGGTGGCCGACCGCGCCGGCACCGATGACCCTGGCGTGCACGATGCCCACCACACGGACGATGCCGTCTTCGAGCAGCCCTTGTACCCGGGCCCTGACGGCCGTGCGAGAGAGCCCGACGCGATCGGCGAGAGCCTGGAACGTCGCCCGGCCGTCCCGCTGGAGCTCGCGGACCAGCACGGAGTCCACTGCATCCAGCAAGGGGAGTCCTCCTGTCGTGGGGGTTCGAGGCCGGTCGGACCTTGAAGAGGGTGTTGCAAGATCCTTACATTTTCCGACCGTTCGTGGGAAATTTTGATCTTGCTCGTGTTTGTCCCGTTCCACTGCCGTCGAAGCGGTCGCTTCCGAGCAGGGGGTATCCGAAAAAATGGTGGAGACCTCGCTTCGCACAGTGGAACAGCACTGAAAATCCGCTTCAGCCATCGGTGGCATTTCTTACTTCTGTCCTGGAGGTCAGCTCACGGGCGAAACAACGGACCAGACCGGGGGGCCGGAAGCGCATCCGTCCGCTGTCCTCGCACCTGACCACCTCCAGAAGGCGCGCATCGACGAGTTCCTCCAGCAGATCGTCCGGCTCCTCCCGGTCGAAAGAGCCGTCCGCGAGCCGCGCGAACACGCGCCGTGCCCGCGCCGACAACCCTGCGTGACTGGCCGCCAGCCCCGGACGGACGTCCAGGTCGCCGTGCGCCAGCTCGCCCAGGCGCCGGTCCTCGTCCGCCAGCCGGAACACCAGGTCGGCCAGCCGCCAGTGCGGCTTGCCCGCCAGACGCGCGGCGGCCGCGCGCACCGTCAGGGGCAGCCTGTCGCACAGCTCCACCAGGCGCCGGGCCGCCTCCGGCACGGCGAACCCGGCCTCGGCGAACTCCGCGTAGGCGGGCCCCCGCCACAGCTCCAGGGC
>NZ_BAAATZ010000019.1:0-6583 GCF_039533685.1 Actinocorallia aurantiaca | reverse complement strand
CGCCAGCAGCTCCACCGCGTCCTCCGCGGGCAGGGGCTCCAGTTCCACGTGGACGGCGCCGGGCAGCGCGGTGAGCCTGCCGCGTCCGGTGACGATCACCCCCGGCCCCCCGTCGCCGGGCAGGAGCGGCAGGACCTGCCGCTCGCCGGAGGCGTCGTTGAGGATGATGAGGAGCCGCCGCCCCTGGGTGCGCGCCCGGTACAGCTCGGCGCGCTCGGCCAGCCCGCGGGGCGGCGCGGTCACTCCCAGCATGCGCAGCAGCCGGCCGAGCACCTCGAGGGGCTCGGCCGTGAAGTGCAGATCGGTGTAGAGGCAGCCGTCGGGGAAGCGGCGGCGCAGCTGGTGGGCGGCGTGCGTGGCCAGGGCGGTGGCGCCCGCCCCCGGCCTGCCGCTGACCACCACGATCGGCAGCGCCGCGGAGGTGACCGCCTCGGCGACCCTGAGCGTCTCGGCGGCCCGGCCGGTGAAGTCCGCCGGATCGTGCGGCAGCGTCGTCTCGGCGGGGTACCGGACGGCCAGCACGTCGCGCTGGATCCGGCGCAGCTCGGGCCCCGGCTCCAGACCCAGCTCCCCCACCAGCGCGTCGCGCAGACGGCGGTAGGCCTCCAGCGCGGCGGGACGGCGCCCGGAGCGGGTCAGCGCCACCATCAGCTGGCCGTGGAAGCGTTCGCGCAACGGGTGCCCGGCGCACAGGGCCGTCAGCTCCGGGACGAGCTCGGCGGCCCTGCCCCTGGCCAGGTCGGCCTCGATCCGCCGCTCCAGGGCGAGCAGCCGCTGCTCCTCCAGCTGCGCGGCCTCGGCGTACAGCCCGGGGACGCCCTCCAGGGCGCAGCCGCGCCAGCCTCCCAGGGCCTGGCGCAGCAGCAGCGCCGCGCCCTCGTCGTCGCCGCGGCGCGCGGCCGTGCGGGCCTCGGCGACCTTGCCGGCGAACTCCAGGGCGTCCACCGAGTCGCCGTCCAGCGCCAGCAGATAACCCGGAGGGCAGGTGACCAGCAGGTCCCGCGCGGGCCCGAACGCCCGGCGCAGCGCCGACACGCAGCCCTGGATCTGGGTGGTCGCGGTCGCCGGAGGGGTGCGCGGCCAGACCGCGCGCACCAGCCGCTCCACGCTGACCGGCCGCCCGGCGTCCAGCGCCAGGGCGGCCAGCACCGCGCGGGCCCGCGGCCCGACCGGCACCACCCCCCGCCCGTCGCGCAGCTCGACCGGGCCGAGGAGCCTCACCTGCATGGCACTTTCTCCGCGTCTCAACCCGACTCCCCCGTCAGCCGCCCTGTAAGACGGCCATGTAAGAAAAGTGCAATGATCTAACAAAGGATGTCAAGGTCTTCCGGCGGGATTTCACGGCGCCCCCTCCGCGAACTCATCGAAACCGGGGTTCCCGGGTAGGAGAAACCTTGGCGTGTCCCCGACGATTGGCATGGTCTTGCGGTTGCTCAACGCGGAGCGGATAGCTCACGACCTCACGTACAACGACGTCTTCATGGTCCCGGCGCGCTCGTCGGTCGGGTCGCGGCTGGACGTCGACCTCACCACCGCCGACGGCAGCGGGACGACGATCCCGCTCGTCGTCGCCAACATGACCGCCGTCTCCGGCCGCCGGATGGCCGAGACCATGGCGCGGCGCGGCGGGATCGCGGTCATCCCCCAGGACATCCCGGTCGAGGTCGTCGCCGAGGTCGTCTCCTGGGTGAAGTCCCGCCATCCCGTCTTCGACACCCCGATCACCCTCGGGCCCGGCGACACCGTCGGGGAGGCGATGGGCCTGCTGCCCAAACGCGCGCACAACGCGGTCATCGTGGTCAAGGACGGCGAGCCGGTCGGCATCGTCACCGAGGCCGACTGCCAGGGCGTCGACAGGTTCTCCCAGTTGCGCGACGTCATGTCCCGCGACCTGCTGACCCTGTCCGACTCCGTGGAGGCCAAGGAGGCCTTCGAGGTGCTGCACCGCCGCGGGCACCGGCTGGCGCCCGTCGTGGACTCCGCGCGGCGGCTCGTGGGCGTGCTGACCCGCACCGGGGCGCTGCGGACCACCCTCTACCGGCCCGCCGCCGACGACGCGGGACGGCTGCGGACCGCGGTGGCCGTCGGGGTCAACGGCGACGTCGCGGGCAAGGCCAAGGCCCTGCTGGAGGCCGGGGCCGACCTGCTGGTGGTCGACACCGCGCACGGCCACCAGGAGAAGATGATCAGCGCCCTGGAGGCGGTCCGCGGACTGGACCCGCAGGTGCCGGTGGTCGCGGGGAACGTCGTCACCGCCGAGGGCGTGCGCGACCTGGTGGCGGCGGGCGCCGACATCGTCAAGGTCGGGGTCGGGCCCGGCGCCATGTGCACCACCCGGATGATGACGGGCGTCGGCCGCCCGCAGTTCTCCGCCGTCCTGGAGTGCGCGGCCGAGGCCCGGCGCCTGGGACGGCACGTGTGGGCAGACGGCGGCGTCCGGCATCCGCGCGACGTGGCCCTGGCGCTGGCGGCGGGCGCGTCGAACGTGATGGTCGGCTCCTGGTTCGCCGGGACGTACGAGTCCCCCGGGGACATGCAGCACGACGCGGACGGACGGCTGTACAAGGAGAACTTCGGCATGGCCTCGGCCCGCGCAGTGCGGCTGCGCACCGGCGAGGACAGCCCGTTCGAACGGGCCCGCAAGGCGTTGTTCGAGGAGGGCATCTCCACCTCGAAGATGTTCCTAGACCCGCAGCGCCCGGGCGTCGAGGACCTCGTCGACTGGATCGTGGCGGGCCTGCGCAGCTCCTGCGCGTACGCGGGGGCCTCGACGCTGGAGGAGTTCCACGAACGGGCCGTCGTCGGGGTCCAGGGCTCTTCGGGCTACGCCGAGGGAAAACCGCTGTCCAGCAGCTGGTGACGACTCCTTACGGTGACACGCCGCGATCCTTACGGTGACACGCCGTGACGGGACTGGAACCCCGGACCTTCTTGACTCACTCTGATCTGACGATCTTGGGCGTGCGGGAGGGGTCCGGACATGACACGGCGGCAGTGGGGCCGGCTGCTGGGCGCCCTGGCCCTGACCACGGCCTCGGCCCTGGTCTGGGGCGTCGCCCACCTCCAGTCGGGGCGGCGGCTGACCGGCGCGGCGCTCTTCGCCGTCTACACGGCGCTCGCCTGCCTCTCCGCCGCCCTCTCCCTGGGCCACCGGCCGGAGCTGCTCAGGCTGGCGTTCAGCCCCGGTTGGCTGGCCTTCACCGTCGCGGGCGTCCTGCTGCTCGCGGCGGTGTGGGCGGGAGTCGTCGCCCGGTCCTGGTTCCTGGTGCGCCCCCGGGGGCTGCGGGCACCCGTACGGATCGCGGCCTTCACGCTGGTGCTCCTGCTGTGCACGGCCGTCTCCGCGCCGTTCGTGCTCGCCGCCCACGCCACCTTCCTCTACCGAGGCGCGCTCCTGTCCATCTTCACGACGTCGGACCACGCGCGGGCCGAGAACCGGGACGACCCGTGGAAGGGCAGGCCCCGGCTGAACATCCTGCTGCTCGGCGGGGACGCGGGCCGCAACCGGTACGGCGTCCGCACCGACAGCATCACGCTGGCCAGCGTCGACACGCGCACCGGCGACACCGTCCTGCTGAGTCTCCCCCGCAACCTGGAACGCGTCCCGCTGCCTCCCGGACCGGCCGCCCGCCACTTCCCCGACGGCTTCACCGGGGAGGGGGAGATGACCCCCGGACTGCTGAACGAGGTCTACCAGTACGCCGAGGACCATCCGCAGATGGTGCCCGGCGTCCCGCGCGGCGCGCGCGGCCCGGCGCTGCTGCGCCCCACCGTCGCCGGGATCCTCGGACAGCCCGTCGACTACCACGTCCTCGTCGACATGCGGGGGTTCTCCCGGCTCATCGACGCGATGGGAGGCGTCGACCTGACCCTCCCGGAGGACATCACCTACGGGAAGAGCGGCGAGGGCCGCCTGCCCGCCGGACGCCACCACCTGACCGGAGCCCAGGCCCTCTGGTACGGGCGCTCCCGGACCGACAGCGATGACTACGTCCGCATGGGCCGTCAGAAGTGCCTGATGCGCGCCATCGCCCGCCAGGCCGAGCCCCACCGGATCCTGCCGCGCTTCCAGAGCCTGGCGAAGGCGGCCAGGCGCACCGTCGCCACCGACATCCCGCCTTCGCTGCTCCCCGCCCTCCTGGAACTGGCGAAGAAGGTGCGGGACCAGGGGGAGATCACCAGCCTCCAGTTCGTGCCCCCGCTGATCGACACGGCCGAACCCGACTACGCGTTCATCCGCGCCAGGGCCGACAGGGCCGTCGCGGGGCGCGGGAGGAAGACCGCCTCGCCCGCCGCCGCGCGGACCGCCGCGGCCGCGCGTTCCTCGAAGCGCCCCGTGATCCGACCGGCGCCGCAGGCGTCGCTCCCGCCTTCGCCCGATCCCGCCAAACCCGTCTCCCTCGACTCCACATGCCCTTCCTGAGAAGGCGAAAGCCCCCGCCGGCGACACGCCTGCGGGGGCTTCGGGAACTTCTGGGCGGTCGCTCAGGGGTGCTGGCTGCTGACCGAGATGATCTCACCGGTCATGTAGGACGACTGGTCGCCGGCCAGGAAGATGATCACATTGGCCACCTCCCAGGGTTCGGCGTAGCGGCCGAAGGCCTCGCGGGAGGTGAGTTCGGCCAGGAGTTCCTCGCTGGTCACCTTCACCAGGTGGGGGTGCATCGCGAGGGAGGGCGCGACGGCGTTGATCCGGACGCCGTGGTCGGCGGCCTCCAGGGCCGCGCAGCGGGTGAGCGCCATGACCCCGGCCTTCGCCGCGGCGTAGTGGGACTGGCCCCGCTGGGCCCGCCAGCCGACGACCGAGGCGTTGTTGACGATCGTGCCGCCGGCGCCCTGGTCGCGCATCACGCGCAGCGCCGCGCGGGTGCAGCGCATCGTCCCGTTGAGGGTGATGTCCAGGACCCGGTCCCAGCGCTCGTCGGGCATGTCGACGAGTTCGTCGGTACCGCCGAGCCCCGCGTTGTTGACCGCCACGTCGACCCGTCCGAAGACCTCCAGGGCGTGGGCGTAGAGAGCCTGGACCTGCGCTTCGTCCGTCACGTCGCAGGGCAGCGCCGCCACCCGCTCCGCGCCGAACTCCTTGCCCAGGTCCTCCAGCGACTGAGCGAGCCTGCGTTCATGGGCGTCGCTGATCACCACCTGCGCGCCCTCTTCGAGGCAGCGGCGGGCGGTGGCGCCGCCGATGCCCGCCCCCGCCGCGGCGGTGATGACCACGACCTTGCCGGTGAGCAGGCCCCGGGCCTGCGGATACTGGGGAACCGTCATGGAGGAACCCTACCGAGCACTTGTTAGGCGGCCGGGAACCGGGTAGGGGACGTGGGATCATGGAAGCCGAAGAGAGCACGTCGGGAACGAAGGGGGGAAGAGCCGTGCCCAGCATCGTGGAGTTCCGTGCCTACCGGGTCGCGATGCACCGCGGCCGCCGGCCCGAAAGCGCCCTGGTGGCCCTCACCGCCGAGGACGGCACCGTCGGATGGGGCGAGAGCGCCCTCCTCGACGAGGAGACGTGGGCCGACCTCGCGCAGCGGCTCGGACCGGCCCTGCCCGGCCTGGAGTGGGACCGCCCCGAGGATCTCGGCGGGCTCGGCGCGCTCGGCGGCCCCCGCGCCACCGCCGCCGTCGAGATCGCCGCATGGGACCTGTGGGGCCGGGTGCACAAGGTCCCCGTGGCCCACGCCCTCGGCGGGACCCGCACCTCCGTCGTCACCGGCGCCCGCATCCCCTGCCAGCCCCACCTGGACAACCTCCCCTCCCTCGTCAACCGGTACATCGGCGGTGGCCACACCCGCGTCACCCTGGAGGTCCGGCCCGGCTGGGACGTCGAAGCCCTGCGCACCGTCCGGCAGGCCTACCCCGCCCTCGCCCTCCAGGTCGACGGCGCCTGCTCCTACACCGACTCCCCCGACGACCTCGAAGCCCTGGAGTCCCTCGACGCCTACGACCTCGTCGCGATCGAACGGCCCTTCCGGGACCTCGCCCCCCACGCCGTGCTGCAGCGCTCGGTCCGCGCGGCCGTAGCCCCCGACATCGGTGACCTCGACGCCCTGGACGCCGCGATCACCATGGACGCCGGCCGCGCCCTCAGCCTCCGCGTCAGCCGCCTCGGCGGCCTCACCACCGCCCGCGGCGCCCACGACCGCGCCTACGCCGCCGGCTGGGACGTCTGGTGCGGCGGCTCCGGCGTCTTCGGCATCGGCAGGGCCGCCTCCGTGGCGCTCGCCAGCATGCCCGGCTGCACCCTCCCCAGCGACATCACCGAGTTCGCCGGAGGCCCCGAGTACCTCACCCCGCCGTTGCGCTCGCACGGCGGCGTCATCGCCGTCCCCCTCACCCAGCCCGGCCTGGGCCACGAGATCGACGTCCCCCGCATCACCCGCCTGGCCACCGACGAACTCCGCATCACCACCGGCTGAACCCCGGAAACGCAAAAAAGGGCCCAGACGAACGTCTGGGCCCTTTTCACGAAGAACGGCCTCCCAAGAGATTTCCTGGGAAACGCGAGAAAGGCCCCCGACGATGTCGGGGGCCTTTCTCGATGTTGATTGCGGCGGTGACCTACTCTCCCACACAGTCTCCCGTG
>NZ_BAAATZ010000018.1:129775-130320 GCF_039533685.1 Actinocorallia aurantiaca | reverse complement strand
CAGCACGGTTCAGGATCATCGCCGTAGATCACCCGAAAATCCACGTAGGACACGGTCTTAGTCAGGCAGAACGCCAGAAGCCCAATCCGATCATTCTGGATTGGGCTTCTGTGCCGGGTGGGCGTAACTGGGTTCGAACCAGTGACCCCTCGCTTGTAAGGCGAGTGCTCTACCGCTGAGCTATACGCCCTCGTCGTCCTCGGAGGGACCGAAAAAGTGTACCCCGGCTGGGAGGGGGTGTGCGCCTTGCCGAAGGAGGCGGGGGCCTTTCGCGAACCGGGAGGGGGTGGGGGACGTCTCATCCGGCGTCAAGAGAGTGAGGGCCTGATGAGCGTCTTTCTGGTCGGTGTTCTGGTCGTCGGGATCCTGGTGGTCGGTATGGGGGTGGCCGCTGCGGTGGGCTCCTCCAAGAGGAGGGTCCCGGGCCGTCCGCGGCGGCGTTCCTCGTGGTCGCTCGAGAGCGGTGACGGCGGGTTCTTCGACTTCGGGTCGGGGTCCGACTCCGGTTCCTCCGGGTGTGGCGGGGGCGGTGGGGGCGGGGGCGA
>NZ_BAAATZ010000018.1:15811-129751 GCF_039533685.1 Actinocorallia aurantiaca | reverse complement strand
TCCCCGGCCGGGGACACCGCCGGCCGGGCCGCGGGATCTCGGTGGTCACTTCTGGAGGAAGGCCAGCAGGTCCTTTTCGAAGGCGGACCTGTAGTCGCCCGTGATGCCGTGAGGGGCACCGGGGTAGATCTTGAGTGTGGCGTCCTCGAGTAGTTCGGCGGTCTTCGGGGCGGCGGCCTGGACCGGGACGATCTGGTCGTCCTCTCCGTGGGCGACCAGGACCGGGATGTCGATCTTCTTGAGGTCCTCGGTGAAGTCGGTCTCGGAGAACTGGGCGACGCAGTCCAGGGCGGGCTTGAGACCCGCCTGCATGCTCATCAGCCAGAAGGCGTCGCGGGTGCCCTGGGAGACGGTCGAGCCGGGGCGGTTGGCGCCGTAGAAGGCGGCGCTGAGGTCGCGGTAGAACTGGGACCGGTCCTTGCGCAGGCCCTCGCGGATCTGGTCGAACACCTCGATGGGCTGCCCCTCGGGGTTGGCGTCGGTCCGCAGCATCAGCGGCGGGACCGCGCCGGCCAGGACGGCCTTGGCCGCGCGGGACGTCCCGTGCCGGGCCAGGTACCGGACGACCTCGCCCCCGCCCGTCGAGTGCCCGACGTGGACGGCGTCCCGCAGATCGAGCTCCTCGACGAGCCGGGCCAGGTCGTCGGCGTAGGTGTCCATGTCGTTGCCGGTCCATGTCTGGGTGGAGCGGCCGTGCCCGCGGCGGTCGTGGGCGACGGCCCGGAAGCCGTGCTCAGCGACGAGGCACATCTGCTCGTCCCACGCGTCGGAGCTGAGCGGCCATCCGTGGCTGAACACCACGGGCTGCCCGCTCCCCCAGTCCTTGTAGTGAATTCGGGTACCATCAGCAACCGTTATGTAACTCATGGTGACGACTCTAGATCATGCTCGTCCCGGGCCTTGAGCAGGGTGTGGAAATGCTCCGCGGCCCAGGCGCGGGAGGCCTCGATGAGGTCGAGCAGGCTCCGTCCCAGCCCGGTGAGCTCGTACTCCACGCGCGGCGGATTCTCGTCGTGGACGGTGCGGGTGAGGAGCCCGTCGCGCTCCATCGAGCGGAGCGTCTCGGAGAGCACCTTCGGGGTGACGGCGGGGAGGGCGTTCCGCAGTTCGGTGAACCGGCGCGGGCCGTGTTCCAGGCACCGGATCAACATCCCCGTCCATTTGCCGCCGATCTGGATCGGAAAAGCGCTGGACGGACACATCGGGTCGAACATCTCGGGCGACAGCGGCTCCCTCATATCCGCAGGGTAGGCCCGATACCGTTGAAGTAACCGGCGTTCCCGCGGTTACCGTCCACTCCGGATCACGATCACAACGGAGAAAGGGCGGGCCATGAGCAGGATCATCGTCTTCGGGGCGGGTGGCAGGGCGGGACGCGCGGTGACCGGGGAGGCCCTCTCCCGCGGCCACGAGGTGACCGCCGCGGTGCGGAACCCCGATGCCCACCGAACGCTCGAGCGCCCCGGCGTCACCCTCGTACGCGGCGACGTCACGGCACCCGGGGAGGTCTCGTCGCTCGCGCCCGGGCATGACGCGGCCGTCCACGCCGTCTCCCCGTTCAGCGGCCCCGAGGCGGACTTCTCCACGCTCGACCCCGAGTTCTTCGTCAAGAGCGCCGACGCGCTGCTGGCGGGCCTGGAGGCGGCGGAAGCCCCCTCACTGCTGCTCGTCGGCCTGTTCGCCAATCTCGTCACTCCGGACGGCGTCCCGGTGATGGACGATCCCGGCCTGTTCCCCGAGCACATCCGCCCGTTCGCCCTCGCCCACACCGCCGGCCTCGAACGGCTGCGCGCCGCCGGCGCCGGGGTGCGCTGGCTCATGCTCACTCCCCCGGCCGCCCTGGACCCGGACGGCCCCCGCACCGGGCGCTACGCGTTCGGCGGCGAGACCCTGGTCGACGCACCCCTGTCCTACGCGGATCTGGCCGTGGCGATCGTGGACGAGATTGAGTCGCCCACGCGCCGGGGCCGGGTGTCCGTCTTCACCCCGGCCGCCGAAGCCGGGCGCACCACCTGAACCGGACGGGTCGCGCCCGCATCTCAACCGGAGAAGCCCTGACGGCGAGAGAACGGCGGGCGGCCATGAACGACCTCACCTTCCTCTTCTTCCTGATCCCCGGGGTGGTGCTCTCGATCAGTGCGCTCACCCTGGGGCTGGCGCTGCGCTCCCACCGCAGATTCCGGCGCGAGATGTTCGGCGAGGAGAACCTCTCGCTGTTCGCGCCCTTCTTCCCCACCTCGAGCCGCGGACCATGGCACCACCCGGGCGACCACGGCGGCAGCGGCCCGCACCACTTCAGCGGCTCCGCGGACCACGGCGACGGCTCCTCGTACTCCGGGCACGAGACGTCGCACCACGGACACGGGCCGAGCCACGACTACAGCAGCTCGTCCCACGACAGCGGCAGCAGTAGCAGCAGCGACTCCGGATCCAGCAGTTCGTTCAGCAGCGACTCGGGTTCCAGCAGCAGTTTCTGAAGCCCCGCCCGGTGCTCAGGCCTCGCCGTCCTGCTCGGCGAGGAACTGCTCGAACTGGGCGGCGAGCTCCTCGGCGGTCGGCATCGGGGTGTCCTCGGCCAGCAGGGACTCGCGGTCGGCCGCGCCGGTGAAGGCGTCGTACTGCTGCTCCAGGGCGCGGACGACCTTCTGGACCTCGTCGGAGCCGTCCACCTGGGCGGCGATCTCCTTGTCGGTCTCGGCGGCGGCCTCGCGCAGGGCGTCGCCGGGGATCGCCAGCCCGGTCGCGTTGATCAACGTCTCCAGGGCGGTGACGGCGGCCGTCGGGTAGGACGACTGCGCCAGGTAGTGCGGCACGTGGACGGCGAAGCCGATCGCGTCGTGGCCCGCCTCGCCCAGGCGCAGCTCCAGCAGCGCCGCGGCGCTGCCGGGCACCTGGACCTTGCCGAACGGCGACTTGGGCCAGCTCAGCAGCTCGGGCCGGGTGCCGTGCGCGGTCAGCCCGATCGGGCGGGTGTGCGGCACGCCCATCGGGATGCCGTGCACGTTCACGCTCAGCCGGACGCCGAGCCGTTCGATCAGCTGCTGGACGGCGGTGGTGAACCTGTCCCAGGCGCGGTCGGGCTCGGGCCCGTCCAGCAGCAGGAACGACTGGCCCACGGAGTCCTGGACGAGGTGCAGCAGCAGTTCGGGCTTCTCGTAGGACTCCCAGTGGTCCCCGTCGAAGCTCATCATCGGCCGGCGCGCCCGGTAGTCGATCAGTTCGTCCAGCTCGAAGGTCGCGACCACCCGGTGCTCGAGCGTCTCCAGGATGTGATCCCGTACCAGCCTGCCCGCGGATCCGGCGTCCATGAAGCCTTCCAGGCGATGCAGCAGTACCGGACGGTCGAGCTCGGGCAGCCCGTCCTCGAGCCGGTACAGATCCTCGGGGCGCAGCGGACCCACCTCCCAGTCGGCGTATGTTCATATGCCTTTCAGGGACCAACATAGTGCAGGCCGCGTTTCATCCCGGCTGGTGAACGCTCCTCATGTGGACGGCGTGTGAACGGCCCCGTGCGCCGGGGGCGCGCACGGGGCCGTGTCCGAGGACGGTCAGGACGCCACCCGGACCCGGTCGGCGTTGATCAGGTGGTAGAGCAGCAGGAGCTGGGTGATGGCCACCGGGTCACTGCGGTTGCCGTCGTTGAGCCGTCCGAGCCCGTCGGGGAAGGGCGTGTCCACGTCGAGCCGCTCCCAGACGGCCTTCTTGACGATCTCCGCCTCGTCCGGCGGGACGTTCCCGTGGACGTGCAGGGAGTCCACCGGGCGCCCGTCCGTGTCGCGCAGCAGCCGCAGGTGCAGGGCGTCCGCTCCCCGGACGATCTCGTCCAGCTCCGGGTGGTCGATGGTCGGCCGCAGCAGCAGTTCGGCCGACAGCGGCGAGCCGGCCGGCTCGTCCCGTCCGGCGAGCGATCCGAACCGCACGACGATGTCGGCGTGCCTGCGCTGGGGCCGGATGAACGCGGCGCTCTCCAGTTCGCGGCGCCGCAGCTCCTCCAGCACCTGTTCGGGGGCGTAGCCGCGCTTGGTGGTGTCGCGCTGGATCTTCCAGGCGTGCCGCTGCTCCTCGGGGGGGTCGAGGTAGACGGTGATGTCGAAGCAGGCGCGCGCCATCTTGCTGTAGAGCGGCAGCAGCCCCTCCACGATGACGAAGTCCCTCGGCTCGACCAGTTCCGGCCGCACGAGCCTGCCGGTTCCGTGGTCGTAGACGGGCTTGAGGATGGGCTCGCCCATGGCCAGCAGCTGCAGGTGCTGCTCCATCACCTCGATGTGGTTGCAGTCGGGGTGCAGCGCGGTGAACGGTTTGTTCTTGCGCTCCTCCCTGTCGTAGCGGTGGTAGTCGTCGACGCAGACGGCGGTCATGCGGTCCTCGCCGAGGCACTCGACCAGCCCCCTGGTCAGCGTCGTCTTTCCCGCCGCGCTGTCTCCCGCTATCGCCAGCATGACCGGACGCCGTCCGGTGCCGCGGGCACGCAGCATGTGCACGATCCGATGGGGCACGCTGTCTCCTCGTCTCCTCCTCGACTGCGTCTCTCACCGCGAAGGTAGGCCGATGGTGAGAAGTGTTCGTCCCCCGAGCGTGGGAAGCCGGGGGTGAAGGTCGCCCCCTCTTACTACTCGCCGGTAGCCAAGCTTGTTATGTTGCGGGGATGGCCGCCCCCGTAAGGGTCGTGCTCGTCGACGACCATGAAATGATCCTGGCCGGGCTGCAGGCGATGCTCTCCGGTTTCACCGGCAGAGTGCGCGTCGTCGGCCAGGCCGCCGAGCCTTCCGAGGCGACCCGGCTGGTCACGTCGCTGCGGCCGGACATCGTCCTGCTGGACGTCCGGCTCGGACCGCACAGCGGCCTCGACCTGTGCCGCGCCCTGTCGGCGTCGGCGCCCGACTCCAGGGTCGTCTTCCTGTCCGTCTACGACGACGAGCAGTACGTCTTCGAGGCGCTGCGGGCGGGAGCCGCGGGCTACCTGCTCAAACGGGTCGACGGGATCGAGTTGGTGCGCCGCCTGGAGGAGGTCTCCGTCGGCGAGACGGTCGTCGACCCCACCCTCGCCGGGCGGATGGCCGCCAGCGCCGCGCGCCTCAACCGGGGGGAGTTCTGGCCCGGCGCCAACCGGGGCCTGACCCAGCGGGAGAGCGAGGTGCTGTCCCTGCTGGTCGGAGGCCTCTCCAACCGGGCGATCGCGGCCCGCCTGCACCTGTCGGAGGAGACCGTGAAAAGCCACCTGCGCACGCTCTACCGCAAACTCGAGGTGACCGACCGCTCCGCCGCCATCGCCGTCGCGCTGCGCGAGGGGCTCTTCCGTTGAACGGGCGGGCCCGCGCCCTGAGCCTGCTCGCCGGGAGGGACGTGACCCTGCTGACCCGCGTCGTCGGCGTGGCCTGCGCCGACCGCGAGCTGAACGGCCTGGCCTCCGACCTGGCGGCGCTCACGCTGTCGGCCACCCGGTTCGCCTCGTGCGAGCTGTACGTCCTGGACGACGAGGGCCGGACCCTGGAGTGGACGGGCGGAGCCCCCCGTCCGCAGGACGTCCCCGCCCCCGTCCTGCTCGGCGAGGGCTTCGTCGGCTGGTGCGCCGCGCACGGGATATCCCGGACGTATGAGAACGGCCTGGTCTTCCCCGTCCGCGATGAGAAGTCCCGCACCCTCGCGGTCATCCAGGTGCGCGCCCCGGACGGCGAGCGCCGCACCGAGGACGACGTCGCCCTCGTCAAGGCGCTGGCCGCGCTGTTCTCCCCGGTCGTGTGCTCGGCGCGGCGGCTGCGGATGGCGCGGGAGCGCGAGCACTCCGCCGAGGAGTTCGCCGAACGCGCGGTGGAGGCGCAGGAGGCCGAACGGGGGAGGCTGGCCCGCGAGATCCACGACGGCATCGCCCAGCGGCTGGCCAGCCTGGGGTTCCACCTGTCGGCGGCGCTGCGCGGCCTGCCCGTCGACGATCCGTCCATCGACGAGGCCCGGCGCCAGATCCTCGTCGCCCGAAACCTGTGTGACCTGGCTTCGGCCGAGACCCGGGCCGCGATCGGCGGCCTGCGCCCGCCCGTCCTGGACGATCTGGGCCTGTCCGCCGCGCTGGCGGGCCTGGCCCGCGAGGCGGACGCCCGCAGGCCCTCCCTGGACGTCACCGTCACCGTGGCGGGCGAACTGGACGCGCCGCTGCCCGACCACCTGCAGACCGCCCTGTACCGCATCGCCCAGGAGGCCGTCGGCAACATCCTGCGCCACGCGGACGCGATGTCGGCCGACATCCTGCTGGAGTACGAGCGCGACAGGGTGCGGCTCAGCGTCAGCGACGACGGTTGCGGGTTCCACCCGCACCGGCCCGCCCCCGGCTCGTACGGGCTGCGCGGCATGGCCGAGCGCGCCGAGCTCCTGGGAGGCCGGATGACCCTGCAGTCCCGTCCGGGAGAGGGCACCATGGTCCGCGCCGTCCTGCCTCTGCGTTAGGCGCCGGGCGTCCAGCCCGAATCCACCAGATGCCGCACGAACAGCCTGGTCGTGGCGGCGGGCGCCGGCCCGGCCACCGCGTGCCAGGGCCGGGGCAGGGGGGTGCCGGGCGCGTCCACCACCCGCAGCCGTCCCGCGGCCAGGTCGTGCCGGACCGCGTCCCGGTGGACGAGCGCCGCGCCCAGCCCGGCCGCCGCTCCCGCGATCACCGCCCCGTTGGAGCCCAGGACGAGCGTGGGCGGGGCCGCCTCGTACTCGGCCAGGTAGGCCTCGGCCGCGACCCTGGTGCCCGAACCGGGCTCCCGCATGACCCACGGGGTGGTGCGCAGGTCGAACGGGACGCCGGGGGCGGCCACCAGGACCAGTTCGTTGGAGCGGGTGGCCAGGACCGTGGCCCGCGTGCCCGCGGGAGGCCGTCCGCCGAGCACCAGATCCGCCTCGTGGGCCGACAGCGCCGCCCAGATCCGGCGGCTGGGCCCCACCTCCAGGGCCAGTTCCACCCGGGGCCACGAGCGCCGGAAGTCGGCGAGCAGGCCGGGCAGCACCTGGTCGGCCGCGGTCGTGACGGCGGCCAGCCTCAGCCGTCCCGTGCCCGGTTCGTGTTCGCCGCGCGCAGCGGCGCGCGCCTCCTCGTGCAGGCCGAGCAGCTTCCTGGCGTAGTCGGCGTAGACCCGTCCGGCGGGGGTCAGCACGACGCCGCGACCCGCCCTCTCCACCAGCGGGACGCCCAGGTCGCGGGCGAGCGCGGTGACGGACGCCGAGACCGCCGACTCCGTCACGTAGAGCCGTTCGGCGGCGGCGCGGACCGAGCCGGTGTCGGCGAGCGCAACGAACGTCCGCAACCTGGATTCAGTCATCGCTTGATATTCACCCCGAAACACTTGATGGACGCCACAAGTGTCGAGCCCACATGCTTGCCTCGTCAACGAGAGGAGCTACCGATGGGCAGATGGTCCGCGGGCGTGATCCCCTACGCGGAGATGGGCTACTGGCGGCCCGACTACGTGCCGAAGGACAGCGACATCCTGGCGGCCTTCCGCATCAGCCCCCAGCCGGGGGTGCCGCCGGAGGAGGCGGGCGCGGCGGTCGCCGGAGAGTCGTCCACCGCGACGTGGACGGTCGTATGGACCGACCGGCTCACCTCGTACGAGAACTACCAGGCCAAGTGCTACAAGGTGGAGCCCGTCCCCGGCACCGACGACCAGTTCATCGCCTACATCGCCTACGACCTGGACCTGTTCGAGGAAGGCTCCATCGCCAACCTCACCTCGTCCATCATCGGCAATGTCTTCGGTTTCAAGGCCCTCAAGGCGCTCCGTCTGGAGGACATGCGCATCCCCACGCACTACGTGAAGACGTTCCAGGGGCCCGCGCACGGCATCGTCATGGAGCGCGAATACCTGGGGAAGTTCGGCCGTCCGCTGCTGGGCGCGACCGTCAAGCCCAAGCTCGGCCTCAGCGCCCGCAACTACGGACGCGTCGTCTACGAGGCGCTCCGGGGCGGCCTGGACTTCACCAAGGACGACGAGAACATCAACTCCCAGCCGTTCATGCGCTGGCGTGACCGCTTCCTGTACTGCATGGAGGGCGTCACCCGCGCGCAGGCGGCCAGTGGCGAGATCAAGGGCCACTACCTGAACATCACGGCCGGGACGATGGAGGACATGTACGAGCGGGCGGAGTTCGCCAAGCAGCTCGGCAGCGTCGTCATCATGATCGACCTCACGATCGGCTACACGGCCATCCAGTCGATGGCCAAGTGGGCGCGTGCCAACGGCGTACTGCTGCACCTGCATCGCGCGGGCCACTCCACGTACACGCGGCAGAAGAACCACGGCGTGAGCTTCCGCGTCATCTCCAAGTGGATGCGCCTCGCCGGAGTCGACCACATCCACGCCGGGACGGTCGTAGGCAAGCTCGAAGGCGACCCGTACAGCGTCGCCGGGTTCTACGACACCCTCCGCAAGGACAAGATCGAGGCCGACCCGCGCAAGGGCCTGTACTTCGACCAGGAGTGGGCGTCCATGCCGGGCGTCATGCCGGTCGCGTCCGGAGGCATCCACGCCGGGCAGATGCACCAGCTCCTGCACTACCTCGACGAGGACGTCATCCTCCAGTTCGGCGGCGGCACCATCGGCCACCCCATGGGCATCGCGGCCGGCGCGAGCGCCAACCGCGTCGCCCTGGAGGCGATGATCAAAGCCCGCAACGAGGGCCGCGACTTCCTCCAGGAGGGGCCCGACATCCTGCGGGCCGCCGCCAAGCACAGCCGCGAACTCGACGTGGCGCTGGCGACCTGGGGCGACATCACCTTCACGTACGCGTCGACCGACACCCCCGACGTCCTGGAAACCCCGGTGGTGAGCTGATGAGGATCACGCAAGGCGCCTTCTCCTACCTCCCCGACCTCACGGACGAGGAGATCACACTGCAGATCGCGTACGCGCTGGACAACGGCTGGCCGTGCTCGGTCGAATACACCGACGACCCGCACCCCCGCAACAGCTACTGGGAGATGTGGGGCCTGCCGATGTTCGACCTGAAGGACCCCGCCGGGGTGCTGATGGAGCTGAACGAGTGCCGCAGGACGTTCCCGAACCACTACGTGCGGCTCAACGCCTACGACGCGCGTTACGGACGCCAGACGACGGCCCTCCAGTTCATCGTCCAGCGGCCCGGAAACGAGCCTGGTTTCCGCCTCACCCGTGAGGAGACCGCCGACCGTCAGGTCCGCTACACCATGCACGCCTACGCCACCGACCGCCCCGAAGGCGAGCGGTACTAAGACGAGGAGTTCCGGCAGTGACACCCTTCGGTATGCGCCCTCCCGCCCCCGGGGAAGAAGAGTCGCCGCCGGAACTCCTCCCCCGCGACGCGGTGGTGGACCTGGCGCGGGAACGCGCGGAGTCGAAGATCGACGAGATCCTGGACGCCCTGGACTCCGAGCTCGTCGGCCTCGCCCCGGTCAAGACCCGCATCAGGGAGATCGCCGCGCTGCTGCTCGTCGACCGGGTCCGGGGCCGCTTCGGCCTGGAGGCGGCCCGGCCCAGCCTGCACATGTGCTTCACCGGCAGCCCCGGCACCGGGAAGACGACGGTCGCCGTCCGGCTCGCCGAGCTGCTGCACCGCCTCGGCTACCTGCGCAAGGGCCACCTGGTCAGCGTCACCCGCGACGACCTCGTCGGCCAGTACGTCGGGCACACCGCGCCCAAGACCAAGGAGGTCCTCAAACGGGCGATGGGCGGGGTCCTGTTCATCGACGAGGCCTACTACCTGTACCGGGCGGAGAACGAACGCGACTACGGGCAGGAGGCCATCGAGATCCTGCTGCAGGTGATGGAGAACCAGCGCGACGACGTGGTGGTCGTCCTGGCCGGCTACGCCGACCGGATGGACTCGTTCTTCTCCTCCAACCCCGGCATGAGCTCGAGGATCGCCCACCACGTCGACTTCCCCGACTACACGGCCGGGGAGCTGGAGGAGATCGGCCTGCTCATGCTGGCCCGCGAGGGCTACGGGCTCGCGGCCGAGACCGGGCCGGTGTTCCGCTCCTACATCGAGCTCAGACGCGACCAGCCGCGGTTCGCCAACGCCCGCTCCATCCGCAACGCCATCGAACGGGCCCGGCTGCGGCACGCCAGCAGGCTCATGGCCACCGCGCCGAAAGTCGACCTCGCCGCGCTGACCACGCTCCTGCCCGAGGACTTCCAGGCCTCCCGCGTCTTCGCGGGACAGTGACCGGTTCGGTGACTTTCCCTCGGTGACCGAGCGAATGCGGTTAGCCTCCGACCATGCGAGAGCTTCCGGTGGCGGCGCGGGCCTACGTGATCGCGGTGATCTCGTGCGCGGCGCTGCTCCTGGCGGCGACGCGCCGGGTCGACTGGTCCACCTACGCCGTGCTGGCCACGCTGTTCGTGGTCTGCGACGCGATGTCGGCGCGATTGTGGGTCAAGAGCGCCAGGGTCTCGATGAGCTACGCCGCGACGCTCGCCGCGGTGGTCCTGCTCGGCCCCGACGGCGCCGCGCTCATCGGGTTGTGCGCGCTGGCCAGCCCGCAACGCATCTCCCTGGTCAAGCGCGTCTTCAACGCCGCGCAGTTCGCGCTCTGCGGCTGGATCTCCGGGATCGTCTTCCACTCGATGGACGCCTCGTACCGCGAGTCGCGGTTCGAGGAGCTGATCCTGCCGTTCGCGCTGGCCCTCGTCGTCTTCGTGGCGGTCAACCTGCTGCTCATCGCGGGGGTGCTGCTGCTGGCTGAACGCACCGGCGTGCGGGAGCTGCTGCGGGACGCCGGGACTCTGTCCGCGGGCTGCCTGGGGTTCGGCTGGTTCGGCCTGCTCATCGCCGGCGGCTGGGACACCCTCAGCGTCGCGTCCCCCGTCCTGGTGCTGCTGCCCCTGTTCACGGCGACGTGGGCGATGGCCCAGACCTCCGAGAAGAAGGCGGCGCAGGAGGCCACGCTGGCGGTCCTGTGCCAGGCCGTGGAGACCAAGGACCTCTACACCCGCGGCCACAGCGAACGGGTCTCCCGCGGCTCGATGATGATCGCCGAGGAGCTCGGCATCACCGGCGCCCGTCTGGAGGCCGTCCGCTTCGCCGGGATGCTGCACGACGTCGGCAAGCTCGGCGTCTCCACCCGCGTCCTGCAGAAGGACGGCAGGCCCACCGAGCTGGAGTTCATCGAGATCCAGCTCCACCCGATGCGCGGCCTGGAGATCGTCGGCCACATCGACTTCCTGGACGAGGCGCTCGGCGGCATCATGTACCACCACGAGAAGCTCGACGGGCGCGGCTACCCGCTGGGCCTCGTCGGCGCCGAGATCCCCGAGTTCGCCCGCATCATCGGCGTCGCCGACACCTTCGACGCCATCACCTCCAACCGCTCCTACCGCCGCGCCCGCACCCTCGAGGAGGGCGTCGCCGAGCTCAAGCGCTGCTCGGGCACCGAGTTCGACCCCCGCATGGTCGAGGCGTTCCTGCGCGCCCTGGACACCAGGGGCTGGCAGCCCCCCGCCGCCCCTCCGGTCCTCCCCGTCCCCCTGTCCGCCCCCGTCCCCCGGGACCACGACGACCCCGTCCTCCGCGACCACGACGATCCCGAGGAGCCCGACGCCCCCTGATTTCTTCCACCATGGCGGATATTTCGCTTATCCCCTCCCGTGGCAGGATGGTCGAATGGGCATCGCACGGGAGTTGGAAGAGACCGGCCGTGAACTGCTCGCGGCGCAGCTGGAGCACCCGACGGTGCGCGGCATCGCGGAAGGCACCCTGGACGAGCGGGTCTTCCGATCGTGGCTGGAGCAGGACTACCTCTTCCTGCTCGACTACGTCCGCGTCTTCTCCCGGCTGGCCTGGCAGGCTCCCCCCGCCCACCTCGGCGACCTGGTCGGCCTGGCCCACTCGACGTTCCACGAGGAGCTGAGCCTGCACCGGAGCCTGGCGGCCGAGTTCGACGCCGACCTCGACGGCGCCGTCAAGGGCGCCCCCTGCACCGCCTACACGGCCTTCCTCCTGGAGTCGGCAACGCGGTACTCCGACGGCCTCGCCGCCCTCTACCCGTGCATGTGGGGCTACTCCGAGCTCGGCCGCGTCCTCGCCGAGAACCCCCCGGCCGACCCGCGCTACAAGCGCTGGGTGGACTCCTACGCCGACCCCGCCTTCGCCGCCCTCGCCCGCCGCTGCGCCGCCATGCTGGACGAGGCCGCCCCCGACCCCGCCCGCGCCCGCACCCTCTTCACCGAGGGCATGCGCCACGAACTGGCCTTCTGGTCAGTCCCCTGACCACTCGCCGCACGCACTCCGGCCATGGCTCCAGCGGCTCGCCGCTGGAGAGAGCATCCGTCCCGGGGCGCCGGACCGTCTGAGCACGATCTTCTCCCGACCCGGGGCGGACGGATCGGTTCCAGTATCGGCGGTCCGCTACCCGAGAGACACGAAGCGTCCTGCGCTCTGGGCCGTACCCCATCTCACCCGTTTCTCCCGTCCCGGGGAGGACGGATCAGTCCCTCGCCTCAGCGGTCCGCCGTCAAGGGAGCGGCGAAGTGCCGGCCACGGGCGAGGAGGGCGTCGACGGCCTCGACCGCCCGGGCCAGGCGGGTCTCGGGCGTGCCCTGGACGAGGAGGTGCGGCAGGTTCCGGACCGTCAGTTCCTCGGTGAAACGGGCGTGCATGGCATGGCGGATCTTCTCTCCGTCACGCCAGCCGTCCTGCTCGAACGGGACGTCGCGGACGTCGGTGAGGATCCAGAGGTCGTGGCGGGCGCGGGACGGGACGGGCGGGACGCCGCCCAGGTAGCGCTCGTGCCACAGGGCGGTGGCGAACGCGTCGGTGTCGCAGACCAGGAGCGGCGAGGAGACGCGGGCTGCGGCCTCCTCCCAGGCGAGCTGCCGGTCGGTGATCAGCGCGAACTCCTCCGGCGCCCACTCCAGGTCCTCCAGCCGGGCCTCGGAGTCCCTCTGCCGGACGGCGGCGAGCTTCTCCTCGCAGTACGTGCGCCCGTACTCCGGCACCCAGCGGGTGTCCGCCCAGACACCGCCGCGCGCGGCGAAGGCCCCGGCGAGGTCGCGTGCGAGCGTGGTGGTGCCCGACGACTCCGCCCCCACCACGACGACCCGCTTCACCAGCGCCGCCCGCACGGCCGGGGACAGGAAGCCCCAGTTCCCGGCGGGATCGTCGCGGACGGCGGTGCCGCTGACGGGCACGCGCTCGCGTGCGGGGTCGACGGCGACGGACACCGCGCCGAACCGGCGTGCCAGCTCCGCCCCGTAGGGCTCGGAGCTGAAGACGGCGTCGATGCCCGGCTCGCTGCCCCAGTACTGCCGCAGCCCGTGCCGGAACACCTCGACGTGCCGCGCCCACACCTCGTCCGAGCCGTAGTCGATCTCGACGTCGTCGACGACCGGCGCGAAGTGCACCCGCGCCTGCGGATGGGCCTCCCGCAGCCACGCCGTCCGGTCGGCGAGCGGGATGCTCTCCACACTGGCCGCCGCGACGACGACCGTCACCCGCTCGCACGCCTCGGCCGCCGCGTCGATGAGGTGGTGGTGCCCGGCGTGCGGCGGATAGAACTTCCCGATGACCAGCCCGTGCCCGTACCTCATGCGGCGACCGGTACGCCGGCGCGCCCCGCCAGATCCCGCCACCAGGCCCGCAGCCCCGCGACGCACAACCCGAGAAAGATCACATACAGCGCCCCCGTCAGGTACAGCCCCTTGTAAGCGTAGAGCGGCACGTAGATGAGATCGACGGTTATCCACAGCACCCACGACTCGACGAGCTTCCGGCACTGCCCGTAGGTCGCCGCCAGCGACAGAGCCGTCGTCAGCGCGTCCCAGAACGGCACCGTCGACTCGGTGAAGGACACCAGCACCCAGGTCATCACCCCGGTGGCCGCGACGATCCCCACCGCGACGCCCGCCCACTCCCCGCGGGAGGTCCGCTGCACCAGCCGCTCGGTCCGGTTCTCGCCCCCGTACAGCCACGCCCACCACCCGTACAGCCCGAGCACCACGTAGACGATCTGCAGCGAGGCGTCCGCGTAGAGCCCGCCGTCCAGAAAGATCAGCCCCAGGATCACCACGTTGACGATCCCGACCCCCCAGTTGGCGATGTGCTGCCGCACCACCAGCCACACCGTCAGCACCCCGGTGACGAACCCCAGCACCTCTCCCCAGGACGTCGGCGTCTCCCCCAGCGTGAACGCCGGCTCCAGCAACGGCCCGACCAGATCGTGCAGCATTCGTCCTCCAGAAATCGGAGGAGTGACGATAACAGCCCCAGGGTGTCCGGTCTGCCCCCACTACGCCGCTTTCGCCCTTACTCGGCCAAAGCCCCTCACCCGACAACACAGCGAAGGCGTCGACATCCCTGCCACCTCTGTATTCGGCAGAACCTCGAGTCAGCCCGCCCTGAGATAGTCCTCGAACGCCTCCCGTGCCAGGGCCGAGACGGTCTTCCCCTCCCTCTCAGCCCGTTGCTGCGCCAGTTCGCGCAAGGAGTCCGGCACCCGGAAGGAGACCCGCGGCGAGCTTCCGGCCTCGCCGGTCAGCGAAGGGCGGCCTGCGGTCTTCCGTCTGGCGTCGGCGACGGCTCTCCGCACGTAGTCCTCGTCGATCCTGTTACCGAAGGAGTCCAGGACCTCTTCTGCCTCAAGGTCCACCTCCTCCACCACATACTCGAGGTCTTCCGGCCGGTAGGGCTCGCCGTAGTGCTCTTCGTATGGAACTCCCATCATCTCCTCCTCAAAGCGGTCGGCATGACGTGGATGACCAGAAGCATCTGAGGCAGCAGAAGAGCGATCACCTCAAGCTCGAGCCCACGCTCATCCGCCCCGATCCAGACCCACCGATCATCGAGTTCGCCTTCCGTCGGCGGAACCGCCACCGGCGGCCCCGAGCGCATCACGTGGAGAACATGCGCTTTTCCGATGCGGTGCTTGCGCGCCGATCAAGCGAAGACGAGCTTACGAGCCATGAAACAATTCTGTCCGACAGAATTCTATCCGCGCTGAGGCTCGAACAGACGTCCCATTTATTCGATACCTCCAATTCACCCGGAGACGGGTCCGGCCGGGTCGTCGGTGGACGGGCCCGGCCGGGTGGAGTGCGGGCCTACAGCGGGATGTTGTTGTGGCGGCCTCGGGCAGGGGTTGCTTCGGCGATGGCGCGGGCCAGGGCGGCGCGGGTGGCGGTCGGGGAGATGACCTCGTCGACGACGCCCAGGTCCATGGCGCGCTGCAGGCCGCCGGCGATCTCGGCGTGCTCGTCGGCGAGCTTCTGCTCGAAAGCCGGGCGCTCGGCTTCGGGGACGGCGGCGATCTTCTTGCGGTGCAGGACGCGGACGGCGGCGAGGGCGCCCATGACGGCGATCTCGGCGGTGGGCCAGGCGAAGACCCTGGTGGCGCCCAGGGAGCGGGAGTTCATGGCGAGGTAGGCGCCGCCGTAGGACTTACGGGTCACCAGGGTGACGCGCGGGACCGTGGCCTCGGCGAAGGCGTGCAGGAGCTTGGCGCCGCGGCGCACCACGCCGCCGTGCTCCTGGCCGACGCCCGGCAGGTAGCCGGGGACGTCCACCAGGACGACCAGCGGGACGCCGAAGGCGTCGCACATGCGGACGAAGCGCGAGCACTTCTCGGCGGACGGGCTGTCGAGGCAGCCGCCGAGGCGCAGCGGGTTGTTGGCGATGATGCCGACCGTGCGGCCGCCGAGCCGGCCGAAGGCCGTGACGATGTTCGGGGCCCACTTGGCCTGCAGTTCGATGACCTCGTCGTCGGCGATGCCCTTGACCAGCGGGTGGACGCTGTAGGCGCGGCGCACGTTCTCCGGGAGGATGCCGGAGAGGTCGCGCTCCTCGATCTCGTCGGGGCGGACATGGCCCTGGTGTCCGAGGAGGACGGCGAGCCTGCGCGCCGTCGTGATCGCGGACGTGTCGTCCGGGGTGGTGATGTGCGCGACGCCCGACTTCTTGCCGTGCGCCTCCGCGCCGCCGAGGCCGACCATGTCGATCTCCTCGCCGGTGACGGACCTGACCACGTCCGGGCCGGTCACGAAGATCCGGCCGTTCTCGGAGAGGATGACGATGTCGGTGAGCGCCGGGCCGTAGGCCGCGCCGCCGGCCGCCGGGCCGAGCACCACGGAGATCTGCGGGATGACGCCCGAGGCCCGGGTCTGCTGGGCGAAGATCAGTCCGACGGCGTGCAGCGACTCCACGCCCTCGGCCAGCCGGGCCCCGCCCGAGTGCCACAGTCCGATGATCGGCAGCCGCTCGCGCATCGCCAGGTCGTAGGCGGCGACGATGGCCTGGCAGCCCTCCACGCCCATCGCGCCGCCCATGACCCGCGGGTCGCTGGCGAAGGCGACCACCGGCAGGCCCTCGATCCGTCCCCGGCCGGCGAGTTTGCCGCTCCCCTCACCGCCGAAGAGGGGCCGGAAGCTCCCCTCGTCGAAGAGCGACTCGAGCCGGACCCGCGGGTCGCGCGGATCGGTCTGCGCGGTTTCCGCGGAGACGGCCTTCGCAGAAGCATCAAGGACGGTCACGTGGGCTCCTCAGGCTCTGGGGTCTGTTTCACAGTCACTGAAACAGTCCGGCCGGGCGAAAAATCGACCCGGCCGGGGCTCCCCTACAGTCCTACAGGAGTCCTACACAGAGCAATACCGCCAACACTTACAGTCGTCAAAGTTTTCCGTGACGACCTTCGGACCTGCTCTAAAGCGCCCGCTCGAACGCCAGGGTCACGTTGTGACCGCCGAATCCGAACGAGTTGTTGAGAGCCGCGGCCGGGCCGTCGGGCAGCTTGCGCGGCTCACCGATGACGATGTCGAGGTCGACCTGGTCGTCCAGGTTCTCCAGGTTCGCGACCGCGGGCACCAAGCCCTCCCGCAGCGACAGAATGGTGATCAGCGACTCCAGCGCGCCCGCGCCGCCCAGCAGGTGGCCGGTCATCGACTTGGTCGCGGTGATGCTGATGTTGCGGGCGTGCTCGCCGAGCGCGCCCTTGATGCCGTTGAGCTCCGCGATGTCGCCCTGCGGGGTGGACGTGCCGTGCGCGTTGATGTGGATGATCTGCTCCGGCTTCAGGCCGGCGTCCTTCAGGCAGCGCTGCATGGCCTTGGTCGCGCCGCGGCCGTCCTCGGGCGGCTGCACCATGTCGTGGCCGTCGGCGGAGTAGCCGACGCCGGAGGCGTAGGCGTGGATCCGGGCGCCGCGCGCACGCGCGTGCTCCTCGGACTCCAGGATCAGGACCGCCGAGCCCTCGCCGAGCACGAAGCCGTCGCGCGCCTTGTCGTACGGGCGCGAGGCGAGCTCGGGGGCGTCGTTGCGGGTGGACATGGCGCGCATCGCGCCGAAGGAGGCCATCTGCAGCGGGTGGATGCACGCCTCGGTGCCGCCCGCGATGACCACGTCGGCCCGGCCGTTGCGGATCATGTCCATGCCGTAGCCGATGGCCTCGGCGCTGGAGGAGCAGGCGGAGACGAGCGCGTGGATGCCGGCGGTGGCGTTGAACTCCAGGCCCACGTGTGCGGCCGCGCCGTTGGGCATCAGCATCGGCACGGTGAACGGGGAGACGCGGCGCCAGCCCTTCTCGCGGAAGACGTCGTAGCTGTCGAGGGCGGAGTGCAGGCCGCCGATGCCGGAGGAGATGACGACGCCGAGGCGGTCGGAGTCGATGGTCTCGCCCGGGGTGTCCTTGTGCGCGTAGCCGGCGTGCTTCATCGCCTCGGCCGCGGCGATCAGCGCGAACTGCTGACAGCGGTCCATCCGGCGCATCTGGGGCTTGGTCAGCAGCCCCGTCTCGGCGGGCTCGACCGCGGCCTGCGCGGCGAACTTGACCGGGAGCTCGTCGACGTTGTCCCAGGGCAGCGGACGCATGCCTGATTTACCGGTCAGAAGGGCATCCCACGTCGATGCGACGTCTCCCCCCAACGGGGTGGACGCTCCCAAACCGGTCACGACAATACGAGTCTTGCCCATTGCACTTGCTCCTCTTACCTGGGGGGGTTTCCGTGACGTGCGGGCCTCTGCAGCGGCCCGCACGTCACACAGGCTCGGGTTCCGGATCCCGGAGCCTCGGAATCAGGCTCAGGCCTTGGCGGCCAGGCCCCGGACGTAGTCCACGACGTCCTGAACGGTGCGCAGGTTCTTCAGCTCGTCGTCGGGGATCTCGACGCCGAACTTGTCCTGGGCGGCCACCGCGATCTCGACCATCGACAGGGAGTCGATGTCCAGGTCGTCGATGAAGTTCTTCTCGGGGGTGACGTCGGCGGCCGGGATGCCGACGATCTCCTCGACGATCTCGCCGAGGCCGTCGAGGATCGTCTGGGTGCTGACTTCAGCCATGCTAGGTACTCCTGTATCGGTTTTTCGGATGTTGTGCCCAGACCCTAAGGGATCTGGATGACCTGGGCAGCGTAGGTCAGACCTGCGCCGAACCCGATGATGAGGGCCGGTTCGCCCGAGGGTATGTCGCCGCGCTCGATCATGCGGGACAGTGCCATCGGGATGGAAGCGGCCGACGTGTTCCCGGCATTGACGATGTCCTCGGCGATCACCGCGTTGGGTGCGTTCAGCTTCTTCGCTATGCCGCGGATGATCCGGAGGTTCGCCTGGTGTGGCACGAAGGCGGCGAGTTCCGACGGGGCGACACCGGCCCGTCGGCATGCCTCCAGTGCCACCGGGTGCAGCGCGGTGGTCGCCCACCGGAAGACGGCTTGGCCGTCCTGGTGGAGGAAGGAGTTGCGGTCCTCCACCTTGATCTTGTCGGCGTTCTCGCCGTCGCTCCCCCACACCACCGGGCCGATCTCCGGCACGTCGGCGCCCGTCACCACCGCGGCACCCGCGCCGTCGGCGAAGATGATGCAGGTGGTGCGGTCGGTCCAGTCGATCCAGGGGGAGAACTTCTCGGAGCCGATCACCAGCACGTTCCGCGCCGAGCCGGCCCGGATCGCGTCGCTGGCGGCCGAGAGCGCGTAGGCGAAGCCCGCGCAGGCGGCGTTCACGTCGAACGCGCCCGGGGCCTTGATGCCCAGCCGGAACGCCACCGTCGCCGAGGCGTTCGGCACCTGGGTCTCGGCGGTGCAGGTCGCGACGATCACCAGGTCGATGTCCTCGGGGACCAGCCCGCTGGCGGCCAGGGCCTTGCCCCCCGCGGCGACCGCGAGGTCCTCCATGGACTCGTCGGCCAGGGCCAGGCGCCGTTCGGCGATGCCCACCCGGGAGCGGATCCACTCGTCGTTGGTCTCCACCCCCTGGGCCTGGAGGTCCGCGTTGGTGACGACGTTGTCCGGCTGGTAGTGGCCGAAGGCCATGATGCGGGCGCCGGGGCGTCCGGCCGCGAGCTGGATGCTCATGATGCCAGCTCCCGTGCCTTCTCGAGGTCCTCGGGAGTCTTCAGGGCGAGCAGCTGCACGCCCTTCAGCTCCCGGCGGGCCAGGCCGACGAGGGTGCCGGACGGGGCCAGCTCGATCATCGCGGTGACGCCCAGGCCGGCGAAGGCGCCCATGCACAGGTCCCAGCGGACCGGGGCGCTCACCTGGCCGACGAGCCGGCGCACGAACTCCGCGCCGGAGTCGACGACCGCGCCGTCCTTGTTGGACACCAGCTTGATCTTCGGGTCCCGGGGTTCGACCGACGCGGCCGCGGCGTCGAGCGCGGCGACGGCGGGGGCCATGTGCTCGGTGTGGAAGGCTCCCGCGACGGCCAGGGGCCGCAGCCGGGCCTTGGCCGGAGGCTCCTCGGCGAACTCCGCGAGTTGCTCCAGCGTGCCGGCGGCGACGATCTGGCCCGCGCCGTTGATGTTGGCGGGGGTGAGCCCGTGCTTGTCGATCGCGGCGAGCACGTCGTCGGTGTCGCCGCCCAGGACGGCCGTCATGCCGGTCTCGGTGACCGCGGCGGCCTCCGCCATGCCCCGGCCGCGGACCGCGACCAGGCGCATCGCGTCCTCGGGCGTGAGCACGCCCGCCATCGCGGCGGCGCCGAGCTCGCCGACGCTGTGGCCGGCGACCGCGCCGGGCGTGAGCCCGAGCGCCTCGAACGTCACCAGCGCGGCGGCCACCAGCAGCGGCTGGGCGACGGCGGTGTCCTTGATCTCGTCCGCCTCCGCGGTGGTCCCGTACCGGACCAGGTCCAGGCCGGCGATGTCGGACCAGGCGGTGAGCCGGTCACGCACACCGGGGACCTCGAGCCACGGGGCGAGGAAGCCTGGAGTCTGGGCGCCTTGGCCGGGAGCTGTGATGAGAAGCACGGTCTAACCATGCCGTCCGCACCCCTGTCGGAGTCATGCCGAGAGGGACGAAGTTTGATCGCTCCCCTTTGTAGGACTCTCACAACAGTGACGTGCGCCGCTTCGCCCCGCGCCCCCCGTCCTCATCCCGAATGAGGACGTTCGGCGAACCTTCCCAGCACCAGCGCGATGCGGAGCGTGAACGCCCCCCGGCCGTCCGTGGGCGTCAGGCCGGTCAGCTCCGCCACCCTTCTCAACCGGTAGCGGACCGTGTTGGGGTGGACGTACAGCAGCCGGGCCGTGGCCTCCAGCGAGGAGCCCTGCTCGAGGTAGGTGGTGAGGGTGTCCAGCAGCGGCGCGCCGGCCGCCTGGGTCGGCGCGTAGACCTCGTTCACGAGGTACTCGCGGGCGGCGAGGTCGCCGTCCAGCGCGCGCTCGGGCAGCAGCTCGGACGCGAGGACGGGGCGGGGCGCGTCCGGCCAGCCGACCGCCGAGCGCAGCCCGGCCAGCGCGGCCTTGGCCGACGTGGTGGCGCCGTACAGGTCCGGCGCCTCGGGGCCGACGACCACCGGCCCGTGGCCGAACTTGGAGGACAGCAGGTGGGAGGCGGCCAGCGGGTCCTCGGCCCCGCCGACGATGACGATCAGCCGGTGCCCCTGCACCCCTGACAGCACGTCCACGCGCAGCCGCCGCGCCGACAGCCGGATCTGGTCGGCGATCGACTCCGGGTCCTCCTCGGGAGCGTGCCCGGCCAGCACGTAGACCGGCTTGGTGGTCCAGCCGAGCGCCGCGGCCCAGGAGTGCAGCCCGTCGTCGCCGTCGCCGCGCAGCAGCGAGTCGACGACCAGCGCCTCCAGCCGGGCGTCCCAGGCGCCCCTGGTCTCGGCGGCGCGCGCGTAGACCTGGGCGGCGCTGAAGGCCACCTCGCGGGTGTAGCGCAGGATCGCCTCGCGCAGCTGGGCCTCGCCGCCGGGGGCGGCCAGGTCGTGCAGCCGGGTCTCCACCACCTCGCTGATCACCCGGATCATGTCCACGGTGTGCTGCAGCCGGATGGTGCGCATCATCTCGCGCGGCGCGGTGGCGAAGACCTCGCCGCCGAGCGCGACCCGGGTCTTCTCGCCGTGGCGGAACCAGTCGACGAACGCCGCGATGGAGGTCTGGGCGACCAGGCCGATCCAGGAGCGCTGCTCGGCGGGCATGCGCCGGAACCACGGCAGGCGCTCCTCCATCCGGGTGAGCGCGGCGTTGCCGAAGGTGCTCAGCGCGGTCTCCAGCCGCCGGGTCGTCTGCTCTCGCAGGTCCCGGTCCCTTCCCACGGCGTCGTTGCTCACGGAACAAGAGTGCCATCCCCCGCCCGTTCCCCGAACACCTCCACCGGTGCTCTTCGCCGGTGTCGCGCGCTCAGAGCGCTCCCGCGACCGCCGCATCAGGCCAAGGGAGGGTCAAATCTTTCCCAGCTGCCGTCACAATGGGCATTCGGGCCGTGACACTCCGACATCTTGGGGAGGCGCGTATCAGAAGGGAACGGAATGGAACGGCCGATCTTCGTCGTCGGATGCCCTCGTTCGGGCACCACCCTCCTGCAGCTCATGCTGCACGCCCATCCCAGGATCGCCATACCCCCGGAGACCCGTTTCCTGCTGCCCGCCTACTACCGGCGCGCCGAGTTCGGCGACCTGCGGGTACGGGCCAACCGCCGCGCGCTGGGCGAGTGGATCACCGGTACCCGCGGTCACAAGTTCCCCGACCTGGGCCTGGATCCGGCCGAGACCGTGCGGCGGATCGAGGCGGCCCCGCCCACGCTGGGTTCGGCGCTGGGCACCGTCCTGCAGGAGTACGCGCGCCGCCACGGAAAACCCCGCTGGGGGGACAAGCGGCCCGCCTACATCCAGTACCTGCCCGAGATCTTCCGCCTCTTCCCCGACGCCCAGATCGTGCACCTGATCAGGGACGGCAGGGACTGCGTGGGCTCCCTGAAGGGCATGAAGTGGTGGGAGCACGACAGCCTCCACTCCGTGGTCACCTGGGCCAGCGCCATCGACGCCGGGCACGAGGCGGCGCGGCACTGCCCCGACGGCTCCTACTACGCGCTGCAGTACGAGCACCTGGTCGCCGACCCCGCCCCGCAGCTCTCGGCCCTGTGCGAGTTCCTGGGCGAACGGTACGACCCGGCCATGCTCCACCCCGAGACGGTGGCCTCGGTGAACCCCAAGCGCAAGAAGCACCACGCCAGGACGCACAAGAACGTCGACATGGCGGTGGTGCGGGCCTGGGAGGAGCGGCTGGAGCCGTGGGAGGTCCAGCTGTGCGAGTACGTGCTGGGCGAGCGGCTGCGGGCCTACGGCTACCATCTGTCGGGCCTCGGGCGGCCTCCTGCCGCCGTCCTGGGCCGGTACGCCCGCACCCTGGCCCGGTACAGGCAGGCGGCTCTGCGTCGCGGTTTCAAGGACGGCTGGCACCGGCTGGTGTCCGACGACGACCTGGCCTGCCGGCCGGGCGGCAGCGACCACGGCCTCCTGACCGCCAACTGACCCGGTTCCGCCGAGGACCGACAAGGCCGAAGGGGCCGGTGACCGTCACGGTCACCGGCCCCTTCGCCGTTCGTCGAGGCGGGAGCGTCAGGCGGCTCCGCCGGACTCCTCCGGAGCGTTCGAGCCGGAGACGGCGGCCACGCCCTGGTCGAGGCCGTAGCGGGAGACGGCCTGCTGCAGCACCTCGTGCTTGAGCTCGCCCCGCTTGACCAGGATGGTGAGCACCGCCAGCACGATGGACTGGGTGTCCACGTGGAAGAAGCGGCGGGCCGCGGCGCGGGTGTCGGAGAAGCCGAACCCGTCCGCGCCCAGGGAGGTGTAGTCACCCGGCACCCACGGCGCGATCTGGTCCTGCACCGCGCGCATGAAGTCGCTGACCGCCACGATCGGCCCCTGGACGTCCGCGAGGCGGCGCGTCACGTACGGGACCGTCTGCTCCTTCTCCGGGTTGAGCATGTTGAAGGTGTCGCAGTTCATGGCCTCCCGGCGCAGCTCCGTCCAGGACGTCGCCGACCAGACGTCGGCCGACACGCCCCACTCCTCGGCCAGGATCTGCTGGGCCTCCATCGCCCAGCGGCCCGCGACGCCCGAGGCCAGGATCTGGGCGCGCGGGGCGTCCTCCTCCAGAACCGGGCCGTCCGCGAACTTGTAGAGGCCCTTCAGCAGGCCCTTGACGTCCAGGTCCGCCGGCTCGGCGGGCTGGACGTAGGGCTCGTTGTAGATCGTCAGGTAGTAGAAGATGTTCTCGGACTCGGGCCCGTACATCCGCTTCAGGGCGTCCTTGACGATGTGCGAGAGCTCGAAGGCCCAGGACGCGTCGTAGGCGACGCAGGCCGGGTTGGTCGAGGCCAGCAGCGGGGAGTGGCCGTCGGCGTGCTGGAGGCCCTCTCCGGTGAGGGTGGTGCGGCCCGCGGTGGCGCCGAGCATGAAGCCCCGGCCCATCTGGTCGCCCATCGCCCACATCTGATCGCCGGTCCGCTGGAACCCGAACATCGAGTAGAAGATGTAGATCGGGATCATGTGCTCGCCGTGCGTGGCGTACGCGGTGCCCGCGGCGATCGTGGAGGCCATGGAGCCGGCCTCGGTGATGCCCTCGTGCAGGATCTGGCCCTGCTCGGACTCGTTGTAGCTGAGCATGAGCTTGCGGTCGGCCGACTCGTACGTCTGCCCGTGCGGCGAGTAGATCTTCGCCGTCGGGAACATGGCGTCCATGCCGAAGGTGCGGGCCTCGTCGGGGACGATCGGCACGAAGCGCTGGCCGATCTCCTTGTCCTTCATCAGGTCCTTGAGCAGCCGCACGAAGGCCATGGTGGTGGCGACCTTCTGCTTGCCCGAGCCCCTCTGGAGCTCCTTGTAGACCTCGTCGCCGGGCAGCTTGAGCGCCTTGGCCCGGACGACGCGCTTGGGCAGGAAACCGCCGAGGGCCGCCCTGCGCTCCCGCATGTACTGGATCTCCTCGGAGTCCTCGCCCGGGTGGTAGTAGGGCGGGAGGTCGGCCTCCAGGGCCGAGTCGGGGATCTCCAGGAAGAGCCGGTCGCGGAACTCCTTGAGCTCGTTCTTGGTGAGCTTCTTCATCTGGTGGCTGGACATGCGGGCCTCGAAGTCCGGCCCGAGCGTCCAGCCCTTGATGGTGTGGGCCAGGATCACGGTCGGCTGGCCGGTGTGCTCGCGGGCCGCCTTGAACGCCGCGTACAGCTTGCGGTAGTCGTGGCCGCCGCGCGAGAGCTTGGTGAGGTCGTCGTCGCTGAGGTGCTCGACGATCTTGCGCAGTCGGGGGTCGTCGTCGAAGAAGTGCTGGCGGATGTAGGAGCCCGGCTCGACGGAGAAGGTCTGCATCTGGCCGTCGGGCATGGTGTTCATCTTGTTGACCAGCACGCCGTCGACGTCCTTGGCCAGCAGCGGGTCCCAGTCGCGGCCCCAGATGACCTTGATCACGTTCCAGCCGGCGCCGCGGAAGAACGACTCCAGCTCCTGAATGATCTTGCCGTTGCCCCGTACCGGCCCGTCGAGCCGCTGCAGGTTGCAGTTGATCACGAAGGTGAGGTTGTCGAGCTCCTCGCGCGCGGCCAGGCCGATCGCGCCGAGCGACTCGGGCTCGTCCATCTCGCCGTCACCCAGGAACGCCCACACGTGCGAGCGGGAGGTGTCCTTCATCTCGCGCGACAGCAGGTAGCGGTTGAAACGGGCCTGGTAGATCGAGTCGATGGCGGTCAGGCCCATCGAGACAGTGGGGAACTCCCAGAAGTCCGGCATGAGCCGGGGGTGGGGGTAGGACGACAGGCCGCCGCCGGGGTGGGAGACCTCCTGGCGGAAGCCGTCCAGCTGCCCCTCGGACAGCCGCCCCTCCAGGAAGGCGCGGGCGTAGATGCCGGGGGTGGCGTGGCCCTGGATGAAGACCTGGTCGCCGGACTCGCCGTGGTCCTTGCCGCGGAAGAAGTGGTTGAAGCCGACCTCGTAGAGGGACGCAGCCGAGGCGTAGGTGGCGATGTGGCCGCCGACGCTGAGCTCCGGGCGGTTGGCGCGGGAGACCATGATCGCCGCGTTCCACCGGATGTAGGCGCGGATGCGACGCTCGATGTGCTCGTCGCCGGGGAACCAGGGCTCCATCTCCGGCGGGATCGTGTTGATGTAGTCGGTGCTTCGCAGGCCGGGCACGCCGACCTGCTGCTCACGGGCTCGTTCCAGCAGGCGGAGCATCACGTAGCGGGCCCTGGTACGGCCCTCGGTCTTGATGACCGTGTCCAGTGATTCGAGCCATTCCCGAGTTTCGTCAGGGTTGATGTCCGGGAGCTGACTCGGCAGGCCGTCGCTAATGATCGAGAAGCGTTGGCGTCCGGAAGGCACTGGGGTCCCCTTGTCACGCGCGGGTTTCATCGACTGTTTGTCGATGCTCGTCCTCCATCCTCCTCCCTGGCGAGCGTGCTCGCATCTCTACTGTTGAGTAACAAACCGCAGGTCACGACGGTTTCCAGCCTGCTCAACAACGCCTTCGTGGCACGGTAAATTCCCGCCCCCGGCGATTCAAGGAATCCCACACCCCTCCCGGCGCTGGCCGCGGTGGTCTGGACCTGTGATGATCGTCTCATGAAGAGCACGGTGATTTCCGTCTCCACCGGCCGCGAGGAGGCCGTTCTCGACCTCACCCGGCACTGCGCCGACTTCGTCGAGGGAGAGGGGGACGGGCTGCTGCACGTCTTCGTCCCCCACGCCACCGCCGGGGTCGCGATCATCGAACTCGGCGCGGGCAGCGACCGGGACCTGCTCGGCGCGCTGCGCGACCTGCTCCCCGCCGACGACCGGTGGATCCACGCGCACGGATCACGCGGACACGGGCGCTCCCACGTGCTTCCCGCGCTCGTCCCGCCCTATGCTTCGGTGCCCGTCCTGGGAGGGCGGCTCGCCCTCGGCACCTGGCAGTCGATCGCCCTGGTGGACCTCAACCTCGACAATCCCGACAGGCAGGTGCGGATGTCCTTCCTGCGGGGAACGTGAACACCATGGGGGCCATCCAGGGCCATACGGATGAGGCATGGCACTTGCGCAGGGGCCGTCCTTTGTGTGGACTGTCCCGCAATACCTTGGGGTACGCCGGAAAGACAGTACGGTGCATTCCATGAAGACGACACAGGGAGGACGTCAGTGAGCGCGACCGCGGGTCAGGCGCAGACGGAGCGCGGCCTGGCCGAACGGCTCGGTTTCAAATCCGGCCAGGTGGTGCAGGAGCTCGGCTGGGACGAGGACGTGGCCGAGGAGCTGAGGGTCTCGATCGAGACCGTCACCGGCAACGAGCTGGTCGACGAGGACTACGACGAAGTCGTGGACGTCGTGCTGCTGTGGTGGCGCGAGGACGACGGAGACCTGGTCGACGGCCTGGTCGACGCCCTCACCTCGCTGACCGGCGGCGGGCACATCTGGCTGCTGACCCCTAAGGCCGGCCGCGAGGGGCATGTGGAGCCGAGTGACATCGGCGAGGCCGCTCCGACCGCGGGGCTCTCCCAGACCAGCAGCGTCAGCGCGGCGCCCGAGTGGTCGGGCACCCGCCTGGTCGCACCCAAGGGCCGCAAGTAGCCGCGGGCAGCAGGGCGGCCGAGGCGTTCGGCCGTGCCCTGCCGGGTGGCAGACTGGAGGCGCCCGAGGTTTCCAGTCTCCTCCGAAAGGGAACAAGACATGGCCGTTGAAGTCGGCGACAAAGCCCCTGACTTCGAACTGAAGGACCAGCACGGTACGCCCGTCAAGCTGTCGGACTTCGCGGGCAAGAAGGACGTCGTTCTGGTCTTCTACCCGCTCGCGTTCAGCGGGATCTGCACCGGTGAGCTCTGCGCGATCCGCGACGAGCTCCCCACCCTCGGCGGGGACGACGTCCAGGTCCTGGCGGTCTCCGTCGACTCCGTCTTCGCCCTGCGGGCATGGACGGAGCAGGAGAAGTACCAGTTCCCGCTGCTCTCGGACTTCTGGCCGCACGGCGGCGTCGCCCAGTCCTACGGGGTCTTCGACGCCGAGAAGGGCCTGGCCCGACGGGGCACCTTCATCATCGACAAGGCCGGCGTCGTCCGCTGGAAGGTCGACAACGCCATCCCCGAGGCCCGCGACCTCGAGGCCTACCGCAAGGCTCTCACCGAGCTGTCCTGAGGCAACACCTTCTCCGGCCGGGCCCCGCGGGGCCCGGCCTCTCCTTTTCCGGCGCCCGGACGCGTTCGTCATCTGACGGCCCACGCCTCTTCACCGGGAGATCATCGGACGTTCTCCTCTCCGGGGGAGCCTCGGCCGTCTGATGACCATGAGAAAAGTGCTCACCACGACCCTGGCCGCCCTGCTGCTGGCGGGCGGCTGCTCCTCCCCCGGCCCCGAAGGCGGGAAGGACGTGCTGCGGGTCCTGGCCGGCAGCGAGCTGGCCGACCTCGCCCCGATCCTGAAGGAGGCGCGCGAGGAGACCGGAGTGTCCGTCGAGCTCGACTACGCGGGCACCCTGGACGGCATCGACCAGGTGGCCTCGGGCGAGGGCGCCCGAGACCACGACGCGATCTGGTTCTCCTCCAACCGCTACCTGGAGCTGCATCCGAACGTCGAGATCGGCACCGCCACGCCGGTCATGTCCTCTCCGGTGGTGCTGGGCGTGCGGCCCGAGGCGGCCCGGCGGCTCGGCTGGGACGCCTCACGCCCGTCCTGGAGGCAGATCGCGGAGGCCGCCGCCCGGCGCGAGTTCACCTACGGCATGTCCGACCCGGCCTCGTCCAACTCGGGCTTCTCCGCGCTGGTCGGGGTGGCGATCGCGCTCAACGGAGGCAGCGACCTCGACCCCTCCGGGATCGAGGCGATCTCCGGAGACCTCCGGAGGTTCTTCTCCGCCCAGCTGCTCACCGCCGGCTCCTCCGGCTGGCTGTCGGAGTCCTTCGTCCGCAACGGCGCCGAGGTCGACGGGCTGGTGAACTACGAGTCGGTGCTGAAGTCGCTCAACGCCTCCGGGAAGCTCGCCGAGCCGCTCACGCTCGTCTACCCGTCCGACGGGGTGGCGACCGCCGACTACCCGCTCACCCTGCTGGGCACCGCCTCCCGGGAATCGCGGGAGAAGTACGGCGAACTCACCGCCTACCTTCTGAGACCCGAGGTACAGCAGCGGATCTCCGCGCTCACCCACCGCCGCCCGGTGGCCGCGGACGCCGGCGGCGACGGCCCCTCCGATCTGAGGGAGCTGCCGTTCCCCGGCGCGCTGGAGACGGTCGACCGGCTGGTCGCGGCCTTCTTCGACCGGCTGCGGCGGCCGTCCCGCACGGTCTACGTGCTGGACGTGTCGGGCTCCATGCGCGGCGACCGCCTGGACGACCTGAAGGCCGCGCTGGTCTCCCTGACCGGCGCCGACGAGGGGTTCCGGCGCTTCCACAACCGCGAGGAGGTCACGCTGCTGCCCTTCAGCACCAAACCGCAGCCCGCCCGGCGGTTCACGGTGCCCGACGACGAGCCCCGGCCCGCCCTGCGGCAGATCCGGCAGGTCGCCGAGGGGCTGCGGGCGGGCGGCGGCACCGCGATCTACGACAGCCTCGCCCAGGCCTACGAGGCGACGAAGCGGCAGGTGGCCGACGATCCCGATCGGTTCACCTCGATCGTCCTGATGACCGACGGAGAGAACACCCAGGGGCTGGAGTACTCCGGCTTCGAGGACCGGTACCGGAAAGGGCTGGCCGTCCCCGGCGTGCCGGTCTTCCCCGTCCTGTTCGGCGAGGCCGAGGAGCGGGAGATGAACGACCTCGCCTCGCTCACCGGGGGCCGGGCGTTCGACGCGCGCGAGCAGTCTCTGGAGACGGTCTTCAAGGAGATACGCGGATATCAATAGCCGATGCGACAGAATGTGAGACAGCCGACACCTAACGTAGGGGGAGCTGTTGAACATCGTGGTGACCGGCGGTGCGGGGTTCATCGGAGCGCACCTGTGCCGCGCCCTGGCCGCCCGGGGAGACCGGGTGACCGTGTACGACGATCTGACGGCCGGGTTCGCGGTCAGCCTCTCGGGGTCGGGCGCCTCCCTGGTGGTCGGTTCGACGTCGGACCGGGACCTGCTCACCGAGACCGTCGCCCCTGCCGACGCGATCGTCCACCTGGCGTCGCGGCCCTCGGTGCCCCGCGCCGTGGAGGACCCGGCGGCCGCGCACGAGGTGAACGTCACGGGCGCGCTGAACGTACTGGAGGCCGCGCGGCACTGCGGGGCGCACGTCGTCCTCATGGGCTCGGCGGCGGTCTACGGCGAGCACGAGGGCCCCTCCCGCGAGGACCTGCCGGCCCGCCCGCTCAGCCCGTACGGCGCGAGCGAACTCGCGGCGGAGGCGTACACGCTGGCGTACGGCCACAGCTTCGGTGTGCCGGCCCTGCCGTTCCGCCTCTTCAACGTGTACGGCTCGCTCCAGACGGCGGGACGCGCGCACAGCGCGGTCGTCCCGGCGTTCCTCGATGCGGCGCTGCGGAACAGGCCGCTGCAGATACACGGAGACGGGCGGCAGGTTCGTGACTTCGTCCATGTGAGCACGGTCGTGGCGGCCGTCCTCGACGCGCTCGACCGCCGCGTGACCAGTTCCGTGCCCGTCAACCTCGCGCTCGGCGCCGGCCGCACCCTGCTGGAGCTCGTCTCCCTGCTGGAGAACCTGCTGGGACGGCCCCTGGAGGTCGTGCACACCCACCCCCGCCGGGCGGAACCGCGTGTCTCACTCGCCGACCCCTCGCGGTTCCGCGCGCTGTTCCCCTCCGTCCCGTCCGTGCCGCTGGAGCACGGGCTGGCCGAGACGCTCGCCTGGTTCAGGTCCGAGGAGACCCTGCCCGTCTGAGTCCCTCGCCCCGATGAGTGCTTCGCCCTCCGGGTCTCCCCGGAGGGCGGAGTCGCGTTCGGACCGCCCCGAGCCCGCCGCTCACACCGCCGCGTGCAGCCAGCGCACCGGCGCGCCGTCGCCGGCCCGCCGGAAAGGCTCCAGCTCGTGGTCCCACGGCGTGCCCAGCAGACTGTCGAGCTCGTGCTCCAGAGTCGTCTTGCCCGAGGCCGCGTTGGCCATCACATGCCGCAGCCTGTCCTCGGGGATCATGATGTCGCCGTTCGCGCCGATCGTGGCCGAGAAGACGCCCAGGGACGGGGTGAAGCAGTAGCGGATGCCGTCGGAGCCGGGCGACGCCTCCTCGGTGACCTCGAACCTCGCCAGTTTCCAGGCGCGCAAAGAAGAAGTGATGGCAGCGGCGATACCGGGCTTGCCCTCCCAGCACAATTCAGCCCGCTGGCTGCCGGGAGCAGCGGGCTGATCGGTCCACACCAGCTTGACGGGTACGCCAAGCACACCCGCGGCCGCCCACTCGATATGCGGGCACAGCGCAGGTGGCGCGGAGTGGACGTAGAACACACCACGTACGGTCACTCGGTCCTCCTGGTAGTGCTGGTCGAGGCGCGTCTTCCCCTACGGCCTCTCGCTAGCCCTCTCAGGCGGTCCGTGCGTCCCTCATTGTGCCCGATGGGCATCCTCCACACCAGCGTGATTGACGAACGGAAACGCCCCGGCAACAATGCGCGACCTGTCCGTCCCGCGGCCGGCGCCGTCGTCGTGCTCATGAAATGAAAGCGCTCCCCCTGAGGTATCCGTCTATCTCGGCGGTAAGACGTTCTTTGCCCTCTTTCCCCATGAATGATGCACGAACGGCACTCTTCGCGAGTTCCCCGACCCCCTTTTCGTCCAGACCGAGCAGCCGGGCCGCGACGAGGTACTCGCGGTTGAGGTCGGTGCCGAACATCGGCGGGTCGTCGCTGTTGACGGTGACCGGCACCCCTGCCTCGACCAGCCGCGGGAGCGGGTGCTCGGCCAGGGTGGCGACCGCGCGGGTCGCGAGGTTGGAGGTGGGGCAGACCTCCAGCGCGATCTCATGCTCGGCGAGGTACTCCATCAGGCGCGGGTCCCGGACCGCCTGGATGCCGTGCCCGATGCGCTCGGCGCCCAGTTCGCGGATCGCGTCCCAGACCGTCTCGGGCCCCGTCGTCTCGCCCGCGTGCGGCACGCTGTGCAGGCCGGCCGCGCGCGCCTCGTCGAAGAACGGCTTGAACACCGGACGCGGCCAGCCGGCCTCGGGCCCGCCGAGCCCGAAGCTCACCAGGCCGTCGGGGGCCTGGTCTACGGCGATGCGCACCGTGCGCTCCCCCGCCGGCAGGCCGGCCTCGCTCGGGATGTCGAAGCACCAGCGCAGCACGACGCCCAGGTCGCGTTCGGCGCCGTGGCGCGCGTCCTCCAGCGCCTCGACGAACTCCTCGTCGCGGACGCCCTTGAGCAGCGTGAAGTAGGGCGTGACCGTCAGCTCCGCGTACCGGATGTTCTGGCGCGACATGTCCTCGGCGATGCCGTAGGTGAGCACCCGCACGTCCTCGGCGTCGCGGACCAGGTCGACCACCGAGACGTAGACCTCGATGAAGTGGTCGAAGTCACGGAAGGTGAAGTACTCGGCGAGCAGGGCGGGGTCCGCCGGGACCGGGGTGCTGCCCTCGTGCCGCGCCGCGAGCTCGGCCACGATCCTCGGGGAGGCCGATCCCACATGGTGGACGTGCAGTTCGGCCTTCGGCATTCCGGCGATGAAATCCTCAAGCGACACTCTGCTCCCCCTTGGTCATGGCCAAGATCCTATGTGTTCGGCGCGACCCTCGATCGGGGCTGTGGACGGGCCCTCACACTGGACCCATGCCCGATCCAGGTGCCCGGCTGCAGAGGCTGCTCTCCCGTCACGAGGACGCCCGCCTCGTCGAGCCGGGGACGCTGCTCAGACGCGACCAGCTGCTGGTCGCCGACCGCGACCTGCCCCGCGTCGAGGAACTGCTGCGGCACTGGTGGCGCTCCCGGGAGGCGGGGCCCGGAGTGACGCGGCTGCGGCTGGCCCCGTCCGCGGGCGTCGACGTGTGCGAGGTGAGCCTGCTGGCGCGCGCCCGCGGGCTGAGCGCCGGCCCCAACCACCTGGTGCACGGGCAGCCGATGTGGTGGGCGGGACCCGCCGACCGGCCCCGGCCCGCCCGCGCGGTTTTGCTGCCGCGGCGCGGTCCCGTCCGCCGGGAGGTCACGGTCGCGGTCCTGGACACGGGACTCGACCCGCACCCCTGGTACTCCGCCTCCGACTGGTTCGCGGGCCAGCGCGCCTCCGTGGGGGAAATGCTGGACGCCGACCTGGACTACGCGCTCGACGCGCAGGCCGGGCACGGCACGTTCGTCGCGGGCGTGGTGCTGCGGCACGCGCCGTCCGCCCGGATCCTGGCTCGGCGGGTCATCGGCGGGGACGGCGTCGGAGACGAGCTCACCCTCATCCGCGCGCTGCGCGGCCTCGGCCGGGTCGACCTGGTGAACATCTCCCTCGGCTGCCACACCTTCGACGACCGCCCCTCCCCTCTCGTGGAGGAGGCCGTCAACGCGCTCGGCCCGGACACGGTCGTGGTGGCCTGCGCGGGCAACACCGCCGCGGACCGCCCGTTCTGGCCCGCGGCGCTGCCGGGCGTCATCGCGGTGGCGGCCCTGGACGGGGAGGAGCGCGCCTGGTTCAGCAACCACGGGCCGTGGGTGGACGCCTGCGCTCCGGGGGTCGCGGTCCACAGCAGCTTCGTGCGGTTCGGCGAGTTCGACGGCTACGCCCGCTGGTCGGGCACCTCGTTCGCCGCGCCCGCCGTCACGGGGGCGATCGCGGTGCGCGCCGCGGCCGGAGAGGACAACGCCGGGGCCGCAGAGGCGGTGCTGGCGTCGGGTCCCGTGCGTCCGGGACTGGGAACGATCATCGCGATCTGATAACTCTGCGCGTTCCAACCATTACTTTAAGCACCTGCCCCTCTAGCGTCTGCGCGAGCGGCACGCAGGGGCACGGGAGGGGCGCGAAGTGAGAAGTGAGGTCGATGTCACCGCCGGGGAACTGGTGGTGCGCGCTAGAGAGGGAGACGCCGAGGCCTGGAACGCGCTCGTCGGGCGGTACACGCCGATGCTCTGGTCGATCGCGCGTTCCCGCGGACTGGACGGGCCCGTCGCGGAGGACGCCGTCCAGGCGACGTGGCTGCGGCTGGTCCAGCGGATCGACGCCCTCTGGGAGCCCGAGAGCGTGGGCGCCTGGCTGGCCACCGTCTGCCGCAACGAATGCCATGCCCTCTTCAGCGCGCCCTTCGCCCCGCCGCCGCGCACGCCCCAGGACGACGCCGACCCCTCCCCCGGCCCCGAGTCCCGGTCGGTCGACCGGGACCGGCTGGAGCGGCTGGCCGCGGCCCTGCGGGCGATGCCCGAACGGTGCCGCACCATGCTGCGGATGCTGGCCGTGTCCGCCACCTACACCGAGATCTCGGCCGCGCTGGAGCTGCCCGCGGGCAGCGTCGGCCCGATCCGGGCCCGATGTCTGAGACGTTTGCGGGGTTCCCTCGATGAATGAGGCGAATGAAGTGGATGAACTGCTGCACGAACTGCGGCGCGCGTTCGAACTGCTCGATCCGCCGCCGCGGGCGTTGTTCGAGGCCGCGCGGGCCGCGTTCGCCTTCCGCGACCCGGACGCCTCACTGGCCGAGCTGACCCGCGAGGCCACCCCGGCGGGAGCGGGACTGCGCGGCTCGTCCCGGCTGCTCACCTTCACCGGCGACGACGTCACGGTGGAGCTCCAGGTCTCCCCCGCCGGAGGCGTCCGGGTGCTCACCGGACGGCTGTCCCCGGCACGGCCCGCCACCCTGTGCGTCCGCCACAGCCGCGGCGAGACCCGCACCCACGTGGACGAGAGCGGGCACTTCGTCGCGGGGGACGTCCCTCCGGGCCAGGTGATGCTGCATTTCACCCTGCCCGACGCCACCACCGTCGTCACCAGCTGGAGCCGTCTGTGATCGACACCCTGCTCTCCGCCGCGCTGGCCGCCAAGGAGTCCGGCGAGCCGGCCCGCGGCCTGGCCGCCCTGGACCGGGCGCTCGAGCTGGGCCGGGACGACGCGCGGAGCACCGCCCGGGTCCGGGCCACCATGATCCCCCTGCTCACCGCGCAGGGCCGGACGGGGGAGGCGCTGCGGCTGGCCGCGCTGGCCGAACCCCATCTGGACGGCCCCGACCTGGAACGGCTGCGGATCAACCTCAGCTACGCCCGGGCCAGCCGGGGGCGGCTGGACAAGCCCGCGCCGCCGCGGCGGGGGGATCCGGCGGCCCGGGTCGGGCGGCTGATCGCCAACGGGCTCACCCACGCCTACTCCGGGCGCTTCGAGGACGCCGACAGCGCCCTGCACGCGGCGGCCGCTCTCGCCGCGCGGCACGGCCCGCGCGTCCTCGAGCTGATGGTCAGAAACAACCAGGCGTTCCTGGCCGCGCGCCGGGGCGACCTTCCGTGGGCGCTGAGCCTGTTCGCCGAGGTCGAGCCCGAACTGGTCGGCGAGCGGCTCGTCCAGTGCAGGCTGGACCGGGCCGAGGCCCTGCTCTCCGCCGGACTGGCCGGGGAGGCCAGGGAGCTGCTGGAGGCCGCGGTCCCGGCGGCGTCCGCCAGCGGTCTCGCCGCCGACGCGGCCAACGGCCTCTACCTGCGCTCCCTCGCGGAGCTGGCCTGCGGGGACGCCCGAGCCGCCGCCTCCTCGGCCCGCCGCGCGGGTGCGGACTTCGCCGAGCAGGAACGTCCCGGCTGGGTGCTCAAGGCCGAGCACGCCCTGGTGCGCGCCCGCGCGGCGGGCGGCGAGCGCTCGCCCTCGCTGCTGGCCTCGGCGCGCCGCACCGCCGACGGGCTGGAGCGGCTCGGCTGGCCCGAACCCGCCGCCCACACCCTTCTGGCCGCCGCCCTGGCCTTCCCCGACGAGGCCGGGGAGCTGCTGCCGCGCCCCACGGCCCGTACCCCCGCCTCCCTGCGGCTGGCCCTGGACCTGGCCACCGCCCAGGTCCGCGCCGCCCGGGGCGAGCGCGCCCCCGCCCTGCGCTCGGTCCGCGCGGCGCTGGAGACCGCGGACAGGCTCACCCGGGGCCACCTGTCCCTGGAGCTGCGCGCCCACACCGCCCGGACCTGCCAGGAGCTGATGGCCCTGGCGGCCGGCCTGGTCCGCGCCCCCCGGGAGCTGCTGGCCTTCGAGGAGCTGCGCCGCCGGATCCTGCGGCCCCCCTCTCCCCCGCGGCCGCCCGCCGGGGCGCCGGAAGGCGAACGGGAGCGGCGCGAGCTGGCCCGGACCGCGTCACTGGCCGAACCACGGGCGCACATCACGATGCCCGACCTGCTGTCGGCCCTGGACGAGACGGTCCTCGTGGAGTTCGTCCGGGCGGGTGACGGTCTCATCGCGGTCGTCGCCCGTGACGGCCGCTGCCACCGGCTGGAACTGGGTTCCTACCAGGAGGCCGTCAGGGAGGCGCGAATCCTGCGGTTCTCCCTGACCCGGGCGATGCTGGACGGAAGCACGCCCGAGCTCGGGCCCTCACGCGCCCGTTTCGCCGACGTCCTGGCCGCGGCGTCGGGCCGGGAGCTGGTCCTCGCCCCCGCCGGAGAGCTCTACGCGATGCCGTGGGCGGCCCTCACCGAGGTCCCGTTCACCGTCGTCCCCTCGGCGACGGCCTGGCTGACGGCCCAGCGGCGGCGCCCGGTCCGCGGCCACGTCGCCCTGGTCCACGGGCCCGGCCTCGCCCACGCCCGGGAGGAGATCGACGCCCTGGCCGGGCTCCACCCCGACGCCAGGATCGGGACGTCCTCCGAGCTCCTGTCCGGGGCGCGGCTGGCCCACCTCGCCGCCCACGGGACCTTCCGGGAGGACGACCCTCTGCTGTCGGCGATCGACCTGGAGGCGGGGCCCCTGTCGGGCTACGACCTCGATGCGCTCGCCCCGCCGCCCGAACTGGTCGTCCTGTCCGCGTGCGACGCGGGCCAGGGGCACGACCTCCTGGGACTGCCCGGCGTCCTGCTCTCCCTGGGGGTGCGCACGGTGATCGCCTCGGTCACCCCGATGCCGGACGCGTCCGCGGTCGCCCTGATGCCGGAGCTGCACCGCCTGCTGACCGAGGGCACGCCGCCCGCCGCCGCCCTGGCGGCGCTTCCCCGGGACGCCGCGGCCCTCGGCCTGCAGTGCTTCGGCGCGGGCTGAGCGCCCGCGGGCCCGGACCCCTCCGGGCCGGCTCAGAACCCGGTGGCCACCGGGTTCATCGCGTCGGCGACCCAGTTGGACCAGGACCCGACGTACAGGGCCGCGGGGACGCCCGCCAGGGCCAGGGCCAGGACCTCGTGGGCGGCCGTGACGCCCGAACCGCAGTACACGCCCACCTCGGCGGCGTCCGTGGCTCCCAGGACCGCGAACCGCTCGCGGAGGACCCGGCCGGGCAGGAACCGCCCGTCCACCCCGACGTTCCCCCAGGTGGGGGCGTTCACCGCGCCGGGGATGTGGCCGGCCACCGGGTCGACGGGCTCGATCTCGCCCCGGTACCGTTCGGCGGCACGGGCGTCCAGCAGGATCCCGGACTTGGCCACGGCCGCGGCGCCCTCGGCGTCCAGGACGGGCAGCCCGCCCGGCCTGGCCTCGAAGTCCCCGGGAACCGGGCTCGGCGCCTCGGTCTCCAGGGGCAGGCCCGCCTCCGTCCAGGCGCGCAGACCGCCGTCCAGGACCCTGACCCGCTCGTGGTGGAAGTAGCGCAGGCACCACCAGGCGCGGCCCGCGGCGGTGGCGTCGGCGTCGTCGTACACCACGACCTGGGAGCCGGAGTTCACGCCCGCCCGGCGCATCGCCGCCTGGAACGCCTCGGGTGAGGGAAGGGGATGGCGTCCCGGGGGGCCGGGCTCGCCGGCCAGCTCCCGGTCGAGGTCGACGAACACCGCGCCGGGCAGGTGTCCCGCCCGGTAGGACTCGATCCCCGGAGGACCGGTCAGCCGCCAGCGCACGTCGAGGATCACGAGGTCGTCGTTCCCGCGGGCGCGGGCCAGGGTCCGCGCGTCGATGAGAGGATGCACTCCGCCAGTCTGACCGCTGAATCCCCCTACGGGGAGGGGCTGGTGTCCCGGTTTCACCGTGTCATCTCCAGCAGCGGCACCAGCTGCTCCTCGGGCACCAGTGACCCGTGCATCCCCACCATGAGAGCCTCGATCGGGTGCTCCCGGCCCGCGATCACCGCGAGGTCGCCGTACGGGACCGCGATCACGTCGCCGATGCGGGGCAGCATGGCCGGGTCTACGCCGCCGAAGCAGCCCTCCTCGATCGCCTGCTCCCTGGTCATGATCCACGCCCGCCCGTCCAGGACCTCGCTCCAGCAGGCGAGCACGTCCGCGGCGGCGCCGGGCTCGGCGTACACGTGCCTGGCCCGGGGCTCGCCGCCCAGCAGGGAGACGCCCTCGCGCAGCTCGGTGCGGACGTCGGCGTCGACCTTGTCCGACGGGTTGCTCATGCCGTGGTCCGCCGTGACGTACAGGGCCGTCCCCGCCGGGAGGACCTCGGCGACGCGCTCGGCCAGCAGGTCCACGAACCGCAGCTGGTGCCGCCAGGCCTTGGAGCCCGACCCGAACATGTGGCCGGTCGTGTCGAGATCGGAGTGGTAGACGGTCACGTGGGCGCGCTCGGACTCCCGCAGGACCTCCTCGGCTCGGGCCACGAGCTGCCCCATGCTGTCGGCCGGGACGTACCGGGAGCCGCGGGTGATCGCCTGGTTGAACCCGGTGTTCGCGTAGGCGCCCGAGGCCAGGTAGCTGGAGGCCACCCCGGCGGCCTCGGCGCGGGCGTAGACCGTCTCCCTGGCCTGGAAGGCGTTCGGGTCGGTGCGGCCGTCGTCCCAGCGCAGGCAGTTGAGCAGGCGGCCCTCGCCGGGGATCGAGACCAGGGTGCCGAGCATGCCGTGGGCGCCCGGCGGCAGCCCCGTCGCCAGCGAGCTGAGGCTGGTGACGGTGGTCGCGGGGAAGCCCGCGGTGAGCGGGCGGCCCGCCAGCGAGCTGAGGAACGGGGCGTCCTCGGGGTGCTCGCGCAGCAGCTCCCAGCCCATCCCGTCGATCAGCAGGACGCAGGCGCGGGGAAGCTCGGGCAGGCCCAGGACGTCGACCTGGCCGGGCACTCCCAGCGAGGCCAGGACCGAGGACGACAGGTCGGCGAGGCTCGCCTCGCCGTAGCGCGGTGCAGGGATCATGTCTCGATCATGCCTTGGAGCCGTCCCGCTCACACAGGTCTCATGTCCCTGTCCCTCCGGGTCATGCCGTCGTCATCGCCGAGAGCGCGCGGGCGAAGGCCAGGACCTGGACGACGGCCTCTCCCCCGTCCGCGGCCTCGCTGACCCGCAGGGACAGGTCGTCGGCGGTGACCGCGCCGGTGTAGCCGTGGTCGGCGTCGCAGTTCTCGTCGCCGCAGCCCGCCGGCTCCAGGTCGATCCGGGAGTTGACGCCCCAGGCCAGGGTCAGCACCACCTCGGTGGGCGGGTTGCCCGTCACGTACTTCTCCGGCCGGGGCACCACCCGGGTGACGGCGACCGAGCTGATCCTGTCCAGCCGGACCGTCTCCGTGGTGGTGGAGCAGTGCGGCTGGGGCACCAGATCACTCGGCGGGTGCTCGTCGGTGTGGCAGAACAGCAGCCTGGTGGGCGACAGGACCAGGACGGTCACATGCCGCCGCACCTCCATGCCCGGATCGAACGCCGCTTCGTGGTGGACGACGTAGGCCAGCACCTCCTCCGCGCCGAGCGCGGACTCGACGGCGTCGGCGACCAGTTCCGGGTAGTAGCCGCTGCGTTCGATGGCCGTACGCAGCGCCTGGTCGCTCTTCGCTCGGGTTTCCCTCATCCCCCCATCCTGCCCTGTCCCCGGCGCCCGTCGCACCCTGAGAGGGCTCGCACGTGGAGAGTTTTCGCGCTCACAGCCTCCTCGGCTCCAGCTCCGGCCGGTGGCCGATGGGCGACGCCAGGGTCAGCCGGGCGGCCGCGACGGTCACGCCGGCGGAGTCGGCGAGCACCGGCTCCAGCTCCAGCCGGGCCGCCTCGGGAAGGTCGGAGGCGAGCAGCGACACCCTGATCAGGAGTTCCTCCACGGCGGGCAGCGCGATCGGTTCCGAACCCCGGTGGCCGAACAGGAGGGGGGCCATCCGGATGGCGCGGACCATGTCGGCGGCCTCCAGGTCGGTGAGGGGGGCGAGCCGGTAGGCGCGGTCGTCGAGCAGCTCGGCCGCCACGTCCGACAGCCGGAAGGAGATCACTCCGCCGAAGGACGCGTCCTCCTGGGTGACGATGTGCAGGGCCAGGCCGTCGCGGGAGCCTCCGACCTTCACCCCGTAGCAGGACAGCAGCTCGGCGGCGTCCCCTTCCTCGCCGTTCCGCATCCACTCGGCGACCAGGTCCTTGGCCCGTTCGCGGTCCAGGCCTTCCAGCTCGGGGGTCCTGCCGCGGGGGCGGCGGCGCCAGGAGGCGTACCGGGTGGCGTAGGCGAGGGCGCGCATGGCGTCCTCGGGGCCGAGGTAGGAGGGGACGGAGCCCGGGCCCGGTGCCCCGTCGGGGGCGGGGGTGCGCAGCGCGTGCGGCATGCCCTTGGCGCCCAGATAGGTGGCCAGTACCGGCTTCTCCGATCCCCCGGCCAGCCGGACGATCACCTCGGCCACCGGGTCGACCTTCCGCCCGGAGCCGAGGACCAGTTCGGCTCCGCCGATGACGGGCGGGGTGTAGAGGACGGCCACCGAGTCCGTCGACGGGTCGGCGAGGGCCTCTCCGAGGGCGCGCTCGTAGTCCTGCGCCCGGGCGAAGGGGCCGAGGCCGACCGGGGAGTGCACCACCAGGCCGAGCGAGGCGGCCGCGTCCTGGGCGAGCAGGCCGAGCGAGTCGGCGTTGTGGATGATCGAGACCCGGTTCCCCGGCGGCAGCGGCTGGTAGGCCAGCATCTGGGCGACGTCGAACAGCTCCGACAGGCTCTCCACCCGCAGCACGCCGGCCTGCTCGAACAGGGAGCTGACCGCGTGGTCGGGCAGCGCGATCTTCCGGACGGCGTGGCCGAGCGGGACGCCCTGCAGGGTACGGCCGGTCTTCACCGCGACGATCGGCTTGATCCGCGACAGCCTCCGGGCCAGCCGCGTGAACTTGCGGGGGTTGCCGATGGACTCCAGGTGGAGCATGACGGCGTTGGTGGAGGGGTCCTCCTCCCAGTACTGCAGGAGGTCGTTGCCCGACACGTCCGCCCTGTTGCCCGCGGAGACGAACGTCGACAGGCCGAGGCCGCGCTCGGCGGCGCGCTGCAGGATCGCGATGCCGAGCGCGCCGGACTGGGAGAAGAAGCCGACGGGGCCGCGTCCTGGCATCACCGGGGCGAGGGTGGCGTTGAGCCGGACGTCCGGGTCGGTGTTGGCGATGCCCAGGCAGTTGGGTCCGACGACCCTCATGCCGTTGGCCCTGGCCATCCGGACGAGTTCCTGCTGGCGTTCGCGGCCTTCCCCGCCGGTCTCGCCGAACCCGGAGGAGACGACGATCAGCCCGTGCACGCCCTTGGAGGCGCACTGGTCGAGCACCTCCTTGACCTTGGCCGCGGGGACCGCCACCACCGCCAGGTCCACCTCGTCCGGGATGTCGAGGACCTGGGCGTAGGCGCGGACGCCCGCGACGGCCTTGGCGGTGGGGTGCACCGGGTAGACCGGTCCGGTGAAGTCGCCGCCGAGCAGGTTGCGCAGGACCGTCTGGCCGACGCTGTGCGCGACCCGGCTGGCGCCGATCACCGCCACCGAGCCGGGGAAGAGCAGACGCTCGATCGAGCGCCCCTCGGCCCGGTGCTCGCGGGCGGCCATGACCTCGCGGGAGGTCTCGGTCGGCGACAGGTCCAGGGTGAGCTGGATGATGCCGTCCTCGAAGCGCTGCTGCGCCGCGTACCCGGCGTCCCGGAAGACCTTGGTCATCTTCCGGTTGTCCGGCAGGACGTGGGCGACGAACCGCTCCACGCCCCGCTCGCGGGCGGCCGCGGCGATGTGCTCCAGCAGGACGGAGCCGACTCCGCGCCCTTGGTGCGCGTCTTCGATGAGAAAGGCGACTTCCGCCTCATCCGGCACATTCGTACGGTCGTAACGGACGATACCTACCATTTTACTGCCGATAGTGGCGATCAAAGCGACACGATCGGAATAATCAACCGTCGTGAAATGTTGAATCTCCCGCTCGCTCAACCGGGGTCGGGGCGAGAAGAAGCGGTAGTAGATCGACTCGGCGGAGACCCGGGCGTAGAAGGTGCGCAGCAGTTCAGCGTCCTGCTCTCGGATCGGGCGCAGGTGGGCGGTCCCGCCGTCGGAGAGGACGACGTCGGCCTCCCAGTGGTCGGGGTAAGGAGAATCGGTCACGTCCCCGAGCGTAGGCGACATCGCAATCATGGTCACGGGAGAGTCACAGTCACCCCGGCTCCCGTCCGTTACCTGTTTCGCTGCGAGTTCGAGACCAAATCCGAGGGTTGAAGCTGTTACGGTCAACGACACGCCCAGGCAGAATGGTGCGGACCAGTCAGGTACGAGCGAGGTGACAACGTCATGACACGCGTGGTCGTGGTCGGCGATCTGATGACCGACGCCGTGGCCCGCGCCGCGTACCCCCTGGCCAAAGGGAGCGACACCCCGGCCAGCGTGACGATGCACGGCGGGGGATCCGGGGCCAACGTGGCCGCCTGGCTCTCCGTCGAGGGGGTCGAGGTCGCATTCGTGGGCCGGCGCGGTTCGGACGTCACGGGCCGCAACCGGGACATGGAGCTGATGGGCTACGGAATCGACGCCCGTCTCGTCATGGACCCCGAACGTCCCACCGGGACCTGTGTGGTGCTGGTCACCCACAAGGGCGACCGGACCATGATGTCCGACCCGGGGGCCAACGCCGCGCTGCTGCCCGACGACATCCCCGCCGACCTCTTCACCGCCGGGGCCCACCTGCACCTGTCGGGGTACTCGCTGTTGAACGAGGGGTCCCGCAACGCGGCGCTGCACGCGATGCGCATGGCCCGGGGCGCGGGCATGTCGATCTCCGTGGACGGCGGCTCGTCCTCGCCGCTCAAGCGGGCCGGCGCCGAGCCGTTCTTCGAGTGGACCCAGGGCACCAAGCTGCTCCTCGTCAGCGCCAGCGAGGCCGAGGCGCTCACCGGCCGGGAGGAGCCCGAACTCGCCGCCAAGGTGCTGACCGCCTGGTACCCCCAGGTCGTCATCAAGATGGGCGAGGACGGCGCGCTCTGGTACACCAACGGGCGGCCCGATCCGATCATCGTTCCGGCCGAGCCCGTCAAGAAGGTCGTGGACGGCACCGGCGCGGGCGACGCGTTCGCCGCCGGGTTCCTGCCGGCCTGGCTGGACGGCAAGCCCCCCGCCGAGGCTCTCGCCGCGGGCTGCCGGCTGGCCGCCAAGGCGGTCGACCACCTCGGAGCACGTCCGGCGCTCTGACGCGGGAAACAACGAAGGCGAGACCCTGGGGGTCTCGCCTTTTTTGCTACGTGACCCAGTTAACACTCCGTCATTTTTCGTTACTTAGTGATTTGTCAGTCATGAGCTATTTGTGATTAGCTCATGACATGACCGCACCCAGGGCGCCCATGGCCGTCCTCCCGCCGCGCACGCGCCTCCCGCGCGCCGGGTCGTGTCGTCGCGCGCGCGACTGAGAACCGCCCCCTCCCAGCGCATCCCCTCCGGCCTTTTCCGGTGTCCGCGCCCCGCACGGTTCAGCGGACGGCTCACCTCTGGAACAAAAACCCATGATTCATATCGAAAATATCCGGAAGGTCTACCGCACCCGCGGCCGTACCGTCACCGCGCTCGACGACGTCAGCCTCCACGTCGCCCCCGGCGAGGTGTACGGGGTGATCGGCCGCAGCGGCGCGGGCAAGAGCACCCTGCTGCGCAGCGTCAACATGCTGGAACGACCCGACCGCGGACGCGTCGTCGTCGACGGCGCGGACATGCTCGCCCTCTCCGAGCGCGACCTGCGGGTGGCCCGGCAGCGGACCGGCATGATCCACCAGCACTTCGGCCTGCTGTCCTCAAGGGACGTCGCGGGCAACGTCGCCTTCCCGCTGGAGGTCACCGGCACGCCCGCCAAGGAACGGCGGCGGAAGGTCGCCGAACTCCTCGACCTGGTCGGGCTCGGCGACCTCGGCCGGGCCTATCCCGCCCAGCTGTCCGGCGGGCAGAAGCAGCGCGTCGGCATCGCCCGGGCGCTCGCGGGCTCCCCGTCCGTACTGCTGTCGGACGAGGCGACCTCGGCGCTCGACCCGGAGACCACCGGCTCCATCCTCGCGCTGCTGCGCCGCCTCAACCGGGAACTGGGGCTGACCGTCCTGCTGATCACCCACGAGATGGACGTGGTCAAGCAGATCTGCGACTCCGCCGCGATCATGAGCAACGGGCGGATCACCGAATCGGGGAGCATCCCCGAACTCCTGGCCCGGCCGGACTCCGAACTCGCACGCGGACTGTTCCCCCTGCCGCCGCCGCCCGTCCGGCCCGGCACCACGATCGTCGACGTGACGTTCACCGGAACCGACCCGGCCCGGTTCGTCTCCGCCCTCGCCCGGACCTACGCCATCGACGCCGACATCCTCGCCGGAGCCGTCGAGGACGTCGCCGGATCCCTGGCCGGACGCCTGCGGCTCGGACTGCCCGGCTCCCCCGACGCCAACGCCGCTCCACTCGCCCACCTGCGCGAGCACGGGCTGGCCCTGGAGGTCTCGGCATGAGCGAGATCCTGATCCAGGCGCTGCGGGAGACCTTCCAGATGCTCTGGGTCTCCACCCTCCTGACCGCCGTCGGCGGCCTGCTCGTCGGCGTCCTGCTCGTCCTCACCGACCGGGGCGGCCTGCTGCCCTGCACCCCGGTCAACCGGGTACTCGGGCTGATCGTCAACATCGGGCGGTCGCTGCCGTTCATCATCCTGATGGTCGCGATCCTCCCCTTCACCCGGGCGGTCATCGGCACCACGATCGGCACCACCGCCGCGATCGTGCCGCTGGTCGTCGGAGCCATCCCGTTCTACGCCCGGCTCGCCGAGACCTCCCTGCGCGAGGTCGACCCCGCGGTGGTCTCGGCCAGCCGGGCGATGGGCGCGTCCCGCCGGCAGATCGTCTGGAAGGTGCTGCTCCGCGAGGCCAGGCCCGGACTGGTCGCCGGCCTGACCGTCACCGTCATCGCGCTCATCGGCTACTCCGCCATGGCCGGGGCGGTCGGCGGCGGCGGGCTCGGAGACCTCGCGATCCGGTACGGCTACCAGCGGTTCGAGACCGACATCATGATCGCCTGCGTGGTCGTGCTGATCGTCCTGGTGCAGCTCATCCAGATGCTGGGAGACCTCCTCGTCCGACGGCTCTCGCACAGATAACCCACCCCTGAAAGGCACCACCGTGTTCAAGAGGATCACAGTCGCCCTGTCCGCCGCTGCGCTGGCGCTCACCGCCGCCTGCGGCGGCGACTCCGGCTCGTCGGACAAGCTCGTCATCGGCGTCAGCCCGGCGCCGCACGGAGAGATCCTGACCTACGTCAAGGACGAGCTCGCCGAGGAGGCCGGGCTCGAACTGGAGATCAAGGAGTTCTCCGACTACGTCCAGCCGAACATCGCGCTGAACGACGGCCAGCTCGACGCCAACTACTTCCAGCACAAGCCCTACCTGGAGGACTTCTCCTCCGAGAAGGGCCTGAAGCTCTCCTGGGTCGGCAACGTCCACCTGGAGCCGCTCGGCGCCTACTCCAAGAAGATCAAGGCGCTGGACGAGCTGGCCTCCGGCGCCACCGTCGCCATCCCCAACGACGCCACCAACGGCGCCCGCACTCTCCAGCTGCTCGCCGACAACGGCCTCATCACCCTGAAGGACGGGGCGGGCACCGCCGCGACCGAGCGGGACATCACCGGCAACCCCCAGAACCTGAAGTTCACGGCCCTGGAAGCCCCCCAGCTCCCCCGCTCCCTGGAGGACGTCGACGCCGCGGTCATCAACGGCAACTACGCCCTGGAAGGCGGGCTGACCCCGGCCGAGGACGCCCTCGTCCTGGAGAAGGCCGACGGCAACCCCTACGCCAACGGCCTCGTGGTGAAGGCGGGCGACGAGTCCGACGCCAAGATCAAGAAGCTCCTCGAGCTCCTCCGGTCCGAGAAGGCCCGGAAGTTCATCAACGACAAGTACAAGGGCTCGGTCCTCCCCGCCTCCTGACCTCCAGCCCGTTCCACGGCTCCCGACGGCCCCGCCGCCGGGAGCCGTCGCCTTTCCGGGGCCCCCGCGCCCCTGAAGAGGGCCCACGGGAGCGCGGCGCCCGCTCGGAGCGGCTCTGCGCCGGGGCCTCCTGTGGCTCCCAGGAGGGCTGGGATGCGCCCATCTCGGGCGGCCTGACGCCGGGGCGGGGCCTCCTGGCCCGCAGGAGGGCCGGCGTGTATCCGCTCGACGCATGGCACTGACGCCGCAAGCTCCTCCCAGCTCGCAGAAGGGCTGGGATGCGCCCGTTCACGGATGCCCTGACGCCGGGGCGGGGCTCTCCCGGCTCACAGGAGGGTGGGGATGCGCTCCAGGATGCCGTCGGTGAAGACCTCGTAGAGGCGCAGCGGCTCGAAGTGGACGTAGCCGATGTGGCAGTCGCACCAGGTGTTGGGGCAGGCGGGAGGTTCGGGGGCGAGCCGGAAGGTGCCGTCGTAGAGGTTGCCCAGCGGGGTCCTGACGAAGTGGCAGCGGGTCACGGTGCCGTCCCCCGCGACGGAGACGACGTCGTGGCCGGTGCGGCAGGGCAGGCCCAGGGTGCGGTGCGGGTGGCGGCTGTGGGAGAACAGCGGGTCCAGGGCCGTCCAGTCGGCGGCCTCGGCGTCGGAGTAGGTGCGGCCCTCCGCGGCGTTGACCCACAGGTAGACCGATCCCGGCAGCTCGGCCCGCAGACGGCGGGCGGCCTCCAGGTGTTCGGGCAGGCCGACGACGCCGACGCTGTGCCGCACCCCCCGCTCGGCCAGCTCCCGGGACTTGGCGAGGAACCGCTCATGCGTCACCTGGCCCGGGTGGAAGGTCGTCCACAGGGCCAGCTTCGCCAGATCGGCCCGGGAGGTCCACTCCGTCCGGCCGCTGAGGTTGGTCTGGATCGCGGCCCTGCGCACCCGGGGCATCAGGCTCAGCTCCACCAGCGCCTCCCGGTACCAGGAGCGCACCAGCCCCTCCCCCCAGGGTGTGAACAGCACGGAGACCTCCTCCTCCCGGGCCGCCACCCAGGAGGTGAACCTCTCCAGGGCGGCCCGATCCGCCCGCAGCCGCTCGGGGCTGTCACGCCGCTTGGCGAAGGGGCAGTACGGGCAGTCGTAGTCGCAGCTGGCCAGCGGTCCTCGATACAGCAGGGTCAGCATCCGGCCGCCTTTCGGTGACTCATCGGAACGCGCTCCGGTCCGCGGGGAAAAGAACGGAGGGTGTTCTGGAGAAGGGAATTGCCGCGACTGCGTGGCTTGACACAGTAAGGCTGTTGTCGCCGCAGGAGAGGACCGCTCGGGAGGACGGACATCAGCGGGCCTCGTAGGCGTCCATGAGGGCGCGGACCTCGGGCGAGAAGAGGGCCGGGCCGACGGCGTCGGAGTGGGCCAGTCCCTCAGGGGTGAGGGCGAGCGCGCCGGACGTCTCCTCCAGCCAGCCGAGGGAGGCGAAACCCGAGAGATCGAAGTCCGCGAGGACATCCGCGCCGAAACGGGCGCGGTAGGCCGACCTGTCCAGGCCCTCGGCCTGGAGGAGGGACTGCAGCAGATGACGGCGGCGGCGCTCGCCGTCGGTCAGGCGGAAGCCCACGGGCGCGCGGGTGAAGTCCTCGGTGCGGACGTAGTCGTCGATGATGGCCCGGACCTCGGTGGCGTGGACCGCGTACTCGAAGGAGTAGTGGAGGTTCGCGGTGTAGGAGCGGGCGCCGCACCCCAGACCGACCATCCCGTCCTCCTGGCAGGAGTACTCCCCGCTCCCGGCAGCCCCCGGAAGCCGGAACATGCGCATCGAGACCTGCTCGTAGCCCTGCTCCAGCAGGTGGTCCCGGCCCAGCCGGTAGAGCCGCAGCCGCTGGTCGTCCCAGTCCCCCGCCCGGCGTTCCAGCCCCGTCAGCGGCCGGACGTACAGGGGGTACAGGTAGAGCTCCTCGGGCTTCCACTCCAGCGCACGGTCGATCGACCCGAGCCACGACGCGTCCGTCTGCCCGTCGATCCCGTAGATCAGATCGATGTTCAACGTGGGGAACCCGACGTCCCGGATGGTGTCGAGCGCGCGGACCACCTCCTCCGCCTTCTGCGGCCGCACCGCCGCCCGCGCCTCGTCCTCCACGAAACTCTGCACCCCGATCGAGATCCGGGTGGTCCCGTGCTCCCGCAGCACCTCCAGCCTGTCCCGGGTGGCCGTCCCCGGCGACGTCTCCACCCCCAGCGGCACGAACGACCCCCTCTCCGCTCCCGGATCCTCGCCCGCGACAGGGCCTCCGGGATCGGGGAGCCGCCGCCGAGGGGAGAGCAGCCGGGCGGTGATCTCGCAGAGGCGGTTCAGTTCGGGAGCGGTGAGGTAGGTGGGAGTGCCCCCGCCGAAAGCGGCCTGAGCGAAGCGGGCACCGGGACCCAGGGCGTCCAGGACGGCTTCGGCCTGGCGTTCCAGGGCGTCCAGGTAGGCGGTGGTGAGGGACTCGGGCGCGCCGGTGCGGGTGAAGAGGTTGCAGAAACCGCAGCGGATCTCGCAGAAGGGGATGTGGAGGTAGAGGAAGAGACGGGACCTGTCCTCGTGGCGCCAGACGTCCCGCAGGGCGGGTGCGGGGTTCAGCGGACGGTAGGCGGTCTTGTGCGGGTAGGCGTAGACGTACCCCTGGTAGGGCTTCAATCGATCACGAACTCCGCGTAGGGAACGGTCCAGACGACCTCGTGGCCGAGACGGTGACCGATGTGGCCGTCCTCGCCGTAGGCGGTCCCGTGGTCCGAGCAGACGATGACGAAGGTGGGGCGGCGCAGCGCGGCGAAGAGCCTGCCGATGCGCGAGTCGACGTACTCCAGGGCCGCCGCGTGGGTCTCCAGGGTGTCCCCGTCCGCGCCGGGGAGGTAGTGGTGGTTGGGCTGGTGCAGGGCCGAGACGTTCAGCAGCAGGAACAACCGCTGCTCCGTCCGCCCCAGGACCTCCGCCACCCGGTCGATCTGGTGGTCGAGGCTCTCGGGGCAGGTCACCCCGAACTCGGGTTCCCAGTGGGCTTCGGCGAACATGCCCGGCAGCACCGACCCGAGCGCCGTCCGCCGGTTGAAGAAGCCCACTCCCCCGACGCACACCGTGTGGTACCCGGCCTGCTCCAGCCCCGAGGGCAGATCCGGCGCGTCATACGTCCAGGTCGAAGGGATCGTCGTCTCGCTCCCGGGAAACGCCGAGGCGAACAGGCGGGGATGCGTCCCGGGCGCGGCGGGCGTGGGCAGAAAACCCGCCAGCATCGCCAGGTGCGACGCGAAGGTGAAATTTCCCGGCGCATGCCGTTCCTCCCACGTGAACCACCGCGAGAACTCCGGTGTCCGCCCCGCCGCCTCCAAACTCACCGCCACGTCGTAACGCAACGTGTCCAGCGTCACCAGCACCACATCATGCGTACCGACGACCCCGTTCATGTCCCGCATAGCGCGGCCCCTTCCCCGATGTTCCTCATACTGCCGCTCCCGGCGCGCGGCCGGAGCGGCGGAACCCGGACGGCACGAGCTCTCGAGGTTCCCGCATCACATCATGCGCACCAACGGCCCCGTTCATGTCCCGCACAGAGAGGCCCCTCTTCCGGTATCCCGCGTGGCGTCTCCCTCTCGCGCGGCCAGGACGGCGCGGATCTGGGCGGTGTAGGTGTCCAGGCCTTCGGCTCGGGTGCCGGGGAGGCCGGTGAGACCGGGGAGCAGGTCTCCGAAGGCGTTGACCTCGGCCACGGCCAGGCGGCGCCAGTCGAGGCCGATGAGGAGGTCCACGGCGACCATGAGGCTGCGGGGGAAGCAGGCTGCGGCACGAGCGCAGACGTCCATGGCCCCGGACCAGTCCAGGCGGGCCCGGACGTCCTCCAAAGGGCCTCGGGTGCCGCCCAGGTGGAGGTTGGTCATGGGGGCGGTGCTGGTGCGGACCACGGCGTGGGCGGGCTCACCGGCGATCACCACGACGCGCAGGTCCAGGAGGCGGCCGTTCAGGCCCGCCTTGGGGAACCACTTCTCGACGTGCAGGCCGTCGGGGGCGAGCGCGTCGATCAGGCGGGCGGTCTCCGCCTCGGACGTCGACGTTCGCACCCGCAGCGAGTTGCGCCATCCGCTGCCGTCGGGGACCGCCGAGCTGACCGCCTTGATCCGGCCGGGGGCCGTCTGCAGCGCGATCACACCGGAGGCCGAGGAACCATGCGCGGGTTTCACGAACACGCGGCGGACGCCATGCTCCGCCATCCGCTCACGGAGCTCCCGGTAGCCGCCGACCGGGCCGAGCGAGGCCGGGACCGGGACCCCGGCCGCGCTCAGCCGGGCGTGGCAGGCCCGCTTGTCGAACATGACCGCGATCTCGTCCACGTCGCCGGCCGAGGGGAACGGCCGGAGCCTTTCCAGACCCCGCCGCAGCGTGCGGTACCAGCGGGCGCCCCCGCCGACCCGCGCCGGATCCCCGGGCCCGCGCAGCAGGGCGTCGGCCGCGGCGTCCTCTCCTGGCGAGTCGACGCGCAGCAGCCCGTCCACCTCCAGGGGAGCGCCGCTCAGCACGTCCGTCCAGGGCAGGACCCCGGGCCGGGACAGCCCGGACGACGCGCAGGCGGCGGCGAACGCCTCGACCCGGCGTTCTCCCGGCGTCCCCACGACCGTGAACCTCATCGCCGCCGTCCTACTCGGCCACGGCCACGTAGCGCCAGTCGTCCTTCTGCCGGTCGCCGAGGTCGAGCTCGACGTCGGGGAGCGCGGCGCGGATCCGTTCGGCCATCTCGTCGGACAGGTAGTGGTGGTGCAGGTCGAGCCGCTTCAGGTGGGTGAGCGCCCGGCCTGACAGCAGGGCTTCGGCGCCCTCGTCCGTCAGCACGCCCATCGACAGGCTGAGCGACTCCAGCCGCGCGACGACGGGCGCGCCGGCGGCGGCCGCGGCGATCTCGTCCTGGATCTGGGCGTTCTGGAGCCCGAGGTGGCGCAGTGCGGGGAGGCGCTCCCCGGTCAGCAGCGGGCCCAGGTCGTCGACGGTGGTGTCCCCTCCGTACTCCTCCACCCCGAGCCACAGCTCCAGCGACCGCAGCGCCGGAAGGTCGGACGCGCCCAGCGCCCTCGCGACCGAGCCGGGCAGTCCTCCGGTCTCCAGCCGCAGTTCGCGCAGCACGGGACTGTCGAGGGGGGACAGCTCCATCCCGCTGCCGCCTCTGATGACGACGGTCTCCAGGCCGGGGAAGGCGGTGAACAGCGGGGTGACGTCCCCCTGCTCGATCCAGGAGATCTCCGTCTCCTCCTGCAGCCACTCGCCGAAGAACAGCGCCTTCAGCGCCGGGAACCGCTCCGACGCGCCGGTCAGCAGCTCCAGCGGGCGGACGGCGGGCACCTCGTGGGTGGCTCCCCAGTTGCCCACGATCAACGCGGTCACGGACGTGGTGTCGACGGCCTCGAGGAACCGGGAGAACAACTCCTGGAAGGGGGCGAAGTCCTCGATGAAGTCGTCGAGCCGCACCCGCCAGGCGGCCTCGGCCGCCCCGGGCAGCCCGTCCGCTCCGGTCTCCGGGGTGAAGTCGAACACGGGAAGCCCCGCGAAGGATTCCACGTACTCGTAGTGGGACATCTTCGTCCTCTCGCTGGCCGTTTCCGGTGATCCGCCGTGATGGGACTGTCCTATCACCGCCGACCGACAACCCGAGAGTCGTCCACAGCCCCCTACCCGGGGTTGCGCTCGTCCACAGCCCGGCTCGAACCGGACCGGGACGTCCGCGGGCGGTGATAGGGATGGGGCATGGACTTGCGGACGGAAGCCGAGCGGTGCCTGCGGGCGCTGGCGGGAGAGCACGCCCGGTTGCGGGAGGACCAGTGGACGGCGATCGCCGCCCTGGTGGAGGAGCGGCGCCGTGCCCTGGTCGTGCAGCGCACCGGCTGGGGCAAGTCCGCGGTCTACTTCGTGGCCACCGCGCTGCTGCGGGCGCGCGGCGCGGGCCCGACGGTGATCGTCTCGCCGCTGCTGGCGCTGATGCGCAACCAGATCGACGCCGCGGCCCGCGCGGGCATCGCCGCCCGGACGATCAACTCGGCCAACCCGGAGGACTGGCGGCAGGTCTACGCCGAGGTCGCGGCGGGCTCCGTCGACGTCCTGCTGGTGAGCCCAGAGCGGCTGAACAACCCGGAGTTCCGGGACCTGGTGCTGCCCGAGCTCGCCGCCACGGCGGGTCTGATCGTGGTCGACGAGGCCCACTGCATCTCCGACTGGGGCCATGACTTCCGGCCCGACTACCGGCGGCTGCGCACCCTCTTCGACGAGCTGCCGCAGGGGATCCCCGTGCTCGCGACGACGGCCACCGCCAACTCCCGGGTCACCACCGACGTCGCCGAGCAGCTCGGCGACGGCACCCTGGTGCTGCGCGGCACCCTGGAGCGCGACTCGCTGCGCCTGGCCGTGGTCCGGCTGAGGACGGCCGAGGAGCGGCTGGCCTGGCTGGGCGAGCGGCTGGAGGAGCTGCCGGGCTCGGGGATCATCTACACCCTGACGGTCGCCGCCGCCCACGAGGTGACCGCGATGCTCCGCGACCGGGGCTTCTCCGTGGCGTCCTACTCGGGCCAGACCGAGCCCGCCGAACGGCTGCAGGCCGAGCAGGACCTGCTGGACAACAAGCTCAAGGCGCTGGTGGCCACCAGCGCCCTGGGCATGGGGTTCGACAAGCCGGACCTGGGGTTCATCGTGCACCTGGGCGCGCCGGCCTCACCGGTCGCCTACTACCAGCAGATCGGGCGAGCGGGCCGCGGCGTCGAGCGGGCCGAGGTGATCCTGCTGCCCGGCCCCGAGGACCGCGACATCTGGGCCTATTTCGCCTCGCTGGCCTTTCCGCCCGAGCCCGTCGTCCGGAACGTGCTGGCGGAGCTCGGCGAGCGTCCCCTCTCGACGGCCGCCCTCGAGCCGCGGGTCGACCTCTCCCGCAACCGCCTGGAGATGATGCTCAAGGTCCTCGACGTGGACGGCGCGGTCCGCAGGGTCAAGGGCGGCTGGATCGCCACCGGCGAACCCTGGGAGTACGACGCCGACCGCTACGCCCGGGTCCAGGCCGCCCGGCGGCACGAACAGCAGGCGATGATCGACTACCAGGGCACCGACGAGTGCCGGATGCTCTTCCTCCGGCGCTGCCTGGACGACTCGGCGGCCGAGCCCTGCGGCCGCTGCGACAACTGCACCGGCGAGCACTGGCCTTCCGAGCCCTCCTCCCAGGCCGTCACCCGGGCCAGGGAGCGCCTGGCCCGCCCCGGCGTCGAGCTCTCCCCCCGCCGCATGTGGCCCACCGGCCTCAAGGACGAGCTGGGCCTGTCCGGCCGCATCCCGCCCTCCCTGCAGGCCGAGCAGGGCCGTGCCCTGGGCCGCCTCACCGACATCGGCTGGGGCCCGCGTCTGCGCGCCCTGCTCGCCGACGACTCCCCCGACCAGCCCGTCCCCGAGGAGATCGCCGCCGCCGTCGTCCAGGTCCTCGCCGCCTGGGGCTGGTCCGAACGGCCCGTCGCGGTCGCCGCGATCGCCTCCCGCACCCGCCCCGTCCTGGTCTCCAGCCTCGCCGAGCACATCTCGCGGGTGGGCCGCCTCCCCTACCTGGGCGCCCTCACCTCCCAGGGCCCGCCCTCCCCGCCCCAGCACAACAGCGCCCAGCGCCTCCGCACCGTCCTGCACTCCCTAAGCCTGGACTTCCCCGTCCCCCAGGGCCCCGTCCTCCTGGTGGACGACCGTGCCGACTCGGGCTGGACCCTCACCGTCGCCGCCAGGCTCCTGCGCGAGGCCGGTGCCACCGCCGTCCTCCCCCTGGTCCTGGCCACCCCCACCTGACCCTCCCGTCCGGTCGGCGGGATCCCTCCGATCCCGCCGACCGGAGGCGGAACCCCTTCGCCGAGCCGTTCCGGCAGGAGCGGCACGCCCCGAGGGCATGCCGCCGGGTTCTCCTGGCAACCGGGCCGTTCACGGCATCTGTGACGTGGTGACCGGTTAAAACACTTCGGCTTCGGTCGCCGCCGGGCGGTGCTCCGCCGCGGGTCGCCGGGAGCGGAAGGCGGTGAGGAGGCCGGCGGTGGTGGCGCCCAGGAGGCCGAGGGCCTCGTCGCCGAGGGTGTCGCGGTAGATGTCGACGGATTCGGGGGTGTCCAGGATGAAGGCGCCGTATTCGGCGACCTCCCAGGCGATGGCGGCGATGGCTCCGATGCCCGCCACCAGGAGAACGGTCACCCAGCGGGGCAGGGCGGGGCCGCGGAGGAGGGCCGCGCCCGCGGCACCGCCGAGCAGCGCCCAGTTGCCGAAGTGGCAGGCGTCGTCGAACCAGACCACCGAGTCGTACAGGTCGAGGGCGTTGCCCGCGACGTCGATGACGAAGGGGGCGGTGAGCAGCGCGTCGACGTCCCAGGGGTAGGGGCCCGACCGGCCGGTCCTCCGGCGGACCGTCCAGATCGCGAACACCAGCAGCACGGCGAGGGGATAGGCGACGGCCCGCGCGCCCATGGCCTTGTCGGCGAAGCGGTCCCATTCGGGGAAGGCCAGCGCCAGTGCCAGCAGCACGGCCAGCGCGACCTTCAGGAGGATCGCGGTAGAACGCCAGAGGGTGCGGTGTGCCAGTTCCATGAGGCACAGCCTGATGCACCGCCCCTCCCGGACCAAAGGGACGGAGTACTCAATTCCGAGGAGAAGGTACTCAGCACGGCGCGTCAGAGCCAGCCGCGGTCCCGGGCTGACTGCACGGCGGCGTGGCGGTTGTCGACGCCGAGCTTGGTGACGGCGGAGGACAGGTAGTTGCGGACGGTGCCTTCGGAGAGGCTGAGGGCGCGGGCGATGCGGCTGACCGGTGAGCCTCCGGCGGCGGCGCGCAGGGCGTCCAGTTCGCGGGGGGTGAGGGGGCACTCCTCGGCGGCCAAAGCGTCGGCGGCGAGCTGGGGGTCGATGTAGCGGGCGCCGTCGTGGACCTGCCTGATGACCTCGGCGAGGCGGGAGCCGGGGGTGTCCTTGCCGAGGAAGCCGCGCACGCCGGCGGCCATGGCGCGGCGGAGGTTGCCGGGGCGGCCGTGGCCGGTGACGATGACGACACGGCAGGACGGCAGGGCCGCGGAGATGCGCTCGGCGGCGGACAGCCCGTCCAGGCCGGGCATGTCGATGTCGAGGACCGCCACGTCCGGCCGGTGCGCCAGGACCCTGTCCACGGCCTCGTCGCCGCGCCCCACGTCGGCGACGACCTCGATGCCGTCCTCGGTGCCCAGCAGCAGCGCCAGCGCCTCCCGGACGAGATGGTGGTCGTCGGCGAGCAACACCCTGATCGCGGTCAACGCGCCTCCTTCTGTCCCGCGCCGGCGGCCAGCGGGACTGTCGCCAACACCTGGAACGTACCGTCAGCGATCAACCCCGACTGCAGCCGCCCTCCCACCGCGGCGAGTCTCTCCCTCAGCCCGGCCAGCCCGCTGCCGACCCCCTCGGAGCGGCGGGCGCCGTCGTTCACGATCTCCAGCCGGGCGTCCGCGCCGTCGGCGCGCAGGCTCATGCGGCACTTCGTGGCGCCGCTGTGGCGCAGCACGTTCGTGACGGCCTCGCGCGCGACCCACCCCAGCGTCTCGTGCACGTGCCTCGGCAGCTCCTCGGGCAGGGACGGCGTCTCGCAGGCGATCCCCGCCGCGCGCAGTACGGCCGTCGCTCCGTCCAGTTCCGTGCGCAGCGACGTGACGCGGTATCCCCGGACCACGTCGCGGACCTCCTGGACGGCTCCGCGCGCCATCTTCTGGATCTCCGCCAGCTCCTTGGCCACCCGTCCCGGATCGCGGTCGAGCAGCCGCTCCGCCAGCTCCGCCCGCAGGGCCACGGCCTGAAGGCTGTGGCCGAGCACGTCGTGCAGGTCCCGGGCGAAACGCATCCGCTCCTCCCCCACGGCACGGCGCGCGAGCTCGGCGCGGGCGTCACGCAGTTCCTTCACGGCCAGGCTCAGCCAGACCGTCGTGTACGCCGACAGGCCCGCGACGGGGAAGCTCAGCGCCAGCAGCACCGCCTGCGGTCCGCTCGCGCCCGTCAGCACCGCGATCCCCGACCCCAGCAGCGCCGCGCCCCCCACCAGCGGCGCCGACCAGCGCTCCGGAAGGGTCACCGCGATCATCCCGGAGACCGCGACCATCGCCGAGAGCCAGGCGGGCCCGAGCAGCAGCGGCAGGGGGAGGCACACCAGCGCGATCACCCCGAGCACGACGCGGCTGCCCCGCGTGATCTCCCTCCGCGCCGACTGCCACATCAGCCGTCCCTGAAGGCCCGCGACGAGCAGCGCCGCCATCGTCCCCACGACGAACCGCCAAGGTTCGCGTCCGGCGGACTCGATGACCCCCTGCGAGAAGAGCCCGCACGTGGCGACGACCGACAGGAGCACCACGAACGTGACGATCAGTGCCTCGCCGGGAAGCCGCGGCTGCATCGACCACCTCCTCGTCCGGGGTTCCACAGCGTATGCGCTGCTCCACCGGGCGGAGGCCGTCATCCACAGGCTCAAGCCGCGAGCAGGTCGACCACCGAGTCCAGCAGTACCGTCCGGTCGGCCTTCAGCGCCTCGGCCGGGCACCGCGCCGCGACGAGGACGGGGATGCGGAGGGATTTGACGAGCCGCCACACCGCCCGCGCCTCCTCGGGGTCGAGCCCGGTGGCCGGTTCGTCGATCACCAGCGCGTCCGGCTGGGAGATCAGCACGAGCGTCAGGTCGAACCTGCGCCGCTCCCCCGAGGTCAGCCGCGAGTAGGGGACGGACTCCCGGCCCTTCAGCGCGGCCAGGGCGGTGACGGTGTCCCGGTCCAGCGGCCGCGACGACCAGTTCCGCCAGGCGCCGATGATCTCGTCGAGGGTGAGCTCTCCGTAGAGCCCGCCGTCGGCCCACAGCGCGCCGACGCTCACCCGGGCCCGCTGCCTGTAGGGGTCGAGCCCGCCGACCGTGATCCGCCCTCCGGCGGGGAGCCTGTCCCCGCTGACGGCCTCCAGCAGGGAGGTCGCGGCGTCTCCGCACACCGCGACCACCTCGCCGGCCTGGACGGTGAACGCCGTCTTCCCCGAAACCTCGATCATTCCGACCTCCTCGGCACCGATCCTCACCTTGGCCAAGAGTGCCTCGGGCGGGGGCCGTACGGTCAGTGCCGGGCGTCAGGAGCCGGCGATGAGAACCTCACCCGAGTCCAGTGACAAATGTCATGCCAGCAGGTCGCGGCCGATTTCCCCGACCCGGCTCACGCCGCAGAGCGCCAGCGTCAGCTCCAGTTCGGCCAGCAGGCAGCGCAGGACGTGACGTACGCCCGCCTCGCCGCCGAGACCCAGCCCGTAGGCGTACTGCCGTCCCACGAGCACGGCCTCCGCCCCCAGCGCCAGGGCCTTGGCCGCATCGGAGCCGGTGCGGACGCCGCTGTCGAACAGCACGCTCAGCCCGTCCCCGACCGCGTCGACGATCCCGGGGAGCCGGTCGAGCGCCGCGACGGCCCCGTCCACCTGTCGTCCGCCGTGGTTGGAGACGACGATCCCGTCCATGCCGGCGTCCGCGGCGCGGCGGGCGTCGTCGGGATGCTGGATGCCCTTCACGACGATCGGCCCCGCCCAGCGCTCGCGCAGCCAGGCCAGGTCGTCCCAGGTCAGGGACGGGTCCCCGAAGTTGGCGACCCAGTGCAGGATCGCGTCGATCCGGTTCTCCTCCGTGATCTCCCCGCCCACCGCGGCGAGGAAGACGGGGTCGCTGAAGTAGTTCTGCACGCCGATCCCGCGCAGGAACGGAAGGTAGGCGGTGTCGAGATCACGCGGGCGCCACGCCAGTTTGAAGGTGTCCAGGGTGACGACGAGAACGCCGTACCCGGCAGCCTCGGCACGCCGCAGGAAGCTCTCCGCCAGGTTCCTGTCCTTGGGCCAGTACAGCTGGTACCAGCGGGGCCCGGCGGCTTCGGCGACCTCTTCCATGGTGCGCGAGGCGGCCGTACTGAGGATCATGGGGACGTCCAGGGCCGCCGCGGCGCGCGCGACCGCCATCTCCCCTTCCGGGTGCAGGATCGACAGGACGCCGACGGGCGCGAGCATCACCGGAGCGGGCATCCTCGTGCCGAGGACGGTCACCGAGAGGTCGGGCTCTGAGACGTCACGCAGCATGCGGGGCACCAGCCGCCACCGGTCGAAGGCCTCCCGGTTGGCGCGCGCGGTGGCCCCGCTCCCGGCGGCCCCCGCGACGTAGCCGAACGCCCGGGGGTCCAGCCGCTCCTCCGCCGCCGCTTCCAGGGTGGAGAGGTCGGTAGGAAATTCAGGCGTCACATCCCCCAAACCCCCCAGGTAGATCTCGTTCTGGAAGTCCGAGAGGCCCATGGCGCCCCCTCCTGGTACGAAAGTGTCGTCGGAACCCGCGAGAATGGCGAGCATGGCACGTCGGACTGGTCAGACTCCACCCTCGGAAGACTTCGAAGAGAACATCATCGACATCGATGTGGCCGAGGAGATGCGGGGCAGTTTCCTCGAGTACGCGTACTCGGTGATCTACTCTCGCGCTCTTCCGGACGCGCGCGACGGCCTCAAGCCGGTGCAGCGCCGCATCCTCTACTCGATGAGCGCGATGGGGCTGCGGCCCGACCGCGGGCACGTCAAGTGCGCCCGGGTCGTGGGCGAGGTGATGGGCAAGCTGCACCCGCACGGCGACACCGCCATCTACGACACCATGGTCCGGATGGCCCAGCCGTGGGCGATGCGCATGCGCATGATCGACGGCCACGGCAACTTCGGCTCCCTCGGCGGTGACGACGCGCCCGCCGCCATGCGGTACACCGAGGCCCGCATGTCGCCCGAGGCGCTCCTCATGGTCACCGGCCTGGACGAGGAGACCGTCGACTTCAAGCCCAACTACGACGGCCAGGAACTGGAGCCCGAGGTCCTGCCCGCGGCCTTCCCGAACCTGCTGGTCAACGGCGCGACGGGCATCGCGGTCGGCATGGCCACCAACATGGCCCCGCACAACCTCGGCGAGGTCGTCGCCGCGGCCCGGCACCTGCTGTCCCACCCGGACGCCACCCTGGACGACCTGATGAGGTTCGTCCCCGGCCCCGACCTGCCCACCGGCGGCAAGATCGTCGGCCTGAACGGCGTCCGCGACGCCTACGCGGCCGGCCGCGGCACGTTCAAGACGCGCGCCACCGTGCACATCGAGAACGTCACCCCGCGCCGCAAGGGCCTGGTCGTCACCGAGCTGCCCTACAACGTGGGTCCCGAGCGGGTCGTCGCCAAGATCAAGGACATGGTCCAGGCGAAGAAGATCAACGGGATCGCCGACCTCAAGGACCTCACCGACCGCACCGTCGGCCTGCGCCTGGTCATCGAGATCAAGAACGGCTTCCACCCCGAGGCGGTGCTGGAGGAGCTCTACCGGCTCACCCCGATGGAGGAGACCTTCGGCATCAACAACGTCGCCCTCGTCGACGGCCAGCCCAAGACCCTCGGGCTGCGCGAGCTGCTGCAGGTCTACGTCGACCACCGCATCGAGGTCGTGCGCCGCCGCTCCGCCTACCGGCGCCGCCGCCGCGAGGAGCGCCTGCACCTCGTCGAGGGCCTCATGGTGGCCCTGCTCAACATCGACGAGATCATCCAGGTGATCCGCAACTCCGACGACTCCGCGCAGGCCAAGTCCAAGCTGATGCAGGTCTTCGAGCTGTCGGAGATCCAGTCCCAGTACATCCTGGACACCCCGCTGCGCCGGCTCACCCGCTACGACCGGCTGGAGCTGGAGAAGGAGGACGAGGTCCTCCGCAAGGAGATCGCCGCCCTCACCGAGATCCTCGAGTCGGAGAAGAAGCTGCGCTCCCTGGTCTCCAAGGAGCTGGGCGAGGTCAGCAAGAAGTTCGCCACCCCCCGCCGCACCCTGCTGCTGGAGGCCGACGGGCAGCCCAAGCCGGTGATCCCGCTGGAGGTCGAGGACGACCCCTGCATGGTGCTGCTGTCCACCACCGGCCTGGTGGCCCGCACCACCGACGCCTCCCCCCTGCCCGACGACGGCCCCCGCGCCCCGCACGACGTGCTCCAATCTGTGATCGCCACGTCGGTGCGGTCGGAGTTCGGCGTCGTCACCTCCGCGGGGCGGCTCCTCAAGGTCGAGGTCGTCGACCTTCCGCTGCTGCGCCCCTCGGACGCCCCGCCCTCCCTGGCGGCGGGCGCTCCGCTGGAGGAGTTCGTCACCCTCGCCGAGGACGAGCGGGTCGTGGGCCTGGCGAGCCTGTCCGAGGAGGGGCCCGGCCTGGCGCTGGGCACCGAGCAGGGCGTCGTCAAGCGGGTCGCCAACGACTATCCGGCCAACCGCGAGGAGTACGAGGTCATCACCCTCAAGGACGGCGACAGCGTCGTGGCCGCGGTCCAGCTGGAATCCGAGGAGCAGGACCTCGTCTTCATCACCGACGACACCCAGCTGCTGCGCTACCCGGCGTCCGTCGTCCGCCCCCAGGGCCGTCCCGCGGGCGGCATGGCGGGCATCAAGCTCGCCCAGGACGCCAAGGTCATCTGGTTCGGCGCGGTCGACTCGTCCCGCCCCTCCGTGGTGATCACCGTCTCGGGCTCCGCCACCGCCCTGCCCGGCACCCAGGCGGGCAACGTCAAGGTCAGCGACTACGCCGACTACCCGCCGAAGGGCCGCGCCACCGGCGGCGTGCGCTCCCACCGCTTCCTGAAGGGCGAGGACGTCCTGATCGCCGCCTGGGCCGGCCCCGCCCCGGCCAGCGCCACCGACATCGCGGGCGAGCCCGTCGACCTCCCGGAGGACCTGGGCCGCCGCGACGGCTCCGGCGTCCCCCTGGACGCCCCCGTCGGCGCCCTGGGCGGCTCCATCGGCCCCCGCATCGAATAGGCGGGCGACGCACGGTTCCGACGGCCGGTGCCCCTCCCCTTTCGGGAGGGGCACCGGCCGTCTCGCTCTTCCGGGAGCACCGGCCGTCCCGCCATGCTCCTGACGCCCCCGCGAACCGCAGGACCTTCCTTCTTCGGCCCGAACCGCCGAAATCCCGCGGATCCGGGGCACCGGAAATCCCGCTCATCCAGCCCTCGCCCCACCGGTCCCGGCGCCCGCGCCGCCCCGGCGGGGAGCACAGCACGCCGCGCCGGTCAACGGTCAACGGAACAGGCCGGCGGGTCCGTGAGGGCTGAGCTTGACGCGGGGAGGGGTGGCGAACCAGGGAGCCTCGCGGATCGCGCGCAGGGCCGCTTTGCGGCGGGTGGCGTCCATGCGGTCGAGGAAGAGGACGCCATCCAGGTGGTCGGTCTCGTGCTGGAGGCAGCGGGCCAGGTGGCCTCTGCCGACGACCTGCAGAGGGCGGCCGTGCATGTCGTAGCCCTTGGCCACCACGTTCCGGCGGCGTCTGGTGTCGAAGTACAGGCCCGGCATGGACAGGCAGCCCTCGGGTCCGTCCTGCTCCTCCTCGTCGGGGAACCGGAGCACGGGATTCACGAGGTGGCCCGAGGCGTCCTCGTCGCGGAAGACGAACACCCGCAGTCCGACGCCGAGCTGGGGCGCGGCCAGGCCGGAGCCCCGCTGGTCGACGAGGGTCTCGTCCAGGTCCTTCACGAGCCTGCGGAGCCGGGCGTCGAAGTCGACGACCTCGGCGGCGGGCGTGGTGAGCACCGGATCGCCGAACAGACGGATCGGCATGACGGTCACAGGGACTCCCTCCTCATGGGATCTTTGCAAAGAGTACTCTTTGCAAAGTGACCAAGGCGCATCGACCCATGGGCGAACATCCCGTCCGCACGGCCCTGCTGGAACTGATCGGCCGCGAGGGGGCCGCGACGGCCACCGACGCCGCCCGCGAACTCGGCGGCAGCACCGGCCTCTATTCGTTCCATCTGCGCCGACTCGCCGAGGCCGGGCTCATCGAGGAGATCCCCAAATCCGGCGGACGCGCCAAGCCCTGGCGCCTCGCCGGCGACTCCGCCGAAACCGCTTTCCCCGCACCCGCCGGATCGTCCGCACCCTCCGACAACGAGATCGCCCCCATCACGCGCGGCCTGGAGGACGAGAGCTACCGGCAGTGGCTCGAGCGGCGCGACGAGGCCCCCGAGGAGTGGCGGCACGATGAGGCGTTCAGCCAGATCGTCTACCTGACTCCCGAGGAGATGGAAGGCGTGGCCGACGTGTTCCGCGCCGTTATCGCACAATTCCGGCACCGCGAGACCAATCCGCCTTCCCGTCCCGAAGACGCCGAGCCGGTGGCCATCATGGCCAGGCTTTTCCCGCTTCTCTGAAACGTTTTCGCGCGCCGATCTTCGGATAGACACTGAGGGAGAAAGCCCTGCGGCTTCACTGCGGGGATCATTTCTTCAAATCAGACAATATCCCGGATGGCAGCATAAATCAGAAAAGTCGCAAAGAATCCCAAGCTCCATATCACAAATCAAGCCATAACAATGCAGGCAAAACGTCCAAAAAGTTAGCGAAGCGAGAGTATGTCTAAATTTATACCTCTCGTTTTTTGCCCACACCTTATGCGACTTGACTTGATCTTTGCCCCAACCTGACGAGACCGGGAGTGACTGCAAGCGCTCATCTGACTACGGTACGTGACAGCCGGTTGTCGACAACGGAACCCAATACCTACTGGGGGAACACTCAATGCGATTCACCGCTCGGGCACTCGGCGCCCTCGCCGCCGCCGGAATTCTCGCCGTCACCATCCCCGGAGCCGCCTATGCCGCAGACGGGGACCTCTACATCGGAAAGAAGAGAATCGAGAATCCGTCCAACTCCCGCTGCTACCCCTACAACCGCAGCCCCATCAAGAACGCCACCGATGGAATCGTCGTCATCTACTCCGGCTACGGCTGCAAAGGCAGGGCCACGGTGATTCTGCTGCCGTACGGGTCCGTCCTCCGCGCCTACGGCAGGAGCCTCGCCGTCTTCGGTTACGGCACTCTCAGCAGTGGCATCCCCAGGCCGTAGAAGGAAGAAATCTCACCGGCCCTCGAACGGGCCGCTTCTGAGAAACGGTAACTGAAGAGGAGCCTGCCACCGGTTCGCGGCGCCGCCCCTGAACGGACCGGTCGGCAGGTTCCCCGGCTCACGGTCGAAAATCCATTGAGTTCCAAAGCGTCCTGCGGCTATCAATGGAACACGTGGAACGGACACTGGACAAACGAGTCGCGCTGGTCACCGGTACGAGCCGACGGCAGGGCATCGGTTTCGCCGTCGCGCGCAGGCTGGCCGCCATGGGCGCCGACCTCTTCCTCACTCACTTTCAACCGCACGACTCCCTCCAGCCGTGGGGCGCCGATGAGATCCCCGAACTGCTCGCGGAGCTGCGCGGGGAGGCACCGGAGACATCCGTCGCGGACATGAGCGCCGATCTCGGTGAGGCCGATGCGTGCCAGGCGGTCGTCGACGCCGCCGTCGAGAGGTTCGGGCATGTCGACATCCTGGTCTGCAATCACGCGCGCAGCGGTGGTGACGGCTCCCTACTGGAGCTCGACGCGGATCGGCTGGACGGGCACTGGCGGATCAACACGCGCGCCACGCTGCTGCTCACCCGGGCCTTCGCGCATCAGCACGACGGGCGGCCGGGCGGCAGGGTCGTCTGGATGGTCTCTGGACAGCAGCTCGGCCCGATGCGCGGAGAGGTCGCCTACGCGGCGTCCAAGGCGGCTCTCGCCGGAGTGCTCGCCACCGTCTCAGACGAACTCGTCGACCGGGGCATCCTGGTGAACGCCGTCAATCCCGGTCCCGTGAACACCGGTTATCTGGACTCCGAGACCGCCGACCGCGATCAGCGCGTCCTGGACGAGGTGCTCCAGGCCTTCCCCCAGGGCAGGTACGGCGAGCCGGACGATCCCGCCCGCCTGATCGCCTGGCTGGTCTCCGACGAGGGCCGCTGGATCACCGGGCAGGTGATCGACTCCGAAGGCGGCTTCCGACGTTACCGCTGGTAATGGCCGGAAGCGGACGGGGCGCCGGAAGGGTGAGACCTGTCTTTTGTTCGAATCCGTCGCCGTCCGAATGGTTAGGCTCGGGGGGACAACGGGTGCTCGAGAAGGGCCGCTGCGTGGTCTCGTCATCGCTTCCGGAACCACCCGAACAGTTGAGAACCGACGACCCCCGGTTCCTGGGACGCTACCGCCTGCTGGGGCGGCTCGGTACGGGCGGCATGGGGGTGGTCTACCTGGCCTCGGATCCGGCCGCCGCGATGCCGCGACCCGTGGCGATCAAGGTGATCGCGCCGGAGCTGACCGAGGACGCGACGTTCACCGTCCGGTTCCGGCGCGAGGTGGAGGCCGCCCGGCGGGTCCGCCCGTTCTGCACCGCGCCCGTCCTGGACGCGCAGCTCGAGCATCCGCCGCTGTTCGTGGTCACCGAGTACGTGCCGGGGCCGACCGTCCGGCAGGTCGTCACCGAGCACGGCGCACTGCGCGGGGCGGACCTGGACGCGCTGGCCGTCGGGGTCGCCACCGCGCTGACCGCGATCCACGCGGAGGGCATCGTCCACCGCGACCTCAAACCCGCGAACGTGCTGCTCTCTCCCATCGGTCCTCGCGTCATCGATTTCGGGATCGCCCGCAACACCGACTCCTCCACCCGGCTGACCGCCGCCGAAGGCTCCGTCGGCACCCCGTCGTTCATGCCCCCGGAGTCCTTCCGGCACCAGCAGGTGGGCCCGGCCGGCGACGTCTTCGCCTGGGGCGCGCTGATCGCCTACGCCGCCTCGGGGCACCCGCCGTTCGGCACCGGCACCCTGGCCGAGATCGCCTACCGGGTCGTCCACCTGCCGCCCTCGCTGGACGGCCTGCACGGTCCCCTGCACGGCCTGGCGGCGCGGGCCCTCGACAAGGATCCCGAACGCAGGCCCACCGCGCAGGCCCTTCTCGACGAACTGGTCAGCCGGCGCGGGACCGCGAACGGAGAGCAGAGCGTGCCGCCGACGGAGCCCAGCGGTCTGCATCGATCGCCCCGCCCCTTCCGCGGCAAGAGCCTGCCGGGCAGGCCGCTGCTCGCGGCCGCCGCCGCGGTCGCCCTGCTGGCGGTCACCGCCGTGGCGGGCCTGACCAGCGGCCTCCTGGACGGCGGGGAACGGCCGCCCGTCCGGAACGCGGCGGTCGTGGAGGACCTCGACATCCCGCCGCGTTCCCTGGAGCCCGTCCTGCCGGCCACGGCCTTCCCTCAGGAGGCCTACGGCTGGACCCAGGGTGCGCAGAGCCGGTCCAAGGACGGCACCTACACCATCTCCACCGCCCCGGGGTACCTGATCTTCTTCTCCGGTCCCACGGTCGGTACCCTGCCGGACCGCCTGCTGGTGACGGCCCGCGCCCGGTTCGTCAGCACACAGGAGTCCGGTCAGATCGGCGTCTACTGCCGGGGCCAGGGCTTCGACGGCGGCTACGGGTTCACGGTCCGCAGAGACGGCGCCTCCACCGTCTACAAAGCGGGCGGCGGCAGCCGCGTCTCCCTGGCCTCGGGCTCCTCCCCCGGCCTCGGCGACAGCTACCACACCGTCCAGGGACTGTGCTGGGCCCTCTCCGACACCGTCCGGCTCGTCATGTGGGTCGACGGGCAGAAGGTCGCCGACGTCACCGACGCCGACGACCCGGACACCTCGGGCGCCGTGGGCGTCCTGGTCGGCCACGACCCGCCCGACTCCCCCGACACCGTCGCCGTCTTCAGCGAGTTCGCCCTCGCCCGCGTCTGACGCGGGGCGGCGCGGGCGTCAGCCCTGGGTGATCTCGTCGGGGCCCCAGTAGGCGCGCATGCTCGTCACCTTGCCGGCCTCGTCGAAGGTGAAGACGTCGATCACGGAGATCTTCATGCCGGGCATCTCGACGGTGAAGGGCATGGCGGCGGAGGATCCGTGGGAGCCGCGGATGGGTCCTTCGAGGACGAGCTTGGCACCGCCGGCCACGGCGTTGCGGTAGAACTCGGCGACCTCCCCGCCGCGCTTCTCGGGAGTGCCGACCGGGTCCTCCACGATCGCGTCCTCGGCGAAGAGCGCGATGACGGAGTCGGCGTCGCCCTTGGCGAAACCGTCGACGTAGGCCTGCAGGGCCGCCTTCATCTGTTCCTGGCTCGGCATGGGGTCTCCTTCTCGAGGGGTGGGCCTGCAGGCTACCAAGCGTTAGGGCAAACGATCTCGAGGGGACGGGATGGCACCATGGAGCCATGGCCATTTCCTCGTTCCTCGTCCCGCTGGGGACGCCGAGCCCGGACTTCACGCTGCCCGCGACCGACGGGACACCGGTCTCCCCGGGCGACTTCGCCGACGCCCCGGCGCTGCTCGTGGTCTTCCTCTCCAACCACTGCCCCTACGTCAGACGCATCGAGAAGGGCCTCGGGACGCTGACCGCCGAGTACGCGGCCAGGGGGCTGGCGACGATCGGGATCGGCTCCAACGACGTGAAGAACTATCCGGACGACTCGCCGCACAACCTCGCTCAGCAGGCCGAACGAGCCGGATTCGTCTTCCCTTACCTGTACGACGAGTCCCAGGACGTCGCCCGCGCCTACCGTGCGGCCTGCACGCCCGACTTCTTCCTGTACGGAGCGGACCGGAGGCTCGCCTACCGGGGCGAGTTCGACGGCGCCCGGCCGTCCAACGACGTACCGGCGGACGGCCGGAGCCTGCGCGCAGCCCTCGACCTCGTCCTGGCGGGGCGGCCCGTGCCCGAGCCGCACCACCCCAGCCTGGGCTGTGGGATCAAGTGGAGGCCCGACGAGTTCGAGGACTGACGCGGCTCAGGTGTCGAGGCGGCTCTCGTCGATCTCGGAGGCGCCGGCGATGATGAACTGGCGGCGCGGCGGCACCTCGCTGCCCATGAGCAGGGCGAACATGCGCTCGGCCTCGGCCGCGTCCTCGATGCGGATGCGGCGCAGGGTGCGGTGGCGCGGGTCCATGGTCGTCTCGGCCAGCTGGTCGGCGTCCATCTCGCCCAGGCCCTTGTAACGCTGCGGGGGTTCCTTCCAGCGCACGCCCTTGCGCTCCAGCTCCACCAGCTTGCGGCGCATCTCGGCGTCGGAGTAGCAGTAGACGTACTTCTCCTGGCCCCGCTTGGGGTTGATCAGCTGGATCCGGTGCAGGGGCGGGACCGCGGCGTAGATCCGGCCCGCCTCGACCATCGGCCGCATGTAGCGGAACAGCAGGGTCAGCAGCAGGGTGCGGATGTGGGCGCCGTCGACGTCGGCGTCGGCCATCAGGATGATCTTGCCGTAGCGGGCGGCCTCCACGTCGAACGTGCGGCCCGAGCCCGCGCCGACCACCTGGATGATCGCGGCGCACTCGGCGTTCTTCAGCATGTCGGCGACCGACGACTTCTGCACGTTGAGGATCTTGCCCCGGATCGGCAGCAGCGCCTGGAACTCGGAGTTGCGGGCCAGCTTGGCGGTGCCCAGCGCCGAGTCCCCCTCGACGATGAACAGTTCGCTGCGGTCGTCGGTGGTGCGGCAGTCGACCAGCTTGGCGGGCAGCGCCGAGGACTCCAGCGCGGTCTTGCGACGCTGGGTGTCGCGCTGGGTGCGGGCCGCGATCCGGGCCTTGGCCGCCGCGACGATCTTCTCCAGGACGGTGCGCAGCTGCTGCTTCTGCGCCTTGCCGGGGTTGTCGAAGATGTCCTTGAGCTGTTTTCCGACGACCTGGTTGACGATCCGGGTGGCGTCGGAGGTGCCCAGGATCTCCTTGGTCTGGCCCTCGAACTGCGGCTCGGGCAGCCGGACCGTCACCACGGCGGTCAGGCCCTCGAGGATGTCGTCCTTGACGACGTTGTCGTCGCTGTTGCGCAGCAGCTTCACCGCCCTCAGCTGCTCGTTGACCACGCGCACCAGCGCCTTGTCGAAACCCTGCACGTGGGTGCCGTGCTTGGGGGTGGCGATGACGTTGACGAAGCTGCGCACCACGGTGTCGTAGCCCGTCCCCCAGCGCAGGGCGACGTCGACCTCCAGGTCCCGCTCGACGTCGGTGGGCACCAGGTGGCCGAGGTCGTCCAGGACCGGCACGGTCTCGGTGAAGTGGCCCCGGCCCTGGATGCGCAGGACGTCGCAGATCGGCGGGTCGGCGGCCAGGAAGGTGGTGAACTCGCTGATGCCGCCGTCGAACCGGAACTTCTCGTGCAGCGGCTCGGCGGGCCGCTCGTCGGTGACGGTGATCTCCAGCCCCGGCACCAGGAACGCCGTCTGGCGCATCCGGTCGAGCACCAGGTCGGTGGTGATCGTGGCGTCCTTGAGGAAGATCTGGAAGTCCGGCCAGAACCGCACCCTGGTGCCGGTGCGGGTGCGCGGGATCGCGGCCCCCTCGTGCACGCCCGACTTCTTGCGGAACGACGCGCCGGGGCCCTCGGCCGAGAAGACGCCGGGCAGGCCCCGCCGGAAGGAGATGTGGTGGGTGTGGCCCGAGCGGTCGACCTCGACGTCCAGCCGGGCCGACAGTGCGTTGACCACCGACGCGCCCACGCCGTGCAGGCCGCCCGAGGCGGTGTAGGAGACCCCGCCGAACTTGCCGCCGGCGTGCAGCCTCGTCATCACCAACTCGACGCCGGGCAGCTTGGTCTTGGGCTCGAGGTCCACCGGGATGCCGCGCCCGTTGTCGGCCACCGAGCAGGAGCCGTCGGCGTGCAGCACCACGGCGATCTTGGTGCAGTGGCCGGCCAGCGCCTCGTCCACGCAGTTGTCGACGATCTCCCACAGACAGTGGATCAGGCCTCTGCTGTCGGTGGAGCCGATGTACATGCCGGGCCGCTTGCGCACGGCCTCCAGCCCCTCCAGCACCGACAGGTGCCGGGCGGAGTACCCGGTAGCGTCCACGTTTTCCTCGACAGCGGTGGTCAACGGTGCTCCTCAACACATTCGAACATGCTTTGCAGTGTTCGTCGCAAGACTGTACCCCGTCGGACGGACACAGGAGCGTCAGAACGGGGCTCATCGCCTACCAGAAAGGCTCCAGCGCTTCGTCCTAAGCTGCACCCTATGGCCATCTCGCGCTTCAGGGATCTGCGTGTCGACGTGGGCGCCCTCCTTCTCTGAGCGGCGCCCTTCCGGCCTCTGTGATGATGGTCTAGACCGCTCACCCCCCGGAAGGACGAGCACATGGCCCTCGATCCGCTCTCCCAGAAGATCGTCGACGTGCTGAGCGCCGGCTTCCCCAGAGTCGGTGAAACGGTGTTCGACGCCGCCGAGGCCCGAGCGAGCCTCGCGGCCCTGCCGGCGAAGGCCGAGATTCCCCGGACGCCGGTCGCCCGGATCGAGGACCGGACGGTCCCCGGCACCGCCGGGCCGATCCCCGTCCGCCTGTACTGGCCGGGTGAGGACGCGCGGAATCTGCCGGTCGTCGTCTTCTTCCACGGAGGCGGTTTCGTTTTCGGGAATCTCGACGGCCACGACGCCATGGCCCGAGACCTGTGCGCGGGCGCGGGCGCGATCGTCGTCTCCGTCGACTACCGGCTCGCCCCCGAGCACCCCTGTCCGGCCGCGGCCGAAGACGCCTATTCCTCGCTGCTGTGGGTCCACGAGAACGCCGTGTCCCTCGGGGGCGACCCCGCCAGGATCGGTGTCGCCGGGGACAGCGCGGGCGGCAACCTCGCCGCGGTGACGTGCCTGCGCAGCCGGGACGAGAAGGGGCCCGCCATCTCCCACCAGCTGCTGATCTACCCCGCGCTGGACTCCGCCCAGAGCACCGCCTCCTACACCGCCCACGCCGAGGGCGGATTCCTCACGGCCAGGGCAATGGCCTGGTTCTGGGAGCAGTACCTGGGCCCGGAGGCCGACGGGGGCCACCCGTACGTCTCCCCGCTGCGCGCCCCCGACCTGTCCGGTCTTCCCCCCGCCTGCGTGATCACCGCCGAGCACGACCCGCTCCGCGACGAGGGCGAGGCCTACGCCATCCGGCTCGCCGAGTCCGGGGTCGGCGCCGAGGTCCACCGTTTCGACGGCGCCTTCCACGGCTTCCTGTCCGTGAGCCATATCCTCGGATACGCCCGCGAGGCCCTGAGCCTGGCCGCTTCAGCACAGCGCAAAGCCCTGGGCACGGAGTGATCATCAATGGATGTGACCCGGGTCACGTTCTGGGGCGTTCTGCTTTCGGCGTAGCGGAAGAGGTTTTGGGAACGCCCAGGTCGGGTTAGATGTTCTCCTAAGTACCGACCCCCGAGTACAGAGGAAGGTGCCGTGACTGGAACCCTTGCCCCGACCAAGCCGCTCACCGCGCAGGACCGCTGCGACCGTTGTGGGGCCCAGGCGTATGTTCGCGCCACCCTCACCGGTGGCGCAGACCTGCTGTTCTGCGCCCACCACGGCCGCAAGTACGCGGAAACGCTCCGTGCATCGGGGGCGGACATCCAAGACGAGACAGACAAGCTGATCGAGAACCGGCTTCGTGGTGAGGACCATTCCTGATCCGTCGGCCTCCTGACCGAGTACGAGGAAGGAGGGTCGCCCCTGGTGGGCGGCCCTCCTTCCCGTCTCTGCGGGCGGTCCTCCACCGGTCCGCCGGCTTCTGACGCCCGCCGGGGCGAAGGCCCGGCATAATCACCGGGTGCTCATCCTGCTTCCGCCCTCCGAGGGCAAGGCCGCCGCCGGCGACGGCCCCCGTCTGGACCTGGAGACCCTCTCCCGCCCCGAGCTGACGCCGGTACGGGAGCGCGTGCTCCAAGCCCTCGTCGACCTCTGCCGGGGCCCGGAGGGGACGGCTCTGGAGGTCCTCGGCCTCTCCGAAGGCCAGAAGGACGCTCTGACCCGCAACGGCGCGCTGCGCGAGGCGCCCGCCCTGAGGGCCCGGGAGCTCTACACGGGTGTCCTGTACGACCATCTGCGCCTGAACGAGCTCGACGACGCCGCGCGCGCCAAGGTGGTGATCTTCTCAGGCCTGTGGGGGGCGCTGGGCGCGGACGATCGCGTGCCGCCCTACCGGCTGGCCATGGGAGTGAGGCTGCCGCCCCTGGGAGCGCTGGCGGGCGTGTGGCGCCCCGCCCTGACCGAGGCGCTCCGACCGGACGGCCTGGTGGTCGACATGCGCTCCGCACCGTACGCGGCCGCCTGGAAGCGGCCCTCCGTGGGCGTACGGGTGCTGAAGGAGCGGATCGTCGACGGCGCGGCCAAGCGCTCGGTGGTGAGCCACATGGCCAAGGCCACCCGCGGCTCGATCGCCCACGACCTGCTGACGCACGGAATCGAGGCACGCACTCAGGAAGAGCTGGCCAAGGCACTGGGCGAACTCGGCCACACGGTGGAGTCCCCCCGTGTTGGAACGATCGAAGTGATTATCAGCGATGAATGAGCTACTGTCAGTGGCCGATGATGTTCAGGTGCTTGCACGCCTTGACGTACTGATCGACCTCGTTGCCGCCCAGGTAGCTCCACGGCAGTGAGGAAGGCCGCCCCTGGGTGCGCAGCAGGTGGTTGCGGGCCGGACGGCGGGCGTCGGCCAGATGGAAGGCGGCGCCGAAGAGGTTGTGCGCCTCCAGCGTCCGCGGGTGCGGGCGATGTCCTTCGTGCCAGCCGCGGGCGGCGGCCTCGACGTCCCGGATCTCCTCCACGCTGAACCAGGAGGACGAGCCCTTGATCAGTCCGGAACGTTCCTGGACGAAGTACTCGAAGTAGGCGAGCGGTATCAGCGCGGCCCGGGGGTCCTCCCGGCTCGACATGCTCATCGCCACCCGGGCGAAGTCGAACATCTCCTCGGCGACCCCGCCCCACTGGGGCGAGAGGCTGATGACCCGGGCGACGTGGGCCCCGTAGAGGGTGGGCCAGCGTTCGGACGCCCTGTTCCAGAGCGTCTCCTTGTCGGCGGTGTCGGTTTCCAGGCCCAGGGCCAGCCACTGCATGGACTCCCAGGGCACCGGATCGTCCCCGAACAGCTCGGCGGCGGTCTTCAACGGAGCCCGCGCGTTGTGCAGTGCCTTGGTGAAGGCCTGGTAGCCGCCGGCCTGCTGCGATCGTGAGCGGGCGGCGGGACGGATCCGCCAGGCCTCCTCGATCAGGGTGCGGCCCAGCCACAGGTGCAGGTCGGGATTGTGGGGATCCTGCGTCAGCAGCGCCTCGATGCCCTTGCTCAGGCCGACGGCGGCCTTGGCGAGGTACTCGACGCGGAGCGAGCGCAGTTCGAAATCGGTTCGGGTCTCCCAGAGGGCTGAGACCGCGACTCTCAGGTAGCGTTCGCGGACGGCGTCGCAGGCCCGGTCCAGTACCGGATCCCGCCAGGGGCGTCCGCTGATCACGCGTGCCGCGCGCGGGCGGTGGCCACCCGTCGTCAGCACCCGGTCAACCTCCATCACTCCCATGTCCTGGAGAGTAGGGAAGGACGGCGCAGCGGTAGCTACCTATAGGTAAATACCGTGTTAAGTGGCGACGTTTCGAGGGGCAAAGCGGTCAAAACACAACGGACCGCCTGTAAGAGACGGTCCGTTGTGTTCGAATCGAGTTCTAGTCGAGATAGTCGCGCAGCACCTGGGAACGCGACGGGTGGCGCAGCTTCGACATGGTCTTGGACTCGATCTGCCGGATCCGCTCCCGGGTCACCCCGTAGACCTTGCCGATCTCGTCCAGCGTCTTGGGCTGGCCGTCGGTCAGGCCGAACCGCATCGACACCACGCCCGCCTCACGCTCCGAGAGCGTGTCGAGCACCGAGTGCAGCTGCTCCTGCAGCAGGGTGAAGCTCACCGCGTCCGCCGGGACGATCGCCTCGGAGTCCTCGATCAGGTCACCGAACTCGCTGTCGCCGTCCTCGCCCAGCGGGGTGTGCAGCGAGATCGGCTCCCGGCCGTACTTCTGCACCTCGACGACCTTCTCGGGCGTCATGTCGAGTTCCTTGGCCAGCTCCTCCGGGGTGGGCTCGCGGCCCAGGTCCTGGAGCATCTGCCGCTGCACCCGGGCCAGCTTGTTGATCACTTCGACCATGTGGACCGGGATGCGGATGGTCCGCGCCTGGTCGGCCATGGCCCGGGTGATCGCCTGCCGGATCCACCAGGTGGCGTACGTGGAGAACTTGTAGCCCTTGGTGTAGTCGAACTTCTCGACCGCGCGGATCAGACCGAGGTTGCCCTCCTGGATCAGGTCCAGGAACAGCATGCCGCGGCCGGTGTAGCGCTTGGCCAGCGAGACCACGAGCCGGAGGTTGGCCTCCAGCAGGTGGTTCTTGGCCCGGCGGCCGTCCTCGGCGATCCACTCGAGGTCTTCCAGGTCCTCCTCCGAGAGCCTGCCGGCCTCGTTGGCCAGGCGCTCCTCGGCGAACAGGCCGGCCTCGATGCGCTTGGCGAGCTCGACCTCCTGCTCGGCGTTGAGCAGCGGGACCTTGCCGATCTGCTTGAGGTAGTCCTTGACCGGGTCGGCGGTGGCGCCGGCCGCGACGATCTGCTGGACGGGGGCGTCCTCGTCGTCGTCGGTGTCGGTGAGGACGAAGCCCTCCTCGGCCCCGGCGGCGGCACGCGGCTTGGGCACCCCGGTCTGGGGGCCGTCCTCGTCCTCGGTCTCCTCGGCGACCACGACGGGGGCGACGTCCTCGACCTCGAGGTCCTCGAGGTCGATCTCGATCTCCTCGAGCTCCTCGGCCTCGTCGTCCGCGCCCGCCTTCTTGGCGGAGGCGGGCTTGCCGGGAGCCGCCTTCTTGGCTGGGGCCGCCTTCCTGGCGGCCGCGGGCTTGGCCGCAGCGGCTCTCGGCTTGCGCGGGGCGGCGGCACGGGCGGGCTTGGCGGGGGCCTCTTCCTGCCCCTCCTCCACCACCGAGGTCACCGTCTCGGGCTTGTCCTTGGCGGCGGCCGCGGTCTTGGTCTTGGATCGGCCGGGGGTGGCGGCGGTCTTCCGCGGGCGCTTGGGCGCCGCGGAATTAGCAGCTGTCACCATGACGGTCACACCCTCCTTGCTGAGGCTCCGCAGGATGGCGGGGGCCTTCGACACCGGAATGTCGGCCTCCTCGAAGGTTCGGCGTACATCATCGGCCTCGATGTAGCCCTGCGTCCTGGCACGTTCGAGGAGCTGCTCGATCACGATGTCATGCAGCTCGGACGGCTTCGAGGTAGAACTGGCAGGCGACACAAATACCTCTCGAACGAACGTGTGGCTTCTACGGCCCGACCCCCGGGGCAGGGGGCGCGAGCCTCAGGCCCGTAAGGGAAGGAGCATCGTACCCGGAGCCCGCTAACACACCACCTTAGGGGGAGTCCAGTGGTCCTTCGTACGGACTACGCCGAGTTTCTGGGTGGAACATGGAGCGCGAGTACCGTGACGTCGTCGTCCTGGTCGTACCCCGCGAGCATCTGATCGACCAGATAGTCCACCAGAATCTCCGGATCCCTGACCACTTCGGACGGGGCGTTCCCGGCTACCGCGACCAATTCGTCGAGGCCCGCGTCGACCCCCCGCCGACGGTTCTCCACCAGTCCATCGGAATAGAAGACCACAGTGTTGCCGGGTTCCACGGAAAAACTTGACTGTTGTCTCTGACTGGGCCATCCCAGCGGGGTTCCGGGCTCGGAGAGGCCGAGCGTCGGCGGCCCGTCGGGACGGACCACCAGGGCGGGCGGATGGCCGGCGACGGACACCACGCCGGCCCCCGTGTCGGGGTTGATCACCGCGTAGGCGAGGGTCGTGAACTGCTCCTCGTCCTCCGTGGCGCTGAAGACGCGGTCGAGCCCCGCCAGCACCGCGGCGGGGCGCGGGTCGTTCAGGGCCAGGGCGCGCAGGGCGTTGCGGACGCGGCCCATGACCGAGGCGGCCAGGACGCCCTTGCCCATGACGTCGCCGACGGCTATCGCGAGCCTGTCGTCGGCGAGCTTGAAGGCGTCGTACCAGTCCCCGCCGACCTGGACGTGCCGGGTGGCGGGGTGGTAGCGGGCCGCCAGCTGCATCTCGGCGAGCTGGGGCAGGCTGTCGGGCAGCAGGCTGCGCTGGAGCTGCTCGGCGGTGCTGTGCTCCTGCTCGTACAGGGTGGCGCGGCCCACGGCCAGGGCGCACTGGCCGGCCAGCGCCTCCAGGAAGACCCGCTCCTCCTCGGTGATCTCCCGGGGCCGGGTGAAGGCGAAGCGCAGCGCGCCGATCGCCGAACCCGCCATGAGCAGCGGCAGGCCGACCCAGGCTCGCTCGTCGGTGCGCTCCAGGTAGCGTTCCAGCTCCTCCTCGCCGCCGAGCTGGCGGCGCAGGCTGTCGGGGGTCCCCGCCAGGAACGGGCGGCTCTCGCGCACCGCCACCGACATCGCGGTCGCCGCGCTGACCGCGACGACCTGGGAGTTCTCCCCCTCCTGCTCGGTCCCCGGCGTGATCACCGAGAGCTTGAGGCGGTTGTGGTCCAGCAGCGCGACCGCCGAGCGGTCGGCGCCGATCGCGGAGCGGCCCACCTCGGTGATCACCGAGACGACCTGGCCGACGGTCAGCGCCTCGGCCAGCATCGAGGTGGCCTGCTGCAGCCGCGCGGTGCGCAGAGCGGCGGCGGACAGCTGCTCGGTCAGGCGACCGCGCATCTCGTCGGCCTCGCGCTGGCCGGTGACGTCGGTGTTGGCGCCGACCCACTCCACCACCCGCTCGCCGCGCTTGATCGGCACGGCCCGCACCTCGTACTGCCGGTAGGCGCCGGTCCTGGTGCGCACCCGGTAACCGCTCTGGAAGGTCCGCACGTCCTCCAGGCACTCCCGCCAGGCCGCCTCGACGCGCTGGCGGTCCTCCTCGTGCACCACCGCCAGCCAGCCGCCCTCGCGGTACTCCTCGATGCTCTGGCCGGTGATCGCGCGCCACTCCGGCGCGTCGTCCACGGCCTCGCCGGCCGGGGACGCCACCCACACGACCTGGGAGCTGGCCTCCACCAGGGAGCGGTAGCGCTCCTCCTTGCGGCGGATCTGCTCCTCGTCCAGGCGCCGCTCGGTGACGTCGACGGCGATCAGGGCCACGCCCAGGAGCTTGCCGTCGGGCCCGTGCGAGGGGAACCAGCTCGTCGCCCAGCAGCGGACCTCCGCGGGTCCCGAGGAATCCGGCTCAGCGGGCCCTTCGGGCCCGCCCTCGCCCCCGTCCCGCGGAGGCACCTCGAATCTGAGGTCCTTGTCGATCACCGACCGGTCGGTGGAGATCACCTCCCGCAGGCACGCCGCCGCCGTGGCGGCGGGCTCCTCGGGCATGATCTCCCCGGGGACGCGGTCGACCAGCTCGGCCACGGGGCTGCCCAGCAGCCCGGCCAGCGTGTCGTTGATCCGGTGGCAGCGGAGTCCGGTGTCGAAGAACGCGAAGCCCATGGGGGCTTCCTTGATCAGGGTCGCGAACAGCGCGGAGTCCGAGGCGGCCAGGCCCGAGACACGCGGGCCGGGCACGGATGTATCAGTGCTCATCGCCGCCACCTCCGGCGCCCCTCAGGCCCTACTGCGAGGCAAATGGTCATCACTATGGGTGAATGGGGGCAGGCTAGTGCCCCCGCCTCCATCACAACAGCGGTCGGAGTCAGGTCTCATCATTCCGGGGTCGACACGGTTTCCACAACCGTCCGCCCCCTTCAGCTCAGCCTGCAAGGAACACCCTATGCGTCCCCTTCTCCAGGCGTCCATGGTGCGAGCCGCCTCGAGATCCTAAAGGCTGGGACCGCTCCGTGGCCCCTAACTCGCCGGTATCCCTTTCCTGGCCCGCGAGGCGGGGACCCCTTCCGGACCTCGACCAGCGCCTCGAGCCCCGCGAGGTCGGCGGCCGGGCGGCAGGAGGCCCTTCCCGCAAGGCCCCGGCCCTCCGGAGCGTCTCCCGCCGCCCACCCGGCGGTGCCAGGAAGATCCATACCTTCTGTTTGCCGAATCCTGTCGGCGCGCCGAACCTCGCGATCGGCGCCTCTTCGGCGGGCGCGTCCTTCCGGACCGGCTCGCCGGCGCCTCGTAGCGCTCGACGGGGCGCCGGCATTATGGATCCCTTACGATCCGCGTCCTCTGCTGGCCATGGGGATGACCACCTGGTGGAATGCCGGAATGGACCTGGAAGGCACGGAACCCACGGAACCCGCAGCGCATGCGAGAGGCGCACCGGTGGGGCGCCGGATAGTGCTGGGCATGCTGGGCCTCGGCGCCTTCGGCGTCGCGACGGGCGCGCACCTGCAGAAGGGCGTGAACGAGGCGCTCGAGCCGATCGGCGACTTCGTACCGGTGGGCGGCGGGTTCCGGTACTACTCGGTCGTCTCGTCGGTGCGGCGGCGCACGGCGCAGGACTACCGGCTGAAGGTCTCGGGACGGGTCGAGCGGCCCCGGACGTTCACCATGGCCGAGCTGGCGGCGCTGCCGCAGACCTCGCTGACCAGGGACTTCCAGTGCGTGACCGGCTGGCGGGTCCCGGATGTGGAGTGGGGCGGGGTCGCGCTGCCCGACCTGCTGGACGCCTGCGGCGCCGACCCGGACGCGGCGGCGTTGACGATCACCTCCTTCGACGGGGTCTACACCGAGTCGCTGACCATGAAGCAGGCCCGGCGCAGGGACGTCCTGGTCGCGACCTCCATGTACGGCAAGCCCGTCACGCACGACCACGGCGGGCCCGTACGGCTCCATGTGACCCCCATGTACGCCTACAAGTCCCTGAAGTGGCTGGGCGGCATCGAGGTGGTCGACAAGGTCGAGCCGGGCTACTGGGAGCTGCGCGGCTACGACGTGGACGCCTGGGTGGGCCGGTCGAACGGGCGGGCCGATGTCCCGACTGCCTAGGTTCGGGGTGCCGGAGCGCACCGCCCACCACGTCACGGCCCTGCTGATGCTCGTCTGCCTGGCCACCGCGGTGTGCCTCTACCTCCCCGCGGTCTCCACGCTCGTCGGCCGCAGGAACCTGCTGAAGACGATCCATATATGGACGGGCTTCTCGTTGCCACTCCCCGTCCTCCTCGGCGTGATCTCACGCGGATTCCGGGAGGATCTGCGGCGTCTCGACCGCTTCGCCCCCGTCGACTGGCAGTGGCTGCGCCGCCGCGACCGCCGCGACGTCCGGGACGGAGCCGGCGTGCTCCCCGTGGGGAAGTTCAACGCGGGCCAGAAGATCAACGCCGCGTTCGTCGCCGGCTCCGTCCTCGTGATGCTGGCGACCGGGACGATGCTGGCCTTCCCCGGCCCGTGGCCCGTGTCCCTGCGCACCGGGGCGACGTTCGTCCACGACTGGCTGTTCCTCGCCGTCGCCGTGATGACCTGCGGCCACCTCTGGTACGCCCTGCGCGACCGTGAGGCGATGCGCGGCATGATCACCGGGTCGGTGTCCGCCCGGTGGGCCGCCGAGCACCACGCCGGATGGTTCGCGGAGGCGTCCCGCCAGGCGGACCGCGAGGAATCCCCCCGGAATGAACGGACATCCGGGCGGGTTCGTCCCTAAGGGTCCCCGCTGCGTGCGGGTAAGGTGGCTGAACGTGAGTCCGCGCCCCACCGAGGAGATCTCCGGGATCTTCGACGACATGCTCCTGCACGCACGGGAGCTGCTGGCAGTCCGCAGCCCCCTCGACGCCGAGCTGATCGTCAGCGAGATCCTCGGCGCCTGGTACGGCCGCCGGACGGGCGGCGGCGACGTCGAGGAACTCGTCGGCGAGGCCCTGCTGGACCACGCGTCCGAGAAGGGCACCCCGGCCTCGCTGGCCCTGCTGGCGGGAGTCGCCTACCTCGGCACGCCCAGGCAGGCCGCGACGGCCGAGCGCAAGGCGCTCCGGCTGATCGACGAGGGCGTCGCCCGCCCGCCGTGGGCCCACAAGGTGGGGCTGATCCAGGCCGGGGAGTGCTACGTCTCCCGCGACGCCTACGGCGACCAGGACTCGGTGGTCTGCACCTACACCTACGCGGGGAGCGAGCGCCACGCCCTCGTCGTCGTGGTCGACAACAACCTCGGCGGGCGCTGGGACGTGCCCTGCGAGAGCGGCCTCGTCCGGGACGCCTGGGTCACCTCCAAGGTCGACAGGCTGCTCGACCACTGCCGCACCGAGGCGGCGGGCGAGCTCACCGAGTTCACCGAACTCACCCCGGCCCAGGCCAGGGCGCTGCTGGAACCGGCGCTCGCGCTGACCGACTCGCTGGCCGACGCCCCCGTCAGCGACACCTTCGCCTCCTACCACGCGTTCCTGCGCGCCCGGGTGCGGGCGCTCCCGCCCGGCGGTCGCAGGCCGCCGTCCCCCGTCTACAGCGCCGACCGGCGGGCCACGCTCGCCGCCCGGTTCCTGGCCTCCCGCGAGGCCGAGGAGCTGTCGGACCTGTCGGCCGCGGGCAGGTGCGTCGACCGCATCATCGACTACGGCTGCACCCGGGACTTCGGCAGGCCGCTGCGGGTCAGCCCCGTCAAGTGCGAGATGTTCCTGCTCGACTGGCTGCCCCGGAAGATCTTCCTCACCCCGCCGGAGCAGGAGGCCATGCCGCACGTGCTGGCCGCCTGGGTGCGCTGGGCGGGCCGCCGCACCGGCCTGCCCGAGGCCGGGGTCCGCGTCACCCTGGACGCCGTGTGGGACGCCACGCACAAGTTCGGCGAGGCCTACCGCGACCCGGTCACCTTCGGGCTGGACCGCACCCTGGTCGAGAAGCTCCTCCCGGACGGCGACCTGGAGGCCCTGCCCCGCCGGGCGTTCGCGCTGCCCTTCCTGACCGGCTCGCTGGCCTCGCTCGACCCGTCCGACCCGTCCGACCGGCGGGAGCTGCTGTCCTTCGAGCACCCCGGCGCCACCGAGGCCGAACTCGAGGGCTACGAACGGCTGGCGGTCCGGCTGTGGCGCGGCGACCCGCCCGACCTGTGGGAGACCGCGCAGCACCTCCTCGACCAGGGGGCCGAACGCCATCTGCTGGTGCACCGGCTGATGCTTCTCGTCGTCGAGCACGACCTCGACCGGCGGGCCCTGTGCAGAGCTCTCCGAGACCTCCGCGCCGACGGGCTCTAGACTGTGTCCTCTGCCCGCCCCGTCGTTTGCGAAGGCGCGGACGGACAGGGATCATGCGCAGGAAGACCGGGGGGCTCCCCGCTACGGAAAGTGGAGTTTCACCTTGGAGTGGTCGGAGTTCGCCCAGCGGTTCGCCCTCGAGCTCGCGAACCTCGACCGCGACACGATCCTGATCGTCCGGGAGCGTGAGGAGAGCAGGCACTACGTCCAGGCGATGCGCGAGCCCGACCGGCTGTACGCCGAGGCGGTGAGCAACAACTTCCTGGAGGGCCCGCTGCTGCTCGGCCCCTCGGACGAGGAGGTCCTCACCGAGGCCGGCTGGCTCCCGCCGACCGCCGACTGGTCGCCCGCCAACTGGTGGACCGAGCTGCCGCCCGACACCGGGCCCGCCGGGTTCGCCCTGCTCTCCGACATGATGGTGACCGCGCTGCGCGACGTCCAGGGCGTGCGTCGGCCGCTGGACCTGGTGTACGAGTCCTTCCACCGGCACGGGTCAGGGCTGATCGAGCTGACCGGCTTCGGCATCGAGCCCTCCGACCCGCAGCGGGTCGCCGACCGCAGGCCCAGCCCGATCGCCGCGCCGGTGAACGGCTCCCCGCCGGCCGCCCCGCCCTCGCTGGAGGACAGGCTCGCCGACGCGCGGACGCGCGGCGACCACCTCGGCTACTTCGACCTGCTGCTCGGCGCCGAGCTGCTGCTCCCGTCGGGCGGCACGGCGCCGGCGGAGTTCCAGACGATCCAGCGCGACGGGGTCGTCCACGTGCTGGCGTTCACCTCGGTGCAGGCGCAGGGCGCCGCCGGGTACGCCGGGCTGCACGGCAGGACGACGTTCGCCGCGCTCGCCAAGGCCTGGCCCGACCCTTCCTGGCACCTGACCATCAACCTCGACCTGCCCAGCGAGATCCAGCTGGACGCGGCGATGATCCTGCGACTGGACACCATGCACCGCACATCCGCGCAGGCCGCGCCGGTCGAGCCCGTCACCGTCCCGCCCGTCCCGCAGGTCCCGCCCGTCCCCGCGCTCTCCGCGGCCTGGGCTCCCGACCCGCTCCCGCCCGCTCCTCTCCCGCCCGCTCCGCCCGCTCCCGTGGCCGCTCCCGGCCAGGCGATCCGGCTGCCGCACGGCGCGCAGCTGTGGTCGGGTCAGGGCCTGCTCGCGGTGTTCGACGCCGTGAGCGGCCGCTGGGCTCAGGCCGGCCGGACCGACTGATCACCATGGACTGGGCGGAATTCACCGAGCGGCTGGCCCGCGAGCTGGCCGGGCTCCACCCGCAGATGGTGCTCGTGGTGCACCGCAGGGTGCAGGGCAGCCACTACGTGCAGGCGTTCCGGACCGGGGACGGCGTGCACGCCGAAGCGGTCAGCAGCGAGGTCCTCGTGGCCGACCTGCGCTTCGACCCCAGGAGCGAGGAGCGGCTCGCCGAACTGGGCTGGGACCGGCCGGAGTCGTACGGGAACTGGACGTTCGACCTGCCCTTCCACTCGCCCCCGGACGCGTTCCGGCGGCTCGCCTCGATCATGGTGATCGCGCTGCGGGACGTCCAGGGGGTGGCCCTGCCGTCCGAGCTCGTCTACGAGTCCTTCCGGGACTCCACCTTCCTCGACCTCACCGAGCTGGGCCTGGACCAGTCGGATCCGCTGCGGCCCGTGGAGAAGCACGTTCCGCCGCTGCTCTCCCCGGTGCCCCCGCCCACTCCTCCCGCCGAGCCCCCGCCGTTCGCGCCGCAGACGCAGCCCCTGCCGGAGCGGTTTCCGGCCGAGCCTCCGCTCCCGCCCGGGCCGGCCTTCGAACCCGAGCCGGAGCAGCTCCTCCAGCCTCCGCCGGCCGAACCGCCGCCACCGCCGCGGCCCGCGGGCCCTGACGTCTCGGACCCGCACGGCTACGGCCCCGACTCCTCGGGTCCGTACGGAACCGACGCCGCGCCGTCCGGCTCCTACGACTACAGCCCGGACATGTCCGGTTCCTACGGATACGGCGCGGACATGTCCGGCTCGTATGGAACCGGCGCGGGCGCGTTCGACCCGCGGGAATCCGACCCCGGCGCGTTCACGCAGGCGGAGCCCCCCTCCGTCAGGCCCACGGCCGGAGGGCTTGAGGCGTCCGGGCCCGCCGCGCTCGAGCCCGCGAGGCCCAAGCCCAACAAGACGGCGCTCCGGCTCGCCGAGGCCAAGGCCAACGGGGACAGGGAGAGCTACCTGGCGGTCCTGCTGAAGGCCGAGCTGTACGTGGCCGGAACCGTCGTCTACTCGGACGGCGTCTACGTGCGGGCGTTCACCGCTCCGCCGTCCGAGCCGCACCAGGCCACCGACCTGAAGACGCTGGCGTCCGGGTGGCCGCAGCCGCACTGGCAGCTGGCGATCGACGACGGGCATCCGGACGCGGGCTACCTCGACCCCCTCACCATCGCCAGGGTCGGCGGCGCGCCGGTCCGGCCCGTCATGCAGAAGGTGCTGCCGCACCCGCTGGTCGTGCACTACCTGGAAGGGGGATACGACCGGGTAGCCGGGTATGTCCACAGGGTGTCCGACATCCTGCCGTTCGCCACCCCCAAGCAGCTGTACTCCGCCCTCGGCCTCGGCCACGGCGGCTCCTCCTCCTTCTCCGCCGACGACGAGTCGGTGCACGTGCTGCGCTGGCACGCCCGGTTCGCCGAGGCGCTGCGCCCGCCCTACGGCGGGACGGACGAGGCGGCGATGGCGGCCGCGCCCGGCGGCTGGGTGGTCGAGCACCCGCCGTTCGACGGCACCGGGTTCGCGCCCGGCACGGGCCCCGCCGTCCCCGAGTTCAAGATCGACAGCCAGCGGCTGCCGCACGGTGCGGAGATCTACCGTTTCGACAGGTCGGGACGGCGCAGGCTGGTCGCGCTGTTCGACGCCGACGGCACCCGATGGGTGGCGGTCTGAGATGAGAGACGGCTACTACGCCCGGTGGATGGGCGAGGAGTTCCCCTGCGGCCCCGCCCACGAGGAGATCAGGCTGTACTCGGCCGACCCCAGGATGGGCTTCGTCGCCGCCGCCCCCGGCAGGTTCGTGAAGGTCGTCCCCGAAACCGAGGTCGAGGGTCTCTACTACGTGGTGACCCGCTGCCGGTGGCGCGACGAGCCGTTCCTCATCATCGGCGAGCACGAGGGCTGGCTGCGGGTGGAGTACACCGGCGGGCGCGCCCCGGTGGCCGAGGCGCTCGGGCTCGAGCACTTCGACCGCGGCGTCTACCAGGCCTGGGCGCCGGTCACCGAGGTGAGCGACGTCCGCGAGGAGGTCTACCGATGACCGACCGGCCGGTGGCCGGATCCGCCGCGGACCAGGGAAGGAGGCCCACCGTCATGGACCTGCGCACCATGGACCTCAACGCCGACCTCGGCGAGGGCTTCGGCGTCTGGCGGCTCGGCGACGACTCCGCGCTCATGTCGGTGGTCACCAGCGCCAACATCGCCTGCGGCTTCCACGCGGGGGACCCGCTCATCATCCGGCTGACCTGCCGCGCCGCGGTCGCGCACGGGGTGGCGATCGGCGCGCAGGTCTCCTACCGCGACCTGGCCGGGTTCGGGCGCCGCGCGATGGACGTGCCGTTCGACGAGCTGGCGGCCGAGATCCTCTACCAGCTGTCCGCGCTCGACGGCATCGCGCGCAGCTGCGGCGGCCGGGTCTCCTACGTCAAGCCGCACGGCGCGCTCTACAACCGCGTCGTCCACGACCGGGGGCAGGCCGCCGCGGTGGCCGAGGCGGTGCTGTCGTTCGACCCGTCGCTGCCGGTGCTGACCCTGCCGGGCTCGGTGCTGGCCGAGGTCGATGACGAGCTCCAGGTCGTCTCCGAGTGCTACGCCGACCGCGCCTACACCCCGGAGGGCACGCTGGTGCCGCGGCGCTCGCCGGTCGCCGTCGTCACCGACCCGCAGGAGGTCGCCGAACGGGCCGTCCGGATGGCGGTGGCCGGCGAGGTCGAGGCGATCGACGGGACGGTCGTCCCCGTCTCGGCCCGGTCGATCTGCGTGCACGGAGACACTCCGGGCGCGGTCGAGCTGGCCAGGTCGGTCCGGGGGGCGCTGAGCGACGCGGGCGTCCAGATCATCCCGTTCGTATGAGGGAGATCCGGCGGGCCGGCGACCGGGGGCTCCTGGTGGAGACCTCCTCCCCGCACGCGCTGCGGGCCGCGATCCTGGCCGCGGGGCTGCCCGGCGTGACCGACGTGGTGCCGGGCGAGACGACGGTGCTGGTCGTCGCGTCGGACGGGCTGGAGCTCGTCGAGCGGCGGCTGCGCTCGCTGGAGCCCGGCGAGGCCGGGCCGCCAGGCCGGGAGGTGGAGGTCCCCGTCGTCTACGACGGGGCCGACCTCGCGGAGGTCGCGGAACTGACGGGGCTGACCGTGGACGAGGTCGTCGCCCGGCACAGCGCCGCCGAGTACACCGTCGCCTATCTGGGGTTCTCCCCCGGTTTCGGCTATCTGACGGGGATCGACCCCGTGCTGCGGGTGCCGCGCCGGCGGACGCCCCGCACGTCCGTCCCGGCGGGGTCGGTGGCGATCGCGGGCCCGTACGCCGCGGTGTACCCGTCGGCGTCGCCCGGTGGTTGGCGGCTGCTGGGCCGCACCGATCTGGTGCTGTGGGACGTGCGCCGCGACCCGCCCTCGCTGCTGGGCCCCGGCGACAGGGTGCGGTTCTCCCCCAGCCGGTGATCTTCTCCGGCCGGACGGTGACGCGCCCGGCGGGAAATGTCGGCGGAGTGGCGTAGCGTCACGGGCATGCGGAACCTCACCTGGCCGCAGGTGCTGGCCTGGCGGATGCGCCGGCAGTTCCTGCTCGAACCCGAGGAGCACGGCGATCCGGTCGTGATCACCCGTCGGCTGGCGGGGGTGCAGGCCCAGGTGGCCTCCGCCGCCGCGCAGGCCCTGGTGGTGCGCGGCGCGGCCCCGCCCGGCGAGGCGGGGAGGAACGGCCCGACCGAATCGGGGCTGGTCAGGACGTGGGCGATGCGCGGCACCCTGCACCTGCTCCCCCGTGACGACGCTCCCGCCTACCTCGCGTTGTGCGCCACCGTCCGCAACTGGGAGAAGCCCAGCTGGACGAAGGCCTTCGGCGCCACCCCCGCCGACCTGGAGGCGATCGCCGAAGCCGCCCGCGAGGTCCTCGACGGCGCCGCGCTCACCCGCGAGGAGCTCGCCGAGGCCGTCCTGGAGCGCACCGGCTCCGAGCACCTGCGCCAGGCGCTCGGCTCCGGTTGGGGCACCCTGCTCAAACCGCTCGCCTGGTGGGGCGTGCTCTGCCACGGGCCCTCCCGCGGCGGCAAGGTCACCTTCACCTCTCCCGGCCTCGGCGAGTTCCCCGCGGTGGAGGAGGCCGCACGGGTGGTGCTGCGCGCCTACCTGGGCGCGCACGGTCCGGCGACCCCGCTCATGTTCGACAACTGGCTCATGCGCAGGACCAGCAGGAAGTCCGACGTCAGGCGCTGGTTCGCCGCCTTGGACGACGAGCTGTCCGCGGTGGACGTGGAGGGCGAGGAGATGTACGCCCTCACCTCGGAGCTGGACGGGCTGCTGGAGACGGCGCCCACCTCCGCGGTCCGCCTTCTCGGCCCCTTCGACCAGTACGTCCTGGGCGCCGGCACCGACGCGGCCCGTCTCATCCCTCCCGGCCGCAGGCCCGAGGTCAGCCGCGCCGCGGGCTGGATCGCCCCGGTCGTCCTCCACCAGGGCCGTGTCGCGGGCACCTGGGATCCGCAGACCGGCGAGACCTCCCTGTGGGAGGAGGTGCCGGCCCTCCTCCTGCGAGACGAACTGGAGCGCTGGAAGCGTCTCGCCTGACTTCCGCCGGGCGGACGCGTCCGCCGTCATGGAGCCGCGCGGCCGGAAAGCGGAGTCGGCGCCCGGTCTCCTCGGCGAGGCGGGTGCTGGGAGCACCTCGGCCGGTCGTGGTCAGGCGAGGCGGAAGCGGACGTGGTCGCCGGGTCTGAGCTGGGCCGCCAGGGGGAGGTCCGGGGTGGTGACGACGGCGAGGACGGGGTAGCCGCCGGTGGTGGGGTGGTCGGCGAGGAAGAGGATGGGCTGGCCGCTGGGAGGCAGCTGCAGGGCCCCGGTGACCATGCCCTCGCTGGGCAGCTCGCCTTCGCGGGCCCGGGTGAGGGCGGGCCCGGACAGCCGGACGCCGACGCGGTTGCTCTGGGCGGTCACCTCATAGGGGGAGCCCGTCAGCAGGGCCAGGGCGCCGGGGGCGAACCAGTCGTCGCGGGGGCCGGGGACGACGCGCAGGACGGGGTCGGCGGGCGGCCCGGGGACGGCGGCGACGTCCACTCCGGGGAAGTCCCCCGCGGGTTCGCCCACGGGGAGCCGGGCGCCGGGGGCCAGCGGGGGCGGGCCGAGGCCCGAGAGCAGGTCGGTCGCGCGGCTGCCCAGCACGGGTTCGACGGCGACGCCGCCCCGGACGGCCAGGTAGCTGCGCAGGCCGGGCGGCGGGACGCCGACGTCGACGGTCGCGCCCGCCGCGACGAAGCAGGGGGCGTTCACCGGGCTCGGGCGCCCGTCCAGCGTCCAGGGGGCGGGGGCGCCGGTCAGCGCGATCCAGGACGGGCGGGTGAAGCGCAGGCTCGCGCCGCCGAAGGTCAGTTCCAGCGCGGCGGCGTCCTCGGGGTTGCCGACCAGCCGGTTGGCGAGGGTGAGGCTCGCCGCGTCGGCGGCCCCCGACACCGGTACGCCCAGCGCCGCCAGCCCGGGGCGTCCCAGGTCCTGGACGGTGGTCAGCGGACCGGAGCGCAGCACCTCGATCATGGCTCGAGACTAACGGTCAGCCCGTCCCGTCGGTGTGGATGTCGGGCTGGGTCAGCGTGACCAGGTCGTCGGTGGTCGGGTCGGCCAGCGAGGAGACCCGCACGTCCCGGGCGGTGCACGCGCGCTCGTAGACGCTCCGGGCGAACCGGGCGTTGCCCAGGCCGTCGATCGCGCCGCGGCCGCACGCGCGCTGGAAGAGCAGCGCCAGGTCGTCCAGCGCGTCGTCGTCCCAGCGGTCGCCGTGCTCGGCGGCGATCGCGACGGCGATCCGCAGCAGCTCGTCCGGCCCGTAGGAGGGGAAGGGGATCCGGGTGTCGAAGCGGGACGCGAGCCCGGGGTTGACGGCCAGCAGCCGTTCCATGTCGGCCGGATACCCGGCGAGGATGACCACCAGCCTGTCCCGGTCGTCCTCGGCCCGCTTCAGAAGGGTCTGGACGGCCTCCTGCCCGAACGCGTCGCCGCCGGAGTAGCCGGTGCCGACCAGGCTGTAGGCCTCGTCGATGAACAGCACCCCGCCGAGCGCGGAGTCGATGACCTTGTTGGTCTTGATGGCGGTCGCGCCCAGGTGCTCGCCGACCAGGTCGACCCGGGAGACCTCGACGACGTCGGGCCGGGCCAGCAGGCCCAGCGCGGCGAAGATCCGGCCGAGGACCCGGGCCACCGTGGTCTTGCCGGTGCCGGGCGGGCCGGTGAAGACGAAGTGCCGCATCGGCGGCTGGGCGGGCAGTCCCTGCGCGGTGCGCAGCCGCCGGACCTGGAGCTGCGCGGTGATCTCGCGGACCTGCCTCTTGACCGGGGCCAGGCCGATCATCGCCTCCAGCGAGGCCAGCGCCTCCTCCAGCGTGGGGGTCTCGGCGTATCCGCGGTAGCGGGCGGTGAGCTCCTCGTAGGCGGTCCGCGTGTCGGCGGCGCGGACCGTCACCAGCTCCGTCGCCGACGGGTGCGCGCTCCGGGAGACCACCCGCAGGTCGCGGGCCCGCGCGGCGCTCTCGGCCAGCGAGCGCACGAACCGCCCGTTGCCGAGCTGGTCGACGATGCCGCGCCGGTAGATCTCCTCGAAGCGGGACTCCAGGTAGGTCCGGGCGTCGTCGGACAGGACGTCGCCCCGGGACTCGACGTTCGCCCGGCAGATCTCCAGCAGTTCGGACGGCCGGTAGCCGGGGAAGAGGATCCGGGTGCCGAAGCGGGAGGCGAGCCCGGGGTTGGAGTCCAGGAGCTCCTCCATCTCCGCCTCGTATCCGGCGAGGATGATCACCAGCCGGTCGCGGTCGTCCTCGGCGCGTTTCAGCAGGGCCTGCACCGCCTCGTTGCCGAAGCGGTCGGGCTGGCCGTCGCCGGTGTTGACCAGCGAGTACGCCTCGTCGACGAACAGGACGCCGCCGAGCGCGGAGTCGATCACCTGGTTGGTCTTGATCGCGGTCGCGCCGAGGTACTCCCCCACCAGGTCGGCGCGGTGCACCTCGACGACCCGGGCGGAGGGCAGCAGCCCGAACGCGTAGAAGATCTTGGCCAGGGTGCGGGCGACCGTGGTCTTACCGGTGCCGGCCGGCCCGGTGAACACCAGGTGCCGCAGGGGCTTCTCGATCGGCACCCCCGCCTCGGCCCGCAGGTGCGCGGCCTCGATCGAGGCCGCGATCGAGCGGACCTGCTGCTTGACCGGGGCGAGCCCGATCATGCCCTCCAGTTCGGCCAGCGCGGCGGCCACCGACGGCGGAGGCTCGGGTTCCGGCTCGGGTTCGGGCTCCGCCGGGGGCCGGGGCTCCTGGCGGGGGGCCGGGGCGGGCACGGGCGCGGCGGCGGGCGGCCCGGCGGGCACGGCCGTCTCCTCCACCCAGCCCGAGTCGTAGGCGTCGGCGGCGGTCATCCGCCTCGCCTGGTCCCACCGGTAGGCCAGGACGAGCAGGGCCGCCGTCCAGGCGGGCGCGACGTGCAGCCGCGGCGCGGGCTGGGCCAGCACCGCCGTCGCCAGTCCCGCGACGCCCAGCGCCCACAGCGCGCTGCGCCAGGGGACGTACCCCCGCAGGTACAGGGAGGCCAGCGCGACGAACGGGCCCAGGAGCGCGAGGAAGGAGACGTGGTAGCCGGGCTCGGGGAACAGTCGGGCGAGCGGGACCGTCACGGCGAGCCAGCAGGCTGTCACCGCGAGGACGGCGATCCCCGCCGGGGAGCGGAACGTCAGATCGACCACCACCAGCAGCAGGAGGGCGCCGGCCAGAACAGACCCCACCGGCAGCCCGGCCACCACCGCGCCGGTGAGGGTGAGCGCCAGCAAGAAGAGCCCAGCAAGTCGCCTTATTCCAGAATGAATCTGAAAATATATGGCTCGAGTGCGCTCGAAAAGCTCCCGCGCCGCACATGTCGGCGGCCGGTTCTTCGGGCGTCCCGACGCTTCCATCTTGAAGGAAAAGACTGACCGGTGAAGGCCGCCGCGTCCAGGGTCCGGCCCGGATCGACAGGTGAAATTCCGGAATCGGGAACCTCACAGCAGGCTCAGTTGGCCCTCTCCGGCGAGCGGGTCGCGATGCCTGCGCAGATGCCGCCAGCGGGGAAGATCGTCCAGGTAGGACCAGGAGAGGCGGTGGTGTTCGGTGGGGCCGAGCCGCTCCAGCGCCGCCTGGTGGCGGGGCGAGGGGTACCCGGCGCATTCGGCGAACCCGTATTCGTCGCAGCCCGTGAGATCCGCCATCAGGCGATCGCGGTGGACCTTCGCCAGAACGGACGCCGCGGCGACCGAGACGGAAGTGCGATCGGCCTTGATCTCGGTGCGCACCCGCCAGGGAGAACCGAGGAAATCGTGCTTTCCATCGAGAATGATCACATCCGGCGGCTCGGGCAGCGCTTTCAGCGCCCGAACCGCCGCCAGCCGCAGCGCCCCCGTCATGCCCAGCTCGTCGATCTCCGCCGCGCTCGCCTCCCCCAGCGCGTGGGAGCTCAGCCAGTCGGGCAGCACCTCGGCGAACGCCTCCCGGTGGGCGGCGCTCAGCAGCTTGGAGTCGGTGAGGCGGACCGGCCCGCGACGGCGTTCCAGCTCGGGGGGCGGGCTGAAGTCGGTGACCGCCGCGCACACCGTGACCGGACCGGCCCAGGCGCCCCGGCCGACCTCGTCCACCCCGGCGATCCGGACGGCTCCGGCGGCCCGCAACCTGTCCTCGAGTTCGTATCCCGCATGACCGGCGGGTCCCGGAACGGCAGCCATGGAAGGCAAGTTACTTGCCGCGGCTGACCGTCCAGCGGAAACCCCAGTCATAGGCCTCGTCCGCCAGCTGTTTGCTGCCCTTGCGCCCCTCGTTGGCGAAGTAGCGGGCCTCGCGGGTGACGACCAGCTCACCACCGACGTTGTCGATCCTGGCGATCACGGCGGTCCGGGCGCCGGGCACGTCGCACTCGTCGAGGAACATCTCGATCGGCGCGCCCTGCTGCGGATAGAGGGTCGCGACGGCGTTCAGGCCCGCGAAGCTGTCGGCCCCCTCGTAGATCGTGGCCAGCACCAGCACCCGCCGGAACTCCCCGCCGCGGTCGAGGTTGATGGTGAGGTTCTCGCCCTCGGCGCGGGCGCCCGTCCGGTCGTCGGCGTCCAGCAGCAGGTAAGGGGGCTTGTCGAGAGCGCCGAAGCTCTTGGCCAGCGGGTCGATCATGCCCTTCCGGCCGTCCTGGAGCTCCCACATGCAGCACAGGTCGAGGTCGAGGTGCTTGGTGACGCCCAGGGAGGCGAAGAGGCCCTTCTTCGGGGCGCTCGTTCCCTGGACCGTCCAGTTGAGGTTCACCCGCATCACGCCGGAAGTCGCGCCTCGTTTGGTGAGCGACACCGAAGGGGCCTGCTTGGTCAGGGTGAGTTTCTGCAGGCTGACCGCGGGAGCGGACGGAGGCGGGGGCGGCGTCGCCGGCGCGTCCTCCACGGTGATGCCGAAGTCGGTGGCCAGCCCGGCCAGGCCGCTGTCGTAGCCCTGGCCGACGGCCCGGAACTTCCAGGTGCCCTGCCGCCGGTAGAGCTCGCCCAGCACGAAGGCCGTCTCGGTGGTCGCGTCGGACGGGTCGAAGCGGGCGATCTCCGCGCCGCCGCCCGCGTCCAGCACCCGGATGTTCAGGTCCCGGTACTGGCCGAAGGCGCCGCCGTCGACCGAGGCCACGACGGCGATCGTGTCGATCTGGGGCTCGACCGCCGCGAGGTCGACCGACAGGGCGTCCACCACCTCCCCGCCGGGCGTCCGCCGCTTGCCCTCGTGCCGGACGGCTCCGGACGGGTGCGACGGCTGGTTGTAGAAGACCATGTCGTCGTCGCCGCGGACCCGTCCTCCGGCCAGCAGAAGGGCGGTGGCGTCGGCGTCGGGCCCCGTCGTCCAGCTCAGTTCCACGCGGACCGAGGTCGCGGGGACGGGGACGTTGGCTCCTTTGGGCAGCTGCATCGCGGGCTCCAGTGGCGGGGGCGGGGTCACGTCGGGCTGGGGAGCGAAAAGGACAGGGGGCGCGGACACCCACGCCCCCCACTGTCGAGCCCGGAACCGAAGCGCGCCATGCACGATCCCGCGCCTTCACGGTGAATCATACGGCTTATCATTCCCGAGCCCCTGTAACGACACTCTCCGCCGGAGCGATCTCTGTGATGCGGGACATCTTGAAAGTAACTGGTTACTTATGTAACCGTAGGCGAGATCCCGACGGCGCACCCACCCCGCGCATGAAGTGAGGCCCCCCATGACGAGCGCAGTGGCTCCCACTCCCCCCGAACAGCGCAAGACCTTCCAGGACGAGCCCATCCCGAAGGTGGCCCGGGACACCCTGAACTGGTTCTCGATCGCCCTCGCCATGTCCAACGTCCTCATGCAGCTCTCCAACATCAAGGTCGGCTACGGGGTGGCCGAGAGCAAGGTCGAGAGCGGCCGGCTCGACAAGCACCCGATCAAGCGTGGACGCACCACCCTGACCTTCCTGGCGATCGCCAGCAACGGGACGGCGGCCGAGCGCGAGTACCTGCGCAAGGAGGTCAACCGCGCGCACCGCCAGGTCCACTCCGCCCCCGGCGCGCCGGTCAGGTACAACGCCTTCTCCCCCGACCTCCAGCTGTGGGTCGCCGCCTGCCTCTACAAGGGCGCCGTGGACCTGGCCGAGGCGCTGGACCTCCCGCTGAGCCGGCAGGACTGGGAGGACTTCTACCACCACTCCGCCCGGTTCGCCACGACCCTCCAGGTCCCCCAGGAGATGTGGCCGGCCGACCGCGAGGCCTTCGAGGAGTACTGGAACGATTCAGTCAAGAAGCTCGAGCTCGACGACTACGCCCGCGAGTTCCTGCACGACCTCGCGAACATGGCCTTCCTCCCCACTCCTCTCCGCCAGACCGTGGGCCCCGTCATCTTCTTCCTGAGCGCCGGCTTCCTCCCCCAGGAGTTCCGCGACCTGCTCGGCATGAAGTGGAACCGCCGTCAGCAGTTCCTCCTCAACCGCGTCGTCCGCACCGCCGCCGCCGTCAACCGCTTCATGCCGGCCGTCCTCCGCGAGTTCCCCTTCAACCTCTTCCTGTGGGACTTCCGCCGCCGCATGCGCAGAGGCCTCCCCGTCGTCTGACCCGTCCCTCACGCCGGGAGGGGCCGGGTCGCCCCGGTTCCCCCCGGCCGCCGCAGGAACACCGCGAGCAGGACGGCGGCCGCGACGCAGACCGCCGTGTTCACCGCCACCGCGGTGCTGACCCCGCTCAGCACGGTGTGCGCGGCCTGGTCTCCCAGGGCGTGGATCCGCGCGGTGGCGATCGCCGACATCACCGGGATGCCCATCGTGATGCCCACCTGCTGGCTCATCGTCGCCAGGCCCGTGGCCAGGCCCTGCTCGTCGTCGGGCAGCCCGGACGTCGCGGTGACCATGAAGCCGACGATCACCACCAGATTGGCGACCCCTCCGGTGAACGTCGCGACCAGCAGCACGGCGATCCACCAGGGGCGGTCGCCGAGGAAGACCAGCGGGAGGGTCGCCGCCGCCTGGACCAGGAAACCGCCCACGAGGGCGTTCCTCCCGCCGAACGCGGCGATGGCCTTGGGGCCGAGGATTCCGCCGAGGACGGTGCCGGCGCCGAGGACCGCGAAGGACAGGCCCGCCGCCAGCGGGGAGTAGCCCAGGACCTCCTGCAGGTAGAGGGTCAGCAGGAACACCAGCGAAGTCTCGGTCGCGAAGGCCAGCATCCCCGCGAGGTTGCCCCATCTGACGGTCCGGCGGCGGAGCACCCGCACCGGGACCAGCGGCTGCGCCACCCGCTTCTCGATCTGCCAGAACGCCGCCAGGAGCACCGCGCCGGCGAGGAGCGCACCGTAGGCGTGCGGGCTGCCCCAGCTCCTCTCCCCCGCCTGGGTAAGCCCGTACACCAGCGCCAGCAGGGCCGCGGTGACCGTCACCGCCCCGGGCAGGTCCAGGCCGGTCCGCCGTTCCGGCCTGCTCTCGGCGAGCACCGCGGGGCCGACCGCCAGGACGGCGACCGCGACCGCGACGTTGATGAAGAACGCCCACCGCCAGCTCAGCAGGTCGGCGAGCACCCCACCGAGAACGGCGCCCGTCGTGAACCCCGCCGCCATCAGCGCGCCGTTCAGGCCCAGCACCCTGTCCCGCACCGGGCCTTCCGGGAACGAGGTCGTCATCAGCGACAGCGCCGCGGGTGTCACCGCGGCGGTCGCCAGTCCCTGCGCGACCCGGGCGACCAGCAGCACCCAGGGCGTGTCGGCCAGCCCTCCGGCCAGAGAGGAGAGGCCGAGGAGGAGGATGCCCGCCAGGAACAGTCGGCGTCGGCCGAACAGGTCCGCGACCCGCCCGAACAGGAGCGTGAACCCCGCGGCGCACAGCGCGAAGGACGTCGAGATCCACTGCAGGTTCCCCAGGGAGAACCCGACGTCGGCGCCGATGGCGGGCAGCGCGACGTTGAGAAGGGAGAAGTCGACGGCCAGGGTGAAGTTGGCCGTCAGCAGCACGCCCAAGGCCAGGCGTTCACGGCCGCCGACGGCGGGTCGTTCCAGAGTCGTCATGTCAGACGGTCCTTTCCAGAGTCGGAGGGGGACGCCTCATGTCGTCCCGCTCCGACTCTGGAAGAAGCCCGGATCCGCTGCCACACCACGCTGAACCGAGCACCGCGCTGCCTATCACTGACAGTGCCAGGCGCCGTCCGGAACTCCGACGCACAATGGACGCATGAACAAAGCGGACATGTCGGCAGGAGCCGTCCTCGGTGAGTTCCTGCGCAGCCGCCGGGCGCGGCTGAGCCCCCAGGACGCCGGCATCGTGTCCTACGGAGCCCGGCGCGTGCCGGGGCTTCGCCGGGAGGAGCTCGCCCAGCTCGCGGGCATCAGCGCCACCTACTACACCCGCCTGGAGCAGGGGCACAGCGTGAACGCCTCCGAGTCCGTCCTCGACGCGATCGCCAGGGCGCTCGGCCTCGACGACGACGAGCGCACCCACCTGCACGACCTGGCGAAACCGGCCGGAGCCGGGCGGCGGCGCCCGGCGCGTCCGGACACCGCCCGCGCGAGCACGGTGCGCCTGATCGAAGCGATGACCGACGTCCCCGCCCTCATCCTGGGCCGCCGCACCGAGGTCCTGGCCTGGAACCGCCTCGGCCACGCGCTGCTGGGCGGCCACTACGACTTCACCGCGCCCGGCCAGCCCGCCGACCGCCCCAACCTCGCCCGCATGCTGTTCCTCGACTCCCACACCCGGGAGCTGTACGCCCGCTGGGACGAGGAGGCCGCGCGCGCCGTCGCCTCCCTCCGCCTGGTCGCCGGCCGCTACCGCGACGACCGGGCGCTGGCCGACCTGGTCGGCGAGCTGACCCTCAAGAGCGACGACTTCGCGCGGCTGTGGGCCCGGCACCCCGTCCACACCTGCCAGTCCGGGCGCAAGTGGTTCCGCCACCCGGAGGTCGGCGACCTCGACCTCGAGTTCGAGGTCCTGCACCTGCCCGACGACACCGGCCACCGAATCCAGACCTACACCGCCCTCCCCGGCACCGCGTCCGACGCGGCCCTACGCCTCCTCGCCCACTCGCTTCCTTCAGGCGCTAATGAGCTCTCAACGCCGCGATCAGCCACTCGAAGGCCGGAACGCCCGGAGGGTTCGGCTGCTCGCCGTTGATGACCGCCAGCAGGTGCCAGTAGCGCTCGACCCTCGCATCGGTGAACGTCTCCAGCTGTTCGAGCATCCGGGCACGCCGCTCGAGCGGAAGGTCCGGGTCGACGATACGGTCCAGAACCGCCCGTCCCTCTTCCGAAGCGGGGTCGACGTCCTCCGCCAGCGCCCGTCCGGCGTGCTCGAAAACCTGGTGGTAGTCAGGCCCCTGGTCGGGTTCGTCGGTCCCTTCCCCGGCCACCGCCATGGCGCGGACCTTCTGCCGGAAGCTCTCGTCGGTGACGAGCTCCCCGAGTTCGATCCAGGCGTCGACCTGTTCGGGCGCGGGGTCGTCCGGCAGCTCCGCGGGCATTCGCCGCATGCTCCGGACGATGCCCATGGCAGGCGCCTCGGGGTCGATCCCCTCGGCCACCTCGGCCAGGAAATCGTCGATCATCTGCTGCCGCTCCCGCGCGGACAGCCTGGCCAGTCTGTGCATCAGCACCGTCTCCTCTATCGTGCTCTCCCGCGCGGCGACCGTGCTGAGCACCGCCCGACGCAGCCGCAGCACGCGGATCTCGACGTCCAGCGCCGCGACATGGGTCCTGGCGACCTCGGCCAACGTGGTGCCGCGCGCCAGCACCTCGCGGACGGCCTCCAGTCCCAGTCCCAGTTCCCGCAGCGTCCGGACGAGCTCGAGCCGGGCGACCGCCTCGGCGTCGTAGAGCCGGTAGCCGCCCGCCGACCTCCCGGCCGGCGGCACGACCCCCAGGTCCGACCAGAACCTGATGGTCCGCGCCGCCAGCCCCGTACGGCGGGCGAGCTGTCCGATGGTGAACAACTCCGTGCTCGTGCTCATGCGCCGACCCTCCACCTTCCACCCGGTGGAAAGTCAACCGGGAAAGAGGGGACCGGTCCGATCCTGCACTCGGGCAAAGATTGCACTAGTGCATAATCTCCCCATGCAGGAAAATCTCCCCGGGCTCAGGGAACGCCAGCGCCGCCGGACGACGAAAGAACTGCACGACGCGGCGGTTCAGCTCGTGTCGGAACAGGGGTTGGCCGCGGTGACCGCGGAGGCGATCGCCGACCGCGCCGGCGTCTCCAGGCGCACCTTCTTCAACTACTTCGCCTCCAAAGAGGACGCGGTGCTGGGCGCGCGGCCGCCGTCGATGTCGGAGGCGGAGCTGGCGCGGTTCCTCGACGAGGACTCGGCGGACCCGTTCACCCGCACGGTCCGCCTGATCGTGTCCATCATCCGCTCGAGCTTCGAAGCCGGTTCGACCTTCGACGAGCGCCGGATCCTGGTGCACCGGTTCCCGGAACTGCGCCAGCGGCTCTCCCAGCACGTCTCCACGGCGGAACAGCTGGTCGAGTCCGTCCTGAAGGAGAAGCTGTCCTCCTCGGGGGAGACCGCGGGCGAGTCCTCCCGCGCCCTGCTCATGCTCGCCGGAACGGTGCTGCGCTACGTGTACACGCACGACCCCGGAGCCGTCGAAACCGATCCGACCGCCGCGATCGAGTCGGCCATCGCCACCTTCAAGAAGGTTCTGGAGGACATCTCTTGACCGCGACCATCCCGAACACCGTGCCCGAGAAGGGGGACGAGGCCAAGCGCATCCGGCTGCTGTTCGCCGGCCTGATAGTGGCGATGCTGCTGGCCTCCCTGAACCAGACGGTCCTGTCGACCGCCCTCCCGACGATCGTCGGGGAGCTCCACGGCGTCAACGACATGGCCTGGGTCATCACCTCCTACATCCTCGCGTCGACGATCGTGATGCCCGTCTACGGCAAGGTCAGCGACCTGTTCGGCCGCAGGCCCGTCCTGCTCGCGGCGATCCTGCTGTTCACGGCAGGCTCCGTGGTCGGCGGCCTGTCTGGAACGATCCAGTGGCTGATCGCGGGCAGGGTCGTCCAGGGGCTCGGCGGCGGCGGGCTGATCATCCTGTCGCAGGCGGCGATCGCGGACGTCGTCCCGGCACGCGAACGCGGCAAGTACATGGGCATCATGGGCGCCGTCTTCGGCGTCTCGTCCATCGTCGGCCCGCTTCTCGGCGGCTGGTTCACCGAAGGGCCCGGCTGGCGGTGGGCGTTCTGGATCAACCTCCCGCTCGGCGCCCTCGCCGTCCTGGCCACGGTGTTCCTGCTGCGCCTGCCCCGGCCCGCGAACGACGGGCGCCCCAGGCTCGACTACCTGGGGATGGCCCTCATGTCCACCGCGACGACCGCGCTCGTGCTCGTCGGCACCTGGGGAGGGTCCCGGTACGACTGGGGCTCGCCCCAGATCGTCGGGCTGACCGCCTTCGCCGTCGTCACGGCCGCCCTGTTCATGTTCGTCGAGTCGAGGGCGAGCCAGCCGATCATCCCGCCGTCCCTGTTCAAGGACCTCAACTTCAACCTCACGACGGTCGCGGCGCTGTTCGTGGGCGTGATGATGTTCGGCATCCTCGGGTACATGCCGACCTATCTGCAGATGGTGACCGGCGCCAGCGCCACGCACGCCGGCCTGCTGATGGTCTCGATGATGGGCGGCATGCTCGTCGCGTCGATCTCCTCCGGGCAGGCCGTCTCACGGACCGGGAGGTACAAGTGGTCGCCGCTCCTGGGCTCCGTCGTCATGGGCGTCGGCCTCGGGCTCCTGTCGACCCTGCACACCGACTCCCCCACTCCGCTCACCTGCCTCTACCTGTACGTGTTCGGCACCGGCCTCGGCATGTCGATGCAGACCCTGATCCTGATCGTGCAGAACTCCTTCCCCGTCAGCCAGGTGGGAACGGCGACGGCGGCGACCAACTACTTCCGCCAGGTCGGCGCCACCCTCGGCTCCGCGGTCGTCGGCTCGGTCTTCACCGCGCGCCTCACCTCGCTCCTCGCCGAGCGGCTGCCCGAGGACGGCGGTGCGGCGGCGCACGTCGACTCGCTCACCCCGGCGCTCGTGAACGCGTTCCCGGACGAGGTGCGGACCCCGGTCATCGAATCCTACAACGAGGCGCTCATGCCGATCTTCCTGTGGATGGTCCCGCTCGCGTTCCTCACCACGGCCGTCCTCTGCTTCCTGGTCGAGAAGCCCCTCGCCACCAGGATCGAGCGCGACCTCCCCGTCAGCGCCATCGCCGACGAGCAGCTCCTCCCCCCGAATCCCGGCAAGGCGTGACCGCGGCGCCGACTCATACGGAGAGGGGGATCCGAGCAGGCTCGGATCCCCCTCTCACGCTCTGGCCCTCACATCAGCTGCAGCCGCTGGTGGAGCCGCAGCCTTCGCAGACGTAGCAGCTGCCCGCGGGGCGCATGCCGGTGCCGCAGGTCATGCACATCGGGGCGTCGGCGGTACGGCGGCCATGGCTCTCGGTGGCGTCGACGCGGGCCGGGGCCGACTGGACGACCGGGAGCGGCTGGGCCGGGAGCTCGATCTCCGCGGACTGGGCCAGGCCCTCGACGTCCTCGCCGTGCAGGGACGCGGGGTCCTCGCCCGCGGCCTGGAGGGTGCGCTCCTCGGCGGAGAAGATGCCGAGCTCGGCGCGTGACTCGTACGGCAGGTGGTCCAGCGCCAGCCGGCGGAAGATGTAGTCCATGAAGGACGTCGCCATGCGGATGTCGGGGTCGTCGGTCATCCCGGCGGGCTCGAAGCGCATGTTGGTGAACTTCTCGACCCACGTCTCCAGCGGAACGCCGTATTGGAGGCTGATGGAGATGGCCATCGAGAAGGCGTCCATGACGCCGGCCAGGGTGGAGCCCTGCTTGCCGAGCTTGAGGAACACCTCGCCCAGGCCGTTGTCCGGGTAGGACGAGGCGGTCATGTAGCCCTCGGCGCCCGCGACGGAGAAGCGGGTGACGGTGGCCGGACGCTTCTTCGGCAGCCGGCGGCGGACCGGGGGCACCGGCCCCGCGGGAGCGGCCGCGACGACCGGAGCGGCCTCGGGCTCCTCCTTCTTGGCGTTCTTGGCGATCGACAGCGGCTGGCCGACCTTGCAGTTGTCGCGGTAGATGGCCAGCGCCTTCAGGCCCATCTTCCAGCCCTCGAAGTAGACCTTCTCGATGTCCTCGACCGTCGCGCTCTCGGACATGTTGACGGTCTTGGAGATCGCGCCGGACAGGAACGGCTGGACGGCCGCCATCATCCGGACGTGGCCCATCGGGCTGATGGACCGCTCGCCCATCGCGCAGTCGAAGACCTCGTAGTGCTCGCGCTTGAGACCCGGGGCGTCCACGACGTGGCCGTGCTCGGCGATGTACTCGACGATCGCCTCGACCTGCTCGGGCTGGTAGCCGAGCTTCCCGAGGGCGCGCGGCACGGTGTGGTTGACGATCTCCATGGAGCCGCCGCCGACCAGCTTCTTGTACTTCTTCAGCGCCAGGTCGGGCTCGATGCCGGTGGTGTCGCAGTCCATCATCAGGCCGATGGTGCCGGTCGGCGCGAGCAGCGACGCCTGGGCGTTGCGGTAGCCGTTCTTCTCGCCGAGCTTCAGGCACTCGGCCCACTCGCGGGTGGCCTCGAGGTGGAGCGCCTTGTCCACCTCGTCGAGGGTCCGGATCGTGTCGTTGGCGGCCGCGTGCTTGCGCATGACGCGCTTGTGCGCCTCGGCGTTGCGGGCGTAGCCGTCGTAGGGGCCGACGGCGGCGGCGAGCTCGGCCGAGCGGCGGTAGGCGGTTCCCGTCATCAGCGAGGTGATGGCCGCGGCGACGGAGCGGCCGCCCTCGGAGTCGTAGGCGTGGCCGCTCGCCATGAGCAGCGCGCCGAGGTTGGCGTAGCCGATGCCCAGCTGGCGGAACGCGCGGGTCGTCTCGGTGATCTTCTCGGTCGGGAAGTCGGCGAAGGTGATCGAGATGTCCATCGCGGTGATGATCAGCTCGACCAGCTTGACGAACGGCGCGACGTCGAAGGTGTTGTCGGCGCGCAGGAACTTCAGCAGGTTGATGCTGGCCAGGTTGCACGAGGAGTTGTCCAGGTGCAGGTACTCCGAGCAGGGGTTGGACGCGGTGATGCGGCCGGACTCGGGCGAGGTGTGCCAGTCGTTGATGGTGTCGTCGTACTGGACGCCGGGGTCGGCGCACTCCCAGGCGGCCTGGGCCATCAGCCGGAAGAGGTCCTTGGCGCGGACGGTCTCGATGACCTCCCCGGTCAGCCGGGCGCGCAGCCCGAACTCGCCGCCGGTCTCCACCGCGCGCATGAACTCGTCGGAGACCCGGACGCTGTTGTTGGCGTTCTGGTACTGGACGGAGACGATGTCCCTGCCGCCGAGGTCCATGTCGAACCCGGCGTCGCGCAGGGCCCGGACCTTGTCCTCTTCGCGGGCCTTGGTCTGGATGAACTCGGCGACGTCGGGGTGGTCGACGTCCAGGACGACCATCTTGGCGGCGCGGCGGGTGGCGCCGCCGGACTTGATGGTGCCGGCCGAGGCGTCGGCGCCCCGCATGAAGGAGACGGGGCCGCTGGCGGTTCCGCCGGAGGAGAGCAGCTCCTTGGACGAGCGGATGCGGGAGAGGTTGACGCCGGAGCCGGAGCCGCCCTTGAAGATCACCCCCTCTTCCTTGTACCAGTCCAGGATCGACTCCATCTGGTCGTCCACGGAGAGGATGAAGCAGGCGCTGACCTGCTGCGGGGACTTGGTGCCGACGTTGAACCAGACCGGCGAGTTGAAGCTGAAGACCTGGTGGACCAGGGCGTACTTGAGCTCGTGCTCGAAGATCTCGGCGTCCTCGTCGGACGCGAAGTAGCCGTGCTCGCGGCCGGTGTCGGTGTAGACCTTCACGACCCGGTCGACGAGCTGCTTGAGGCTCCACTCGCGCTGCGGGGTGCCGACCGCGCCGCGGAAGTACTTGGTCGTGACGATGTTGGCGGCGTTGATCGACCAGAAGGCGGGGAACTCGACTCCGCGCTGCTCGAAGTTGATCGAACCGTCGCGCCAGTTCGTCATGACGACGTCACGACGCTCCCAGTCGAGCTCGTCATAGGGGTGCACTCCGGGCTTGGTGAAGATGCGCTCCATCTTCAGGCCCTTGCGCACCGCGGCCTTGCCACGACGAGCCGGTCCGCTGACCGTCTCGGTCATGTCTCCCCCTCACTGGGCCCCCTTCGTCAGGGCCCCTTCTCACGCATGACTGATCACACCCTTCTCCCGGTACGCCACCGGGAGGGGTGTGGTTTCTGACTGTGCGCCCGCGGTCGTTACAGCGAGTTCGCCGGCTTCCTCATTCCGGCGAGCCCTTGCCACGCAGAGCGTCTATTTCCTTCTCGAAGTCGTCGATCGACTCGAAGCCCCGGTAGACCGAGGCGAAACGCAGGTAGGCGACCTCGTCGAGCTCCCGCAGGGGCCCCAGGATCGCCAGGCCGATCTCGTGGGACTGGATCTCGGCGGCACCGGTGGCCCGGATGGCCTCCTCGACCTTCTGTCCCAGTAGGGCGAGCGCGTCCTCGTCGACCGGGCGGCCCTGGCAGGCCCTGCGCACCCCGGCGATGATCTTCTCCCGGATGAAGGGCTCGGTCACCCCGCTGCGCTTGGCCACCATCTGGAGCACGCTCTCCTGGGTGGTGAACCTCTTGCCGCATTCGGGACAGGAGCGACGGCGCCGGATGGCGGCCCCGTCCTCGGTGGACCGGCTGTCTATCACCCGGCTGTCGGGGTGACGGCAGAATGGACAGTGCACGTCCCTGCTCCTTCCCGTGAACCGGGGTCAACTATTCACCAGGAGACCACAACTTATGGCGAGTTACATCCATGTAACTACTAGATGTTGTGGTCCAAACCTAAGCCCCCGGCACTCCCTTCGCAAGCCGGAACGACCGCCCCGAGGGTAGACCCTGGTCACACGGCATCCCCCGGCGTGTCGCGCGGCGGGCGGCGGCGCGCCCGCCCCCGCGGACCCTTCCCCGGCCCCTCTCCGGCGGGCGGGCGGCTCAGAAACACCCATTTCTTGACACATTCCTCGAATCAATTTTCGATAGAACGGGTGTACGATATTCACGGGCCGACCCGCCAGATCGATCACACCAATCTCGAACAATTGTTTGATCATCACCCGGGAACACGCTAACGTTCTGTGGCGCGAGCCACTACGACGAGAGCACACGAGACAGGAGGCGAAGGCGCCATGGGCAAGGTCTCTCAGACGCCTGAGGAACCCTTGGACGAGACCGGCCTCACCCAGCGCCAGCGCATGGTGCTCGAAGTGATCCGGGACTCGGTCCAGCGCCGCGGCTACCCGCCGTCGATGCGCGAGATCGGCGAGGCGGTCGGGCTGACCAGCACCTCCAGCGTGTCGCACCAGCTGCGCACCCTGCAGCGCAAGGGCTTCCTGCGCCGCGACCCCAACCGCCCCCGCGCGGTCGAGGTGCGCGTGCCCGGCGGCGGGAGGGCGGCGCGGCCCGCCGGCGCCGCGGAGCCCTACGAGGAGGGCCCCGTCCCGGCGTACGTGCCCCTGGTGGGCCGGATCGCGGCCGGCGGCCCGATCCTGGCCGAGGAGTCCGTCGAGGACGTCTTCACCCTCCCCAAGCAGCTCGTCGGCGAGGGCGACCACTACCTGCTGCGGGTCCAGGGCGACTCGATGATCGAGGCGGCCATCACCGACGGCGACTGGGTCGTGGTGCGCCAGCAGCCCGACGCCGACAACGGCGACATCGTGGCCGCGATGATCGACGGCGAGGCGACGGTCAAAACGTTCAAGCGCCAGGACGGGCATGTCTGGCTGCTGCCGCAGAACCCCGCCTACGAGCCGATCCCCGGCGACGCCTCCAGCGTCCTGGGCAAGGTCGTCGCGGTCCTGCGCAAGATCTGACGGCCGTCTCGGCCGTCACTCCGCGAGCACGACGAAGCGCCGCCCCGGTGGAAGAGGGGGCGGCGCTTCGCTGTGCTTCCTTTCCCGGGGGGCGACCCCCGGACCCCCGAAAGGGAACAGGCGATCCTCGCTTCGCTGCGGTCACCTGTTCCCTGCGGCTCAGGCGGCCCAGCCGAGGTTCCGCATGTCCCGGTGGGCCTCCTTGAGGTCCTTGGCGGTGTCGATCCCCTTCCAGTACCCGTCGATCTCGTAGGCGCCGAGGCGCCCCTGCTCGGCGAGCCGGGGGAAGGTCGCGGTCTCGTGGTCGCCCAGGTCGGGCAGCAGGTCCCGCATGCCGGGCTCGAAGAGGTACACGCCGGCGTTGATCCAGTGCGGCAGCACCGGCGACTCCTTGAAGCCCGTGATGCGCCCGTCCTCGGCGATGCCGACGATCCCGTAGGGCGACTTCAGCGCGGTGACGCCCAGGGTCGCCAGCGCTCCGGAGTCGGCGTGGTGGCGCGCCAGGTCCGCCAGCGGGAAGCGGGTGAGGATGTCCCCGTTGAGCCCCAGCCAGGGCTCGTCGGGGAAGGGAAGGGCACGGGAGGCGTACTTCAGCCCCCCGCCCCTGCCGAGCGGCCGCTCCTCCACCGCCACGCTCACCTGGAGCGGGAAGGACCGGCCCAGGACGTGCCGCCGCATCATCTCGCCCAGGTGGCCGCAGGAGACGACCACGTGCTCGACGCCCTCGGCCGCCAGCCACTCGACCTGGTGCTCGAGGATGGGCTTGCCTCCGACGTCGACGAGCGCCTTGGGCACCCGGTCGGTGTACGGCCGCAGCCGGGTGGCGTTGCCTCCGGCCAGGATCACCGCCTGCCTCACCTGAGTCACGGGGGAACCTCCTCTTTCGGGACGGCTCCAGCGTGCCGCACGTAAGTTACGCCAGAATGACCTGTACCTGACGCTTTGTTACGTTCAGTTCAGATCTGTCTGAGAAAGGGTCAGGCCTCCGCCCAGATGGACCGGCGGCCCGGGAACTCCACGTACCGCCGCAGCTGCGCCACTCCCGAGAGCGAACCGCACCAGGCCGCGAACGGCGGGTCCTCCCGGTCGAAGCCGCTCTGGACGAACGTCAGCCTGGTTCCGCCGTCGGAGTCGGCGAGCTCCCAGGTGGTGACGCCCGGGACCCCCCAGTCGACGCTCGCCTTCCGCCCCGGCTCCAGCTCCACGATCTTGGCGCCCACCGGGTCGTTCTCGAAGCCCCCCATGGAGTAGCGCCCGCCCACGAACGGCTCGATGTCGATGGGGAAGCCGAACCATTCGGTGACCTTCGCACCGTCGGTGAGCGCGTCGAAGACCTCGTCCCGTCCCGCGGCGATCAGCACCTCGCTCCGCAGCTCGCCTCCGGCGAAGTCGCACCAGCCGGTGACGGCCCGCCCCTCCACCTGGTCGACGAGGTTGGCCACCGCCAGGTACCAGAAGGTGAACAGGACGTTCTGGATCCCCTCGCCGCGCCGTGCCGCGTCGGGGTCGACGCCGGTCTGGACGACCGTGATCAGCGTGCCCCCGTCCTCCTCGGCCAGCGAGAACTCGGTGGTCGTCTCGACTCCTCCGAGCGGCCAGGCGAAGCGGATCGTGCGGTCGTCGGCGTGCAGGAGCCGCTGGTGCGGCGCGTCGCCCTCGGGGGTGTAGCGCCCCCAGAACTCGTAGCGTTCGGGCAGCTCCACCCGGGCGTGCTCGGCCAGCCACCCGCGCATGAGCTCGGGGTCGGTGAGCGCCTGGTGGACCTCCTTGATCGGGGCGGAGGTCCGGGCGGCGATCTTCATCGGTTCAAGCATCCTCTTGCTCCTTCGGGTGGTCTTTCGGGTAGCACGCCACGGCGAGCTTGAAGGCGTCGCCTTCCGCCCCTCCGTAGCGCGTGAAAAGGTCCTGCAGGGTGTGCCGCAGCTCGTCCAGGAACTCTCCCCGCCGCTCCGGCGCGATCCGGATCTCGCCGGAGACGCCGAAGGAGGGGAGCTCGGAGGCGGCGGGGTCGAGCTTGGCGACGTCCTCCTGCACCTCCTCCATCAGGTCGAGCAGGTAGCCGAGGCTCATCGCGTCCCGCGCCTCGCGCAGCCCGCCGAGCCGGCCGACCAGTCGCGGGGACATCCAGTACGACCGGGCGGTCGCCTGGTAGACGCCCTCGTGGACGGCGCGCACCTTCCGTTCGGCCACGCGCGTGACCAGCCCGGCCTCCTCCAGCAGCTTGACGTGGTAGTACACGCGCTGTTTGGACTGGCCGAGCCGCTGCGCGACCTCCCCGCAGGTGCGGGGTTCGGCCAGCAGCCGCAGCACCTCGATGCGCTGCGGCTTGAACAGGATCTCGGCCTGTTCGATCTGCTCCAGGTACAGGATGTCTCTCATGGCAAAATCAGTTTTTATGTAAAAACGGATTTTGTCAATAGGGCCGCGAGAAGGGCCGCCCCGGGTGGGACGGCCCTTCGGGCGAGCTGACCGCAGCGAAGCGAGGATCGGCTCGCCCGCCCTCGGGGGCCTGGGGGTCGCCCCCCAGACCGACACGTGTCAGACGACGATGTTGACGATCTTCGGCGCGCGGACGATGACCTTGCGGACGGTGCCGTCACCGATCGCGGCCTGGACCTTCTCCGAGGCCAGCGCCAGCTTCTCCAGCTCGTCCGCGGAGATCTCCGGAGAGATCTCCAGCCGGTCGCGGACCTTGCCGGCGACCTGGACGACGCACGTCACCGACTCCCGGACCAGCAGCGCCGGATCGGCGACCGGCCACGGCACGCGGGCGATGGAGCCGCTGTGGCCCAGCTTCTCCCAGCCCTCCTCGGTGATGTACGGAGCGGTGATCGACAGCAGGACGGCCAGGGTCTCGGCGGCCTCGCGGACCGCCGGGTCGGCCGCGCCGGGACCGGAGTCGATGGCCTTGCGCGCCGCCGACGTCAGCTCCATCATGCGGGCGACCGCCACGTTGAAGCGGTGCCCCTCGACCAGGCGGGTGACCTCGTCGATCGTCCGGTGGGTGACCCGGCGCAGGTCCACGTCACCGGCGGCGAAGTCCACGCCCGGCTCACTGGCGACCTCCGACATGACCCGGTAGGCGCGGGCCAGGAACTTCTGGGAGGCCGCCGGCGAGACGTCCGCCCAGTCGATGTCCTCCTCCGGCGGGCCGGCGAAGACCATGGTCAGCCGGACCGCGTCCACGCCGTAGGCGTCGATCTGCTGGCCCAGGTCGATGCCGTTGCCCAGCGACTTGGACATCGCCTTGCCCTGGTTGATCACCTGGCCCTGGTTCAGCAGCCGGGTGAACGGCTCGGTGAAGTCGACCATGCCCAGGTCGTGCAGGACCTTGGTGAAGAAGCGCGCGTACAGCAGGTGCAGGACCGCGTGCTCCACGCCGCCGACGTACTGCTCGGCGGGCATCCACCGGCGCACCTTCTCGACGTCGAACGGGCCGTCGGTGTAGCCCGGCGAGCAGTAGCGCAGGAAGTACCAGGACGAGTCCACGAAGGTGTCCATGGTGTCGGTGTCGCGCTTGGCCTCTCCACCGCAGGCCGGGCACTTGACGTTGACCCAGTCGGCGGCACCGGCCAGCGGGGACACGCCCTTGGGCGCCAGGTCGGCGCCGCGCAGGTCGTCGGGCAGCCGCACGGGCAGGTCCTCGTCGGGAACGGGGACCTCGCCGCAGGACGGGCAGTGGATGATCGGGATCGGGGTGCCCCAGAACCGCTGGCGGGACAGCAGCCAGTCGCGCAGCCGGAAGTTGACCGTGCCGTGGCCCAGTCCCTTCTCCTCCAGGATCCCGATGATCGTGGAGATGGCCTCGGCCTTGCCCAGCCCGTCCAGCGGCCCGGAGTTGATCAGCCTGCCCTCGCCGGGAGTGGCCGTGCCGGTGACGGCCGGGTCCTCGGCCCCGGTCTCCAGAACGACCTTGACCGGCAGGTCGAAGGCCTTGGCGAAGTCCAGGTCGCGCTGGTCGTGGGCGGGGACGGCCATGATCGCGCCGTGCCCGTAGTCGGCCAGGACGTAGTCGGCGGCCCAGACGGGGATGCGCTCGCCGTTCACCGGGTTGATCGCGTGCACGCCCAGGAAGACGCCCGTCTTCTCCTTGTCGGTGGACAGGCGGTCGATGTCGCTCAGCTTGGCGACCTCGGCCTGGTATGCCTCCAGCGCCGGACGCTGCTCGTCGGCGACAATCCGGGAGGCCAGCGCGGCGTCGGCGGCGACCACGAAGAACGTCGCGCCGTACAGGGTGTCGGGGCGGGTGGTGTAGACGGTGACCGGCCCGTGGCCCTCGATCTCGAAGGTGACGTCGGCGCCCTCGGAGCGGCCGATCCAGTGGCGCTGCATGGTCAGCACGCGCTCGGGCCAGCCGCCCTCCAGCTGGGCCATGTCGTCCAGCAGCCGGTCCGCGTAGTCAGTGATCTTGAAGTACCACTGGGTCAGCTCCCGGCGCACGACGTCCGCGCCGCAGCGCTCGCACCTGCCCGCGACGACCTGCTCGTTGGCCAGCACCGTCTGGTCGTTGGGGCACCAGTTGACCAGGCCGCCCTTGCGGTAGGCCAGGCCCCGCTCGAAGAACCGGGTGAACAGCCACTGGTTCCACCTGTAGTACTCCGGGTCGCTGGTGTGCAGCCGCCGGGACCAGTCGAAGGAGATCCCGTAACGCCGGAAGGAGTTCGCCTGCGTCTCGATGTTGGCGTACGTCCACTCCGCGGGGTGGGCGTTGCGCTTGATCGCGGCGTTCTCCGCGGGCAGGCCGAAGGAGTCCCAGCCGATCGGGTGCAGGACGTTGTAGCCCTGGTGCAGCCAGTACCGGGCCACCACGTCGCCGATGGCGAAGACCTCGCCGTGGCCCATGTGCAGGTCCCCGGACGGGTAGGGGAACATGTCCAGCATGTAGCGCCGCTCACGCGGGTCCGCGGGGTCGTCGCTGGCGGCGAAGGTCCCGAGCTCCGCCCAGCGGGCCTGCCACTTCTCCTGGACGGCGCGGGGATCGTACTGCTGCTCTTCGTCGCTCACTGGGCTTCCTTTTCCGGTTCGCTGCCTTCAGACAAATGAAGAAGCCCCTCACGCAGGGAGGGGCGGCCACGCTGGTTTCGAGATCAGCGTGGCTGGCTGAGAAGCAGCCTCGATCGCATACCTTAAGAATAGCGCAGGAGCAAGCCGGACAAGGCTCGTTGAGACGGACGCCTCACTCCCCCTAGACGTCCCCCGCCGATGCCGGTTGGATGGTTACCCGCACGTAAACACCCAGACGACCACCTTCGGCGAGGAGAGAAACACGATGCTCAACCTGTCCGTGCTGATCGAAGACGCGGCCCGCGAGACGCCCGATCGCGACGCCCTCGTCTTCGGGGACATGCGACTGTCCTACTCGTTCGTCAACACGGTCGCCAACCAGGTCGCCAACCTCCTGGTCTCCTGGGGCATCCGCCCCGGGGACAAGGTCGCCCTCTCCAGCCCGAACCTGCCCTACTTCCCGATGGTCTACTTCGGGATCCTCAAGGCCGGCGCGGTCGTCGTCCCGCTGAACGTGCTGCTCAAGCCCCGCGAGGTCGCCTACCACCTCGAGGACTCCGACGCCAAGGCGCTCTTCTGCTTCGAGGGCACCCCCGAACTGCCGATCGGCGAGTCCGGGCACGCCGGGTTCCAGCAGGCCGACGGCTGCGAGCACTTCGTCGTGCTGCCCGCCAACCCCGCCGCCTCCGAGTCGCCGATCGAGGGCACCGAGCTGTTCTGGGCCGCGCTGAACGGCCTGCCCGGCACCTTCGAGCCGGTGGTCACCGAGCCGACCGACACCGCCGTCGTGCTCTACACCTCCGGCACCACCGGCCAGCCCAAGGGCGCCGAGCTGTCGCACGCCAACATGCTGATGAACGCGATGGTGGCGGACGGCCTCTTCGCCAAGACCCTGCACGACACCTTCATGGTGACGCTGCCGCTGTTCCACATCTTCGGCCAGACGTGCGTGATGAACGCGGGCATCTACCGCAGGGCCACGCTGGCGCTGGTGCCGCGGTTCGAGCCGAAGGCCGCCGTCGCGCTGCTGGTCAAGGAGAAGATCAACATGTTCGCGGGCGTGCCCACCATGTGGTGGGCGCTGCTCATGGACGACACCTCCGAGGACGACGTCAAGGAGATCACGGCGAACCTGCGGGTGGCCGTCTCCGGCGGCGCCGCGCTGCCGCTGGAGATCATCAAGGGCGTCAAGAAGAAGTTCGGCGTGGACGTCCTCGAGGGCTACGGCCTGTCGGAGACCTCCCCGGTCGCCTCGTTCAACCGCCCCGACCGGCCCACCAAGCCCGGCTCCATCGGCCTGCCGATCTGGGGCGTCGAGATGAAGCTGATCGACGACGAGTGGAACACCGTCGAGGGCGAGGGCCCCGGCGAGATCGCGATCCGCGGCCACAACGTCATGAAGGGCTACTACAAGCGGCCCGAGGCGACGGCCGAGGCGATCAAGGACGGCTGGTTCCGCACCGGCGACCTGGCCCGACGCGACGACGAGGGCTACTACTTCATCGTCGACCGGTCCAAGGACATGATCATCCGGGGCGGCTACAACGTCTACCCGCGGGAGATCGAAGAGGTCCTCATGACCCACGAGGCCGTCTCGCTGGCCGCCGTCGTGGGCGTCCCGCACGACAGCCACGGCGAGGAGATCAAGGCGTACGTCATCCGCAAGCCCGGCGCCGAGGTGACCGAGGAGGAGCTGGTCTCCTGGGGCAAGCAGCAGTTCGCCAACTACAAGTACCCGCGGATCGTGGAGTTCCGCGACGAGCTGCCGATGACCGCCAGCGGCAAGATCCTCAAGCGCGAGCTGCGCTGAGACCCGCTTCCCGGCTCCTGCCGGAGTGAAGGGNNNNGCCGCTCCCCCCCTTCGCCGTCCTCAGCCCCTGATCAGGTCGGCGGCCTTCTCGCCGATCATGACGGCGGGGGCGTGGGTGTGGCCCCGGTTGACCCTCGGCATGATCGAGGCGTCGGCGACCCTCAGGCCGCGCACCCCGCGCACCCGCAGCTGCGGGTCGACGACCGAGGTCTCCTCCACTCCCATGTGGCAGGTGCCGACCGGGTGGTAGAGCGTCTCGCCGTTCTCCCTGACATGCCTCTCGAGCAGCTCGTCGCTCCCGGCTCCCGGGTAGGGCGGGTAGTCCTCCCCCGCGTACGGCCGTAGGGCCTCGGCGTTCATCAGCTTCTCCGCCTCGCGGATGCCGAAGACCAGGCGCTCGAGGTCGCTCTCCCCCGTCAGGTAGGCCGCGTCGATCCTGGGCGCCTCCGCCGGGTCCGCCGAGGCCAGGGTGAGGGAGCCGACGCTGTCGGGCTGCAGCAGGACGACGCCGATGGTGATGCCGTCCTCCTTGGCCGCCTCCTTGTCCAGGCCGTGCTTGATGAACGGGCCCGGCGCGAAGATCAGTTCCAGGTCCGGGGCGGGCAGCGCGGGGTCGCTGCGCAGGAAGACCACAGCCTCCCCCACATTCGTGGTGAAAGGGCCCTTACGCGTCGCGAGGTACTTGAGGAGGTTGGCGACGGTCTCGGCACTGGCGAGGGTGACCTTCTTCGGACACTTGCGGAAGACGCCGACCGACAGGTGGTCCTGGAGGTTGCGGCCGACGGCCGGAAGCGGGTGCACCACGTCGATGCCGTGCTCGGCCAGATGCTCGGGATCGCCGATGCCCGAGAGCATCAGCAGGTGCGGGGAGCCGATCGTCCCGGCGCACAGGACGACCTCCTCAGCCGCGCGGACCTCCTGGCCTCCGTGGACGATCCCGACGGCGCGGCCGTCCTCGATCAGCACCCTGGAGACCTGGACATCGGTGATGACGGTGAGGTTGGGCCGGTTCAGGACGGGCTTGAGGAAGGCGTCGTAAGCACTCCAGCGGCGGCCCTTCTTCTGCGTGACGGGCGTCTGCGCGTACCCCTCGTTCGACGGGCCGTTCAGCTCCGCCAGCCTGTTGTGGCCCAGTTCTTCGCAGGCCTTCAGGAACGCCTTGGTGGTGACGTTCGGGTCGCGCTGCTCCTCGACGTGCAGGGGGCCTTCGGTGCCGTAGACGCTGCCCGCGTTGGAGCCGACGCGGCGCTCGGCCCTCCGGAAGTACGGGAGGACCTCCTCGTACGACCAGCCGGGGACCTCCCAGTCGTCGTAGTCCTCCCTGGTGCCGCGCACCCACATCATCGCGTTGATGCTGGAGGAGCCGCCCAGGACCCGTCCGCGCGGCCAGTACAGCTCCCGTCCGGCCAGTGCCTCCTGCCCGGTGGTGGAGAAGTTCCAGTCGGCCTCGGTCCGGAAGAGGTTGGGGAATCCCGCCGGAACGTGGAACTCCTTCTTGTCGTCCTGCCCTCCGGCCTCGATCAGGGCGACGGTGACGCCGGGATCCTCCGACAGCCTCGCGGCCAGGACGCATCCCGCCGAACCGGCTCCGACGATCACGTAGTCGTAGTGCACAGCGCTCCTCCGAGGGCCTGGGGGGTCGTCCCCGGACTATCCACCCTCGTGGGAGGCACTGTCCAGCATCCGGGCGGCCCGGCTCCCGGTTCCGCGCCGCCCGTCCCGCCATGGCCGGAGGCGGGACGGGCGGGCAGCGCTCAGATCTTCGTCCAGGCCTCGGTGAGGACGGAACGCAGCTTTTGCTCGATCTCCTCGAAGTGCTCAGGACCGCAGATCAGCGGCGGGCTGAGCTGGATGACCGGGTCGCCCCGGTCGTCGGCACGGCAGTACAGGCCCGAGTCGTACAGGGCCTTGGACAGGAAGCCGCGCAGCAGCCGTTCGGACTCCTCCTCGTCGAAGGTCTCCCTGGTGGCCTTGTCCTTGACGAGCTCGATTCCGTAGAAGTAGCCGTCGCCCCGCACGTCGCCGACGATCGGCAGGTCGAGCAGCTTCTCCAGGGTGGCGCGGAAGACTGCCTCGTTGCGCTGGACGTTGCCGAGCAGGTCCTCCCGCTCGAACAGGTCGAGGTTGGCCAGCGCGACCGCGGACGAGACGGGGTGACCGCCGAAGGTGTAGCCGTGGGCGAACATCGTCTCGCCCGTCTTGAACGGCTCGAACAGCCGGTCGCTGACGAGCATCGCGCCGAGCGGCGAGTAGCCGGAGGTCAGGCCCTTGGCGCTGGTGATGATGTCGGGCTGGTAGCCGTACTTCTGGGCGCCGAACATGGTGCCCAGCCGCCCGTAGGCGCAGATGACCTCGTCGGAGACCAGCAGCACGTCGTACTTGTCGCAGATCTCGCGGACCCGCTGGAAGTAACCGGGCGGGGGCGGGAAGCAGCCGCCGGCGTTCTGGACGGGCTCGACGAAGAACGCCGCGACGGTGTCGGGGCCCTCGAAGAGGATGGCCTCCTCGATGCGGTCGGCGGCCCAGCGGCCGAAGGCCTCCACGTCGTCGGCGTGGGCGGTGGCCCGGTAGAAGTTGGTGTTGGGCACCCGGAAGGTCGAGGGCACCAGCGGCTCGTAGGGGGCCTTGAACGCGGGCACCCCCGTGATCGACAGCGCGCCCTGGGTGGTGCCGTGGTAGGCGGTGGCCCGGCTCAGCACCTTGTGCTTGCCGGGCTTTCCGGTGAGCTTGAAGTAGTGCTTGGCCAGCTTCCACGCCGACTCGACGGCCTCGCCTCCACCGGAGGTGAAGAAGACCCGGTTCAGGTCTCCGGGCGCGGCGAGCGCCAGCCGCTCGGCCAGTTCGACGGCCTTGGGATGGGCGTAGGACCAGAGCGGGAAGAAGGCCAGCTCGGAGGCCTGCTCCGCGGCGGCCCTGGCGAGCTCCGCGCGGCCGTGCCCGGCCTGGACCACGAACAGCCCGGCCAGGCCGTCGAGGTACTTCCTGCCCTTGTCGTCGTAGATGTAGGCGCCGTCACCGCGGACGATCATCGGCACCTCGCCGCCGTTCTCGTAGGTCGAGTGGCGGGTGAAGTGCAGCCACAGATGGTCCCGGGCTGCTGCTTGAGGGTCGGTCATCGCTTCTTCCTCGTACGGTCCGGACAACTTATTCCGTTGATTCACTCAATCAAGAGCACTGAATCACGCACAAATACACTTTAAGTCAACGATATCCGAAGGTCACGTCACATGCGAGACCCGACGGAGAACTCCGGGCCCGGGCGGGCGGAGTAGCGTCACGGGCCATGAGTGAGATCACGACGGTCCGGGCGAACGGGCTGGAGTTCGGCTGCCTGTCCGCAGGCCCCTCCGACGGGCCGCTGGCGCTGCTGCTGCACGGCTTTCCCGACACCCCGCACAGCTGGCGCCACCTGAGCGCGGCCCTCGCCGGGACGGGCCACCGGGTGGTCGCTCCCTACATGCGGGGATACGCCCCGACCTCCCTCGCCCCGGACGGCGCCTACCAGACCGGCGCGCTCGCCGCCGACGCCAACGCCCTGCACGAGGCCCTCGGCGGGGACGGATCCGCGGTCCTCATCGGCCACGACTGGGGCGCCGCCGCCGTCTACGGGGCCCTCTCCGCGGCGCCCGAGCGCTGGCGGCGGGCGGTGACGATGGCCCTGCCCCCGGTGAGCGCGCTGTTCGGGGGGTTCTTCTCCTATGAACAGCTCAAGCGGTCGTTCTACATCTTCCTCTTCCAGACCCCGCTGGCCGAGACGGCGCTCGACGACGGGTTCGTCGCGGGCCTGTGGAGGGACTGGTCCCCCGGGCACGAGGAGGACCTCTCCCCCGTCCTCGCGGCACTGGGCGCTCCCGAGAACAAGGCCGCGGCGATCGGCTACTACCGGGCGATGCTCGATCCGTCGCTTCACCTTCCCCGCTACGCCGCCGAGCAGGAGGCCGCCGGCGCGGTCGGACGCGTCCCCCTGCTGTATCTGCACGGAGCCGACGACGGATGCCTCGGCGCGGATGTGATCGGCCTGGACGGCGGGCTGCTCGACCACCTGCCGCCTGGATCTAAGACCGAGCTCATCCAGGATGCGGGACACTTTCTGCAGGTGGAGCAGCCCGAGAAGGTCAATGAGGCGGTACTGAGCTGGCTGTGACCCAGGTCACATACAGCGTACGTCAGATCTTTGGCATGATGGACTGACCGAATATCGTTCTAGTGAGGGTCGAGACATGCTCGAAGTCGAGGAGATCAACCTGACCGACTGGTCGTTCTGGGAGCGGCCACTCGCTGAGCGAAACGAGGCGTTCAAACGGCTGCGCGAGCACCCCTCGCTGATCACGTTCGAAGAACCGAAGATCGAGATCATGCCGCAGGGCCCCGGCTACAAGGCCCTCGTCACCCATGCCGACGTCGTCGAGGCCTCGCGCCGCCCGCAGGACTTCTGCTCCGGCAAGGGCTCGATCAGCATCCCGGACATGCCCGGCGACGTGCACGAGTACTTCGGCTCGATGATCGTCATGGACGACCCGCGGCACGCCAAGATCCGGCGCATCGTCTCCCGCGCCTTCTCGCCGCGGATGATGATGCAGCGGTTCGAGGATCAGATCCACACCGTCGCCGGAGAGATCATCGACGACCTCAAGGCGGGCAAGGGCACCGGCGACTTCGTCCTGGACGTCGCCGCCCGGCTCCCGCTGCAGATCATCTGCAAGATGATGGCCATCCCGGAGTCCGCCTACCAGACCGTCTTCGACGCCTCCAACGTCATCCTGGCCGGCAACGACCCCGAGTACCTGCCGACCGGCGACGCCATGGGCGTGCTCACCAAGCTCATGGAGGCCGGCGAGGCCCTGCAGAACCTGGTGCAGGAGCTGGCCCGCGAGCGCAGGGGCGGCGACGGCGACGACCTGGTCTCCCAGCTCATCAACGCCAACATCGACGGCGAGTCGCTGACCGACCAGGAGATGGGCTCCTTCTTCATCCTGCTGGCCGTCGCGGGCAACGAGACCACCCGCAACGCCATCGCGCACGGGCTGCACCTGTTCACCAGCTTCCCCGAGCAGCGCGCCCTCCTGCTGAGCGACTACGACACGCACATCCCCGGCGCGATCGAGGAGATCGTGCGGTTCGTCTCCCCGGTGATCTGGATGCGCCGCACCGCCACCTGCGACACCACGCTGAACGGGCACGAGATCAAGGAGGGCGAGAAGCTCGTCCTCTACTACAACTCGGCGAACCGCGACGAGTCGGTCTTCACCGACCCCGACAAGTTCGACATCACCCGCTCCCCGAACCCGCACGTCGGCTTCGGCGGCCCCGGCCCGCACTTCTGCCTGGGCGCCCACCTGGCCCGCCAGGAGGTCAACGTGATGTTCCAGCGCCTCTTCACCGAGTTCCCCGCCATCACGTCCGGCACCCCGGACCGCCTCTTCTCCAACTTCGTCAACGGCATCAAGCACCTCCCCTACACCCTCGGCTGACCCGCCCGGGCCCTTCCGCCCGCCGCCGATCCC
>NZ_BAAATZ010000018.1:0-15778 GCF_039533685.1 Actinocorallia aurantiaca | reverse complement strand
CCGAACGCCTCGTGAACCCGCCGGGTCAGAGGTCCAGGTCGGTGAGTGCCTTCTCGCGCCAGTGGGCGCGGGGCGCGTCGGGAGCGATGACCGTGAGGTAGGTGGGGTGGTCCGGGGGGCCGGGGTCGAGGCGGAGGCCCAGGTCGGTACGGGCCGAGCCATGGGGGCAGCGGGCCAGGGCGGAACCCAGGTCGGCGGCGGTCACGGGGACGCGGGCGGGGAACTCGCGGAAGGCACGGGACCGGGTGTCGTCCAGGGCCGCCCAGTGCTCCCGCAGCAGGCGCTGGGCCAGGCCGAGCAGGACGTCCGTCCAGCCGTGGCGCAGCCGGGAGGGGACGCCGCGGATCCGGAGCTCGGGAACCCCGAAGACCCGCATGCCCCCGGTGCGCACCGTCCAGGAGCGGTGTGAGCCCTGGTCGGGCAGGGCCGTCACCGCCAACCACTCGGCGGCCGCGAAGTTCTCCGGTTCGTCGAACGGGTCGGGGGGCCTGGCCCAGGGTTCGAGGTCGGCGGTGACCCCGTCGACGAGGATGCCTCCGGTCCGCTCCGCCAGTTCGAAACCCACGGACGCGGCGACCGTGAGGTGGTCGGGCGGCCACGCCGCCGTCCCCGCGACGATGATCCGCAGGTGCCGTTCGGCCGCGCGCAGTCTTCTGACCGTGAAACCGTCGGACTCCAGACCGCATCGCGCGCAGTCCGGGCACTCGCCGGCCTCCACCAGCCAGGGCAGCGGTGGCTCCCGCCCGTCGACCACGTCGACCAGCGCTAATGTCCCCTTCCCCGGTTCCGGCGGGATCCACAGCGGAGCCGCCACCAGATACACGGCGTGGACCACTTCGGGCACCGGCAGGATCAGCGTCTTCGTCATACCGGCAAGCTAGATCCGCTCACCGACATTCCCCGAGAGTTCTCCCCAGGCCCGGCAGGGCACCGCCGACGGTGACCGACGGAGGGCGGCGGCCCCGAGGCCGCCGCCCTCCGTCGGTCACGTCCCGGGTCAGATGCCCCAGGAGGCGCGCAGCGGCATGCCCGACTCCTGGGAGGCGGGGAGCTTCACGCCGAGGATCTGGTGCAGCTGCACCATGTTCTGGTCGAAGCCCAGGCGGCAGCCGGCCATGTAGAGCCGCCAGACCCTGGCGATCTCCGAGCCGACCTCGGCTACGGCCTCGTCCCAGTGGTCGTCCAGGTTGCGGCACCAGTCCCGCAGGGTCATCGCGTAGTGCTCGCGGAGGTTCTCCTCGTGCCGGATCTCGAACCCCTGGTCGTTCATCTGGGTGAGGAGGAAGCCGGGACCCTCCAGCTCGCCGTCGGGGAACACGTAGCGGTTGATGAACCCGTCCGGGTTCATCGAGGACCGGGTGTTGTCTGGCCGGGTGATGCAGTGGTTGAGCATCCGCCCGCCGGGCTTGAGCTTGCGGTGCAGGAACCGGAAGTAGCCCGGGACGTTGGCCTGCCCGATGTGCTCGGTGAGCCCGATCGAGCTGACCGCGTCGAACCCCGCCTCGGGAACGTCCCGGTAGTCCATGTGCCGGACCTCGGCCAGCGAGCTCAGCCCGTTCTCGGCGATGGACTTCTGGGCCCACTCGGCCTGCTGCTTGGACAGGGTGACGCCCAGCACCTTGACCCCGTACTCGCGGGCCGCGTGCATGGCCATGCCGCCCCAGCCGCATCCGACGTCCAGCAGGCGCATGCCGGGACGCAGGCCGAGCTTGCGCGCCACCAGGTCGAACTTGGCGAACTGCGCCTCCTCCAGGGTGGAGTCCTTCGTCGGGTAGACGGCGCACGTGTAGGCCATGGAGGGGCCCAGCACCCACTCGTAGAAGGTGTTGGAGACGTCGTAGTGGTGGCTGATGGCCTGGGCGTCACGCTTCTTGGTGTGGCGGCGCAGCCGTCCCGTCTTGCGCACCTCGACGGAGGGCGGGTCCAGCCTGGTGGCGGCGGCGGCCCGCAGCAGCGGGTCGTCGATGACGCTCGCGAGCACCTTCAGGCGGTCGGCCACGCTGATCTCGCTCAGCGCGTGGGAGAGCCGGCTGAGGGTGGTGTACATGTCGCCGTGGACCTCGATGTGCCCGGTCACGTAGGCGCGGGCGAGGCCGAGCAGTCCGGGTGAGCGGACCAGATAGGAGACCGCGTAGGGAGATCGGATCTCGACCCGGACGTCCGTGTCCGAGCCTCCCGCACGGCTGCCGTCATAGGCGGCGAACTCGACCGGTACGCCTCCACCGTTGGTCACTTTTTCGAATACTTTGGCCAGGGTCATGTGCCCCTCACACACTTGTCATAGAGATCATACAAACGGCGTTCGGAATCGTATTCATCCTTGAGCGCCTGATAGGTGACGCCGTCGTAGTGGCGCCAGAATTCGTCACGCGAATAGAAGGAGGTGGAATAGAGCGATTTGTGCCCGTCCAGCGACTCCACCACCCGCTCGATGCGGCGGTTGTGATGATCGGGCAGCGCGCCGGGCCGCTGCGGGATCGTGCCCCAGAACCCGACGTTGACGTAGTCACGGCCGGGCTCCAGCGGATAGAGCGGCCACTTCTCCCTGGCCTTGAGCGGGCAGAGCCAGATCGGGCTCATGCCGATCTCCTCGTGGAAGAACTCGAGGAACTCCGGCAGCCGCTCGGTGGGGACCTCGATGTCCTGGATGACGTCCTCGCGCGGCGGCCTGCCCGTCCAGCGGTCGACGCGCGCGGTGAGGTGGGTGCGCTTGTCCAGCGCCACGAGCCTGCGGTAGACGTCCGAGCGCTTCCTGGAGTCCGGCCACAGCCGGCGCACCAGCGGGCGCTGCAGGCCGAAGGCGCCCGAGCACCAGAACCAGTCGGTGTCCCAGCGCCACAGGTAGTCGTGGACGGTCAGGAAGTCGACCGAACGCTCCTGGACGGAACGGAAGTAGATCTTCTGGCCGGTGTAGTCGGAACGGTAGGGCGCGGTGTCGGTGAACGTGCCCACCGTCAGGTAGACCTCGCCCGGCCCGAACACCGTGCCGTCCAGGAAGTCGGCGTCCTCGATCTCGAGGATCGCCCGCGACGCCTCGGCCGCGTCGGCGAAGCGCAGGTGCCGGAGCTTCACGAACGGCTTCACCGGGATGAGGTCGATCGTGAGCTTCAGCGCGTACCCGAGCGTCCCGTAGGAGTTGGGGAACCCGTAGAAGAGGTCGGCGTGCTCGTTGTCGCGGCGAGCCGTGACGATCCGGCCGTCCCCGGTGAGGATGTCCATCTCCCGGACGGCCTCGTGCGGCAGGCCCTGCCGGAACGACGTCGACTCGATGCCCAGGCCCGTGACGGCGCCGCCCAGGGTGATGGTCTTCAGCTGCGGGACGACCGTCGGCATCATGCCGTGGCGCAGCGTCTCGGCCACCAGGTCCTCGTAGGTGGTCATGCCCTGGACGACCGCCGTGTCGCCCTCCACCTTCAGCACCCGGTCGAACCCGCTCACGTCCAGGCCGGGCGCGGCGGGGGCGTCCCGGAACCGGAACAGGTTCGAGGTGGCCTTGGCCAACCGCACCGGCGAACCCGGTGGAATGGCGGCATAGGACGCGCGCAGTGCTGCCACTGCGGCGTCATGCGAGGATCCGACTGCGAGCATGGGCGCCTCCTCCTCTGATCTTCACATCTGCTTATGAATATAAACCTCCCGTCCCGTAAAAGATCTACGCGCATTTGGTGCGTCTCGCCACCCATAATTGGTGGACGGAGTCCATTCACGTATGGGTGCGATCTCGGCTTCCGAGAGAAACGTTCAGGTGGCGGCGCGATCCCGGTACTGGCGGCCCGGTTCGACGGAGGTTCCGGCCAGGAGTCCGCTGACCGTCACGAACTTGTAGCCACGTTCGGCCAGCGCCGCGAGAATTCCGGGAACCGCGTCGACGCTGCTCGAATGGATGTCGTGCAGCAGGACGATGTCGCCGGGCCGGGTCTGGGCGAGCACCCGGCGTTCGACCAGGGCGGTGTCGCGGTTCTGCCAGTCCAGCGGATCCACCGCCCACATGATCTCGGCCAGGCCGAACTCCTTGGCCGCCGAGGCGACGCGTGCGTTGGTCGCGCCGTATGGAGGACGCATCAAGGTCGCGTCATAGCCGGCGTGCTGCTTGATGACGGCCTGGGTCTTCTCGATCTCCGCCCGGAGGCCCTCCGGAGAGAGGGAGGTCAGGTCGGCGTGGCTCCAGGTGTGGTTGGCGATCTCATGACCGTCCGCCACCTCCCTGTGGAGGATCTCGGGATTCTCCTCCACCATCCGGCCCACCACGAAGAAGGTGGCCTTCGCCCGGTACCGGGCGAGGATCTGGAGCAGTTTGTCGCTCTCCTCCATCGGGCCGTCGTCGAAGGTGAGCGCGACGCACTTGGCCACCGCGCAGTTCACCCTGGTGAACTCGGGGCTCAGGCCGCGCCGGGCGTCCGGGTCCGGTTCTCTGAGAGTCACGGGCCGGGGGGCCGTCACGGCACCGGCCGCGTTCATCGGCGCCACGTTCCCGGCCGAGCCCCCGCAGGCCGCGAGGGTTGCGATGAGCCCGGCCACCATCACGATCCGCCTCATCGCTCCCCCCGGTCATTGGAAACGATATGGACATGCCCGGGCATACGCGCTCGGGAACCAGATGCCGGATATCTTCGTTATCGCTTTCCCTTCACTTTTCCCCCACAGGACGGTCGGAATCGGGATGAAGTTCTGGGACCGTTTCGGACTCCGCCGCCATCGCGGCGGAGCGATACAGCGATTCGACCGGGAAGCGACGGACTCCGACGTCAAAGCCCTCATCGCCTTCGCCAAGGAGCGGCGGGGCGTGGAGTTCTACGTCGAGCCCGAGACCTTCGCCACCGACACCACCGCCGTCGCGGTCGCCCACGACGGCGAATGGATCAGACGGCGGGTCGGCGCGCCCGCGGTCATCGCCAAGGTCGCACGCGACCTGAAACTGCCCGTCTACGACGTGCAGATCGTTGGATATCCCCAACGAATGCGCGAATGGAACGAGCGCAACAAACACCAGCGGGGCTCCCTGTGAGCCGGTTATCCACAGGCCTCCCGCGAGGCCGCCGAGACCGTGGGAGCGTCGGGGCATGAACGATCCACGGCTCAGCGATCCGCGGCGGGGCGCCTCCCCGCTGGTCATCCACGATCCCGGCGACCTGGTGTCGGCGGTGCCCTACATGCTCGGCTTCCACCCGTCCGACAGCCTGGTGGTGATCGGCTGCGGCGGCCCGCGGGGCTCCTGCGCGCTGCGGTACGACTTAACTCTTCCTCCCGCGGCGGCCCTGCACCTGACCGAGGTCCTCGCCCTCCACGGCTTCAGGGCGGCGATGCTCGCCGGCTACGGGCCGAGGGAACGGGTGGATCCGGCGATCGCGTCGGCCGTCCGGGCGCTGCTCGCCGCCGGGATCGAGGTGCACGAGGCGGTACGCGTTCACGAGGGGCGTTTCTGGTCCGCCTCCTGCGACCGCGACGGCCGGGGCCGGGAGCTCTCCACCACCGCGCTGGCCGCGCAGGCCGTGCTCGACGGACTGGTCGCCCTGCCGGACCGCGACAGCCTCGCGGCGACCATCACCCCGCTCCCCGACCCCGTGCGGAGCCGGGCCCTGCGGGAGACCCGGCTGGTGGGCGGGCGGGTCTCGGTGCCCGAGGGGCTCGCCCTGGTGCGCGAGCTGGCCCGGCGGCTGGAACGGGGGCGGCCGCCACCGTCGATGCCGCGGATCGCCCGGCTCACCGTGGCGCTGTCCGAGATCCGGGTGCGGGACGAGGCCTGGGTGCGGATCGATCCCGGTTCGCTTCCCCGGCACCTGGAGTTCTGGCGCCACGTGCTGCGGCGCGCCGCGCCCGCCCACCGGGCGGCCCCCGCCTCTCTGTTCGCCTACTGCGCCTTCACCTCCGGCGACGGAGGACTCGCCAACCTCGCGCTCGACCTGGCGCTGGAGGACGATCCCGGCTACTCCATGGCCCTGCTGCTGCGCCAGGCCATCGCGTCCGGAATGCATCCCTCCACCGCGGTGATCGGACTGACACCCGAGGACCTCGCCGAGTCCTACGCCGATCCCCCGGAACCGCACGGGCGCCCGGCCGGAACGAAGCGAGGGGCCCGGTCGAGCGGGAAGAAAAAGGAGGAAAAACCAGGAGGCGAGGGGGCTTACACACTCTTTGAGTGATCTGGGTCATAGAGTGCTCGACGTGAATTTCATGCGTCGATGGCCCTGGCCCCTCCGCTGGGGCGCCCGGGTCCTTGCCCTCATGCTGGCCCTCGCCCTCGTGGCCTCCCTCTGGGTGGTGTGGACCGTCCGCCGGTCCTTCCCCGACTATGACGGGGAGGTCCGGCTGACGGGCCTCAACGCCTCGGTCACCGTGCACCGGGACGGCTACGGAGTCCCTCAGATCTACGCCTCCTCCTCCGAGGACCTCTTCAAGGCCCAGGGGTATGTGACGGCGCAGGACAGGTTCTGGGAGATGGACTTCCGGCGCCACGTGACGTCCGGCCGGCTGTCGGAGCTGTTCGGCGAGACGACCGTCGAGACCGACAAGGTCGTGCGGACCCTCGGCTGGCGAAAGATCGCCGAGCGGGAGCTCGCCCTGCTGGAGCCGGAGACCGTCAGGTTGCTGGAGGCCTACGCCGACGGTGTGAACGCCTGGCTGAAGCACCACCCCGACACCGCGGGCCAGTCGCTCGAGTACTCGGTGCTCGGCCTCCAGCGCAGCGGCTACCGGCCCGAACGCTGGACCCCGGCCGACTCGGTGGCCTGGCTCAAGGCGATGGCCTGGGACCTGCGCTCCAACATGGACGAGGAGATCGGCCGCGCGCTCGCCGGAACGGGGCTTCCGCGGGAGCGGGTGGATCAGCTCTACCCCGAGTACGACGACAAGCGGCTGCCCGTCATCGTCGCGAGTGACGAGAAGTCCGGTGAGAAGCCCGCGAGCACGACGGAGCAGGCACCCGCCAGGGCGCTGAGCGGCGTGCTGGAGACGATCCGGGCGATGCCCGAGTCGATGGGCAACGGCGCCTCGGAGATCGGCTCCAACTCCTGGGTCGTCTCGGGTTCGCGCACCGCCACGGGCAAGCCGCTGCTGGCCAACGACCCGCACCTGGCCCCGCAGATGCCGTCGGTCTGGTACCAGGCGGGCCTGCACTGCCTGACGGTCACCGAGGAATGCCCCTACGACGTCACCGGATTCACCTTCGCCGGGCTGCCCGGCGTCGTCATCGGGCACAACCAGCGCGTCGCCTGGGGATTCACCAACCTGGGCCCCGACGTGACCGACCTGTACATCGAGCGGGTCGACGGGGGGAACGCCGAGTACAAGGGCGAGAAGGAGCCCCTGCAGATCCGGAAGGAGACCATAGAGGTCGCCGGCGGAGAGAACGTCGAGCTCACCGTACGCGCCACCCGGCACGGCCCGATCATCTCGGACGTCCTGGAGAACCCCGGCAAGCTGGTCTCCGGCCCGACCGAGGCGATCGCGATGCGCTGGACGGCGCTGGACCCCGGCCGCACCGCCGACGCCGTCTTCAAGATGAACCGGTCGACCGACTGGAAGTCCTTCCGCGAGGCGGCCTCGGCCTTCGAGGTGCCCTCACAGAACCTCGTCTACGCGGACGTCGACGGCAACATCGGCTACCAGTCCCCCGGCCGCATCCCCGTCCGGAGCAAGGGCGACGGCACCAGGCCCGTGCCCGGCTGGGACGGCGAGCACGAGTGGAAGGGCTTCCTCTCCTTCGAGGAGCTGCCCTCGATCCAGAACCCGGAGAAGGGCTACATCGTCACCGCCAACAACGCGGTCGTCGACTCCGGCTACGAGCACCTGCTCACCAAGGACTGGGCCTACGGCTACCGCGCGGACCGCATCGACGAGCTGCTCGAAGGCGACGCCGAAATCGACGTGGCCGGCATGGCGAAGATCCAGCTGGACTCCCGCAACGGCTTCGCCCCGACCCTGGTCCCCCACCTGCAGCGGGTGGGCTCCGGCCTCAAGGGCGTCGAGCTGCTGAAGGACTGGGACTTCGCCCAGCCCACCGGCTCGGCGGCCGCCGCCTTCTACAACGCCGCCTGGCGCCACCTGCTCCTGCGCGCCTTCGACGACGACCTCCCCGAAGGCGCCCGCCCCGACGGCGGCGACCGCTGGTTCGAGGTGGTCCGCGCCCTTCTGGAGGCCCCGGACGACCCCTACTGGGACGACACCGCCACCCCGCAGAAGGAGGACCGCGACACCATCCTCGAGTCGGCCCTCCGAGCCGCCGCGGACGAGCTCACCGACCTGCTCGGCGACACCCCTTCCGAGTGGCGCTGGGGCGACCTGCACACCCTCACGGTGACCAACCAGACCTTCGGCACCTCGGGCATCGGCGTCGTCGAACGCCTCTTCAACCGCGGCCCCCTGAACCTCGCCGGCGGCCAGTCCATCGTCAACGCCACCGGCTGGGACGCCCAGAAGGGCTACGCCGTCGACTGGGTCCCCTCCATGCGCCTGGTCGCCGACCTCTCCGACTTCGACGCCTCCCGCTACATCAACCTCACCGGCGCCAGCGGACACGCCTTCTCCGACCACTACTGGGACCAGACCCCCCTGTGGGCCGAGGGCAGGACCATCTCCTGGCCCTTCACCCCCGCCCGCGTCAAGAAGGACTCCCGCCACACCCTCACCCTGACCCCCTGACCCTCTGACCCCCCGGTGCCCCCGCCCCCGCGCGGGGGCACCCCCGTCACCACCAGGCATCGAGCCCTTCCCCGAGAACCCCCGAAAACGTGACCGGCGCTCTGGTCCTCGGACGGTCAGCCCTGCCGGCCGACGACGAGAACGGGCACCGGTGAAACGTCCGGGTTCCCCACCGCGAACAAGTCAAGGACAGGCGGAACACCTGTCTCGCCCCTTCATCGCACCGCGAGGAGAAGATCGTGGAAGTCCGCCCGTGGGATCCGGAGAACTACGCTCCCGGCCGCGTCAGCCGCGTCCGCTGCACTTGGGGCGGCAACGGCCCCGAAGACCCCTGCACCGGAGAGATGAAATACACCGTCATCGACGGCAACGGCGCCCGCTGGTCCAGCTGCGAAGACCACTGGACCGCCTACCGGAACTCCCTCCGCTGACGCACCGGACGGGGTCGGCGCTCAGGCGGTGGTGAGGCGGGTGAGGGCGGAGCGGACCACGGCGGGGTCGGTGGTGGTCCAGAAGGGAGGGAGCGAGGACTGGAGGAAGGAGCCGTAGCGGGCGGTGGACAGGCGGGGGTCGAGGATCGCCACGACGCCCTTGTCGGAGGTGCTGCGCAGGAGGCGGCCCGCGCCCTGGGCCAGGAGGAGGGCGGCCTGGGAGGCCGCGACCTGCATGAAGCCGTTGCCGCCCCGGGCGGCCACGGCGCGCTGGCGGGCCGAGGCCACCGGGTCGTCGGGGCGGGGGAAGGGGATGCGGTCCATGACGACCAGGGAGAGGGACGGGCCCGGGACGTCGACGCCCTGCCACAGCGACAGGGTGCCGAAGAGGCAGGTCTCGGGGGACTCGGCGAACTGCTTGACCAGCTGGGACGTGGAGTCCTCGCCCTGGCAGAGGACGGGGAAGTCGGTCTCGAGCTCCTCTGCCGCCTGCTTGGCCGCGCGCATCGAGGAGAACAGCCCCAGGGTGCGGCCCCCGGCCGCCTGGATGAGGGCGGAGAGCTCCTCCAGGTACTCCTTGGGCAGGCCGTCGCGACCCGGCGCGGGCAGGTGCCTGGCGATGTAGAGGATGCCGCTGCGCGGGTAGTCGAACGGGGAGCCGACGTCGAGGCCCGACCAGATCAGAGGCTTCTCGTCATCAGCGGAGGCGCCCCCGTCCTCGGTCGCGGGGACCGGCGGCCCGGCCGTACCGAGGGAGGGCAGCCCCCACTGGCGGGCGAGCGGCTCGAACGAGCCGCCCAGGGTCAGGGTGGCCGAGGTGAGGATCGTGGTGCGGGTCCGGAACAGGGACTCGCGCAGCAGCCCGCCGACGGCGATGGGCGCGACGTGCAGCGCGGGCGGCCACTTGCCCTCGAAGGACTTGGAGAGCCAGACGACGTCCCAGCGCTCGGAGATGGGCACCTCGAACGACTTGAGCATGCGCTCCGCCGTGGTGTTCAGGTCCTCCAGCGAGGTCTTGGCCGCCCTGCGCCCCGCGGCGACGGCCGGGTCGGCCTCCTTCGGCTCGGGCCCGAGCGCCCGCAGGCACTCCTGGGCGGTCTCCCGCAGGGCCTGGAGCGTGTTGCCCAGATGCGACGGCAGCATGTCCAGCCGGGCGGCTTCCTGCTCCTCCATCGCGACCCGCAGGTCCTCGCCGAGCTCCTTGAGGCGGTCGGCGCTCCGGTCGGCGACGAGCTTGCCCGCGCGCCGCGCCGCCGTCTCCACGGCGTTCGCCGACAACTCCGAGGAGGCCACCGAGGTGACCCGGTCGACGAGGTCGTGGGCCTCGTCGATGACGACCGCGTCGTGCTCGGGCAGCACCTGGAAGTCCTCGAGCGCGTCGATGGCCAGCATCGCGTGGTTGGTCACCACCAGGTCGGCCTCCGCCGCCTCGGCCCTGGCCAGCTCGGAGAAGCAGGACTGGGCCTGCGGGCAGCGCTGGCCGCCCAGGCACTCCTTGGCCGTGACCGACACCTGCCGCCACGCCTGCTCGGAGACACCGGGCACCAGCTCGTCCCGGTCGCCCCTCTCGGTGCTCTCCGCCCATTCGTGCAGCCGCTGCACCTGGCGTCCGAGCGCCGAGACCTGGGCGGTGTCGAACAGTCCGTCCTCGGGGTCGTCCGGCGCGCCCACCGACATCCGGTTGAGGCAGACGTAGTTGCGCCGCCCCTTGAGGATCGCGTAGTTCAGTTCCCGGCCGAGCAGCGGTTCGAGGGCCTCGGCCAGCCGGGGGAGGTCCCTGTCGACGAGCTGCTGCTGCAGCGCGATGGTCGCCGTGGAGACCACGACCGTGACCCCCTTGGAGACCGCGTGGCGCACCGCCGGCACCAGGTAGGCCAGGGACTTGCCCGTGCCCGTCCCCGCCTGCACGGCCAGGTGCTCCTTGCGCCGCAGCGCCTGGTCGACGGCCTCGACCATCTTCGTCTGGCCGGGTCTCTCCGTACCGCCGACCGCCTCCACTGACGCGGCCACCAGCTCGCTCAGCGGCGGCAGGTCGTTCTTGGCGATACGGGGCTGGGGAGCGGGAGAAGACACCCGGCAACCGTACCGGCCCCCACCCACAGAACGCTCCGTCATCCACAGGCTTCCCCGCCGCGCATCCCGGAATCCCGCCGCGGGGCGGGTCAGGTGCGGCGTGTCTCCAGGAAGGCCGAGAACCTCCCGATGGCGTCCTCCAGGACCTCGGCGTGCGGCAGGGTGACGAACCGGAAATGGTCGGGCCTCGGCCAGTTGAACCCCGTTCCGTGGACGATGAGCAGCTTCTGCTCCTCCAGGAGGTCCAGGCAGAAGCGCATGTCATCGGCGATCGGGTACGCCAGCGGATCGAGCCGCGGGAAGACGTACAGCGCCCCCTGGGGCTGGACGCAGCTCACCCCGGGGATGTCGTTGAGCAGTTTGACGGTGCGGTCCCGCTGTTCCAGCAGCCGTCCTCCGGGCCGCACGAGCTCCCGGATGCTCTGCCGCCCGCCGAGCGCGGCCTGGATGGCGTGCTGCGCCGGCGCGTTCGGGCACAGCCGCATGTTGGCGATGACCTCGATGCCCTCTATGTAGGACTCCGCTTCCAGCTTCGGCCCCGACAGCACCACCCAGCCGGAGCGGAACCCCGCCACCCGGTAGGACTTCGACAGCCCGCTGAAGGTCAGGCAGAACAGGTCGGGGGCGAGCGCGGCGATCGAGGTGTGGACGGCCCCGTCGTAGAGGATCCGGTCGTAGATCTCGTCCGAGAAGACGAGCAGGCCGTGCCGCCGCGCCAGCTCCGCGATCTTCTCCAGCGTCCGGGGCGAGTAGACGGCCCCGGTCGGGTTGTTGGGGTTGATGATCACCAGCGCCCTGGTCCGGGGGGTGATCTTGTCCTCCATGTCCTGGAGGGACGGCTGCCAGGCGTCCTCCTCGTCGCACAGGTAGTGCACGGGAGTACCCCCGCTGAGCGACACCGCGGCGGTCCACAGCGGATAGTCCGGGGCGGGGATCAGCACCTCGTCGCCGTTGTTCAGCAGCGCCTGCATCGTCATGACGATCAGCTCGGAGACCCCGTTGCCCAGGAAGACGTCCTCGACGTCCAGCCCCCGGAAACCCTGCTCCTCGTAGTGCTGCACCACGGCCCGCCGCGCGGAGAGCAGGCCCTTGGAGTCGCTGTAACCGTGCGCCTGGGAGAGGTTGAGGACGACGTCCTGGACGATCTCCGGCGGGGCCTCGAAACCGAACGGGGCGGGATTGCCGATGTTGAGCTTGAGCACTCTGTGCCCGGCGTCCTCGAGCTGCTTGGCCCGCTTGAGCACCGGACCTCTGATCTCGTAACAGACGTCCGCCAACTTGTCCGACTGTTTCACCCGCATGACATCACAGTAGTCGTGGCCCGTTCCACATGTCGCGCAGGTTTCCGGAGGCTGTGACCCGCACAACATACAAGCAGGCTTGCTTGCTTGTATGTGTTCGACGTACCGTCCGGAGCATGTCCATGAGCAGGCGCCGCCACCGCAGGCCCGGCAGCCGCACCCAGGCCGAGCGCAGATCCGCCACCCGGGCCCGGCTGCTGGACGCCACCGCCGAGACCCTCGCCGATCTCGGCTGGGCCGGGCTGTCCACCACCGAGGTCTCCCGTCGCGCCGGGGTCAGCCGCGGCGCCCAGCAGCACCACTACCCGACCAAGACGGAGCTGGTCGCGGCCGCCTTGGAGCACCTCCTGGACCGGCTGCGCAATGAATACCAAGACGCCTACACCCGCCTTCCCGACGAGCAGCGCAACGTCGCCGGGGCTCTGGAGCTGTTCTGGGCGACGCTCCAGCAGCCTCCTGCCCTGGCCCTGCTGGAGCTGGCGCTGGCCGGCCGCACCGACGACACCCTGCACGAGCTCAGCAAGCAGCTGAACGACCGGGTCGTGGAGATCGTCAAGGAGGTCTTCCACGAGCTCTTCCCCGAGAGCCTTCCCGACGACGCGGTCGACACCCTGATCCGCGGGCTGTTCGCCCTGCTGGTCGGCCTCTCCCTGCAGAACTCGCTGGACGGCGACGAGAACGGGCACCAGCGCGCCGTCCTGAACATGATCAAAGCCTTCGCCCAGGACCTCATCCCCCCGGACTGACGAGGAGCAAGAACCATGGCCAAGCCCCCCACCGAGCTCGCCGAGGAAGTCCGCGAGAGGGTCGAGGACCGCAGGTCCTACCTGAGCGTCATCGACCGTCTGAACAAGGCCAGTGTGGACAAGCACTGGGAGGCCTACTCCGACATCCCCTGGGACGACCCCGAGTACCGGATCGACCCGGACGACCCGCGCTGGATCCTGCCGGCCGACGACCGGCTGGGCTCCACCGCCTGGTACCGGGCCCAGCCCGTCGAGGTCCAGGCCCGGATCGGGCTGTGGCGGGTGGCCACCGCGATGAAGATCGGCCTGCAGTTCGAGAACCTGCTCAAGCGCGGCCTGCTCAACTACGCCTACCGGCTACCCAACGGCCGGCCCGAGTTCCGGTACGTCTACCACGAGACGACCGAGGAGTGTCATCACGGGATGATGTTCCAGGAGTTCGTCAACCGCACCGGGATGCCGATCAAGGGCATGCCCCGGTCGCTCAGCCTGGTCGCCCAGCTCGCCCCGCTCATCCCGCTGGTCTCCACCGAGCTCTTCTTCGTCTTCGTGCTCGGCGGCGAGGACCCGATCGACTACGTGCAGCGCCGGTGGATCAAGGAGGGGCGCACCAAGCACCCGCTCGAGGAGACCATCATGAAGATCCACATCGCCGAGGAGGCGCGGCACATCTCCTTCGCCCGGCACTTCCTCAAGCACCGGGTGCCCCGGCTGAACCGGGTCCGCCGCCAGGCCCTCGGCCTGTTCACCCCGATCGTGCTGGGGGTGATGGCGCGGATCATGCTCTCCCCGCCCGGCTCGATGGTCCGGCGCTTCGGCATCCCGCAGGACGTGGTGCGCGAGGCCTACCGGAACGAGGCGGCCCGGGTGGAGCTGCGCGACTGCGTCGCCAAGATCCGTGACCTGATGGCCGAGCTGGGTCTCGTCAACGGCGTCAACAAGCGGGTCTGGGCCGCCTTCGGCATCTGGGACGAGCCGAAGATCCGCAAGGCCGCCAGAGCCGCGGCGTGAATCCCTGGTGTGCGTCCTTTCCGCCCGAAAGGACGCACACCTTTCAGTGGTGCCCCCGCAGGTCAGCGCCCTAGACTCTAGCGACTTGTCGGCTTGATCAATTTTTGGGGCGTTTATGAGCATCACGATCGTCACGGGAGGCGCCTCCGGAATCGGACGCTCCCTCGCCGCGGAACTGGCCGGACGCGGTGACACCGTGATCATCGCCGACATCGACGCCGCGGGCGCGGCCGAGACCGCCGAGCGCCTGAACGGCCGGTTCGACGGCAAGGCCTTCGCCGCCGCCCTCGACGTCACCGACGCCGACGCCGTTCGGGACCTCTACCGGCAGGTCGCCCACGACCACGGCAGACTCGACCTGGTCTTCAACAACGCCGGCATCGCCGTCGCCGGCCTAGTCGAGGAGCTCACCCTCGCCCACTGGCACCGCGCCATCGAGATCAACCTGAAGGGCGTCGTCCACGGAGTGGACGCCGCCTACCGGATCATGCTGGAGCAGGGCTCCGGCCACATCGTGAACACCGCGTCGCTCGCCGGCCTCTTCCCCATGCCGCTGGGCCTTCCCTACACCGCCACCAAGCACGCGGTAGTCGGCCTGAGCCTCGGTCTCCGCGCCGAAGCGGCCACCCGCGGCATCAAGGTCAGCGCCGTCTGCCCCGGCTTCGTCGACACCAGCCTGCTCAAGACGGTCAACTCCGGACTCCCCGAGACCGGCATGAGCAGCAAGCCCGAAGCCGCCGGAGACGAGACCCCCAACAAGAGCCTCTACTCCCCCGACGCCATGGCCCGGGACATCGTGAAGGGCGTGGCCCGCAACCGTGCCCTCATCGTCGCCCCCGCCTCCGGCCGGATCGCCTGGCGGGCCATGAGGGTCAGCCCCAGACTCGCCGTCCGGCTCGGCCGGATCGCGGTGAAGGGCTACCTCAAGGAGCACGGCCTCGACTGACCCGCTCCGCGGCTACCGTGGAGGCATGGAACGAGTACTGGTGAGCAGCTGCCTCCTGGGACGACCGGTCCGCTACGACGGCAGGGCCAAGACCAGCTCGTCGCGGATCCTCGCCCGCTGGCGGGCCGAAGGGCGGCTGGTCCCGTTCTGCCCGGAACTCGCCGGCGGTCTCGGTGTCCCCCGTTCCCCCGCCGAGCTCCGGGACGGCCGCGTCGTCACCGTGGACGGCCAGGACGTCACCGACGCTTTCACTCTGGGCGCGGAACTCGCGCTCGCCGCCGCCCGGAACGCCGGAGTACGAGTCGCCGTCCTCAAGGAGGGCAGTCCTTCCTGCGGCAGCGGCCGCATCGCGGACGGCACTTTCAGCGGCGGCGGCGGCATCCCCGGAGCCGGCGTCACCACCGCCCTCCTGCGCGCCCACGGCATCGCCGTCTTCAATGAGGACCAGTTCGAGGCCGCGGACGCCCTTCTCCACGACTGAAGTAAAAACCCCGGGAAATGCGGAAAGGCCCCCGACATCGTCTTTCCACTGGAAATGCGAAAAAGGCCCCGGATGCATATCCGGGGCCTTTCTCGATGTTGATTGCGGCGGTGACCTACTCTCCCACACAGTCTCCCGTGCAGTACCATCGG
>NZ_BAAATZ010000017.1:108586-115915 GCF_039533685.1 Actinocorallia aurantiaca | reverse complement strand
CATACTGGTTGGTCTCACAGATCAACGTCGGCGGCGCCGTCACCCCCCGCAACCCCTGCGCACGGGCATACTCCGCATCCGAGTACAACGGATTGTGATCACCGACCGCGATGCCGAAATACCGGCCCGCCGCCGCCCCGAACTCCTCGGGCGCGGTGTAGACCTTCTTGCGGCCCACCAGCGCACGGGCCTCATCGGTCAGCAATGTCATGGAACATCCTCTAGGCAGTCTTAAAGTCAGACTTATCGAGTCTAGGGCATGCCCTCGCGGTGGGAAAAGAAGGGACCGCCCAGGGAAAGCACCCCGCCGACCATCCTCAGAAGTGGGCCTGACCTGCCCGTTCAGTCCTCACGGCAGATGCCGCGGAAGCCGGAACGACCGGGGGATACATCGGATCTCGGCAGGGGAGAGGGCTCGGAGACTCCGGAAGGCCGCTGGATAGACTGCCGGTCTCGTCATCGACCTTGTCACGCGCACCGCGGGAGTCACTCATGAACCTGTTCCGCCTGGACGGCAAGACCGCGTTGGTCACCGGGGGGACCCGGGGCATCGGGCTGATGATCGCCCGGGGTCTGCTGGAGGCCGGGGCGGCCAAGGTGATCATCAGTTCCCGCAAGGCCGACGCGGTGGACCAGGCCGTGGCCGAGCTGTCCAAGACCGGCGGGGGAGAGGTCGTCGGGGTCCCGGCCGACCTGTCCACCGAGGCCGAGTGCCGGCGGCTGGCCGAGACCGTCGACGGCCCGCTGCACATCCTGGTGAACAACGCCGGGGCCACCTGGGGCGCGCCGCTGGAGGAGTTCCCGTCCTCGGCCTGGGACAAGGTGCTCGACCTCAACCTGAAGTCGCCCTTCTACCTGACCCAGGCGCTGCTGCCCCGGCTCAAGGAGGCCGCCACCCCCGACGACCCGGCGCGGATCATCAACATCGGCTCGGTCGACGGCATCATGACCCCGGGCCAGCGCTACTCCTACACCTCCAGCAAGGCCGCGATCCACCAGCTCACCCGCGTCCTGGCCAAGGAGCTCGGCCCGGAGGCCATCACGGTCAACGCGATCGCGCCGGGCCCGTTCGAGTCCAAGATGATGGCCGCGACGCTCGACGCGTTCGGCGACGCCGTGGCCCAGGCCGTCCCGCTCAAGCGCATCGGCCGCCCCGACGACATGGCGGGAACCGCCGTCTTCCTCTCCAGCCGGGCCGGATCGTACGTGAACGGCGCGGTCATTCCCGTGGACGGCGGACTGACCGTTATCTAATCTCTGATGGGCCCCGGGTCTGTACCGGGGTCCCGGACGAGTGCAGAGGTGGCGTCACATGGCGGCGGAGACCGTCCAGGAGGCTTGGGCGGATCTGCCGCCGACGGCGCAGAAACTGCTGACGGCGGCGCTGGCGGCCTTCGGTGAGCAGGGATATCACGGCACCACGACCCGTCAGGTGGCGTTGCGCGCGGGGATGAGCCCGGCCGCCCTGTACATGCACTTCCCCTCTAAAGAAGCGCTGCTGTACGAGATCGCACGAACAGGGCACGAGGTGAACTACGAGCGGGTGCGCCGGGTCTGCGAGGAGCGTGTCGGTCCGGTGGAGCGGGTGCGGGCCGTCGTCGAGGCGATGGTCTCCTTCCACGCCGAGCACCACACCCTGGCCCGGATCGTCCAGTACGAGCACACCTCGCTGACCTCGGACCACCAGCGCGAGCTGATCGGCGTCCGGCGGCGGACCGAGGCCTTCCTGCGCGAGGCGATAGACGAGGGAGTCGAGACCGGGGTGTTCGACGCCGCGGACGCCTCCATGGCGACCACGGCCATCATGTCCCTGGCCATCGACGTGGCCCGCTGGTACCCCAGCCAGCGCAGCCGCAGGCCGGCCCGGATCACCTCCGCCTACACCGACCTGGCGCTGCGCATGCTGGCGTCCCGCGCTTAGAAGACGATCACCTGGCGGACCGCCTCACCGGTGTGCAGCCGGTCGAAGCCCGCGTTGACCTCCTCCAGGGGGAGCGTGCCCGACAGGAGGCGGTCCACGGGCAGGACGCCCTCGCGGTACATCTCGATGAAGCGGGGGACGTCGCGTCGGGGGACGCAGGAGCCCAGGTAGCTGCCGCGCAGGGTCTTCTCCTCGGCGACGAGGCTGAGCGCGGGCAGCGCCAGATCCCGGCCGGGGGCGGGCAGCCCGACGGTCACCGTGGTGCCGCCGGGGGCCGCGGCGTCGTAGGCCTGGCGCAGCACCGGGACCACGCCCGCGGTCTCGACGACCTTGTCCGCGCCGCCGCCGGTGATCTCCTTGATCTCGGCGACGGCGTCGGGGCCGCCCAGCACGGTGTGGGTGGCGCCGAGCTCCCGGGCGAGCTCCAGCTTGGCGGGCACGACGTCGATCGCGACGATCGTCTGGGCGCCCAGGGCTTTGGCGGCCAGCAGCGCCGACAGGCCGACGCCGCCGAGGCCGAAGACCGCCACGCTGTCGTCGGGGGTGACCTTCGCGCTGTGCAGGGCGGCGCCCGCCCCGGTCAGCACCGCGCAGCCGAACAGCGCCGCGATCTCGAACGGCAGGTCGGAGTCGACCTTGACGGCCGACTGCTGCGAGACCACCGCGTAGTCGGAGAACGCCGAGACGCCCAGGTGGTGGTTGACGCGGCCGCCGTCGATGCGCCGTCCGCCGCCCAGCAGGGTGCCCGCCCCGTTGGCCGCCGCTCCGGGAACGCACAGCGCGGGCCGCCCCGACAGGCAGCGGGGGCACTGGCCGCAGGCCGGGACGAAGGCCAGCACGACGTGGTCGCCGACGGCGAACTCGGCGCCCTCCCCGACCTCGACGACCTCGCCGGCCGCCTCGTGGCCCAGCGCCATCGGCAGCGGGCGCACCCGCGAGCCGTTGATCACCGACAGGTCGGAGTGGCACAGTCCGGCCGCGCCGATCCTCACCAGCAGCTCGCCCGGTCCCGGCGGGTCGAGCGTCACCTCGGCGACCTCCAGCGGCCGGGACTCTGCGTAGGGGGTCTCGCGGCCGAGTTCGGTCAGGACGGACACGCGGGTCGTGGTCATGACGACACCACCAGCTTCTCCATGGCCGCGCGCATCTGCCCGGCGATCGGGACGGGCCGTCGGGTCTCCCTGTCCACGAAGACGTGGGTGAAGTCGCCGTGCGCGATGAGGGTCTCGCCGTCGGAGCGGTGGAGGCCGATCTCGTAGCGCACGCTGGAGGTGCCGAGCTTGCCGATGCGCAGGCCCACCTTGATGACTTCGGGGAAGTGGGCCTCGGCCTTATACTCGCAGCGAGAGGCCACGCACATGCCGATGGTGTCACCGTGGCGGGGGTCGAAGCCCGCCTCCCGGATGAGCCAGGTGTTGACCACGGTGTCCATCATCTCGTAGTGGATGACGTTGTTCATGTGGCCATAGCAGTCATTGTCGTTCCAGCGGGTCGGAACGCTCTCCCAGTACAGGTAGCTCACGAGAAACTATCCTACTGGTCAGTAACATCCGGTGGTGTGACGGGGCTCCCATCGAAGGTGTCGAAAGTGGCGAACTCCGGCACCGAGGCCCGGCGCAGCTTCGTCGGCCTGCGCACCGGATGGCCGAGGAACACCACCGATGCCAGCGCGACGCCGTCCGGGGCCTTCAGCAGCTCGCGCACACCCTCCTCCTCGCGGATGTGGATCGTCGTCATCACCCCGCCCAGGCCCTCCTCGCGCGCCGCGAGCATCAGGTTCCACACGAACGGGTAGACCGAAGCGCCGCCCGCGAACGTGTAGCGGTCGTGGTCGCGGTCGACGGCCGCGAGCTCGTTCAGGTCGGCGAACACCGCGAGCATCACCGGCACCTTGTCCATGTTGAGTGCGAACTCGGCCCGGTGGTCGGTGGCGGGCTCCCGCGCCAGCGCCGCCGCCTCGGCCTCCCGGTCGGCCAGCGGCGACCACGCCCTCAGACCCGCCTCGCCCAGCGCCCGGTAGTCCCGCCAGCCCGGCAGGTACAGGTCGCGCATGCCCCTGCGGACCTCGGGATCCTTGACGACGACGACTCGCCAGCCCTGCTTGTTGCCGCCGCTGGGCGCGAACCGGGCGCTGTCCAGGATGCGGTAGACGGTGGCGTTAGAGACGGGTTCGTCGGTGAATTCCCTGATGGCGGCGGTGCCGCGCAGAGCCTCGAGCAGTTCCATGACCGCATGTTTTCACGCCCGGGCGGACCGCGCGATCACGGTCCGCCCCGCGTGATCGTGCGCTCAGTGGCCCCTGTCCAGCCACTCCTGCAGATGCGGCGCCTCGTCCCCGATCGTGGTGGAGTCGCCGTGCCCGGTGCGCACCTTCGTGTCGCCGGGCAGGGCGAGCAGCTTCTCCCGGATGGAGCCGATGATGGTGGGGAAGTCGGAGAACGAGCGCCCCGTGGCTCCCGGACCGCCCTGGAAGAGGGTGTCGCCGGTGAAGACGGTGCCGAGCTCGGGCGCGTACAGGCAGACCGCTCCGGGCGCGTGCCCGGGGGTGTGCAGGACCTTCAGCTCGATCCCGCCGACGGTCAGGGTCTGCCCGTCCGCCAGCTCCCCGTCCGGACGCCGGTCCGGGTGCGTCATCTCCCACAGGGGGAGGTCCGCCGGGTGGAGCAGGATCGGCGCGCCCGTGGCGTCGGCGAGGACGGGGGCGGCGTCGATGTGGTCGTTGTGGGCGTGCGTGGACACGATGGCCTTGAGGGTGCGCCCGCCCAGGGCGTCCCGGATGGCGGCGGCGTCGTGGGCGGCGTCGATGACGATCGCCTCGCGCTCGTCGCCGATGATCCAGACGTTGTTGTCGACGTCCCAGGTGCCGCCGTCGAGGGAGAAGGTGCCGGAGGTGACGAGGTGGTCGATCTCGGAGGTCACAGGATCACCACCGAGCGCAGCACGTCGCCGTGGTGCATCTTCTCGAACGCGGCCTCGATCCCGTCGATGCCGATGGTCTCGGTGACGAAGGCGTCCAGCGCGAGTCGGCCCTGCAGGTGCAGGTCGATGAGCATGGGGAAGTCCCGCGACGGCAGGCAGTCGCCGTACCAGGAGGACTTCAGGGCCCCGCCGCGGCCGAAGACGTCCAGCAGCGGCAGCTCGATCTTCATCTCCGGGGTGGGCACGCCCACCAGCACCACGGTGCCGGCCAGGTCGCGCGCGTAGAAGGCCTGCTCGTACGTCTCGGGACGGCCGACGGCCTCGATGACGACGTCCGCGCCGTTGCCCTCGGTCAGCTCGCGGATCGCCTCGACCGCGTCGGTCTTCTTGGAGTCGACGGTGTGCGTGGCGCCCAGTTCGAGAGCCTTGTCAAGCTTGCGCTGGTCGATGTCGACGGCGATGATCCGCCGCGCCCCCGCCAGCCGGGCGCCCATGATCGCGGCCCCGCCGACGCCGCCGCATCCGATGACGGCCACCGAGTCGCCCCGGCCGACGCCGCCGGTGTTGATCGCGGCCCCGATCCCGGCCATCACCCCGCAGCCCAGCAGCCCGGCGACCTCCGGCTTGGCAGCCGGGTCGACCTTGGTGCACTGCCCGGCCGCCACCAGGGTCTTCTCCGCGAACGCGCCGATTCCCAGCGCGGGAGAGAGTTCGGTTCCGTCCTCCAGGGTCATCTTCTGCTTCGCGTTGTGGGTGTTGAAGCAGTACCAGGGACGCCCCCGCAGGCAGGCGCGGCACTCTCCGCACACGGCCCGCCAGTTGAGGACCACGAAGTCCCCGGGCGCGACCTCGGTGACGCCCTCGCCCACGGACTCCACGACCCCGGCGGCCTCATGGCCCAGCAGGAACGGGAAGTCGTCGCTGATGCCACCCTGCTTGTAGTGCAGGTCGGTGTGGCACACCCCGCAGGCCTGGACTTTCACGACGGCCTCGCCCGGCCCCGGATCCGGGACGATGATCGTCTCCACCCGCACGGGCTCGTTCTTCCCGGGTGCGATGACCCCGCGTACGCGCTGCGCCATTTTCGCTCGCTTCCTTTTGTTCTCGTCCGTCGAAAGCGGTCACTCGATCAACGGCCGAGGGCGGACACGGTGTTCCTTCCCCGGCCGCGGTCGATCGATGATTCCCCCTGGTCATCATGCCGGAATCGCCGGAAGAAGGGGTCCCGCCGGGACAGGCCGGAGCGCATGGCGTCCGGGAGCCGTCAGGGTTTGCGGAAGGTGCGGGCCAGGTTCTCTCGGGTGGCGGGGTGGGTGGAGGAGTCGGCCTGGGCCCAGGCCTCGAACGCCAGGGTCGCCTCGAAGCCTTGGGTCGCGGCGATTCCGACGGCCGTCTTGATGTCGCGGGCGAGGCCCGGGGGGACGGCGGCGAAGCGGTGGGCGAGTTCCAGAGCGGCAGACAGGGGGTCGTCGTGCAGTTCCAGGGCCAGGCCGTGCCGGACGGCCTGCTCGCCGGCGAGGGTGCCGCCCTGCAGGAGGACGGCCAGGGCCTGCTGGCGGCCCAGCGCCTCGACCAGGAAGTAGGTGCAGCCTCCGCCCGGGTGCAGGCCGATCCGGCTGAACGTGGCGCTGAACTTCGCCTGCGGGGCGGCCAGGCGCAGGTCGCAGCACATCGCCAGGTTCAGGCCCGCCCCGATGGCGTGGCCCTGGACGGCCGCGATCGTCGGGAGGGGCAGCTCGCGGATCGCCAGGAATGCGTCGTACATGCGGGAGGCGTCGTCGCGGATCTCCCGGACGGGGAGGTCCTCCTCGCCGAACAGCTCGCCCAGGTCCGCGCCGGAGCAGAACGAGCGTCCCGCGCCGGTGACGACCAGGACCCGCGCGTCGCGGTCGGCCTTGATCCGCTCCGCGCAGTCGACGAGCTCGTCGCGCATCGCGAAGCTGATGGCGTTGTGCCTCGCCGGATCGTCCAGCGTCAGCACCCGCACCCCGTCGTCGAGGCTCTCCAGCCGCAGGGTCTTCCACTCGCTCATACGCGTTCTCCTGGTTCTTCGTCCACGTCCGTGCCGGTCGACTCCCACAGCGGGTCGTCTCCGGGCCCCTCCCCGAGGGCACGGACCAGTCGTTCCGCCCAGTGGCGGGACGGCGCCCACTCGTCCCGCCAGGCCCACAGCCTGCGGGTCGCGTGGTGCAGGGGGTGTTCGCGGGTGACGCCCATCGCGCCGTGCACCTGGTGGGCGGCCGCCGCCACCTTCCCGGCCGCCTCCGCCAGCCACAACCGCAGCACCGCCACCGGGACACCGGATGCGGAGACGCCCTGCTCGGGGGAGGGGTCTCTCACAGTCCCGGCGCTTTCGGTCATTCCGGTACTTACGGCTATCCCGGCGCTCGCGGCCATCCCGGCGTTTGTGGCTGCTCCGGCGCTCGCGACTATCCCAGCGCTCGCCGCTGTTCCAGCGTTTGCGGTTGTTCCGGCGCTCGCCGCCGCCG
>NZ_BAAATZ010000017.1:31308-108571 GCF_039533685.1 Actinocorallia aurantiaca | reverse complement strand
GCGCCTTCCACCTGGGCGGCGGCTTCGGCCAGCGTCAGGGAGACGGCCTGGAAGGCGGAGAGGGGGCGGCCGAACTGCTCGCGGGTCCGGGAGTGCTCGACGGCGAGGCGCAGCGCGGTGCGCAGCGACCCGACGAGCTGAGCGCCCTGGAGGAGGGCGGCCCGCTCCAGAATGCTTTCGAGGGGGACGTCGCAGGGGATCCGGTGGCGGGGAGGGATCCGGCACGCGTTCAGGTGGAGCGTGTCGCGCGGTTCGTCGGCCAGGTTCCGGCCGGGTTCGACCGACCAGCCGGGGACGCTGTGGTCCAGCAGCACCAGCTCTCCGGCGAGCGGCACGATGACCAGGTCGGCCGAGGAGGCCCAGGGCACCCGGTCGATCGTCCCGTCCAGGGTCTCGCCGGCGCGCAGGCCGAGGCCGGGCAGGGCGACCGTCGCGGTCATCCGCGCGGGGACGGGACGTCCGGCCCGGGTGAGCAGCCAGCAGGCCAGGGAGGTCTCCAGGAGGGGGACCGCCGCGCCGTGCTCGCCGACCGCCTCCAGGAGGGTCAGGAGGTCGTTCAGGGTGCCGCCTTCGCCGCCGAGCTCCTCCGGCAGGCCGGCCGCCGCCCAGCCCAGTTCCCGCAATTCGTCCCACAGGCCGGGGCCCCGGGCCCGGTCGGCGAGGACGTCCGCGGCCAGGTCGCCGAGCGGGGACCGCCCCGGGCGGGAGGATCCGTCCGAGGTGAGGGCCTTGGCGACGATCGTGCCGAGGATCTCCGTCGTGCCGCCGCGCAGGCTGAAGCCGGGGACGGCGGGCACCGCCTGGGCCATCAGCCGCTCGAGCCCGTCTCCCGACGGGTCGGGCAGGGCGCCGCGGACCCGGCGGACGGTTTCGACGACGTCCTTCTCGAAGGCGGTGCCCAGCGCTTTCAGCAGGGCGGCCTCGCGAATGGGAGCGCGGCCCTCGTCCATCGAGGCGGCGACCCGCCAGGCCATCGCCCGCAGCACGGACAGCCGGGCGGTCAGCTCCCCGGCGGCCTGGACGGCCAGGGAATCGTCGGGGGAGACCCCGGAGACGAACGCGGCCAGCAGGGGGTAGGTGCTGAGCACCCGTTCCGCTCCGCCGCGCTCGAAGGACAGCTGCTCGGTGACCTGCTTCCAGCCCTGGCCCTCGACGCCCAGGAGCTGGTCGTGGGGGATGAGGACGTCGTCGAAGAACACCTCGTTGAAGTGGTGTTCCCCCGAGAGGTCGAAGATGGGGCGGACGGTCACGCCGGGTGTCGCCAGGTCCAGCAGGAACTCGCTGAGCCCTTCGTGCTTGCGGCCGGTCGAGGCGGTGCGCGCCAGGACGTAGGCGTTGGAGGAGCGGTGGGCGTGGCTCGTCCAGACCTTGCGCCCGTTGAGCAGCCACCCCTCGTCGGTGCGGACGGCGGAGGTGCGCACGGCCGCGAGGTCGCTGCCCGCCTCGGTCTCGCTCATCGCGACGCAGAAGGTGGTCTCGCCGCGCGTGATGCCGGGCAGGAACCGCCGCTTCAGCTCCTGTGAGCCGTGCCGCAGGATCGCGGGGCCGATCTGCCGGTCAGCCATCCAGTGCGCGGCCACCGGGGCGCCCGCCCGCAGCAGTTCCTCGGTGACGACGAGCCGGGCGAGGTTGGAGCGCTCGGCCCCGCCGTACTCGCGGGGCCAGGTGAGGCCGATCCAGCCGCGTCCGGCCAGGGCGCGGGAGAAGGCGGGATCGTGCTCGCGCAGCCAGGAGTCGCAGCGCGGGACGAAGCGCCCCTCGTCCACCCACTCCCGAACGAATGCCCGGACCTCGCGCCTCAGCTCTCGCAGCCCCTCGACCGAATCGCGTTCTGTTCTCATGCGGAGAAGTCTGCCGTTTCCGGCAGGCGGAGGTCGAGTGCGAAGGAATCGGCCCGGCGATCGTGACCGGCCGCCTTGACGGAGCCCTTCCGCCGCGGGACCTCGCGGGCCGAGGCAGGGGCGCGTTCTGCTCTCATGCGGTGGCGTCCGTTGCTTCCGGGAGGTAGTGGTCGAGGACCGTCGGGTCGGCCAGGGAGTCGCGGTTGACCGCCTTGTCCGGGTCGATGCCCTGGAGGATCTTGCGGACCGGGACCTCCAGCTTCTTGCCCGACAGAGTGCGCGGCACCCCGGGGACCGGGACGAAGCGGTCGGGGACGTGCCGGGGGGACAGATCGGCGCGCAGGGCCGTCCGCAGGCGGGTCAGCAGGTCGCCGGTCAGTTCGGCGCCCGGGGCGAGCTGCAGGTACAGGATCAGCTCGCCCTCCGCGCCGAGCCCGCCGGTGTCGATGACCAGACTGTCGGCGATCTCCTCGAACGACTCCACGACCCGGTAGAAGTCGCTCGTGCCCATGCGGATGCCGCCCCGGTTGAGGGTGGAGTCGGAGCGGCCGTAGATGACGCAGCCGCCGTCGGGGAGGATCTTCACCCAGTCGCCGTGGCGCCACACGCCGGGGAAGTCCTCGAAGTAGGCCTCGCGGTAGCGGGTGTTCCCCGGGTCGTTCCAGAACCCGACCGGCATGCACGGCATCGGCTCGGTCAGCACCAGTTCGCCGACCTCGTCCACGACGGGGCGGCCAGCCTCGTCGAAGGCCTCGATCTTCGCGCCGAGCGCCCGGCACTGGATCACCCCGGCGCGGACCGGCAGCAGCGGCACCGGCCCCACGAAGCCCGAGCAGATGTCCGTGCCGCCCGACAGCGAACCGAGCAGGACGTCCCGTTTGACCTCCTCGTATACCCAGGAGAACCCCTCCGGCGGCAGCGGCGAGCCGGTCGAGCCGATCAGCCGCAGCGCCGACAGGTCGAGGCTGCGGCCCGGGGTGAGCCCGGCCTTGCGGGAGGCCATGACGTACGGGGCGCCCAGGCCCAGGTGGGTGGTGCCGGTCTCGGCGGCCAGCCGCCACAGCACGTCCCCGCCGGGGGCGCCGTCGAACAGGACGATGGTCGCACCCGTCATCAGCCCGCTGACGAGGTAGTTCCACATCATCCAGCCGGTGGTGGTGAACCAGAAGAAGACGTCGTCCGGGCCGATGTCCTGGTGCAGGGCCAGGGACTTGACGTGCTCCAGCACCATCCCGCCGTGCCCGTGGACGATCGGCTTGGGCAGGCCCGTCGTGCCGGACGAGTACAGGATCCACAGGGGCTGGTCGAACGGCACCCGGTCGAAGGCGGGCTCGCCGTCGCGGAAGAGTTCGGGGTAGGGGAGCGTGCCCTCCACGGGGTCGGAGGAGACGACGTTGACGAGCACGGTGGCGCTCAGCGTCGGCAGCGCGGCCCGGATCTCCCCGAGCGCCTCGCGCCGGTCGAAGACCTTGCCGTTGTGGACGTAGCCGTCCACGGCCAGCAGGACCTTCGGCTCGATCTGCTGGAACCGGTCGATGACGCTCGGCGCCCCGAAGTCCGGCGAGCACGACGACCAGGCCGCGCCCAGGGAGGCGGCGGCGAGCATGACGACCAGGGCCTCGGGCCGGTTCGGCAGGTACCCGGCGACCCTGTCGCCTCGGCCGACGCCGAGCGCGGCCAGCCCGGCGCGGGCACGCGCGACCTGCCCGGCGAGCTCCGCCCAGGTGAGCTCCAGCCCCGACCCGTCGTCGGTCCGGTAGACGACCGCCGTGCGGTCGGGCCGCTCGGCGGCGTGCCGCAGCATGTTCTCGGCGTAGTTCAGGCGTGCCGAGGGGAACCAGCGCAGCCCGTCCACCGGCGTCGGCCCGCCCTCGCGCACCGGGCCCTCCCCCCGGTCGCCGACGATCCCGAAGTAGTCCCAGACCGTCTGCCAGAACCCGTCGACGTCCTCCACCGACCAGCGCCACAGCTCGTCATAACTCCGCGGCCCCGACGGCAGCGCGCGCATGAACGCGCTGATCCGCGCCCGTTCCACGGTCTCCCGCGACGGCTCCCACAGGGTGGTGCCCTCCTGCACGGCGGCCTCCTCGCTGCTCGGACTCCCGGCCGGCCGGGACGTCTGCTCTCATGATCCCGCGATTTCGCGATCGCCCCCGCGGGGCTGTGGACAACGGGCGGACCCGATGCCCCCGGTAGTCTCCCCGGCGGCCCGGGCCCCCGGCGTACCGGGGCCCCGCTTGACGATCATCAAGGCCCCGGCCGCCGGAAGGCGTGGGAGTCCCGCGCCCTGCGGCGGTTCAGACGCCCGGCCACTCCGGGCGGCGCTTCTCGTTGAAGGCGGTGATGCCCTCGCGGCGGTCGCCGGACAGGGCGGCGGTGCGCCAGGCGGCGTCCTCGACGTCCAGAGCCGCGGCGAGGTCCAGGGAGGCGCCGTGGCGCAGGGACCGCTTGGCGGCGCGCAGCGCGACCGGGGAGTTGGCGGCGATCGAGGACGCCAGTTCCAGGGCGGTCTCGCGGTCGCGGCCTTCGGGGGCGGTGCGGTCCACCAGGCCCAGGGCGACGGCCTCGTCCAGCGCGATCTTGCGGCCGGTGAAGATGAGGTCGGCGGCCCTGGCCGTGCCGACCCGGCGCTGCAGCAGCTGGGTGCCGCCGCCGGCCGGGACCAGGCCGACGCCCACCTCGGGCAGGCCGAAGACGGCCGTGGGGTCGGCGACGACGAGGTCGCAGCAGAGGGCGAACTCGGTGCCGCCGCCGAGCGCGAACCCGTGGACGGCGGCGACGACGGGCTGCGGCAGGTTCAGGACGGCGCCGAAGGCCGAGCGGAAGACCGGACGCTGGCGCATCAGGTCGTCGTCGGTCATCGTCGCGCGTTCCTTCAGGTCCGCGCCCACGCAGAAGGACCTCTCGGCGGAGGACGACAGGACGACGGCGCGCGCGGCGGAGTCCGCGACCTCCGCGCAGGTCGCGGCGAGCTTCGCGGCCATCTCGGTGGACAGCGCGTTGTGCGCCTTCGGCCGGTCCAGGACGATCTCGGCGACGTGCCCGTGCCGGTTGAGAGTGATCACGAGAGCCCCAGCTGACGGGAGATGATCATGCGCTGGACCTCCGAGGTGCCCTCGCCGATCTCCAGGATCTTGGCGTCCCGGTAGAAGCGGCCGACAGGGAACTCGTTCATGAAGCCGTAGCCGCCGAAGACCTGCGTGGCGTCCCGGCTGTTGTCCATGGCCGCGTCGGAGGCGGTCAGCTTGGCGATCGCCGCCTCCTTCTTGAACGGCTCGCCGCGCAGCATCCTGGCCGCCGCCGCGTAGTAGGCGACGCGGGCGGTCCAGACCCGCCGCTCCATCTCGGCGATCTTGAACTGGATGGCCTGGTACTCGCCGATCGCCCGGCCGAACGCCTTGCGCTCCTTGACGTACCGCAGGCTCTCGTCGACGCAGCCCTGCGCCAGCCCCACGGACAGGGCCGCGATCGCGATGCGCCCCTCGTCCAGGATGCGCAGGAACTGGGCGTAACCCCGGCCGCGCGGGCCCACCAGGTTCTCCTCGGGGACGCGGACGTCGTCGAAGAACAGCTCGCGGGTGTCGGAGGCCCGCCAGCCGACCTTGGAGTACTCCGGCCCGACGGTGAAGCCGGGCGTGCCGTTCGGGACGATGATCGTGGAGATCTCGTCCTCGCCGGTCAGCGCGGTGACGGTGACGAACTCGGTGATGTCGGTGCCGGAGTTGGTGATGAAGCACTTCGACCCGTTGATCACCCACTCGCCGTTCTCGAGCCTGGCCGTGGTGCGCATGCCGCCCGGCACGTCCGAGCCTCCGCCGGGCTCGGTGAGGCCGAACGCCGCGAGCCGCTCGCCGCTCACGAGCTTCGGCAGGTACCTGCGCTTCTGCTCCTCGGTGCCGAACCGGTAGATCGGCATCGCGCCCAGCGACACCCCGGCCTCCAGGGTGATGGCGACGGAGGAGTCGACCCGGGCCAGTTCCTCCAGCGCCAGGCAGAGCGTGAAGTAGTCGCCGCCCATGCCGCCGTGCTCCTCGGAGAACGGCAGCCCGAACAGGCCCATCTTGCCCATGCCGGCGACGAGCTCGTAGGGGAACTCGCCCCGCTCGTAGTGGCCGCCGATCACCGGCGCGACCGCCTCGCGGGCGAAGGCGGCGACGCTCTCCTTCAGCGCGGCCTGCTCCTCGGTGAGGGTGAAGTCGATCATGAGTTGCTCCTAGCGGTGACGACGCGGGAAGGGGAGGGACGGCCCAGGTGCCCGGCCATCCACGTGCTGGTCTCGACGAGGGAGTCCAGGGACACGCCGTGCCGGATCCCCAGCCCGTCGAGCATCCAGACCAGGTCCTCGGTGGCGAGGTTGCCGGTGGCGCTCTTGGCGTACGGGCAGCCGCCGAGCCCTCCGGCCGAGGCGTCCACGGTGGTGACGCCCGCCTGGAGCGCGGCCAGCGTGTTGGCCAGCGCCTGCCCGTAGGTGTCGTGGAAGTGCACGGCGAGCGCGGACGGGTCGCCGAAGGCGGCGATGAGCTCCTGGACGTGCCCGGCGGTGCCGACGCCGATGGTGTCGCCGAGGCTGAGCTGGTAGCAGCCCATCTCCAGCAGCCGCTTTCCGGCGGCGACGGCCTGCGGGATCGGCACGTCGCCCTCCCACGGGTCGCCGAAGGCCATCGACAGGTACACCCGCACCCGCATGCCCTCGGCCAGAGCCCGGGAGACGACCGGCTCGAACATGGCGTACTGCTCGTCCATGGAGCGGTTGAGGTTCTTGCGGGCGAACGCCTCGGTGGCGCTGGCGAAGATCGCGATCTCCCCGACCCCGGCGGCCAGGGCGCGGCCCATGCCGCGCTCGTTGGGCACCAGCACCGGGTAGTTCACCCCGGGCCTGCGCTCCAGCTCCGCCATCAGCTCGTCCGCGTCGGCCAGCTGCGGCACCCACTTCGGGTGCACGAAGCTGGTCGCCTCGATGGCGGTCAGCCCCGCGTCGGCGAGCCTGCCGATGAACTCGGCCTTCACCTCCACGGGGATGGCCGTCTTCTCGTTCTGGAGGCCGTCGCGGGCGCCGACCTCGTAGATGGTGACCTGTTCGGGCAGGTTCATTCCGCATCCTCCCGTGGCGTGATCTCGGCCAGGACGGCGTCGAGCGCCACCTGGGCCCCGGCGCGGACCGGCAGCCGGGCGACGGTCCCGGCGACGGCCGCGACGATGGTGTGCTCCATCTTCATCGCCTCGACGATCACGACCGGCTGGCCCTCGGCCACCTGGTCGCCCTCGGCCACCTTGACGGCCAGGACGGTGCCGGGCATCGGGCTGCGCAGGACGCCTCCGGCCGCCGCCGACGTCCCGCCGCCCAGCAGCCGCTCCTGCTCCCGGACGGACCAGGCGCGCCCGCCCGCGCCGATCCAGACGGCGCCGTCGGGGCCGGTGACCCGGTGATGGGGATGGCGGCGCCCGTCGAGCAGCAGGGCGTCCGCGGACAGGACGGCCCGTCGGGGATCACCGTCGCCGACGGCCACCTCTCCGCCCCGGGTCCGCACCTCGACCGGTTCACCCCCGTCCACGACCAGCGTATGCGGGGTCCACGCGGCCTCGCCGAGCCGCCAGCCGTCCATGGCGTCCCAAGGATCGGTTCCGGACGGTGCGACCGCGCACATCCGCTCCAGCGCGGCGGCCACCAGGACCCAGTCCGGGACGGAGCCTCCGGCGGTCAGCTCGGGCAGCACCCGTTCGACCAGGCCGGTGTCCAATTCGCCGGAGACGACCTCGGGCCGCGCCAGCAGCCCCCGCAGGAAGGCGACGTTGGTGTGCACGCCCAGCAGCGCGTAGCCGGCCAGGGCCCGGTCCATCGCCCGCAGCGCCTCGGCCCGGTCCTTCCCGTGCACGACCACCTTGGCGATCATCGGGTCGTACCGGCTGCCGATCTCGTCGCCCGCGTCCACGCCGGAGTCCACCCGCGCTCCGGCGGGCTCGGTGAGCGCGAGGATCCGCCCGCCGGTCGGCAGGAAGTTCCGGGCGGGGTCCTCGGCGTAGACGCGGGCCTCGATCGCGTGGCCGTCGAGGGCGAGGTCGTCCTGGGTGAAAGGCAGCGGCTCGCCGGACGCCACCCGCAGCTGGAGCTCGACCAAATCCAGTCCGGTCACCAGCTCGGTCACCGGATGCTCGACCTGGAGCCGGGTGTTCATCTCCATGAAGTAGCGCTCGTCGGGCCGCTCGCCCGCGACGATGAACTCCACGGTGCCCGCGCCGACGTAGCCGATGGAACGGGCCGCGTTCACCGCGTGCGCGCCGATCTCCGCCCGCCGCTCGGCGTCGAGCAGGGGGGAGGGCGCCTCCTCCACGATCTTCTGGTGGCGGCGCTGGAGGCTGCACTCCCGCTCGCCCAGGTGCACGACGTTGCCGTGGCCGTCAGCGAAGACCTGCACCTCGATGTGGCGGGGCCCGTCGATGAACCGCTCGACCAGCAGGGTGTCGTCGCCGAACGCGCCGCGCGCCTCGCGCCGGGCCGAGGCGATCGCCCCGGCCAGCTCGTCGGCGGAGCGCACCAGGCGCATGCCCTTGCCCCCGCCGCCGGCGGACGGCTTGATCAGCACCGGCAGCCCGATCTCCAGGGCGGCCTCGGCGAGCACCTCGTCGTTCAGCCCCCGCTCGTCGCGGCCGGGGACCACAGGCACCCCGGCGGCGGCGACGGTCAGCTTCGCCTCGATCTTGTCGCCCATGGCGTCGATGGCCGGGGGCGGCGGGCCGACGAACACCAGCCCCGCCTCGGCGCAGGCGCGGGCGAACGCGGCGTTCTCGGCGAGGAACCCGTAACCGGGATGCACGGCCTGAGCCCCGGTGGCCAGCGCCGCCTCGATGATCGCCGCGCCGTCCAGATAGGACGGGACCGGCACGGCCTCGTCGGCCCGGCGGACGTGGACGGAACCAGCGTCGTCGGGCGCGTACACGGCGACGGAGCGCACGCCGAGCCCGCGCAGGGTGCGCTGGACGCGGACGGCGATCTCGCCGCGGTTGGCGATGAGAACTGCGGTGAACATGGGCCTCACATCCGGAAGACGCCGTAGCCGACGTCGGCGAGAGGGGCGTTGGCGGCGGCGGACAGGGCGAGGCCGAGGACCCGGCGGGTGTCGGCCGGGTCGATCACGCCGTCGTCCCACAGCCGCGCGGTGGAGTAGTACGGCTCGCCCTGCGTCTCGTACTGCTCCCGGATCGCGTCGGCGTCGGCGTCGCCGACGGTGGTGAGCACGGAGGCGGCCTGCTCGCCGCCCATCACCGAGATCCGGGCGTTCGGCCACATCCACAGGAACCGGGGCGAATAAGCGCGTCCGCACATGGCGTAGTTGCCCGCGCCGTAGGAGCCGCCGATGACCACGGTGAACTTCGGCACCCGGGCGCAGGAGACGGCCGTGACCATCTTGGCGCCGTGCTTGGCGATGCCGCCGTGCTCGTAGTCGCGGCCGACCATGAAGCCGGAGATGTTCTGCAGGAACACCAGAGGGATCGAGCGGCGGTCGCACAGCTCGATGAAATGCGCGCCCTTCATCGCCGACTCGGCGAACAGGATGCCGTTGTTGGCGAGGATGCCGACCGGATGGCCCTGGATGCGGGCGAATCCGGTGACGAGCGTCGGCCCGTACTCCTTCTTGAACTCGGTGAACTCGCTGCCGTCGACGACACGGGCGATGACCTCGCGCACGTCGTAGGGAGTCCGCGGGTCCGGCGGGACGATCCCGTACAGCTCGGACGGGTCGTAGAGCGGTTCGGCGGGCGTGCTCACTTCCCACGGCCGGGGGGCGCGCGGCCCGAGCGTGGAGACGATCTCCCGCAGGATGCGCAGGGCGTCGGCGTCGTCCTCGGCCAGGTGGTCGGTGACGCCGGAGATCCGGGAGTGCACCTCGCCGCCGCCGAGCTCCTCGGCCGTCACGACCTCGCCGGTCGCGGCCTTCACCAGCGGCGGGCCGCCCAGGAAGATCGTCCCCTGGTTCCGGACGATGACGTTCTCGTCGCTCATCGCCGGCACGTACGCCCCGCCCGCGGTGCACGAGCCCATGACGGCGGCCAGCTGCGCCACGCCCAGGGCCGAGAGATTGGCCTGGTTGTAGAAGATCCGGCCGAAGTGCTCGCGGTCGGGGAAGACCTCGTCCTGCATCGGCAGGAACGCGCCTCCGGAGTCGACCAGGGCGATGGACGGCAGCCGGTTGTGCAGCGCCACCTCCTGGGCCCGCAGGTGCTTCTTCACGGTCATGGGGAAGTAGGTCCCGCCCTTGACCGTCGCGTCGTTGGCGATGATCACGCACTCGCGGCCGGAGACCCGACCCACCCCCGTGATCATCCCGGCGCCGGGGGCGGCGTCCCCGTACAGCCCGTAGGCGGCCAGCGGCGACAGCTCCAGGAAGGGCGACCCCGGATCCAGCAGCCGGTCGACCCGCTCACGGGGCAGGAGCTTGCCCCGGGACACGTGCCGTTCACGGGCCCGGGCGGGACCGCCCAGGGCCGCGGCCGCCAGCCGTTCCCGCAGCCGCGAGACGAGTTCGGCGTTCGCCGCGGCGTTGCTCTTGTAGGGCTCGCTCGCGACGTCGGCGCGGCTCGGCAGTGCTCCCAACGCCCCTCCTCGATCGGTTCGGTCGGTGGTCCGCCCGGGGGCGGAAGTCATGTTAATGAACACTAACAACAGATGTTAATCATCATTAACAGCGTCGTCTACACTGGGGGCATGGAGATCGATACCCGGGCGAGGCGGACCCAGATCCTCGCCGCGGCGGCCGGGCTGTTCGCGAGGCGCGGCTACCACGGGGTGTCCATCGGTGATCTCGGCGCGTCCGTCGGGCTCACCGGGCCCGCGCTCTACCGGCACTTCGCCGGCAAGGAGGCGCTGCTGGCCGAGGTCCTGCTGGACATCAGCGCCCGGCTGCACGACGAGGGATTCCGGCGCGCCGCCGTCGCCGCCGACCCCCTGGGCGCGCTCCTGGACTGGCACATCTCCTTCGCGCTCGACAATCCCGCGCTCATCACCGTGCACGAACGCGAGCTGGAGAACGTCCCCGAGGCCCCCCGCCGCGAGATCCGCCGCCTCCAGCGCGCCTACGTCGAGGAATGGGTGCGGGTGCTGTGCGAACAGCGGCCGCGGCCGAGGGAGGAGGCCCGGGCCGCCGTCCACGCGGTCTTCGGCCTGCTCAACTCCACCCCGCACAGCGCCGGCGAGCTCGACCGCGAGGCCATGGCGCGGCTGCTGCGCCGGATGGCCGAGGCCGCGCTGCTGGCCGACACCGGGTGATCCAGATATTCCTCTCCGAAGGAGAGCTTCACGGGTTATCTTGAGGCATGTCCGCTCCTCTGGGGCCAGGCGACCCCCGCCGGCTCGGCGAGTACGACCTGGTCCGCCGGCTCGGCGAAGGCGGCCAGGGCACGGTCTACCTCGGCATCGGCCCCGACGGGGGCAAGGTCGCCGTCAAAGTGCTCAAAGGGCACACCGATCCGGCCACCCAGCGGCGGCTGGCCCGCGAGTTCGAGGTCCTCAAGCGCGTCAACCCGTTCTGCACGGCGCGGCTGATCTCCTACGAGGACGGCCACATCGTCAGCGAGTACGTCGACGGGCCGTCCCTGCAGGAGCGGGTGCAGGCACAAGGGGCGCTGCGCGGGGGAGAGCTGGTCCGCCTGGCGATCGGGACGGCCTCGGCGCTGGCCGCCATCCACGACGCCGGGGTGGTGCACCGCGACTTCAAGCCCGCCAACGTGCTGCTGGGCCCCGACGGACCCCGCGTCGTGGACTTCGGCATCGCCCGCCCGCTGGACGCCGGAAGCTCGGTGACGGCCTCCGTGGGGACGCCCGGCTACCTCGCCCCGGAACTGCTGCGCGGCGAGAGCGTCACGGCGGCGTCCGACCTGTTCTCCTGGGCCGCGACCATCGTCTACGCAGCCACCGGGGCCCACCCGTTCGGGGCCGAGAGCGTCGCGCTCATCTACCAGCGCATCCTCACCCACGAGCCGGACCTGAGCGCGGTTCCCCCCGAACTGCTGCCCCTGGTCCGCGCCTGCCTGGCCAAGGACCCGGCGGCCCGCCCCGACGCGCACGACGTCCTGGTCGGGCTGGTCTCGCCGCAGACCGCGGGACGGCTGAGGGAGCCGACGGTCCCCGTTCCCGAGCGCGGGCCTCGCGGCAGGCGCCCGTCGCGTACGGCCTGGACGGCCGGAGGGGCCGGCCTGCTGGCCGTGCTGCTGGTCGCCGCGTTCCTGCTGTGGCCTCGGAGCGGTGACAAGCCGGACGAGAAGGGCTCCGCCGCGATCACCGGGCCCTCCTCGACGGGCACGGCCTCTCCGACGGTCACGGCGCCCTCGACCGGGGTTCCTCCGGCGTACGCGGGGTCCTGGAGCGGCACGGCCCGCTCCAACGATCCGGCCGATCCCAATCCGACGGAGATCACCCTCACGCTCACGGCGGGCACGGCCGAGGCGACCTGGCGGGACGGCGGGGGCTGCGTGCAGCCGATGCGGTACCTGCGCGACGAGGGCGGCTCGATCCTGTTCCAGCACGTGGCCACCGGGTGCAGCGGCGGGACGATCACGCTCACGCCGTCGGGCGACGTCCTGGGATACCTGTGGAGCGACGGACAGGGCTTGACCTATTCCGGTGATCTCACCCGGTAACCAGTTTCGTTACGCTAACAGGGTGAACGCACCATTTGTCAGTCCGATTCAGGATCTGCTGGACGACCTGCACGCCCGTCTCATCGACCTGCGCGCCGGTGAGGTCGCCACCTACATCCCGGAACTGGGCAAGGCCGACCCCGAATGGTTCGGCCTGGCCGTCGCGACCCTCGACGGCACCCTCTACGAGGCCGGGGACAGCCGGGTGCCGTTCACGATCCAGTCGGTGTCCAAGCCGTTCGTCTACGCCCTGGCCCTCCAGGACCTCGGACTGCCCGACGTGCTCAAGCAGGTCGGCGTCGAGCCCACCGGCGACGCCTTCAACGCCGTCCGGCTCGAGCCGTCCACCGGCCGCCCCTACAACCCCATGGTCAACTCCGGCGCCATCGTCACCTCCACCCTCGTCGGCGGCGACACCTTCGAGGAGCGCAGGACGCGCATCCTCTCCGGCCTGTCGGCCTTCGCCGGACGGGAACTGGCCGTCGACCGGAAGGTGATGGAATCGGAGGCCGCCACCGGCGACCGCAACCGCGCCCTGGCCTACCTCATGCACGGTGCCGGCACCCTCACCTGCGACGTCGAGGAGTCCCTGGAGCTGTACTTCGAGCAGTGCGCCGCGCTGGTGACCACCCGCGACCTGGCCGTCATGACCGCGACCCTCGCCGGAGGCGGCGTCAACCCGCTGACCGGCGAGACCGTCGTGTCGGTGGAGGCCGCGGCCAAGGCGCTGACCGTCATGGCGACCTGCGGCACCTACGACTACGCGGGGGAGTGGCTGGTCCGCGCCGGGCTGCCCGCCAAGAGCGGCGTGTCCGGCGGCCTCATCGCCGCGCTGCCCTCCCAGCTCGGGCTCGGCTTCTTCAGCCCGCGCCTGGACTCGCGCGGCAACAGCGTGCGCGGCGTCACCGCCTGCGAGGAGCTGTCCGAGCGGTTCGGGCTGCACCTGATGCGCCCCGCCGAGCGCTCCGGCCCGGTCTTCCACCGCACCCTGCGCGGCGACACCGCGCACTCCTCCCGCGTGCGCGCCCACGACGAGCGCACCGCCCTGACCCGTCTGGGCGGCGCCATCCGTGTCTACGTGCTCCGCGGCGACCTCGCCTTCAGCAGCTCCGAGGCGATCGTGCGGACCATCAGCGAGGACACCGACTCCGTCCGCTGGGTCGTCCTGGACCTCAAGCGCGCGGGCAGGGTCGCGCCCGTCGCCGAGGCCCTGCTGGAAGGGCTGGCCGCCAAGCTGAAGGAACGCGGCATCACCACGGTCGTCGTCGATACCGAGAAGGGCGTCACCGTCCCGTCGGCGGTCATCTCCGAGACCAGGGACGCCGCCCTGGAATGGTGCGAGGACGCCCTGCTGGAGTCCGCCGGAGCCTCCCGCATGACGGTGCCCCTGGCCGAACAGGACCTGCTGCGCAGCCTCGACCCGTTCCTGGTCACCGCCCTGGAGGCCTACCTGGAGCCGCGCGAGTACGCCCCCGGCGAGCGCCTCATGGAGGACGTCGCCGCGCTGTGCTTCATCATCTCCGGCGGCCTGGCCCGGCAGATCATGATCGGAAACCCGCCGCGCCCCTTCCGGGAGACGTCCATGGGCCCCGGCACCGCCGTAGGACGCCTCGCCCTGATCGACGACGCCGAGCACACCCACCGCATCGTCGCCGAGTGCCCCACCTCCTGCCTGGTCCTCACCACCCAGTCCCTGGCCCGCCTCGAACGCGACTCCCCCCGCCTGGCCGACTCCCTGCGCTGGTCCATCGCCAACGCCATAGCCACCCGCCTCCGCCGCACCGACGCCGAGAACCACGCCCTCATCCACTGAGAAGACGTCCGCCTGGCGGCGTCCTAGCGGTGGCTGAACGCGCGCTGGCGCGTGCTGAACGATCCACTGACGGACGTCCGCCTGGCGGCGTACTAGAGGTGGCTGAACGCGCGCTGGCGCGTGCTGAACGATCCACTGAGAAGACGCCAGCCTGGACTCGTCACTTGACCTCATCGGCCGGTCGGCGAGCTGTCCGGTTCAGGGGCGGACGGAGGGAGGGTGGTGCGAAGGGGGACCTCGCGGATGAGCCAGGAGGCGGCGAAGGTGAGGAGGGCCAGGACGAGGGTGCCGTAGAGGATCAGGTGGAGACCGTCGGTGACGGCGGAGCGGACGGCGTCGATGGTCTCCGCCGGCAGGGTGGGGAGAAGGGCGGGGGTGAGGACGCCGCCTTCGGTGAGGTGCGCGGCCGTGGACGGTCCCAGGCGGGCGGTCAGGTCGGCGGCCATGCGGGCGGCGTAGAGGGAGCCCAGGAGGGCGATGCCCAGCGAGCCGCCGATGGTGCGGAACAGCATGAGGGTGCCGTTGGCGGCGCCCATGTCGCGCGGGTCGGCGCTGTTCATGGTGATGAGCGTGCTGCTCTGCATCAGCAGGCCGATCCCGGCCCCGATGAGGAGCGTGAGGGCCGAGGCGACGGGCGCGGGGGTGTCCGTGCCGAGCTGGAGCAGGGCGAGGACGCCCGCGGTCATGAGGGCGCCGCCGAGGATCGGATAGCGCCGGTAGCGGCCGTCGGCGCTGATGAGGCGGCCGGTGAGCAGCTGGGCGCCGAGCATGCCGAACATCAGCGGGAGCAGGAGCATGCCCGCGGCGGCCGGAGACGCGCCCTGCACGAACTGGAAGTACTGCGGCAGGTAGTTGGTCACGGTCAGCATCGCGGCGCCGACGAGGAACCCGAGCGTCTGCACGACGGTGAAGTCGCGGTCGGCGAACAGCCGGGGCGGGATGATCGGCTCGGCCGCCCGCCGCTCGACGGCGACGAACCAGGCGACGCCGAGGACGCCGGCCGCGCCCAGGCCGAGGATCTGCGGCGAGGTCCACGGGTGGGCGGTCCCGGCCCAGCCCGCGAGCAGGGTCAGGGCCACGATGGAGGCCGTCAGCAGGGCGGCGCCCGCGTAGTCGATGCGGGGCCGCCCGCGCGGGGCGGGCGGCGGGTGGATGCGGGCCGCGATGAGCAGGAGGGCCACCGCGCCGACGGGCACGTTCACGTAGAACGTCCAGCGCCAGCTCATGTGGTCGGTGAGCAGGCCGCCGAGCAGCGGGCCGCCGACGTAGGCGATCGGCATGATGACGCCGATCATCGACTGGATCCGGCCGCTGTCGCGGGGCGGGATCAGCACGCCGATGATGGCGAGCGCCCCGACCATGAGCCCGCCCGCGCCGAGTCCCTGCACGGCGCGGAAGGCGATGAGCTGGGTCATGTCCCGCGCCAGGCCGCACAGGACGGACCCGGCCAGGAAGAGCACGATCGCGGTGACGAAGACGGCCTTGCGGCCGAACAGGTCGCCCAGCTTGCCCCAGAGGGGAGTGGTGGCCGCGGCGGCGAGCATGTACGCGGTCACCACCCAGGGCAATCGATCCAGCCCGCCGAGGTCCCCGGCGATCGTGGGCAGCGCGGTGCCCACGATCAGCCCGTCGAGCATCGCCAGGAACATGCCGAGCAGCAGGCCGAACACGCCGATGTGGAGGGAGCGTCGTTCGGCTCGGGTGAGGTCGCCCATGTCAGGCGGCGTAGGGAGTGGCGGCGCGGGCGGTGCGCAGCGCGTGCGCCCACCAGGCGAGGCGGTCGAGCATGAGCTTGCCGGCGGCTTCGACGGCCGGGTCCGCGGTCCGGCCGTCGCCGTCGAACTGCGCCCACGGGTGCTGGAGGGAGACGGCGTCGCGGACCGTCACCGCGTGCAGTTCGGCAAGGACCTGGCGCAGCTGCTCGATCGCCCGCAGACCGCCCGAGAAGGCGCCGTAGGAGACGAAGGCGACCGGCTTGGCGTGCCATTCGGTGCCGTGCCAGTCGATGGCGTTCTTCAGCGCCGCGGGGAAGCTGTGGTTGTACTCGGGCGTCACGATGACGAAGGCGTCGGCCTCGGCCATGCGGGGCGACACCGCGGCCAGCAGCTCCCGGTCCGCGGCGGACGCGGGCGGCTGCCCGAGGACGGGGAAGACGGTCGGCAGCGGGGTCTCGACCAGGTCGATGACGTCCGCCCGCATGTCCCCGCGCTCGGCGATCAGGTTCGCCGTCCACGCGGCGACGGAGGGGGCGAAGCGGCCGTCCCTGGTGCTGCCGACGAGGATCGCGATCTTCATTTCGTTCATGGCGGGACTCCCCGGATGTGTACGTCGTATTGATCGAGATACAACGTACACAGCGCTGTGTACGTTGTCTAACTGGGATACGTTGTACTCATGGCTACGGAGAAACCGGGATCCCTGTGGGAGCGGCTGGAGCGTCCCGCGCCCGCGCCGCGTCAGACGCTGTCCCCCGAGCGCATCGCCTCGGCCGCGGTCGCGCTCGCCGACGCGGAGGGACTGGAGGCCGTCACCATGCGCCGGCTCGCCGCCGAGCTGGGCGTCGCCCCCATGGCGCCCTACCGCTACCTGTCCGGCAAGGACGACCTCCTGGACCTGATGGTCGATCACGTCTACGCCGAGCCGTGGCTGCCGGACGGCCTCGGCTGGCGGGAGGCGCTCCGGGACCTGGCCTTCCGCACCCGGGAGCTGACGCTGGCGCACCCCTGGCTCGGCCGGCTGCCCTCGCGGGCCAAGCTGGCGCTCACGCCGAACCGGATGGCCGTCGCCGAGCAGGCGCTCGCCGTGCTGGACGGCCACGGCATGGACGCCGACACGATGATGAGCGTGTTCAGGGCCGTCGACGCCTATGTGGAGGGCGCGATGGGCTACGAGACCGCCGTCACCGCGCTCATCGACGACGAGGGACTGTCCGGCGGCGACGGGCTGCGCTCCGAGCTCGCCCCGACGATGGTCTGGCTCATGGGCACCGGCCGCTATCCCGCCTTCGAGAAGTACCTCAGGACGGCCACGCGCAAGGACGACGCCGAATGGCGCTTCGCCCACGGCCTCGACTGCCTGCTGGAGGGCATCGCCGCCCGCCTCGGCATCTGACCGGCGGCGCCCGTCACCGCCGTCGAACGGTCCACCGGCGATCTCGGTTAGTCTCGCCGACCGTGACAGAAGACATCTACGTGGGCAACGCCAACATCGACGCGCCCGAGGAGCGCGGCTGGCTCCTCGGGCATTTCATGCCCGAGGGCGACGCCCGGCACAGCACCGACGTCGAGATCAAGTGGGGCGTGCACCCGCCCGGCGACGCGCGTGCCGCGTGGGTGCACGGCGAAGACCGCACCGCCCTCCTGGTCCTGATCAGCGGCCGTTTCCGCATGGAGTTCCCCGGCCGCGACGTGGTGCTGAGCAAGCAGGGCGACTACGTCGTCTGGGGCCGGGGCGTCGACCACTCCTGGTACGCCGAGGAGGAGTCGGTCGTCCTCACCGTCCGATGGCCGTCCATCCCCGGCTACAAGGTCGAGGCGGCCGAGACCGTGCCCTGACGGGAAGGGCGCAGCACGGCCACCGCCGCGAGCCCCAGCAGCGCGGCGACGGGCACGACCGCGGAGATCCGGAAGAACTCACCCGCGACCCCCGCGACGGCGAAGCCCAAGCCCTGGAAGAACATCAGCCCCGTGGTCTGCAGGGCCAGGGCCCGCGAACGCAGGCGTTCGGGCGCGACCTGGAGCAGGTGGCGGTCCTGGCCGAGGTGGTGGACGACGCCCAGCCCGGCCAGGAACAGCAACAGCGCCGCAGGGACGAAGCCGGGCCGCATCGCGTAGCCCAGCAGGGGTGCCAGGGACAGGACGGCCAGCGGGGCGATCATGCGGACCTGCCGGGCCGGGCTCAGGAGCCGTATGCCGAGGAACTCGCCGACGAGGGAGCCGATGGGCGCGGCGGCCATGAGGAGGCCGAGCTCGGCGGTCGTCATCGCCCTCTCCGCCGCGTAGGGGGTGGCGAGCGCCTCGGGGAAGACGGCCAGCAGGGGGACCGACCAGCCGAGCAGCAGGTTGCGCCGCAGCGGCCGGAGGGCCAGGACCTCGCGGACGCCGGTGAGGGAGTCTCGGAGCATCGAGCCGTCCCCGGCGCTCACCGCCGGACGGTCCAGGGTGCCCACGCGCAGCAGGACGGCGGCCACGACGAACGCCGCCGATTCCAGCAGCAGGGCGGCGGCCGGTTCGACGAAGACCAGCAGCAGGCCGCCCAGCCCGAACCCGACCACCTGGGCGAGCTGGGAGACCAGGCGCAGCAGGCTGCGCCCGGGGATGTAGGCCGCCGGAGGCAGCACCTCGGGCAGGGTCGCCGCCCGCGCCCCGGACAGGACCGGCCCCACCATGCCGATGAGGAACACCAGCCCGAGCAGCGCCGCCACCGGCATGCCGGGGACCGCCATCAGCGCGGCCAGGCCCGCGACGAGCAGGCAGCAGCCGGTCATGAGCCGCCGCACCGGAACGCGGTCCACCAGGGAGGACAGCAGAGTCCCGGAGAACAGGTGCGGCAGGAACGCCAGGGCCAGGACGAGGGAGCCGAGCAGCGCGGACCCGGTGCGCCGGTAAACCAGCACCGTCGTGGCGAAGTCGGCCATCATCATGCCGACCATGGCGATGACCTGCGCGGTGAAGATGAAGCGGAATTCGCGCACGGACAGGGCGTCGCGATAGCGCTGGCGTGCTTCGGGGGTCGTCGAGGCCATGGTGCCAAGTTCACGGTTTACCCTGGCCGGGGCGAATGATTCGCTCCGGAACGAATCGCAGAGCGGATGTACGAACTCAGATTCACTCCCGAAGACCTGCTGCGCTCCCGCTTCGCCGTCGCCCCTCTTTTCGAGACGACGCTGGCGGTCCGCTCCCTGCACGACCCGAAGAGACGGCCCTACCACCGGCCCTGGCTGCGCGGCGTCGAAGGCCACGGGCTCGACCTGACGCCGCTGATCGCGGTCCAGCCTCTCCGCGGCTGGGAACCGGATTTCCTCTCGCCCCTCCCGGACGGCCCCGGCAGAGGCGTCGACGGGGAACTCGACCGGGTTCGGACGGCCGATCCGGCGCGCGTCGAGGCCGAACTCCTGCGCACACTCCAGGACCAAGCGGATCCGCGGCTCAAAGCGGTGGTGGAGGCGCTGGTCGCCGACCCCCGGCGGGCGCGTGAGGTGCTGGCGGACGCACTCGAGCTGGCCTGGCGGGTCCTGGTCGCCCCGTACTGGTCCCGCCTGCGCGACTTCCTGGACGCGGATCTGGCCTACCACGCCCGGCTGCTCGCCGAAGGCGGGCTGGAGAAGCTGGTCCCGGACCTGGACGCCGCCCTGTCCTGGCAGGACCAGGCGCTGCTCGTCGACCGCGCGGAGGAGGGGGTCTTCCAGCTGAGCGGCACCGGGATGGTCCTGATCCCCAGCGCCTTCGTCTGGCCGGGAAAGGCGGTCCGCGCGGAGAACACCGACCCGCCCGCCCTCGTCTATCCGGCGCGGGGCATCGCCACGTTGTGGAGCAGCCCTCCGACCCCTTCGGACGCGCTGAAACGCCTGCTCGGGGCGGTGCGGGCACTGCTGCTGACCGAGCTGGTGATCCCGGCGGCGACCACGAACCTGGCCATCCGCCACTCGCTGAGCCCGGCGAACGTCTCGGCTCATCTGAAGGTCCTGCGGGACGCGGGTCTCGTCGTCGGCCACCGGTACCGCAGGCGGGTCCTCTACGAACGCACGGCTTTGGGTGACGCGCTGGTGAACGGCACGGGGAGTGAGGGGGAGGCGGGAGAATGAGGGCATGTCTTCGAAGTGTCCGTGCGGGCTTTCCGAGCCCTACGAGCGGTGTTGCGGCCGGTTCCACAAAGGGGAGGGCGGCGCGCCCACGGCCGAGGCGCTGATGCGTTCGCGGTACAGCGCGTTCAGCGTGGGCGACTCGGACTATCTGCTGCGGACGTGGCACCCCGTCACCCGGCCCGGCGACGCGGGGGCCGACCGGCGGACCAGGTGGACGGGGCTGGAGGTGCTGGAGACCGCGAAAGGCGGCCCGTTCGACACCGAGGGCACCGTCAGGTTCCGGGCCCACTACGTCGAGCGGGGACGCAGAGGGGTGCTGGAGGAGGACAGCAGGTTCGTCCGGCACGACGGCGGCTGGGTGTACGTGGGGCCGGTTCAGGCCACTTAGAGCTGAGCCAGCAGGGCCTCCTCCTGGGCGGGCGTCAGCCCGACTCTGCGGCCGAAGACGACGTCGGGGGTCGTCCAGCCGGACGAGCGCATCCAGGCCCAGGTGGCGGAGACGGTCTCGGTGACGGGACGGCAGGTCAGGCCGTGGGCCAGTGCCTTGGCGGGGTTCCCCTGGTGCATGGTGTCGTGGAGTCCGCCCGGCGGGAGCCAGATCGGCAGGTCCGACCACGGCTCCACGCCCGCGGCCTCGACCTGCTCGGGGGAGAGCCAGCGGAGGTCCGGGGAGGAGCCGGTGGCCTCGGCGCAGGTCTCCAGGAGTTCCCGCGTCGTGGTGTGGCCGGGCGGGCTGATCAGGTCGAAGGCGCCGCCGGTGGCGGGGTTGTCCAGCAGGAAGCGGGCCAGGTCCCGGCAGTCCAGGTACTGCAGGGGCAGGTCGGCGGGCCCCGGCGCGGGGACGGTGCCGCCCCGGGAGACGCGGTCGAGCCACCAGGGGAGCCGGCCGACGTTCTCGTACGGGCCGAGGATGAGCCCGGCGCGGGCGAACAGGGCGCGGTCCCCGAAGGACTCGGCCACGGCCAGTTCTCCGCCGAGCTTGGCCTGCGGGTAGGGGACGTCCCCGGCGTCGGGTGAGGCGCCCTCGACGAGGGGCCTGCTCTCGTCGCCTCCCGGGGACGCGGGCTGGGCGTAGACGGATCTGGACGAGACGTACGTGTAGTGGCCTGCCCGGCCGGCCAGCAGCCGTGCGGTCTCCCGGACGGCGCGGGGCGCGCCCTTCCAGGTGTCGACGACCAGGTCCCAGGTGCCGGTGCCGAGCGCGCTCAGATCACCGAGCCGGTCGCCGGCCAGGGAGGTGGTTCCGGCGGGGGAGGGCCGGTTTCCGCGGTTGAACACGGTGACCCGGCAGCCCCTCGAGACAGCCTCTTCCGTCACTGCCGTCCCGACGAACTGGGTGCCTCCCAGAATTAGAACTTTCATGACATACATCCTGATGGTGGACAAATGGCCGTTTCAATGAAGATCGCTACGGGTGAACAGCCGCATCGGCGGTGCGGTCCGAGTGCAATTTGTCTCACCTTTTGGACCAGACGTCGCACTTACGGTAGAAAGCATGGAATTGTTGACCCTCGTCCGGGTTGTCATTCTCCAGGAGGAACCCCCATGAAGAAGATTGTGATCCATCGTCCGGGAACGGTGAGCCTGCGCGGAACTGCCAGCGCCAAGCATTCCGGCTGATTTTCTGAACGGTGCGGACGGACCGGTCGTGGACCGCTCCAGCCGGGAGGGTGGAGGCTCTCGCCGGAGCACGTTCCCCGGCCCGTCCGCGCCGGTGCTCAGCGGGGGAGCGCGTCGATCGCGCTGATGAACAGCTCGAGCCCGAACTCGAAGTCCGACTCGGGGTCGTGCGCGGTCAGCTCCTTGGCCAGCGCCGTCACATGGGGGAACTCCACCGGATCGAGTTCGGCGAAGGCCGCCGCGGGGTCGGGCGGCAGGTAGTCCAGGATCTTCACCATGTCGGTCTCGCGCAGCTGGGCGCCCAGCGCGTAGGCGATGATCGCGCGCATGACCCTGACCGAGGTGGGCCCGTCGAAGCCCGCGGTGTCGGTGACGGCCAGCGCGCGCTCGATCGGCTTGATGCCGAACGGCAGCTCCACGCTGTGCGTGACGATGAGGTTCATGCAGGCCGGGTACTCGCGCGCGACCCGGCGGAAGGCCCTGATGAGGGTGCGCGCCTGGGTCTTCCAGCCGACGCCGGGGTCGTAGTCCAGCTCCAGGCCCGACATCACCCGGTAGGCGATGCCGTCCAGCAGCGCGGCCTTGTTGGGGACGTGGTTGTAGAGGGACATGGGGGCGACGTTCAGCTCCGCGGCGACCGCGCGCATGGACAGCGCGGTCTCGCCGTGCCGTTCGACCAGCGCGACGGCGGCATCGACGATCCGCTCTCGAGTAAGCAACCGTTGACACCTTTCGGACCCTGTGAAACTTTACGTACATCGTACGTTCTACGTACGTTGTACGTCACAGACGGGAGTACAGCGTGTCGACCCACGAGCTTTACACCACCCCCGTGTCGCGGGAGACCTGGAATGTACCGCTGGCCGGTGACACCAGGTTCACCTGGGAATACGACGAGGGTCGCGACAAGCTTCTCAATCTGTACCAGAAGGGCAAGGACAAGCAGTGGGACGCCGTCAAGCGCATCGACTGGAGCCTTGACGTCGACCCGGACAACCCCCTCGGCCTGCCCGACCAGGCCAACGCCCTCTATGGCACTCCCTATTGGGAGAAGATGAGTGAAAAGGAGCGGGGGCGGCTGCGTCTGCACCTCACCTCCTGGCAGTTCTCCCAGTTCCTGCACGGCGAGCAGGGCGCGATGATCACCGGCGCGCGGATCGTGGAGACCGTCCCCGACCTCGACGCGAAGTTCTACTCCGCGACCCAGACGATGGACGAGGCCCGGCACGTCGAGCTGTTCGGCAAGTTCCTCCACGAGAAGCTCGAGCTGGTCTACCCGATCAACGACAACCTCCGGGCGCTGCTCGACGACACCCTCACCGACAGCCGCTGGGACATGCCCTACCTGGGCATGCAGGTCCTCATCGAGGGACTGGCGCTGGCCGCCTTCGGCCTGGTCCGGGACATGACCACGGTCGAGTTGCCCAAGCAGATGCTCACCTACGTGATGCAGGACGAGGCCCGCCACGTGGCCTTCGGCCGGCTGGCGCTGCGTGACCACTACCGCCAGCTCACCGACACCGAGCGCAGGGAGCGCGAGGAGTTCGTGATCGAGGGCTGCTACCTCATGCGCGACCGGTTCCAGGCGCTGGAGGTCTGGGAGAACTTCGGGATCCCCAAGGCCGAGGCGAGCCGCCTGGCGCTCGAGTCGGAGTACATGCGCATCTTCCAGAGCCTGCTGTTCAGCCGGATCGTCCCGTGCGTGAAGGACATCGGGCTGTGGAGCGAGCGCGTTCAGAGCGCCTACGCCGACATGGGCGTCCTGGACATGTCCAAGGCCGATCTGGAGGCCCTCATGACCCAGGACGAGGAGCTCGCCGACAAGCTCGACGCCGAGCGGTTCGCGGCCGAGGAGGCCGGGCGCCGCGAGGAGGTCGACACGGTCATCGCCGAGGCCGCCGCCTCCGGCTGAACCGGCCCCTCCTCCCGATCGTCTCCGGTCTCCCCGCTGGGTAGGAGAGCGGGGAGACGGAGGCGCTGATGGAGGAGATCCTGGTCGGCGTGGACGGGTCGGAACCCGGAAACGCCGCACTGGAGTGGGCGGCGGTGCAGGCCGGGCGGCGCGCGGCGCGGCTGAGGCTGCTGCACGTGGCCGATCCGGCCGCCGGGCGCGGGATGCTGGAGGTCGCGGCGGCGCGGGCCTACAGGGCCGCTGAACCGGCCGACCTCGTCGTCGAGGCCCTTCCGGGGCACCCCGGCCAGGTACTGCTGGAGCGGGTCTCAGGGGCGGGCCTGGTGGTGCTGGGCACCCACGGGCACGGCGCGGTGGCCAGCCTGGTGGCGGGCTCCGTCGCGCTCGCCGTGGCGGGCTGCTGTCCCGTCCCCGTGGTGCTGGTCAAGACGGACGCCTCGTCCCTGCACGACGCGCCGGTCGTGGTGGGGGTGAGCACCGAGCCGTCCGGCGCGGTACTGGAGGCCGGATACCGGGAGGCCCGGCTGCGCGGCACGGCCCCCCGCCTCGTCCACGCCTGGTTCCAGCCCCCGGTGGAGGGCTTCGGCGCGCCCGCCTGGATCCCTCCGCTGGACACCGCCCCCCTCCTCCAGGGGGTGCGCGAGCAACTGGCCCGCGAACTGGAGCCCTGGCTGGCCCGCTGGCCGGGCACCGCCCCGGTCGTCGTCCAGGGCTTCGCCCGCGACGTCCTGCTGGAGGCCTCGGCCGAGGCGGGGCTGCTGGTCCTGGGAAGGCACGAGCGGCCGGGCTGGAAGCTGCGCGCGCTGGGCGCGACCACCCGCGACCTCATCAGGGACGCCCGCTGCCCGGTCATGGTGGTCGGGGAGCCGGCCCCCGCTTGAAGGGGCCGGGCTCAGCCGGAGCGGCCCAGCACCCGGGAGAGCATCTCGCGGGAGTCGCCCGGCTGGGCGGCCTCCAGGGCGAGCCGGTTCATCACCTGGAGGTAGCGGTCGATGTCGGCCGGCTTGTCCAGGTAGAGGGCGCTGGTGAGCTGCTCGAGGTAGACGATGTCGGGCAGCGTCGCCTCGGGGAAGCGCAGGAGGCTGAAGGCGCCGGAGACGGCCGCGTGCCCGCCCGCGTTGAAAGGGAGCACCTGGATGGTGACGTTGCGGCGCCCGCTGAGGTCGATGAGGTGCTCGACCTGCGCCCGCATGACGGACTTGCCGCCGATGGGGCGGCGCAGCGCGTTCTCGTCCACGACGGCCCACACGCGCAGGTCGCCGGAGAGGAGCCGGCGCTGCCGGCGCATCCGCAGCTGGACGCGCCGCTCGAGCTCCTCGTCGGAGATCTCGGGGAAGCCCAGCGGGATGAGCGCCCGCGCGTAGTCCTCGGTCTGCAGCAGTCCGGGGATGAACTGCAGCTCGTAGGTGCGGATGATGGAGGCCGCGCCCTCGAGGCCCATGTAGACCTCGAACCAGCCGGGCAGCAGGTCGTTGTAGTTGTACCACCAGCCCGGTTCGTTGGCCTTGCTCACCAGGTCCAGGATCGGCGCGCGCTCGTCCTCGTCGGTCACCCCGTAGAGGGTGAGGAGGTCGGCGACGTCGCGCTCCTTGAACCCGACCCTGCCGAGCTCCATTCGGGAGATCTTGGAGTGGGACGCGCGGATGGTGTAGCCGGCCTTCTCCGCGGAGATGCCCTGCTCCTCGCGCAGTCTCCGCAGCTGGGCGCCGAGCATCATGCGCAGCACGGTGGGCCCGCCGTCGAGCGGAGAGGGATGGCCCTCCGGATGGTCCGGAAGACTCGCTGAAGCGTTCACACGAGACCTGCCTGATCGGGGGAATGCGCTTGCTTTCCTACATGATCGATTACTCGCGGGGCAACCTTACCCGGCAGATGTAAATGGAGCGTGACATTGAAGACTACCGAGACGTTACGCAACACGCCAGAGTCCCAGCTCAGACTCTACCTTGCTGGTATTTCATACTTGGAAACTATGGAATATGTCACGTCCCGGCCTCGCGGCGGTAGGACGGGATGCGGGACGGCTGGGGGCGCTCCTCCGACTCCAGCAGGGGCAGGACGCGGGGGGCGACGACCTCCGACAGCGCGATGAAGCTGGTGGTCCGCACCACGGAGGGAATGCGGTTGAGGTCCAGCAGCGCCTCCTGCAGCCCCTCGTGGGATGGCGCCGCCAGCCGGCAGTGCAGGTCGTCCTGGCCGGTGGTGGCGTGGGCCTCCAGGACGGCGGGCAGGGCGTGCAGGCGGTCGGCGACCTCCGCCAGCGCGCCCTGGGAGATCTGCAGGGTCACGAACGCCAGGACCGGATAGCCGGCCTTCGGGAGATCGACCTGCGGGGCGTGGCCGCGGATGACGCCCGCCTCCTCCAGCCGCTCCAGCCGGGCCTGGACGGTCACCCGCGAGGTGCCGGTGATCCGGGACAGCTCCAGGAACCCGGCGCGGGGATGGTCGTTCAGCGCGCGCAGGAGCCGGATGTCGAGCTGGTCGAGAGTGGTTGGCTGATCTGACATTTGATGACCACCTGAACCGTATTTTGCTTTCCACTCTGCCTAGCAGATGTCAGACAGCTTGTCATCGGGGGTAGAGAAGGGTCAAGGTGGGCCGCATCCGGTAGGGAGAGGAGGCGCACCCCATGACCCAGCTGAGCCGCCAGACGGCCGAGGACGCGCTCATCGGAGCCGTTCCCCACGACTTCTCCGCCGACCCCTTTCCGGTCAGGGGTCTGGACCACGTGCGGTTCCTCGTCGGCAACGCCCGGCAGACCGCCCACTACTACTCCACGGCCTTCGGCATGAGCTGCGTCGCCTACCGGGGCCCCGAGACGGGCTGCCGCGACTTCGCCGAATACGTCCTGGCGTCGGGCACGGCCCGGTTCCGCATCACCGGAGAGGTCCACGCCGGAACGGAGGTCGGCGTCTCGGTCGCGGCGCACGGGGACGGCATCAGCGACCTGGCGCTGGAGGTCTCCGACGTGGACGCGGCCGTCGAGCACGCCCGCGGGCAGGGGGCGCGGATCCTGGAGGAGCCCTACGAGCTCTCCGACGACCACGGAGTCGTCCGCCTGGCCTCCCTGGCGGCCTACGGAGAGACCCGCCACACCCTGGTCGACCGGTCCCGCTACGAAGGCCCCTTCCTTCCGGGCTTCGTGGTGTCGGGCCCCCTGTTCCAGGGATTGGCCGACCACACCGGGCACTACTTCCAGGCGATCGACCACTGCGTCGGCAACGTCGAGCTCGGCAAGATGGACGAGTGGGTGGACTTCTACCGCCGCGTCATGGGCTTCACCAACATGAAGGAGTTCGTCGGCGACGACATCGCCACCGAGTACTCGGCGCTGATGTCCAAGGTGGTGGCCAGCGGCGACCACCGGGTGAAGTTCCCCCTCAACGAGCCCGCCCTGAGCAGGCGCAAGTCCCAGATCGAGGAGTACCTGGAATTCTACGGCGGGCCCGGCGTCCAGCACGTCGCCCTGGCGACCTCCGACATCGTGACGGCCGTCCGGGAGATGCGGGCGATGGGCGTGCGGTTCCTGGAGACCCCCGACTCCTACTACGACACCCTGGGCGACTGGGCCGGCGACACCCGGGTGCCCGTCGCCACGCTGAGGGAGCTGCGGATCCTGGCGGACCGGGACGAGGACGGCTACCTCCTGCAGATCTTCACCAAACCGGTACAGGACCGGCCGACCGTCTTCTTCGAGCTCATCGAGCGGCATGGCTCGCTCGGTTTCGGGAAGGGCAACTTCAAGGCGCTCTTCGAGGCGATCGAGCGGGAGCAGGCGAAGCGGGGGAACCTGTAACCCATGGCGTACTACCGGCGGATCGGGAATGTCCCGGACAAACGGCACACCCAACACCGAGGGCCGGACGGGACGCTGTACCGCGAGGAACTCATGGGCGAGGAGGGGTTCGGCTTCGACTCCTCCCTGCTCTACCACCGCGGCAACCCTTCGGCGCTGGCGGACGCGCGCCCCTGGGAGCCGCCCGCGGAGGGCTACCGCCGCAACCATCCGCTGCTGCCCCGGCACCTGCGTCCCCACGCGCTCTTCACGGAAGGCCGAGAAGGCGTGGACGCGGTCACCGGGCGGCGCGTCCTGCTCGGCAACTCCGACGTGCGGATCTCCTACGTCGTGGCGGACGCCCCTTCACCGCTCTACAAGGACGCCGTCGGCGACCAGTGCGTGTACGTGGAGGAGGGGGAGGCGGTCGTCGAGACGGTGTTCGGCGCGCTGGACGTCCGTTCGGGCGACTACGTCATCCTTCCCAGAGGGACGGTCCACCGCTGGCTCCCGTCCGGGCGGGTCCGGCTTTACTGCATCGAAGGGGTCGGCCACATCGGCCCGCCGGGCCGCTACCTGTCGCGGCAGGGCCAGTTCCTCGAACACGCCCCCTACTGCGAACGCGACCTCCGCGCCCCGGCCGAACCGCTGCTGCGGGAGGGCGAAGACGTGGAGGTCCACCTCAGGCACCGGGGCGGCGGGACGGTCCACGTCCACTCCACGCACCCGTTCGACGTGGTCGGCTGGGACGGCTGCCTGTACCCCTACGCCTTCAGCGTCCACGACTTCGAACCCATCACGGGCCGCGTCCACCAGCCGCCTCCCGTCCACCAGGTGTTCGCGGGCCGCAACTTCGTGGTCTGCAACTTCGTGCCGCGCAAGGTGGACTACCACCCGCTGGCGGTCCCGGTCCCTTATTCGCATTCCAACGTCGACAGCGACGAGGTCATGTTCTACTGCGGAGGTGACTACGAGGCCCGCCGGGGCTCGGGCATCGGGCGGGGGTCGGTCTCGCTGCACCCCGGAGGGCACACCCACGGCCCGCACCCGGGGGTGCCCGAACGCAGTCTCGGCCTGGAGTCCGTCGAGGAGCTGGCGGTGATGGTCGACACCTTCGCCCCGCTGGAGCTCGGCGAGGCCGCATCGGTCTGCGAGGACCCCGACTACGCGTGGAGCTGGGATGTTCGACGCTGAGATCCTTCCCTACGGTGTGTTCACCACCCTCGACCGGCCGGGGGTGCGCCGGGTCGGCGTCGCGGTGGAGGACAGGATCCTCGACCTGTCGCAGGCGCGCGTGCCGCACCCCGCGCTGTTCGCCTACGGCACGCTCGACCCGTTCCTGGTCGCGGGCCCCGAGGTCTGGGACGAGGTCCGCGGGGCGCTGCTCGGCGGCCTGAGCGGGCCGTACGTGCCGATGTCCGAGGCGACGCTGCACCTGCCGTTCTCCGTCGCCGACTACGTGGACTTCTACGCCTCCGAGCACCACGCCACCAACGTGGGCAGGATCTTCCGGCCGGGAAGGCACCCGCTGACCCCGAACTGGATGCACCTGCCCATCGCCTACCACGGGCGCGCCGGCACGGTCGTCGTCTCCGGGACGGAGATCCACCGCCCGTCGGGGCAGTTCCGGCCGGAGGGCTCGGCCGCGCCGTTCTTCGGCCCGACCCGGAGGCTGGACTTCGAGGCCGAGCTGGGGTTCGTCGTCGGCGCTCCCAGCGCGATGGGCTCCCCGGTGCCCGTCTCGGACTTCGCCGAGCACGTCTTCGGGGTGTGCGTGGTCAACGACTGGTCGGCCCGCGACCTGCAGGCCTGGGAGTACGTGCCGCTCGGGCCGTTCCTCGGCAAGTCCTTCGCGACCTCGGTCAGCCCGTGGGTCGTGCCGCTCGCGGCGCTGGACGGCTTCCGCGTCCCCTCCCGGTCCGGAGAGACCCCGCTGCTGCCCTACCTGCGCGAGACCGAGGACCGGGGGCTGGACCTGACGCTGGAGGTCAGGCTCAACGGCCACGTGCTGTCCCGGCCGCCGTACTCCTCCACGCACTGGAGTCCCGCCCAGATGCTCGCCCACCTGACGGCGAACGGCGCCTCCCTGCGTCCCGGGGACCTCTTCGCCTCCGGGACGGTCAGCGGCCCGGATCCGGAGGACGCGGGCTCGCTCATCGAGCTGACGGCCGGGGGGGAGCAGGGCCTGATCCTGCCCGACGGCTCGGCCCGCACCTGGCTGGAGGACGGCGACGAGGTGGAGATCGCCGCGGTCCTGCCGGACGGCCGGTTCCTGGGCTCGGTGGCCGGGCGGATCAGCCGATCCGCTCCCGTGGCGGTGTGACCGCGCTCCGCCGCCGCCTGGCCATCTGCTCCAGCGCCGCGACGCACGCCAGGACGATGCCGATGTCGTCGATCAGGATGGGGTCGGGCAGGAGGTCGACGGGGCTGAGCGCGTAGATCCAGGCGCCGTAGTAGGCGGCCTTGGCGGTGCCGGGGGCGTCCTGGGAGCGTACGAACCCCCGCAGCCCGCGCAGCCGTCCCAGGACCCGGACGACGATGTACAGGGTGACCAGTACGACGACGACGCCAGCCGCGATGAGCCAGGGCAGGTTTCCGTCCAAGATGGCCTCCTTCGGGGTAGCCCCACAGAGGATTTACCCAGATTTGGGGATGATCACCCGGTAGGTGTGCCAACCCTCGGCGATCAGCTCGCCCTCGGGGTCGCGGACCTCGGCCTGGCAGAACACCGTGGACTTGCCGCGCTTGGTGATCCAACCCTCGGCGACGAGGTCGCATTCCCGGGCCGCGCCCAGGTAGCGCAACTGCATGTCGATGGTGAGCATGATCGGCACCCGGGGGTAGGCGCTGCCGACGGCCGGGACCACCACGGTGTCGATGAGGGTGGCGATCGCCCCGCCGTGCACGACCCCGGCGGGCTGGTTCAGCTCCGGCCGGTAGGGCAGGCGCATGCGCGCGTAGTCGGTCCTGACCTCTTCGATCAGCAGTCCCACGAGCCCGGCGAAGTACTTCGCGTTCCGCTCGCCGTTGAAGAAGTCCTTCCAACGTTCTTCCGCGTCCCCCGGAAGGGGCTCATGCAGCTGCGCGCGCACCGTTCACCTTCTACACCACTAGCGACAAATCAGACAGGTCATCCTCGCATGTCGGGGAGGGCCAGCCGCAGGGCGGCCCCCGCGGCGTTCGGTCGGCCCAGCATCGCGGTCACCGTGGCGCCGTCGACCAGGATGAGCAGCTGGTCGGCCCGCAGATCGGGGTCCGACGCCCCCTCCCGCACCGCCAGCTCCCTCAGGTAGGCGCGCAGCCGGTCCTTGTGGCGGCGGACGGGCCGGACGACCTGGTCGCCGAGCTCGCCGAAGGCGTTGAGGAACGCGCAGCCCCGGAAGTCCTCGGAACCGAACCACTGCACCAGCCAGGTGAAGACCTCCAGGACTCCGCCGTCGCCGACGAACGTGCGCAGCGAGGAGAGCCAGCGTTCGTCGCGCCGGTCGAGATAAGCGGTGACCAGTACCTCCTTGGACGGGAAGCTCTGGTAGAGCCGTTTGAGCGACACCCCGGCGGCCGTGCGCAGCTCGTCCATGCCCACGGCCTGGACGCCGCGGGCGTAGAAGAGGCGCTCGGCGGCGTCGAGGATGCGCGTCTCGTGGGCGCTGTTGTCGCTGCGGTCCATCCGGCCTGCCCTTGCGCTAGAGAACGTACGTTCTCTAGCCTACTGGAGAACGTACGTTCTCCAGTAGCGGACCATCGAAGGGAAGACCGATATGAAGCCCCCGTTCACCGAAGAGTCGGCCAGGGCCAAGGTGCAGGCCGCCGAGGACGCCTGGAACACCCGGGACCCCGAGCGGGTCTCGCTCGCCTACACCGAGGACACCGTCTGGCGGAACCGCTCGGAGTTCGTCACGGGCAGGGCCGGGGTGGTCGGCTTCCTCACCCGAAAGTGGGAGAGGGAGCTGGACTACGCGCTGCGCAAGGAGCTCTGGGCTTACGGCGACACCAGGATCGCCGTACGGTTCCAGTACGAGTGGCGCGACGCCGAGGGACGCTGGTGGCGCAGCTACGGCAACGAGCAGTGGGAGTTCGACGACTCCGGACTGATGCGGCGCAGGGAGGCCAGCATCAACGACGTGTCCATTCGCGAGGGGGAGCGCCGCGTCTTCGGGCCGCGCCCCGACACGGAACGCGGCGTGGACGTGCTCCCGGTCGCCTGAACCCAGGCGACCGGGTCGTTCAAACCCCGAGGGGTGTTCAGGCCACGGAGTCGAGGTAGCGCAGGACCTGGCCGTAGGAGGCGACCAGGCTCGTCTCGGTGTAGGGCAGGCCCAGTTCGGCGCAGTGGGCGCGGACCAGGGGCTGCACCTCGCGCAGGGCGGGGCGGGGAAGGCCGGGGAAGAGGTGGTGCTCGATCTGGTAGTTGAGTCCGCCGAGGAGCCAGTCGGTGACCCGCCCGCCCTTGATGTTGCGGGAGGTGAGCACCTGGCGGCGCAGGTGGTCCCAGTCGTCGTCCGGGCCCGGCATCGGCATGCCCTTGTGGTTGGGCGCGAAGGCGCAGCCCAGGTGGAACCCGAAGAGGCCCTGGTGGACGGCGATGAAGACCACCGCGACGGCCGGGGGCATCAGCAGGAAGGCCAGGGCCAGGTAGCCGATGGTGTGCGCGGCCAGCAGGAAGCCCTCGACACGGCGGTCGCGCGGGCTGCGGTTCTTCAGGTCCATGACGCTGGAGACCTTCAGGCTCAGGCCCTCCAGCAGCAGCATGAGGAAGAAGAGCCGGGCCTGGTGGCGGTGCAGCCAGGCCAGTGGCCCGCTGTACTCCGCGGCCTGCTCGGGCGTCCACACCAGGGCGCCGGCCCCGACGTCGGGGTCCTTCTCGGTGTGGTTCGGGTGAGCGTGGTGCAGGTTGTGCTTGGCGTTCCACCACCCGTGGCTCATGCCCAGCATGAGGTCGCCCAGCAGCAGGCCCAGCCTGCGGTTGGTCGTGGCGGACGCGGCGATCTGCTTGTGACCGGCGTCGTGCCCGAGGAAGCCCGTCCTGGCGGAGAGGAGCGCGGCGGGGACGGCGAGGAGGACCGACCACCAGGAGCCGGTCAGGGCCACCCCCGCCCAGACCGCGACCGTGCCCAGGATGTTCAGGCCGATGGAGGCGGTGTAGTGGCCGGTGCGGCGGCGCATCAACCCGCTCTCGCGGACCCGTCGGGCCAGCGGGGTGAAGTCGCTGCCCTTGGCGGCCGCGGGGCGTACCGGGGGAAGCTCGGTCGTCGTCATGATCCTCCTCGGGGAACCGGAGCCTCCGACGGTACGGACTGGAAGATCGCGAGCGGACCGGTCGCGAGAGCCAACCTCGGACTGGCTCTCAAGAGGGTCGACGTCTCACTCTCAAGGACTAGATCCCTCAGGGCGCCGGGCTTCCGGCGAGGGGACGGACGCCGGCGTGTCCCCATCGTCGACGGCATCGGCGCCCTCGGCGCCCTCGGCGCCCTCGACGTCGTCGACCGAGGCGCGCAGCACGTGCAGGACGCGGGTGACGGCCCGCGCGTCCTCCCGGCTGAGCCCGGGCAGGGTGAAGCGGGCCCGGTGCATGGTCTCGGTGGCCTCCTCCACCAGCGCCCGGCCCTCGGGGGTGAGGGAGGCCAGGACGACCCGGCGGTCGTGCGGGCTGGGGGAGCGGGAGACCAGGCCGCGCGCCTCCAGCCGGCCGATCACGTTGGTGACGCTGGCGGGGTGGACCAGCAGGCGCTGCCCCATCTTGCCCATGGGCAGCGAGCCGGTGCGGCTGAAGGCCAGCAGGCGCAGCGCCTCGTAGGCGGCGAAGGTCAGCCCGTGCGGTTTGAGGATGCTCTCGATACGGCTGAGGAGCAGCTGCTGGGCGCGCATGACCGAGGTGACCGCGGCCATGTGGTCGGCCTGGTCGGGCCAGTGGTCGCTCCACCGGCGATGAGCCTCGGCGAGGGGATCGAAGGACACGGCTCCACCGTAGGGGAAGGGGCCGCTTGACGGCCCGGCTGTCTCCGAATTACTTTAGCTTCAAAATATTGGTCTTCAAAGTATGTGAGGTCATCCGTCCAGGCGGGGGACCCGGAGGGTCGGCGATGGATCTGCACAGGCCGGAGAACCCGGTGCGGTTCGTGACGGCGGCGGCGCTGTTCGACGGGCACGACGCGTCGATCAACATCATGCGGCGCATCCTGCAGGCGCAGGGCGCCGAGGTGGTGCACCTCGGACACGACCGCTCGGTGCGGGAGGTCGTCGCGGCCGTCGTGGAGGAGGACGCCCAGGGCGTGGCCGTCAGCTCCTACCAGGGCGGGCACGTCGAGTACTTCGAGTACCTCGGGCAGGCGCTGAGGGAGGCCGGGGCCGGACAGGCCAGGGTCTTCGGCGGCGGCGGGGGAGTGATCGTCCCGGCGGAGATCGAGCGGCTGGCCGCGGCCGGGGTGCGCATCTTCTCCCCCGAGGACGGGCAGCGCCTCGGCCTGCCCGGCATGATCAACGAGCTGGTCGGGGAGTGCGACGTCGACCTGTCCGGGACGCCCGCGCCGGCCGAGGCGGTCCTGGCGGGCGACAGGGCCGCGCTGGCCCGCACCATCACCTGCCTCCAGCAGGGCCGGCCGCTGGACCCGGCGCTGGCGGGGGCCGCCCGCCAGGTGCCCGTCCTGGGCATCACCGGCACCGGAGGCTCCGGCAAGTCCTCGCTGACCGACGAGTTCCTGCGCCGCCTGCGCGTCGACCAGCAGGACAAACTGCGGGTGGCGGTGCTGGCCGTGGACCCGACGCGGCGGAGGGGCGGCGGGGCCCTGCTGGGCGACCGGATCCGGATGAACTCCCTCGACGGCGACCGGGTCTTCTTCCGCTCGCTGGCCACCCGGGGCGGGCGCGAACTGCCCGAGCACATCGAGGCGATCATCACCGCCTGCAAGGCCACCCACGACCTGGTGGTCCTGGAGACCCCGGGCATCGGCCAGGGCGACGCCGCGATCGTCCCGTTCGTCGACGTCTCGCTGTACGTGATGACGCCGGAGTTCGGCGCGGCCTCCCAGCTCGAGAAGATCGACATGCTGGACTTCGCCGACGTGGTGGCGGTCAACAAGTTCGAGCGGCGCGGCGCCGCCGACGCGCTGCGCGACGTCTCCCGCCAGATGATCCGCAACCGGGAGGCGTTCGGCTCCCGTCCCGAGGACATGCCGGTCTTCGGCACCAGCGCCGCGACCTTCGACGACGACGGCGTGACCGCCCTCTACCAGCACCTCCTGGGGCTGCTGGCGGAGAAGGGCCTGCCCGTGGAGCAGGGCGTGCTGCCCCGCGTGGAGGTCAAGGCGAGCACCCGCACCGCGCAGATCATCCCGCCCTCCCGGGTGCGCTACCTGTCGGAGATCTCCGAGACGGTCCGCGGCTACCACGCCGAGACGGAGCGGCAGGCCGAGGCCGTCCGCAAGGTCCAGCACCTGGGCACCGCGCGGGCCGCGCTGGAGGCGGCCCCCGGCTCCGGCGACGCGGCCCGGCAGGTGGAGGCGCTGGCCGCCGAGGCGGGGCGGGACGTCTCGCCCGAGGCCGCGGGCCTGCTGGCGGGATGGCCCGAACGCGTGGCCTCCTACACCGGCGACGAGCACGTCTTCAAGGTGCGCGACCGGGAAGTGCGGGTGACGCTGACCCGCGAGTCCCTGTCGGGCAACAAGATCCCTCGGGTGGCCCTGCCCCGCTTCTCCGACCACGGCGACCTGCTGCGTTTCCTTCGCTCGGAGAACCTGCCGGGATTCTTCCCCTTCACCGCGGGGGTGTTCCCCTTCAAGCGCGACGGCGAGGACCCGGCCCGGATGTTCGCCGGGGAGGGCGACCCGTTCCGTACCAACCGGCGCTTCAAGCTGCTGTCGGCCGACGCGCCCGCCACCCGGCTGTCCACCGCCTTCGACTCCGTCACCCTCTACGGCCGCGACCCCGACGAGCGGCCGGACGTCTACGGCAAGGTCGGCACCTCCGGCGTCTCGGTGGCCACTCTGGAGGACATGGAGGCCCTCTACGACGGGTTCGACCTGGCCTCGCCGACCACGTCGGTGTCGATGACGATCAACGGCCCGGCGCCGACGATCCTGGCGTTCTTCCTCAACACCGCGATCGACCAGGGCCTGGAGAGGTTCCGCGCCGAGGAAGGACGGGAGCCGTCGCGGGAGGAGGCGGCCCGGATCCGTGCGGGCGTGCTCCAGACGGTACGCGGCACGGTGCAGGCCGACATCCTCAAGGAGGACCAGGGCCAGAACACCTGCATCTTCTCCACGGAGTTCTCCCTGCGCATGATGGGCGACATCCAGGAGTGGTTCATCGCCAACGAGGTCCGCAACTTCTACTCGGTGTCGATCTCCGGCTACCACATCGCCGAGGCAGGGGCGAACCCCCTCAGCCAGCTGGCCTTCACGCTGGCCAACGGGTTCACCTACGTCGAGGCCTACCTCGCGCGGGGGATGGACGTCGACGACTTCGCGCCGAACCTGTCGTTCTTCTTCTCCAACGGCATGGACCCCGAGTACAGCGTGCTGGGCCGCGTCGCCCGCCGGATCTGGGCGGTGGCCATGCGCGAGCGCTACGGCGCCGACGAGCGATCCCAGAAGCTGAAGTACCACGTCCAGACCTCGGGCCGGAGCCTGCACGCCCAGGAGATGGACTTCAACGACATCCGCACCACCCTGCAGGCGCTCATCGCGATCTACGACAACTGCAACAGCCTGCACACCAACGCCTACGACGAGGCCGTCACCACCCCGACCGCCGAGTCCGTGCGCCGCGCCCTGGCCATCCAGATGATCATCAACCGGGAGTGGGGCCTGGCGATGAACGAGAACCCCCTGCAGGGGTCGTTCGTCATCGACGAGCTCACCGACCTCGTGGAAGAGGCCGTCCTGGCCGAGTTCGACCGCATCAGCGAACGCGGCGGGGTCCTGGGCGCGATGGAGACCGGTTACCAGCGCGGCCGCATCCAGGACGAGTCGATGCTGTACGAGCAGCGCAAGCACGACGGCACCCTGCCCATCATCGGCGTCAACACGTTCCGCTCCCTGGATGCCCAGGCCTCGCCGCCCGTGATCGAGCTGGCACGTGCCACCGAGGAGGAGAAGCGCTCCCAGCTCACCCGCGTCCGGGACTTCCAGACCGGGAACCGGGCGGAGGCCGAGGCGGCGCTGGAGCGGTTGAAGCGGGTCGTCCGGGAGGGAGGCAACGCCTTCGCCGAACTCATGGACACCGCCCGCGTCTGCTCCCTCCAGCAGATCACCGAGGCGTTCTTCGAAGTGGGCGGCCAGTACCGACGCAACGTCTGATCGCGGAAAGTGACGGAAAGGAAGCGCTCGGCTGATTAGGCTCGGACGGAAAGGAACCCGTCCGGGAGGTCGCGATGTCCGTCCTGCTCGCCATCGGAACCGTCAAGGGCCTCTTCCTGGCCCGCAGTGAGGACCGGCGCACCTGGGAGGTGGAGGAGCCGAGGTTCCCGATGTCGGAGGTCTACAGCCTCTGCTTCGACGGGACCCGGCTCCTGGCCGGGCTGAGCGACCCGGTCTACGGGCCCGTCGTGGCGGCGGGCGAGGACTTCGGCGCCGCCTGGAGCGAGCTCGGCCGCCCCGTCTTCCCCGAGGAGACGGGCACCTCGCTGGAGCGGGTGTGGCAGTTGGCGGTCGGGCCTTCGGGGCGGCTCTACGCCGGGACCCAGCCGTCGGCCCTGTTCACCTCCGACGACGGCGGCGGGACGTTCGAACTCGTCGAGCCGCTGTGGGACCACCCGCACCGGCCGTTCTGGGAGGCCGGCTTCGGCGGGCAGGCGATCCACACGATCCTGCCGCACCCGGACGACCCGTCCGAGGTGCTGGTCGCCATGTCCACGGGCGGCGTCTACCGCACCCGCGACGGGGGCGGCTCCTGGACGGCGTCCAACACCGGAGTCCAGGCCTCGTTCCTGCCCGATCCCTCTCCGGAGTTCGGGCAGTGCGTGCACAAGGTCGCACGGGACTGCGGGGACCCGAGGCGGCTCTACCTGCAGAACCACGGAGGCGTCTACCGCTCCGACGACGACGGCTCCACCTGGGAGTCCATCGCCGACGGCCTGCCCGGCGACTTCGGCTTCGCGATGGTCGCCCACCCCCACCGCCCGGGAACGATCTACACCTTCCCCATCAACGGCGACGAACGAGGACGCTACCCCTGCGACCACCGCTGCCGGGTCTTCCGCTCACGCGACGCCGGGTCCTCCTGGGAGGCGCTCACCGAGGGCCTGCCCCGGGAGCCCTTCTACCCCACGATCCTGCGCGACGCCATGTGCGCGGACGACGCCGCCCCCGTCGGGATCTACTTCGGCAGCCGCTCCGGCGAGGTCTTCGCCTCCGCCGACGAGGGCGACACCTGGACGACCGTCGCGGCCCACCTGCCCGACGTCTGCTGCGTACGCGCGACGACCGTGTGAGGTCGCGCGGCCTCCGCCGCGGGGCCGGGTGAGCGCGTACCGCCGCTCTCCGGCCCCGCGGGCCCTCGTCATCCCGCGGGATCGGTGGCCGGCGGGGGGCTCGAGGGCTCCGGCTTGGGCTCCGGTTTGGGCTCGGGCTTGGGTTCCGGCTTGGGGTCGGGCTTCTCCGTCGGGGGCGCGACCAGCGTGAAGGTGACCGCGGTGCCCTTGGCGACGGCGGTGCCCGAGGCGGGGGACTGGCCCCTGACGGTGCAGCCCGTGCACTCCTCGCCGTCCGCGCGGCCGACCAGGCCCCTGTCCCGCAGGGCGGAGCGGGCCTGGGCCGCGCTCATCCCCGACAGGTCCGGGACGGCCACGGGGGTGTGCTTGGCGACGTCGACGGTCACGCGGGAACCGGGGGCGACCCTCGCCCCGGCGGCGGGGTCGGTGCCCAGCACGCTCCCCTCGGCCAGGTCGCTCTCCACCGGATGCCGGACCGGCTCCAGGCCGGCGCCGCTCAACTGCCGCGCGGCCTCCTCCCAGTTCAGCCCGCGCACCGACGGCACCTGGACGCGGGGCGCTCTGGCCACGTAGACGGTCACCCTGCTGCCGGGGTCGACGGGCTGCCCGGCGGCGGGGGAGGAGGCGGCGACCCGGCCCTCCGGCACGTCCGCGCTCTCCCGCACCGCGCGGATCACCCCCAGGTCGGCCCGGCGCAGCACGGCGGCGGCCTCGGCGCCGGTCAGCCCGGTGAGGTCGGGCACCAGCACCTGGTCGGGTTCCAGGGAGACGACGAGGGCCACCGTGGAGCCGGCGGTGACGGTCGAGCCCGAGCCCGGAGCGCTGGAGAGCACCAGCCCCGGCGGATGCTCCCTGGTCTTCTGCGGCGTCTGGGTGACCTTGAGCTTCAGCCCCCGCAGGACGGCGACCGCCTCCTCGACCGGCTTGCCGGTCAGGTTCGGCAGCTTGATCCGGGCCGGGGGCGGGGCCTTGGCGATGGTGAGCAGCACCCGGCCGCCCTGGTCGATCAGGCGCCCGGCCGGAGGATCGGTGACGACCACGGTGCCCTGCTCCACCTCGCCGGTCTCCTCGACCGTCCAGGCGTAGGCGAGGTTGAGCGCCTTCAGCGCGCTGACGGCGTCCTCGTAGGCGAGTCCGCGCAGCGGCGGGACGCTCACCTGCTCGCCCGGCGGGACCTCCGCGACGGTGAGCGTCACCGTGGAACCGCGCGGCACCCGTGTTCCCGCCTTCGGGTCGGCCGCGGTGACGGTGCCGGGCGGCCGCTTGGACCCCGCGCCTTTGACCTCGGCCACCAGCCCGGCCTGCCGGACGCGCTGCAGCGCGGTGATCTGGCCCAGGCCGACGATGTCGGGGACCGCGGTGGTGCGCCCGGCGGCGGGGGTGGGGCCGGGGGCCACCGGCGGGGGCTTGGCCTCGTCGGTGCTGGTGTAGGTGGGCACGGGCCGGGACTGCCGCCCGGCGGACTCGTCCGACCGGTTCAGCGCGACGAGCGCCCCGCCCACCATGATCCCGCTCACCAGGACGACCCCTGCGGTCCTGCCGAGGACGGCGCGGGAGGGCTTGGGGGGCTGGAGGCTCCGGCGGTTCTTGAGCCTGGTCACCACATGGGAGATCTGGCCGCGGCCTCCGATCTCCGGGATCGTGTCGCTCTGCTCGGGGGTGCTCAGGACGGTGGAGACCGCGGCGGCCAGGAAGAACAGGGCGCGGCGCTCCCACTCCTTGCCGTAGGCGGCCTCGGCGACCAGCTGGAGCTCCTCGACGAAGGCCACCGCGCTCTGCGGGCGCTCCACCGGGTCCTTCGCCAGCCCGCGCCGGATCAGCCAGCGCACCGGCCCGGGCGCGTCCTTGTCGGGGATCGGCCCCTGCAGGTGCTGCAGGGCCAGGGCCTCGACGGAGGGGGCGCGGAAGGGGCGGCGGCCGGTCACGCACTCGAAGAAGACCGCGGTGGCGGAGTAGATGTCCCCCGCCGGGGTGGCCGCGCCGTTCTCCCACTGCTCCGGCGGCATGTAGGAGGGGGTCCCCGCGGCTGCGCGGGGCGTGCTGCCGGAGCGCACCGCGATGCCGAAGTCGACCAGCGTGGAGACGCCCGACTTGGCGACCAGGACGTTCTCGGGCTTGTAGTCGCGGTGGACGACGCCGGCGGCGTGCGCGTCGGCCAGCCCGAGCAGGGAGCCCTTGAGCACGGCCAGCGCGGCCTCCGGGATGGTCGCCCCGTTGCGATCGAGCACCTGCCGCAGGGACACCCCGTCGACGAGGTCCATGACGATGGCGGCCCCGTCGAGGGTCTCGACGTACTCGCGCAGCCGGACCACGTGCCGGGAGTCCAGGTCCGACAGCAGCCTGGCCTCGGCGCGGAACTCCGACCGGAACCGCTCGTCGGTCACCAGGGGCTCCGACAGGTACTTCACGGCGACCTGGTCCCCGTGCTCTTTGTGCTCGGCGAGTATCACCCGTCCGAATGCACCCGAGCCCAGTTCCCCGAGTTCGGTGTAACCCGGGATCTGCCAGCCCCGTGTGGTCGTCGACATGCCCACCCTCCTTCTGCGACCTCTCAAAATAAGAGTCGGGGACCGGTGTTGTGATGAGCCTCGCGAAAGAAATACGGGATTCGTCTCTCTTCTTTCTTCGGAGACCCCGCAAAGCAACTACGTATCATGGCGAAACGCGTGAATCGTAATTCGTGCGATTTTATCCATGCCGTCTGACATGCAGGAACATGGACCCGGCGGACTCCGTGGCGACCGATCGTCGGCCCTCTCGGCTGCGTTTCAGAAGCTGATCATGGTTTTTCGTGATTCGTCCGGATCGAGGGGTTTCATTTTTTGTATTTCCACGAGAGGGGCGGGGGAATATGCGTCCGGCGCGAGAAATCCCGGCCTCGGGAAGCCCGCGCGGACGGAGATGGCACAATCGTCCGGATGGAGAGGATCGAGCACACCGAGATCACCGCGGGCCTGTGGCATCTGCGTCCGCCGCGGGAGACCGAGGCCGCGGACCTGCTGGAACTGGCCGCGGACCCCGGCGTGCGGCTGTACACCCCCAAGCTGAACGGGGTGGCCACCGAGGAGCAGGCCCGCGAGGAGCTGCGCCGGTGGGCCGCCTGGGAGGACCGGATCACCTTCTCGATCCTGGACTCCACCACCGAGCGGTACGTCGGCCACGTGATGGTCTTCGGCCTCGACGAGGTGAACGCCGCCGCCGAGATCGGCTACCGCGTCGCACCCTGGGCGCGGGGCAGGGGCGCGGCCGGCACCGCGGTCCGCTGCGTCACCGGCTGGGCGTTCTCCGTCCTCGGCCTGGCCCGGCTGACCCTGCTGCACTCGGTCGGCAACGACGCCTCCTGCCGGGTCGCCGAGAAGAACGGCTACCTGCTGGAGGGCGTGCAGCGCTCGCAGTTCCGGGGCGGGGACGGGCTGCTGCACGACACCCACCTGCACGCTCGACTGGCCACCGACTGAACCGGCTTATGATGCGGTAATGGATCAATCACCGCTGATGAGGCTCGCGGGCGAGAAGTACGTGCTGGTGACCACCTACCGCAAGGACGGGCGGGCGGTCGCCACCCCCGTCTGGGTCGTCAGGGACGGTGACGCGCTGGGGGTCTGGACCGCGGCGGACTCCGGCAAGGTGAAGCGGGTCCGCAACCGCGCCGACGTCCTCGTCGCCCCCTGCGACATGCGGGGCAATCCCACGGGAGAGGCACTGCCCGGGACGGCCGAGCTGTGCAGCGCGGAGGACACCGGGGCCTACCGGACGCTGATCCGCAGCAAGTACGGGCTGATGGGGACCCTCACCCTGTTCGGCAGCCGGCTGAGGCGCGGAGACCAGGGCACCGTGGGCATCCGGATCCGGCTCGACGAGTCCGCCGGACGGCTCGAGGAGGCGCCGGGAGGGGCCGAGGGCCCCGCCTGAGCCGAAAACCCGAAAAACCCGGCGAAGCTCAGGAGAAGATCCGGTAACGACGGGAATGGCGGGCTCCCGGCACGGGTTCGGGCGATTATGACCTTGAAGCGCATCGGTAACTCCGACCTGCTCGTACACCCGCTCAACCTCGGCGGGAACGTCTTCGGCTGGACGACGGACGAGGAGACGTCCTTCGCCGTCCTGGACGCCTACGCGGCGGCGGGCGGCAACTTCATCGACACCGCCGACTCCTACTCGGCCTGGGTGCCGGGCCACTCCGGCGGCGAGTCCGAGCAGATCATCGGCCGCTGGACGGCGTCGCGCGGCAACCGGGACGAGATCGTGGTGGCCACCAAGGTCGGCTCCCACCCGGAGTTCAAGGGACTGGCCCCCGAGACGATCAAGGCGGGGGCCGAGGCGTCCCTGCGGCGGCTGGGCACCGACCGGATCGACCTCTACTACACGCACGTCGACGACGAGAGCGTCCCGGTGGAGGACATCATCACCGCCCTGGACGGGCTGGTCCGGGAGGGGAAGGTCCGCCACATCGCGGTCTCGAACATCTCGCCCGAGCGGCTGAGGGCGTCGCTGGAGTTCTCCGACCGGGAGGGCCTGGCCAAGTACGTGGCGATCCAGCCGCACTACAACCTGGTCTCCCGGGAGACCTACGAGGGGGAGAAGGCGGAGCTGGCCGCCGCGCACGGCCTGTCCTGCATCCCCTACTTCGCGCTGGCCATGGGCTTCCTCACCGGCAAGTACCGGCCGGGCGGCCCGGACGTCGGCAGCGTCCGCGCCCAGGGCGCCGTCCAGTACCTGAAGACGGCGCGGGGCGTGAAGGTCCTGGAGGTCCTCGACGGGGTCGCCGCCGCCCACGGCGTCGAGGTCGCGACCGTGGCCCTGGCCTGGCTGGCCGCCCAGCCGACGGTCGCCGCGCCCCTGGCGAGCGCCCGCGTCCCCGAGCAGCTGCCGCCGCTCACGGCCTTCGCGGACCTGGAGCTGACCCGCGAGGAGCTCACGGCCCTCACCGAGGCCTCCTCGGTCGCCGGTTAGCCGCGCCGCGTACGCGAGGCCCGGAGACCCTCAGGTCTCCGGGCCTCCGTCTTTTCGTGCGCCGTCTTCCTCGGGGAGGAGGGCGATGCGGGCGAGGACGAGGGAGACGCGGTCGGCAGTGACGTCGGGCGGTGCGCTGGGCTGGACGATGTGGCTGACGGTGAGGCGCACGACCGTCTCGACCGCCAGGTCGCAGGCGTCCGGGGCGATGAAGGGCCAGGCCCGCGCGGCGTAGTCGCCCAGCATGGTGCCGGCGGTCTCCAGCAGGGGCTCCGAGCGGGTCGTCAGGTGGGCCAGGAGGTCGTCCTCACCGCCGCGTGAACTGGTGAGGATGCTCTTGAGGAGGGGGTTGTCCGCGGCCGAGGCGAGGGTGAAGCGCACCGCGGCGCGGACGGCCTCGCGGGGGTCCTCGCGGTGGGCGTCCAGCTGCTCGCCGATGCCCGCCAGGAAGCGTTCGACCTCGCGCATGACCAGGGCCTGGCCGATGGCGTCCTTGGAGCCGTACTCGGTGTAGACGGTCTGCCGGCTGACGCCCGCGGTGGCGGCGATGTGCGCCATGCGCAGCCGGTCCCAGCCGTCCGCCGTCACCCGCTCGTAGGCGGCGTCGAGCAGCCGTTCCTTGAGGAGGGAGCGCACGGACTCCCGGTATCCGGTCATCAGGGTGATCCTAGCCGCTATTGACACTTACCTTGTTCGATGTCTAGTTTCTGGACAGTATTAACAAAAGTGTCTAGTGGAGGTCGCTCATGGAGAGCAGCGAGACCCCTTGGGCGGACGGGAAGAAGTTCCTGTGGCCGCTCGGGCTCACGGTCCCGGCGTTCCCGTTCATCGCCTGGGGGCTGGTGGAGCTCACCGGCCTGGGAGTCTTCTGGTGGTCGGGCCTGATCCTGCTGTTCGGGATCTTCCCTCTGCTGGACCAACTGGTGGGCAAGGACGCCGCCAACCCGCCCGAGAGCGTGCTGGGGTGGCTGGAGTCCCAGCGCTTCTACCGCTGGTGCACCTACCTGTTCCTGCCCCTGCAGTACGCGGGGCTGGTGATGGCCTGCGCGGTGTGGACATACGGCGACCTGTCGGCGGTGGACGGGCTCGGTCTCGCGCTCACCGTCGGAGCCGTCGGCGGGATCGGCATCAACACCGCGCACGAACTCGGCCACAAGAAGGAGTCGGCGGAGCGCTGGCTGTCCAAGGTGGCGCTCGCGCAGACCGCGTACGGGCACTTCTACATCGAGCACAACCGGGGCCACCACGTGCGGGTCGCCACCCCTGAAGACCCGGCGAGCTCCCGTCTCGGAGAGTCGTTCTGGCGCTTCCTTCCGCGCAGCGTGTGGGGAAGCCTGAAGTCCGGCTGGAGCCTGGAGAAGGCGCGGCTCGCACGCACCGGAAAGGGCCCGTGGACGCCGCGCAACGACGTGCTCAACGCCTGGGCGATGACAGTCGTCCTGTTCGGCACGCTCATCGCGGTGTTCGGGCCGGGAGTCGCGGTGCTCCTGGCCGTCCAGGCGGTCTTCGGATTCTCGCTGCTGGAGGTGGTGAACTACCTGGAGCACTACGGACTGCTGAGGCAGAGGACCGCGAGCGGCCGGTACGAGCGCTGCACGCCCCAGCACAGCTGGAACAGCAACAACATCGCCTCGAACGTCCTGCTCTACCACCTGCAGCGGCACAGCGACCACCACGCCAACCCGACCCGGCGCTACCAGGCGCTCCGCCACTTCGACGAGGCCCCCGAGCTGCCGTCGGGCTACGCCACGATGATCGTCCTGGCCTACGTCCCGCCGCTGTGGCGCCGCGTCATGGACAAGAGGGTGCTCGCGCACTACGGAGGCGACCTCTCCCGGGCCAACGTCCAGCCCGGTGAACACGATCGTTATGGAGTGGCCGCGTGAGCCGTTTCCGGTGCGCTGTCTGCGAATACGTCTTCGACGAGGCGAAGGGCGAGCCCCGGGAGGGATTCCCGGCGGGGACGTCCTGGGCCGCCGTGCCCGATGATTGGTGCTGCCCGGACTGCGGTGTTCGGGAGAAGATCGACTTCGAGGAGTTGTAATGGAGTACAAGACCTGGGAATGCCTGGTCTGCGGCCTCATCTACGACGAGGAGCAGGGCTGGCCGGACGAGGGCATCGCCCCGGGTACCCGCTGGGAGGACATCCCCGAGGACTGGTGCTGCCCCGACTGCGGCGCCTCCAAGGAGGACTTCGACATGGTCGAGGTGACGAAGGCCTGAACCCTCCTGAGCCGGCCCGCTCCCCGGGGGCCTGATCAGGCGCTCCCGGACCGGTGCTTCCCGATGCTCTCCGGGTCCTCTGGCCGCCGCCGGATGCGCGCGCCGCGCCGGAACGCCAGCGCGGCGGCCAGGGCGCAGGCGGCCAGCAGGACTCCCAGCCAGATGCTCTGGCCGAGCGCGAGAGCGGGCGGCACCTCCGTGCCGACGAGCGTGGTCCGGGTGTCGGGAGGCGGCTCGGACGCCATCGCCGTGAACACGTACCCCGCCGGACTGGAGCCGTCCGTCGGGTCCGCGGAGGGCACGGAGGGAAGGCCGAGGGTGTCGGAGGGGCCGGGGGCGGCCGTGACCTCGGTCTGGACGGGCGCCTCGGTCTGGGCGGGCGCGGCGGCGGGCGGATTCGCGGCGGAGGGCGGCGGAGCCGGCGTCGCCGAAGGGCTCGCCGGCGGGGGCTGGGGGGAGGCGCTCGGGGAGGGCGTCTGGGACTCGGTCTTGCGGGCCGCCGGGGCGAACGTGACCTTCGTGTACTCCCCGACGGGCCGCGCGTTGTCGGCCCGGGTGAAGGCGCCGATGGTGAGGGTCAGCGGGGCGCTCCCCGCCGGGACCTCGATGGTGAAGGGCACCGCCGTCCCGCCGGAGTCCACGTCACCGAGCTTGCAGTAGCCCTGCGCGGTGCGCGTGCAGACCGCGGAGATCCGCACCCCGGTCCGGGGCTCGGCGGAGAAGGACAGCGTGGCGTTCTCGGAGGCCGCCCCTGTGGACGCGATCCACGTCTGGGCCTTGACCTCGGCGCCCCGCCGGGGCTTGCCGGTGGTGACGGTGGTGTGCACCACCAGTTCGCCGGAGGGCGGGTCGTCGTCGGGAGCGGCCTGCGCCGCGGAGGCCGTGCTCATCAGGACGACGCCGAGGACGAACGTCGCGGCACCCGTGCGCATGGGGGTCGCCTTCCGTGCCGGGGAGGTGGCGTGATCTTACTCGATCCGCGTTCGGCGGGCAGGTCCGATCACCCGATTAATCGAGTGGGGAGAAGGCGGCCTTTGCGGCACTATGGCGGGGTTGGATCTTGCGAGAGAGGAATCACCGGTGCGCCCCCACATCAGCGACCTGTTCGACACCGCCCTGCTGGCGGAAGCGGTCGCCGGGGGATACGTCAAGGAGCAGACCCACCCGGAACTGCCGCTGCGGATCCTCAACTACACCGAGAAGACCCAGTACGAGCGCGCCTGGACCGAGGTGACCAGGCTCTGCCGCGGCCTGGTGGTGGACGAGGCGGACCGGATCGTCGCCCGTCCCTACCCCAAGTTCTTCAACTACGGCGAGTACCCCGAGGGCGCCTTCGACCTCGACGCCCCCGCCGTCGTCGCGGACAAGGCCGACGGGAGCCTCGGCGTGCTGTACCCGACGCCGGACGGGTACGCGGTCGCCACCCGCGGCTCCTTCACCAGCGACCAGGCCTTGCACGCCACCGAGGTGTGGCGGGAGCGGTACGCCGACCGGGTGAAGGTCCCCGAGGGCGTCACCTGCCTGTTCGAGATCATCTACCCGGCCAACCGGATCGTCTGCGACTACGGCGGCCTCGACGACCTGGTGCTGCTCGGCGGCGTGGACATCGCCACCGGCCGGGCCGCCGAGGTGGACGGCTGGCCGGGCCCGGCCGTGGAGCGGTTCGCCCACCGGACGCTGCGGGAGGCGCTGGCGGCGCCGCCGCGGCCCGGCGCCGAGGGGCTGATCGTCCGGCTGCCCGCCCGGGACGGCCGGGGCGACCTGATGGTCAAGCTCAAGCAGGACGACTACCTCGAGCTGCACCGCCTCATCACCGGCCTGAACGCCCGGGTCGTGTGGGAGCGCCTCGGCGCGGGCGAGGACGTCTCCGCCATCTGCGAGGGGCTGCCCGACGAGTTCCACGGCTGGGTGCGCGGCATGGCCCGCGGCCTGGCGGACCGGCGCCGGGAACTGCTCGCGCGGATCGAGGCCGAGCACGCGGCGATCGTCGCGGCGCTGCCCGACGGGTGGAGCCGCAAGGACTACGCGGCGGCGGCCTCGCGCTCGCCCCTGCGCGGCTGGCTGTTCCAGGTCCTGGACGGCCGGGACCCGTCGGCGCGGATCTGGCAGACGCTCAAGCCCTCCGGTGACGACCGGCCCTTCACCTCCTCAGAGGAAGCCTCCTGACATGCCCACCCTGCACATCACCCGCGGCCTGCCCGCTTCGGGGAAGACGACCTGGGCCCGTGCCTGGGCCGCCGAGGACCGGGAAAGCCGCGTCCGGGTCAACCGTGACGAGCTGCGCCGGATGCTGGACGACGGCACGTTCATCAAGGGCGTGACGGAGCAGAGGGTCCTCGCAGTCCGGGACGAGGCCGTCGTCCGTCTGCTCGGGAGCGGCTACGACGTCGTCTGCGACGACACGAACCTGCCGCAGTGGAACGCCCGCGCCCTGGCACGGCTGGCCCGGAAGGCCGGGGCGGGACTCGAAGTGCACGACTTCACGCACGTCCCGCTGGAGACGTGCGTGGAGCGTGACGCCGCACGGGCGGAGCCCGTCGGCGAAGAGCGCATCCGGGACCTGCACCTGCGGTTCCTGGCGGGCCGGAAACTGCCTCTGCCCCTGCCGGAGGAGGAGCCTTCGACCGAGCTGGTGCCCTACGAGGCGAGGCCGGGCACGCCGAAGGCGGTACTGGTCGACATCGACGGCACCACCGCGCTGATCTCGGGGCGCAGCCCTTACGACCACACCCGGGTGCATCAGGACCTGCCGAACGCGCCCGTCATCGCCGTCATTCAGGCTATGCACGCGGCGGGACACAGGGTGGTGTTCCTGTCCGGTCGCTCGGACAAGTGCCGGAAGGAGACCGAGACGTGGCTGGAAAAGCACGTGGGCGTCCCGTTCGACGCGCTGTACATGCGAGTGCATGGGGACAACCGGCGCGATTCCATCGTGAAGGTGGAGCTCTTCGACGCCCATGTGCGCGACACCTATGACGTGACGTGTGTATTGGACGACCGTAATCAGGTGGTGGAAGCCTGGCGTGCTCTGGGCCTGACCGTCCTCCAGGTGGCCGAAGGCGATTTCTGAACCCGACCGTAAATACGCCGGGTTCAAAAGGCTCTTGACGGTGTATATGGGATGCGATTCATTTCCGGAGCATGATCGGTTGCTCGCTGCGCATCGCAGTCCTCGGCCTTCCGGTGCTCGCGCTCCTCACCGCGCTCGCCGTCGTGCTGTCGTCCTGGCCCGTCCCACGCTCCGAAGCCGCGGTTCCCCAGCTGCGGCTCAACCAGATCCAGGTCGTCGGAAGCCACAACAGCTACCATCTCGAGCCGCCGCAGTCCGAGTACGGCCCCATCTCCACGGTCGCCGGGAGCGTCGCGCAGGGGCTGCAGTACAGCCACGCGCCGCTGGACCAGCAGCTCGCCGGGCAGCACGTGCGGCAGATCGAGCTCGACCTCTACGCCGACCCCAAGGGCGGCGCTTACGCCAAGCCCGCGATCCGGGTGCTGACCGGGCAGAAGGCCGAGTACGACCCCCGGATGAAGGAGCCCGGGACGAAGGTGCTGCACATCGCGGGCATCGACTACCGCAGCAACTGCCTGTCGCTCGTGGAGTGCCTGCGGTCGGTGAAGCAGTGGTCCGACGGCGGCCCGTCCCACGTCCCGGTCGCGATCCTGCTGGAGTTCAAGGACACCCTGGACATCCCCGTGAACGGGCTTCCGCCGATCCAGCTGGTGACATGGACGAGGGAGCGGATGCTCGCCGCGGAGGAGGAGATCCTCTCGGTGTTCCCGAGGGAGCGGATCCTGGCGCCCGACGACGTCCGCGTGCCCGGCAAGACCCTGGAGGAGTCCGTCCTGCAGGACGGCTGGCCGCTGCTCGACGACGTGCGGGGCAAGGTGATGTTCCTGCAGGACAACAACGCCGTCCAGCGCACCCGGTACCTGGAGGGCAACCCCGCGCTCGAGGGAAGGCTCGTCTTCACCGCCTCCACGCCCGGCCAGGCCGATGCGGCGTTCGTCCAGCGCAACGACGCGACCTCCCCGTCCATCCGCGACCTCGTCAGCAAGGGGTACATGGTGCGCACCCGGGCCGACTCCGACACCGCCGAGGCGCGCTCCGGCTCCACGGCCCTGCGGGACCAGGCCCTCGCCGGCGGTGCGCAGTGGGTGAGCACCGACTACCCGGTTCCCGGCCTGGCGGCCAGGTTCGGCGGCGGCTACTACGCCGCGCTGCCCGGCTTCGCCGACGCCCGGTGCAACCCCGTCAACGCCGCGGGCGTCTGCGCGGACCTGGCCGGCTGAACGGTTCAGGGCCGGAGGGTGAGGAAGAGGAAGGCCGCGAAGATGGCCAGGTGAATGCCGGCCTGCAGGAGCGTGGCGTGCCCCGGCACCACGGTGAGGGTCGAGACGCCCAGGGCGAGGAGCAGCAGCACCAGCTGCGTGGAGCCCAGCCCGAGGATGAGCGGGCCCTCGATCCAGATCATGGCGATCGCGATCGTCGGGATGGTCAGCCCGATGGAGGCGGTCGCCGAGCCGAGCGCCAGGTTCAGGCTGGTCTGGAGCCGTTCGCGGCGCGCGGCCCGGATCGCCGCCAGCATCTCGGGCAGCAGGACGAGCAGCGCGATGACCACTCCGACCACGGCGTGGGGCAGGCCGGCCTTGCGCACCGCGGTCTCGATCACCGGGGACTCGACCTTGGCGAGGCCGACCACCGCGACCAGCGCCAGCAGCAGCAGCCCGAGGCTGATCAGCGCCGTCCTCCTGCTCGGCGGGTCGGCGTGGTCCTCCTCGGTCAGGATCTCGCCCTCCGTGGTGACCGGGAGGAAGTAGTCGCGGTGCCGGATGGTCTGGGTCAGCACGAACAGCGCGTACAGCACGAGGGAGGCCACCGCCGCGAACGTCAGCTGGACGGGGGTGAAGCGGGGCCCCGGCTGGCTGGTGGTGAAGGACGGCAGCACCATCGTCAGGGTGACCAGGGAGGCCACGGTGGCGAGCATGCCTCCGGCGCCCTCGGCGTTGAAGACGGCGGTCCGGCCGCCGAGAGTGCCGACCAGCAGGGACAGGCCCACCATGCCGGTGGTACAGATCATGACCGCGGCGAAGACCGTGTCCCGTGCCAGGCTCGCCGCGCCCTCCCCGCCGGAGATCATCACGCTGACGATCAGGGAGACCTCGATGACCGTCACCGCGACCGCCAGCGTCAGGGCCCCGAACGGTTCGCCGATCCGGTGCGCGACCGTCTCCGCGTGGTGGACGGCCGCCATCACCGCTCCGGCGAGCAGCACCGCCAGGACGAAGATGACGACTCCGGACAGGGTGCGGCCCCAGGCCGGGACCAGCGCGCAGACGGCGAGGATCGGCATGACGGTGGTCCAGCGCAAGCGGCCCCCTTCGAAACTCGCGCGCGTCGCACGCGGGCGGATCGGGGGGTGTTCAGGGCCTTACCCACCGTGATCTCCGGATGAAACGCCCGGGGTGTTGTGCGGGGAAACCTCTGATCCGTCAGAGGACGGTGAACCGGCCCATTGCGTAAGTGAGTTCTGACATGGCAGGTTCGGGACATGCAACCTGGGTTCGAGGAAAACGTCCGGGCGTACGAGCAGACCGCCCGGGCCGTCATCGGTCTGGGAGAGGGATTCACGGACGCCGAGTGGGAACTGCCCACGCCCTGCCCGGGCTGGACGGTCAAGGACATCGTCTCCCACCTCGTCAGCGCCGAGGAGCTCTTCCTGGGCGACCCCCTGCCCGCCCACGACCTGCCCGACCTGCCGCACGTCCAGAACGAGCTGGGGCGGATGGTGGAGATCGGGGTGGACGTGCGCCGGCCACTGCCGGGCGCGGAGGTGCTGGAGCAGCTGAGGGTGGTCCTGGACCGGCGGCTGGCGACGCTGCGGGAGGTGGATCCCGCGGACGAGGCACCACAGCCCGACGGTCAGAAGGGCGACTATTCCCGGCTGATGATGTTCCGCGCCTTCGACTGCTGGATACACGAGCAGGACATCCGCCGCGCGACGGGGCGGCCCGGCGGGCTGGACGCGCTCGCGGGCGCCGCGACCTGGATGGTGCTGCATCCGGCCCTGCCCTTCGTGGTGGCCAAGCGCGCGGGAGCGGCGCCCGGGCAGTCGGTGGCCTTCGAGATCACCGGAGCCCGCGAGTACTCCGCGGAGGTCGTGGTGAACGAGAACGGACGGGGGCTCCTGGGCGACGCGCCCGAGGAGCCCACGGTGCGAGTGAGACTCGATTGGGAGGACTACGTGAGGTTGGCCGCGGGCCGGTGCGGGCCCCGAGAGGTGAAGGCGGTCGTCGACGGCGACCGGGAACTGGCGCGGAGGGTTCTGGAGAGCATGGCGGTGACCCCGTGACACCGGAAGAGGTGCGCGACCTCGTCGCGAAGTTCCGCGAGACGCACGACCACACCTCGATGGACCGGCTGGAGTACCTGCGGGCCCGGTTCGACGCGGGTCTGGCCTGGGTGCACTTCCCCGAGGGGCACGGCGGGCTCGGCCTGCCCCGCGAACTGCAGCGGGACGTGGAGAAGGCGTTCGCAGGCACTCCCGACAACCGGCCGGGCGGCAACGCCATCGGCCTGGGCATGGCCGCTCCGACCATCCTGGCGGTGGGGACCCCCGAGCAGAAGGAGCGCTGGCTGCGCCCTCTGTGGACGGGCGAGGAGATCTGGTGCCAGCTGTTCAGCGAGCCCGGCGCCGGCTCCGACCTGGCGGGCCTGGCCACCCGCGCGGTCCGCGACGGCGACGGCTGGGTCGTCAACGGGCAGAAGGTCTGGACGTCCCTGGCGCACCGGGCGCGCTGGGCCCTGCTCGTCGCCCGGACCGACCCGTCCGTCCCCAAGCACCGGGGCCTGACCTACTTCGTGTGCGACATGACCGCGCCCGGCGTCGAGGTGCGCCCGCTCCGGCAGGCCACCGGCGAGGCGGAGTTCAACGAGGTCTTCCTCACCGACGTGCGGATCCCCGACGCCGACCGGCTCGGCGAGGTCGGCGACGGCTGGAAGGTCGCCAACACGACCCTGATGAGCGAACGGGTCGCCATCGGCGGCCAGGCCATGCCGCGCGAGGCCGGCGTCCTCAAGATCATCGCCGAGGCCTGGCGGGAGGAGCCCGAGCTGCGCGACCCCGCCCTGCACGACCGGCTGCTCAAACTGTGGACCGAGGCCGAGGTCGCCCGCCTCACCGGGCAGCGGCTGCGCCAGCAGCTCGCCCAGGGCGCGCCCGGTCCCGAGGGGAGCGCGATGAAGCTGGCCTTCGCCGAGCTCAACCAGAGGCTCACCGGTTTCGAACTGGAGCTCCTGGGCCCCGACGGCCTGCTCTACGACGACTGGACGATGCGCCGTCCCGAGACCGTGGACTTCGCCGGGCGCTCTCCCGGCTACCGCTACCTGCGCGCCAAGGGCAACTCGATCGAGGGCGGCACCTCGGAGATCCTGCGCAACATCATCGCCGAGCGGGTGCTCGGCCTGCCCGGAGAGCACCGGGTCGACAAGGACACCCCGTGGAAGGACCTGCCCCGGTGAGCGATCTGCTGTACGGCGAAGTCGAAGAGGAACTGCGGGCCGGGGTCCGCGAGGTGCTGAAGGACCGGGCGGACTGGCAGCACGTCCTGGCCTGGAGCGAGCGCGGGGAGTCCCACGACGCCGGTCTGTGGACGGTCCTGGGCAAGGAGCTGGGCGTGACGGGCCTGCCCGTCCCCGAGGAACTGGGCGGCGCGGGCGCGGGCTGGCGCGAGACCGCCGTCGTCGCCGAGGAGCTGGGACGCGCCGTCGCGCCCGTCCCGTTCCTGGGCAGCGCGGTGCTGGGAGTGGCGGCCCTGCTGGCCTCCGACGACCGCGACCTGCTCGCCGCCGTCGCGGGCGGCGAGACCGTCGCCACTCTGGCGGTGCCTTATGGGGCTCCGGAACGGCCCGTACGGGACGGGAAGGTCCGCGGCGTGGCCGACGCCCTGGCCGCCGACGTCCTGCTCCTGCCGCAGGAGGACGGCCTCCACGCCTACGACGCCTCGGACGTCGTCCGCACCCCCGTCACGACCCTGGACCAGACCCGCCCGCTGGCGGACCTGGACTTCGGCGGTGCCCGGGGCCGCAGGATCGGCGGCCCCGAGGCGGTCGGGCGGGCGCTGACGGTCGGCGGGGCGATCCTCGCCTCCGAGCAGCTCGGCGTCGCCGAGCAGTGCCTGGAGAGCACCCTCGCCTACGTCAAGACGCGCTACCAGTTCGCCCGGCCCATCGGCTCCTACCAGGCGGTCAAGCACCGGCTCGCCGACCTGTGGGTCGCCGTCGCCCAGGCCAGGGCCGCCGCGCGCTACGCCGCCGACTGCGTCGCGAACGACGACCCCGACGCTCCGATCGCGGTGGCGGTCGCCCAGTCGCACTGCTCGGAGGTCGTCGTCCGGGCCGCCGAGGACTGCGTCCAGTTCCACGGCGGCATCGGCTTCACCTGGGAGCACCCGGCGCACCTCTACCTGAAGCGCGCCAAGAGCCTCTCCCTGGCGTTCGGCGGCGCGCACCGCCACCGCGCAGCCCTCGGCGAGCTGGTGGGCCTGACGCTCTGACAGGAGGACGCGCGGACGCAGGCGCAGGCGCCTGCGTCCGCGCGTCTCCGGCTCAGCCGACGGTGATGGCGGCGAGCTTCTCGCCGAGGTAGTCGGCGGCGACGACGGGCGGATGGGAGACGCGGCCCAGCGGGGCGGGGAGGGACTCGACGACCGCGCAGGGGTCGGTCTCGTAGAAGTAGATGAGGGAGACGAGCTCCTCGTCGGGGGCCGAGGCGTCGGGCGGCAGGACGCGGTGGCGGTTGGACTTCCAGCGCTCGCCCGTCCAGCGGGCCAGCAGGTCGCCGGTGTTGACGGTGAAGGAGCCGGGCACGAAGGGGGCGTCGACCCAGCCGTCCTCCTCGCCCCACACCTGCAGGCCGCCGGTGCCCGGTTCGCGGTCCAGGATCGTGACGGTGCCGAAGTCGGTGTGGGGACCGATGCGGAACTGGCCCGGCTCGGGGACGCCGGTCACCGAGATCGGCGGGTACCAGTTGAGGTTCAGCGTGTAGGAGGGGTGGCCGGTCCTGCTCGTGAAGAAGTCCGGCGGCAGCTCCAGCGCGGCGGCGCACAGTCGCAGCAGCTCGTCGGCGAGGGCGCGCATCCGGCCGAGGTAGTCCTCCAGCAGCGCCTTCAGCTCGGGCGTCTCGGACGGGTAGACGTTCGGGAGGAACCACACCTCGTCGGTCTCCGGGACGCCGGTGGGCTCGTCGGCGCCCACGGCGAAGGTCTCCTTGAGGTCCGGGGGCGTCTCGGTGCCCTCGGCGTACCCGTTGGCCTCCACTCCGGGCGGCAGCCAGCCCCGGCCGCCGACGGTCACCGCGTAGGGGCGCTTGACCTCGGCGGGCAGGGCGAAGAAGCGCTTGGCCTCGTCCCGGACGGCGTCCCGCAGCCCGTCCGGGACGCCGTGTCCGGTGATGAGGAGGAATCCGGTCTCGCGGAGCGCCCCGTCCACCTCGCGGGCGACCTTCGCGCGGTCGTCCGCCGTGCCGTGGAACCAGGGGGTGAGATCGATGACCGGTACCCGGGAAGACATGCTCATCCGTCCTGGATAACGCCCTTCGTTCCGTTGGGGAAGAGCGGAAACCGGGTGGCAACCGCGGTTTTGCCCGCCGGAAACATCGGGGACCTCAGGAGAAGCGGCGGCGCAGCTCGCGTTTGAGCACCTTGTGGCTGGGGCCCAGGGGCAGCGCGGAGACGAACTCGATCCGGCGCGGGTACTTGTGCCGGCCGAGCCTCTCCCGCGCGAAGGCGATGATCTCGTCCGCGTCGGGCATGGCGCCGGACGCCGGGACGACGACCGCGCAGACCTCCTCGCCGGTCACCGGGTCGGGCAGCCCGATGACGGCGACCTCGGAGATCTCCGGGTGGCCCAGCAGCGCGTCCTCCACCTCGGTGGGGTACACGTTGAACCCGCTGCGGATGATCATGTCCTTGAGCCGGTCGACGATGGTCACGAAGCCCTCGGCGTCCTTGGTGCCCAGGTCGCCGGTGCGGAACCAGCCGTCCACCAGCGCCGCGGACGTCGCCTCGGGGTTTCCCAGGTACCCGGTGAAGACGTTGTGGCCCCGGATGACGATCTCGCCGAGCGAACCCGGCGTCAGCAGTTCGATCGAGTCCAGCCGGTCGGGGGCGGCGATCTCCACCTCCACGCCCCAGATGGCGTGCCCGACGGTGCCCGCCCTGGCCCCGTAGGCGGGCTGGTTGACCGAGGAGGTGGGGGAGGTCTCCGACAGCCCGTACCCCTCGTACACCGGGGTGCCGAACGCGGTCTCGAACGCCTCCAGGACGGTGGCGGGCAGGGCGGCGCCTCCGGAGACGCACAGTTCCAGCTCCGGCAGCCTGTCGGTGTTCTTGGCGGCCTCCACGAGCCCGAAGTACATCGTGGGCACCCCGTGGAAGATCGTCACGTTCTCGGCGATCATCAGCTCGAGCGCCTCGGCGGGGTCGAAGCGGGGCATGAGGACCAGCGTCCCCAGGGCCCGCCACGTGGAGTTGAGGCTGACCGTCTGGCCGAAGATGTGGAACAGCGGGAGCGCGCCCAGGGCGACCTGCCCGGGATGCACCGGGTGGGTGTCGAAGGCGTTGATCGTGGCGTTCATGACCAGGTTGAGGTGGCTGAGCACCGCGCCCTTGGGCCGGCCGGTGGTGCCGCTGGTGTAGAAGACCACGGCGGGGTCCTCCGGGACGCGCCGGACGAAGGACCGCAGCGGCTCGACGGACCGGGCGAGGTCGGCCAGGCAGCCGTCGACCCCGGGGACCGGGGCGTCGCCCAGCGAGCAGACCCGCACTCCGGCGGAGTCCGCGGCCTGCTTGGCGACCTCGGCGAACAGCGGGTGGCACAGCAGCACCGACGCCTCGCTGTCGCGCAGCACGTGCTCCATCTCGGGCGCGGTGAGCAGCAGGTGGACGGGCACCACGACGGCCCCGGCGGTGAGGACGGCGTAGTAGGCCTGCGGGAACTCCGCGGTGTTGGGGCACAGCAGCGCGACCCGGTCGCCGGGCCGCACGCCCAGCCTGACCAGGGCGGCGGCCTGGGCTCTGGCCCGCTCCCAGACCTCGGCGTAGGTGAGGCGCAGGTCGCCCTGGACCAGCGCGGTCTGCCGGGGGCGGCGGCGGGCGGACTCGGCCAGGACGCTGGCCAGGGAGAGCGTCGCGCTCATCTCGGCGGGCTCCTTTCCGTCGGCGGGGGGTGGGGTCCACAGAAAACTAGCGGTGCAAGTCGCAACTGCGGCCGATGGTAGATCAAATAAACTAGCGCTGCAAGGTTTCTGGTCCTGCCAGAATGAGTCCTCCGTCATCGCAGGAGGGAGAGGTCTTGGCCCGGCCACGTCAGCCGCTGCTCAGTCGCGAACGCATCATCGAGGTGGCTCTGGGCCTGCTGGACACCGAGGGGCTGGAGGCCGTCTCCACCCGGCGGCTCGCCGCCGAGCTCGGCGTCAGCGGCCCCTCGCTCTACAACCACGTGGCGACCAAGGACGAACTGCTCGACGCGGTCGCCGACACCGTGCTGTCCGAGGTCGACCTGTCGATGCTGGCGGGGCTGGGCCCCGGGAGCGACCCCGGCTGGCGCGACGCCCTGTACGGCTGGGCGCACGCCTACCGCGAGGCGCTGGCGGCCCACCCCAACGTCGTCCCCGTCCTGGCCCGGGGCCCCGGCCGCAGGCGCCCCCACATGCTGCGCATGGCGGACGCCGTCTTCGGCGGCCTGGTGGACGCGGGCTGGCCGCGCCGCGAGGCCACCCGGGTCGGCGCGCTCATGCGCTTCTTCATCATCGGCTCGGCCCTGGCGTCCTTCGCCGGCGGCTTCCCCGACGACGCCGCCGTCTACGCCGACGAGTACCCGCACCTGGACCAGGCCCACCTGCTGGCCGACCGCCAGAAGGAGATCGACGAGTCCGCCTTCGAGACCGGCCTCCAGGCCCTCCTGGACGGCCTGGAGGGCCGCTTCGCGAAGCTCTGAGGATCGGGGAGGCCATGGGGGTTTCGGCCGGACGCGGCGCGACGGCGCGGTCGGCTAGGGTCGCCGCGTGGACGAGTACCGCATCGAGGAGCTGGCACGGGAGGCCGGGGTTCCGGTTCGCACCCTTCGGTACTACCAGGAGCGGCGGCTGCTGCCGCCGCCGCGCAGGCAGGGCAGGGTGGGCTGGTACTCCGCGGCGCATCTGGAGCGGCTGAGGCTGATCACGCGGCTGCTGGAGCGCGGGTACCGGCTGGACGGCATCGAGGAGCTGCTGGCCGCCGCCGACCAGGGCCGCGAGGTGACGGAGCTGCTCGGCCTGGCCGCCGCGGCGGGAGAGCCGTGGGCGGAGGGGCGGCCCTCCTCGGTGACGGCGGAGGAGCTGGACGGCCTGCTCGGCGGGCAGCTCACCCCGGAACTGCTGGCGGAGGCGGTCGAGCTGGGGTACGTCCGGGTCGAAGGCGACCGCTATGTGATCTCCAGCACCCGGCTGCTGGAGACGACGGTGGAACTGGTGCGCGCGGGCATCCCGCTGCGGGCCGTGCTGGCGGTGAGCTGGGAGCTGGAGGCGTCCTTCGACCGCATGGCCTTCGCCTTCTTCCAGCTCGCGCGCACCCACCTGGTGGACTCCGAGGACCTGACCGAGACCGTCGGCCGGTTGCGGCCGGTGGTGCGCGCGGTCGCGGACGAGCATTTCGGCCGGGCCATGGACCGCCGGATCCATGCGGAATTGGACAGGTGGTCTAGCCCGGATTAGACAAATCGTCTACGCTCCCGACTGTCCCAGTTGGAACTGGAAGTATCAGGAGCGGTGATGACGGTAGCGGTGGTGACCGGGGCGGCCCGGGGTCTGGGCGCGCTCATGGCCGGGAAGCTGGCGGAGCGCGGGATCAAGGTGGCGCTGCTGGGCCTGGAGCCGGAGGAGCTGGCCCTCGTCGCGGAGAAGTGCGGTGACGGCGCGGCCTGGTGGACGGTCGACGTCACCGACGACACCGCGCTGGCCGCGGTGGCCGCCGAGGTCAAGGAGCGCTACGGGCGGATCGACATCGTGGTGGCCAACGCCGGCATCGCCACCGGAGGTCCGGTGGAGTTCTCCGACCCCGCCACCTTCAACCGGGTGATCCAGGTCAACCTCATGGGCAGTGCCAGCACCGCCCGCGCGTTCCTGCCCGCGCTGCGCGAGTCCAAGGGGTACTTCTTCCAGATCGCCTCGCTGGCCGCGCTGTGCTCGGCCCCGATGATGGCCGCCTACTGCGCCAGCAAGGCCGGCGTGGAGGCGTTCGCGCACTCGCTGCGCGCCGAGGTCGCCATCCACGGCGTCGGCGTCGGCGTGGGCTACCTGAGCTGGACCGACACCGACATGGTGCGCGGGGCGGACCAGGACGCCGCGCTGCGCGACATGCGCAACGGGCTGCCGTCCCCGGCGAGCAAGACCTACCCGCTGGAGCCGACCGTGGACCGCCTCGTCGCGGGCCTGCTGCGCCGCCGTCCGCACGTCTACGGCCAGTGGTGGCTGCCGGCGATGAAGGTCGCCCGCCCGGTCATCCCCGCCGTCATCACCCGGCAGTCGATCAAGCTGCTGGAGGGCTTCGAGGAGCGGTGGAAGGCGGCCGGCGCGAACACCCGGCTCGTGGGCGCGGGGGGCGCGGCGAATGTGACGAAGCACGAAGAATGATCGCGCCTACTGGACGGGGAATGTAGGTAAGGCTTACCTTCGTAAGGCTTACCTAAGTTGTCCTGGCCGGTTCATGAAAGGGCGCCCATGTCCACTACCGCAACAGAGCACGTCCACGATCTGGTGGGGATCGGCTTCGGCCCCTCCAACCTTGCCCTGGCCATCGCGTTGCGCGAGCAGGGGGCGGCGCTCGACGCGGTCTTCCTCGAACGGCAGCGCGAGTTCGGCTGGCACCGCGGGATGCTCATCGAGGGCACCACGATGCAGGTCTCCTTCCTCAAGGACCTGGCGACGATGCGCAACCCGTCCTCGGAGTACTCGTTCCTGAACTACCTGAAGGAGCGGGGCAGGCTGGTCGACTTCATCAACCACAAGACGATGTTCCCGTCGCGGCTGGAGTTCCACGACTACCTGGAGTGGGCCGCCCACCGCTTCACCGGCCAGGTGGAGTACGGCTCCGAGGTGGTCGCCGTCCGCCCCGTGCGCGAGGACGGGGCGGTCGTCGCGTGCGAGGTGGTGGTACGGCAGGGCGAGGCCGTGACCACCCGCCGGGCCCGCAACCTCGTCATCGCCACCGGGCTCGAGCCGGTCGTGCCCGAGGGCGTCGAGACCGGCGGACGGGTCTGGCACAGCCACGAGCTGCTGCGGCGGCTGCCCGAGCTGGACTCCCCGCGCCGGCTGCTGGTGCTCGGCGCGGGCCAGAGCGGCGCCGAGGTCGTCGACCACCTGCACCAGCGCTACCCCGGCGCCGAGGTGTGCGCCGTGTTCGCCAAGTACGGCTACACCCCGGCCGACGACAGCTCCTTCGCCAACCGCATCTTCGACCCCCAGGCCGTCGACGAATTCCACCACGCGCCCGAGGACGTGAAGCGCATGCTGCTGGACTACCACGGCTCCACCAACTACTCGGTGGTCGACATGGAGCTCATCGACGAGCTGTACCGGCGCGTCTACCAGGAGAAGGTCCAGGGGATCGAGCGGCTGCGCATCCTCAACGCCTCCCGGCTGACCGAACTGACCTCGCACGCGGAGGGAGTGCGCGCGGTGGTCGAGCACCTGCCCACCGGGGAGCGCACCGTCCTGGAGGCCGACGCCCTGGTGTGCGCCACCGGGTACCGCAGCCGCGACCCGCTGGCGATGCTCGGCGAGCTGTCCGAGCACTGCGTGCGCCTGCCCGGCGGCGGGCCCGACGTCGGCCGCGACTACCGCATCGCCACCGGGCCCGAGGTGCGCTGCGGCATCTACCTGCAGGGCGCCACGGAGGGGACGCACGGGCTCAGCTCGACCCTGCTGTCCAACACCGCGGTGCGGGCGGGAGAGATCGTGCAGTCCCTCACCCGGGCGGCGGACCTGGTGAGCGCCTGAGCCTTGGGGGGCGGAGGACGGCGCGGGTCAGCCGCCCCCGGCGCCGTCGGCTCCACCGGTGCCGACAGCGCCGTTGACGAGAGCCTGGATCCCGGGCGCGTAGAGGGCGACGACCCGCTCCACGTCGCCGGTGGCGGCCTCGCCGTCGCGGTGGATGCTGAGGACGGTGCTCAGCCCCAGGAACTGCGCGACGACGAGCTCCGCGCGCAGCCGGGCGTCGGGCCCCTCCAGCAGCGCGGCGAGCCGGGCGGTGGCCTGCTCGCGGAAGCGCTCGGTCAGCAGGACGCGCTCGTCCCCGGCCGCGATGCCGAAGATGACGCGCAGGAGCGGGGGCGGCGCCCCGGCCCTGCGGGTGAGCACCGCGGTCTCCACCAGGTGGCGGCCGAGCCGCTCCCGGGGGACCGACAGCAGCAGGTCGACGTCCGGGCCGAAGTCGGCCACCGCTTCGAAGAGCCGCTCCTTGCCGCCGAAGTGCTTGACGATGAGCGCCGCGCTCACCCCCGCCTCCGCGGCGATGCCGCGCAGCGTGACCGCCGCGTAGGGGCGCAGGGAGAAGGCGCGGCGCGCGGCGCCGAGGATCGCCGTCCGTCCGGAGTCGCTCATGCGGCCATGGAGACGGGCTCGGGCACCCGGCGCGGGGCGGCCAGCGCGGTGGCGAAGGCGACGGCCGCCACGCCCGAGGCGATGAGGAAGACCAGCAGGTAGGCGTGGAGGGTGGGCCGCCCGTCCAGGCTGTAGTGCGCGAGGACGGTGGTGGCGGCGGTGGCGGAGGCGGCCTGGCCGATCATGCGCATCAGCATGTTCTGCCCGTTGGCCGCGGCGGTCTCGGCGACCGGTACCGCCTGCATGATGAGCATCGGCAGGGCCGCGTAGGCCAGGCCCGACCCGACGGCGACGACGGTGGCTCCCACAATGATGGTCCAGAGTTCATGGCTGGTGAAGAACCGGACGACATAGCCTACTGCGATCACCGCCGAGGCGAGGGCCACCGCGGTCTTCGGCCCGTACCGGTTGCTGAGGCGGGCGGAGACGGGCGAGAACAGCGCAAGGCACAGCCCGCCGGGCAGCAGGCACAGCCCGGCGGCCACGATCGGCAGCTCCAGCCCGTACCCGGTGCTCGCCGGCTCCTGGACGAGCTGGGCGGTGGCGAGCGTGTTGGCGTAGAAGGCGAAGCCGATGAACAGCGCGGCCAGGTGCGCGACGAGCGCCGCGGGCCGGGTCGCGGTCCGCAGGTCGACGAGCGGGTCGGGCACGCGCAGCTCGAGGCGGATCCACCAGGCCAGGGTGACCAGGGCGAAGGCGGTCAGGCCGAGGGTGAGCGGCGCGGTGGGACCCCAGGACGGTCCCTTGCCGATGACCAGCAGCAGGCAGACGAGGAAGGCGGCGAGCCCCGCCGCTCCCGGCACGTCGAACCTGCCGGGCGAGCGGACCGGGGACTCGGGGACGATCCAGCGGATGACCGCGAGCACCACGAGGCCGACCACCGCGCACGCCCAGAACATGGCCCGCCAGCTGGAGTACTGCACGACCACCGCGGCGACCGGCAGGCCGACGGCCGCCCCGATCCCGATCGTCGAGCTCATGAGCGCCACCGCGGAGGCGACGCGCTCGGGAGGGAGCTCGTCGCGCAGGATGCTGATGGCCAGCGGCGTCACCGCCAGCCCCATCCCCTGCAGGGCCCGGCCGGCGATCAGCGCGGGGAGGTGGTCGCCGGCCGTGCAGACCACGGAGCCCGCGATGAGGAGGACCAGGGACAGCAGCAGGAGCCTGCGCTTGCCGTACATGTCCCCGGCGCGGCTGAACAGGGGGGTGCAGATCGCGCCGGCCAGCAGCGTGGCGGTCACCGCCCAGCTGACGTCCGCGAGGGACGTGCCGGTGATGCCGGGCAGCAGCGGCAGCAGCGGCAGGATGATCGTCTGCATCAGGGCGACGACGACGCCGCAGGAGGCGAGGACCGCGGTGACGAGGGAGGGTGTACGGCTGTTCACCCCTCTAGGGTAAACACTTGTTCACCTCCGGGGGAAGCGGTGGTCTCCCGGAGTGGGACATCCCTCGTCCAGGGGCTGGGATCATCGACGGATGTCGCGATGGTGGCGGGATTACCGAAAAGAGTGGATACGCGGTGACCTGATGGGCGGTGTCACCGTGACCGCCTACCTGGTGCCGCAGGTCATGGCGTACGCGGCGGTGGCGGGACTGCCCCCGGCCGCCGGGCTGTGGGCCATGCTGCCCGCCCTCGTCGCCTACTCGCTGCTCGGCTCCTCCGAACGGTTGTCGGTCGGGCCGGAGGCGACCACCGCGCTGATGACCGCCGTGGTCGTCGGGCCCCTCTCCGGCGGCGACCCGGCCCGGCACGCCGGGCTCGCCGCGGCGCTGGCGCTGCTGGTCGGCCTGTTCGCCCTCCTCGCCCGGCTGCTGCGCCTGGGGGCCGTCGCCGACCTGCTGTCCCACCCGATCCTGGTGGGCTACCTCGCCGGGGTGGCGGTGCTGATGGTCGTCGGCCAGCTGGAACGCACCACCGGGGTGCCGGTCGAGGGCTCCGGGGTGATCGCCGAGTTCGGCTCCTTCCTCCGGGGACTCGGCCAGTGGCGGCCCGGAACCCTGCTTCTGGCCGCGGCCTGCCTGCTGTTCCTGGCCGCCCTGCGGTGGCTGCGGCCGAACTGGCCCGGCCCGCTGCTGGTGGTGCTGCTGGCCACCGCGGCCGTCGCCGTCTTCGGACTCGACCGGTACGGCCTCGAGGTGGTGGGGGAGATCCCCGAGGGGCTGCCCCTGCCCGCGCTGCCGGAGCTCTCCGACCTGGGGACGCTGGTCCCCGCCGCGCTGGGCATCCTCGTGGTCGGCTTCACGGACATGACGCTCACCGCCCGGGCGTTCGAGCGCCCCGGCGGACCCCGCGCCGACGGCGACGCCGAACTGCTCGCGCTGGGCGCCGCCAACCTGGGCGCCGGCCTGCTCCAGGGCTTCCCGGTGAGCAGCAGCGGCAGCCGCACCGCCCTGGCCGTCGCGGCGGGCGCGCGCACCCAGCTGTTCTCCCTGGTGACCCTCGGCTGCGTCCTCGCCGTCCTGCTCTTCCTCGATCCGCTGCTGGCGCTCTTCCCCGGCGCCGCGCTGGGCGCGCTGGTGATCTACGCGGCCCTGCGCCTGGTGGACGTGGAGGGGTTCCGCAAGCTCCTGGCGTTCCGCCGTACGGAGTTCCTGCTGGCGCTGTCGGCCTCGTTCGGAGTCCTGCTGCTGGACGTCCTGTACGGCATCCTCATGGCGGTCGTGCTGTCGGTGCTGAACATGATGGTCCGGGTGGCCCGCCCGCACGCCGCCGTCCTGGGCCACGTGCCGGGGCTGGCCGGAATGCACGACATCGACGACTACCCCGACGCCGAGACCATCCCCGGGCTGCTCGTCTACCGCTACGACTCGCCGCTGTTCTTCGCCAACGCCGAGGACTTCCGGCGCCGCTGCCTGGCCGCCGCCGACGCGCACGGGGAGGGCCTCCGCTGGTTCGTGCTCAACGCCGAGGCCGTCGTCGAGGCCGACAGCACGGCCCTGGCCGCGCTGGAGGAGGTGCACGCGGAGCTGACGCGCAGGGGCGTCACGTTCGCGCTCTCGCACGTCAAGCAGGAACTGCGGGGCGACCTGCACAGGTTCGGGCTGCTGGACGTCCTGCGCGAGGACCTGCTCTTCCCGACCCTGCCCACGGCGGTCCAGGCCTTCCGGGAGCGGACGGCCTGAGCGCTCAGAGCCGGCGGGTGACGTCCGGGACCTGGTGGGAGACGCGCCGCGGCGGCCGCACGTACCCCGTGGGCGCGGGGCGCTCCGGCAGTTCGAGGCGCGGAGGCTCCACCTCGTAGTAGGGGATCGTCGACAGCAGGTGGGTGATCATGTTGACCCTGGCCCGCCGCTTGTCGTCGCTGTCGACCTCGTACCAGGGGGCCTCGGGGATGTCGGTGTGGGTCATCATCTGGTCCTTGGCCCGGGAGTAGTCCTCCCAGCGGGTGAGGGACTGCAGGTCCATGGGGGAGAGCTTCCAGCGCCGCATGGGGTCGTCGCGCCTGGCCCGGAACCGGCGCTCCTGCTCGGCGTCGCCGACGGAGAACCAGTACTTGCGCAGCAGGATTCCGTCTTCGACCAGCAGCCGCTCAAAGATCGGACACTGATGAAGAAAGCGCGCATACTCCTCGGGGGTGCAGAAACCCATGACGAGTTCGACCCCCGCCCGGTTGTACCAGCTGCGGTCGAACAGGACGATCTCCCCGGCGGCGGGCAGTTCGGCGACGTACCGCTGGAAGTACCACTGGGTGCGCTCGCGCTCGGTGGGCTTGGGCAGCGCCGCGATCCGCGCCACCCGGGGGTTGAGGTACTCGGTGATCCGCTTGATGGCCCCGCCCTTGCCCGCGGCGTCCCGTCCCTCGAACACCACGACCAGGCGCTGCCCTTCGGCCTTGACCCATTCCTGAAGTTTGACCAGCTCAGCCTGCAGGCCCAGAATCTCCCGCTCGTACACCTCGCGTGACAGCTTCTTCGCCATCTGATCATTATGGCGTGCGGCGGACGTCCGGCATGTCGGGGGTTCCTGCCGGACGTGCGGGGTAGGGGCCGCCGTGGACCGGGGTCGTACCGTGACTTTCCCCTCCGCTTTTTCTTCGCCGTGGCGGTTTATTTCGGAATACTTTTGTGCTTTGTGTTTCTTTGGTGTGGTATTTGAATTCATTTGATGATCGACTTGGTGGAATTGGTTGATATCTTGGGGAAATGTTAGGTGTGGAAAGAAAGATGAGATTCGTACGGTTTTCGATGAGTTTGTTGTTCTGCGGGTGTTCTTTCGTGGTGCTCGGGTCCAGCCTCGTCGGGGTGATGGTGCTCCCGTACATGCCGGGCGGCCGCGGCGGGAGCGAGCTGGGCTTCGGCGTGCTCTCGCCGGGCGAGCACGCCGCGGTGGTCGTGCTGTATCCGCTGCTGGTGGTGGTCGGCCTGCTCAACGCCTGTCTGCTCGGCTGGAGCGGGGCGCGCGGCCTCAGGGCCGTGGGCGACCCCGACTCCTGGCGCGAGCGTCAGGAGTCGGGCCTGATCGGGCTGCTGGTCGCGGGCGCGGCGTCGCTGATCTCGGCGGTCGCGTCCCCGGCTCCCGGCGTCGCCCCCGGCTCCTCCTTCTCCGCGGAGGCGGCCGGGTACTCTCTGCTGGTGGTCTTCAGCCTGGTGGGAATGGTGTCCCTGCTCTACCTCACATGCGAGGACAGGGTCTTCTCCCGCCGGGGCGACCGTGCCGAGGGCGCCGGTGTGCGACCGGCTGATGTCGGCTACGAGTTTCGCGTCCCGATAACGCGCTGAAATAGAGAAGTCTGCCAATTTGGAACGGTCTGCACGGCTCGGGAAAAATGTGAGCTGTGTCATAACAGCGAGGTACTTCCGGCTGGAGCGATCCACCGAGGGAGTCGAGATCTCCTGGCAGGTAAGGTCAACTCCCAGGAGGTGGAAGCCGCTTTGGCAGAGATGCAGGACCGGATCTGGACGGTGCCGAACGCCCTGAGCCTCGCGAGGCTCCTGGGGGTGCCGCTCTTCTTCTGGCTGGTGCTCTCCGGGCACGACGGCTGGGCGATCGGCCTGCTGATGCTGGCGGGCCTGTCGGACTGGGCGGACGGCAAGCTCGCCCGGGTCCTGAACCAGACCAGCCGGCTCGGCTCCATCCTCGACCCCGCCGCCGACCGCCTCTACATCCTGGCCACCCTGGTGGGCCTGACCGTCCGCGAGATCGTCCCCTGGTGGCTCACCGCCCTGCTCGTCGGCAGGGAGGTCTACATGGCGGGCCTGCTGGCCCTGCTGAAGAGATACGGCTGGAACGGGCTGCCGGTGCACTTCGCCGGCAAGGCCGCCACGCTGAACCTGCTCTACGCCTTCCCGCTGCTGCTGTGGGGCTCCCACGACGGCGGCGTGGCGACCGTCGCCCGCGTCGTCGGGTGGGCGTTCGCCCTCTGGGGCGCGGCCCTGTACTGGTGGGCCGCGATCCTCTACACCGTCCAGGCACGACAACTCATCCGAGCCCTGCCCCCCGGGGGCGCCGAGAACGAGGGAGTCGTATCCGCGCCATGAAGGCCGTAGTGATGGCCGGAGGCGAGGGGACGCGTCTGCGTCCCATGACCGCCAACCAGCCCAAGCCTCTGCTCCCCGTCATCAACCGACCGATCATGGAGCACGTGCTCCGGCTGCTGAAGAGACACGGCTTCACCGAGACCGTCGTCACCGTCCAGTTCCTCGCCTCGCTGATCCGCAACTACTTCGGCGACGGCGAGGAACTGGGCATGAGCCTGCAGTACGCCACCGAGGAGGTGCCGCTGGGCACCGCCGGAAGCGTCAAGAACGCCGAGGACGCGCTCAAGGACGACCGCTTCCTGGTGATCTCCGGCGACGCCCTGACCGACCTGGACCTCACCGACATGGTGCGCTTCCACAAGGAGAACGGCGCGCTGGTCACCATCGGGCTCAAGCGGGTGCCCAACCCGCTGGAGTTCGGCATCATCATCGCCGACGACGACGGCCGCATCCAGCGCTTCCTGGAGAAGCCGACCTGGGGCCAGGTGTTCTCCGACACCGTCAACACCGGCATCTACGTCATGGAGCCCGAGGTCCTGGAGCGCGTCGCCTCCGGCGAGAGCGTCGACTGGTCCTCCGACGTCTTCCCGCAGCTGCTGGCCGAGGGCGCCCCGCTGTTCGGCTACGTCGCCGACTGCTACTGGGAGGACGTCGGCACCCACGAGAGCTACCTCAAGGCGCAGGCCGACATGCTCTCGGGCAAGGTCGACCTGGAGATCGACGGCTTCGAGATGTCCCCCGGCGTGTGGGTGGCCGAGGGCGCCGAGGTCGACTCCTCGGCCGTCCTCAAGGGCCCCCTGTACATCGGCGACTACGCCAAGGTCGAGGCCGGCGCCGAGCTGCGCGAGTACACCGTCCTGGGCAGCAACGTGGTCGTCAAGGAGGGCGCGTTCCTGCACCGGGCGGTGATCCACGACAACGTGTACGTGGGCCCCTCCACCAACCTCCGCGGCTGCGTGGTGGGCAAGAACACCGACCTCATGGCCGGGGCCAGGATCGAGGAGAACGGCATCGTCGGCGACGAGTGCGTCATCGAGGCCGAGGCCTACGTCTCCAACGGGGTGAAGGTCTACCCCTTCAAGACCATCGAGGCCGGCGCCGTCGTCAACGCCTCGGTGATCTGGGAGTCGCGCGGCCAGCGCAACCTCTTCGGGCCCCGCGGCGTCTCCGGGCTGATCAACGTGGAGATCACCCCGGAGCTGGTGGTGCGGCTGACCAGCGCCTACGCCACCACCCTCAAGAAGGGCGCGACGGTCGTCACCGCCCGCGACGCCTCCCGCGCCGCCCGCACCCTCAAACGCGCGGCCATCGCCGCCCTGACCGCCAGCGCGATCAACGTCGAGGACCTGGAGGCGTGCGCGCTGCCGCTGGCCCGGTTCGAGACCGCCCGCGAGGACTGCGCGGGCGGCATAGTGATCCGCACCACTCCCGGCGACCCGCAGGGCGTGGACATCCTCTTCCTCGACGACAGCGGGGCGGACCTGTCCCAGGGCGCCCAGCGCAAGCTCGAGCGGGTCTTCGGCCGCCAGGAGTACCGCAGGGCCTTCCCGGGCGAGATCGCCGACCTGAGCTACCCGCAGCGGACGGTGGAGTCCTACAGCCGCGACCTCCTGGCCCGCCTGGACATGTCCGGGGTCCGGGAGGCCGAGCTCAAGCTCGTGGTGGACTGCGCCGGAGGCGTCACCTCCCACGTCCTGCCCTGGCTGCTGGGCCGGGTGGGCGTGGACGTCCTGACCCGCAACAACCGGCTCGACGAGGTCAACCCGACCGAGACCCCGGCCGAGCGGGCCCGGGACCTGGCCCTGCTGGGCGAGCTGGTCTCCTCCTCCCGGGCCGCGTTCGGGGTGAGGTTCGACCCGGTGGGGGAGCGCATCTCCCTGGTCGACGAGAACGGCGAGCAGATCTCCGACGACCGGGCGCTGCTGGTCCTGCTCGACCTGGTCGCCGCGGAGCGCGGCGGGGGCAGGGTGGCGCTGCCGGTCACCACCACCCGGGTCGCCGAGGAGGTCTGCCGGCGGCACGGCGTGCGGGTCGAGTGGACCTCCACCTCCCAGGACGTGCTGACCAGGGCCGCCGCCGACCCGGAGGTCGTCTTCGCGGGCGACGGCCGGGGCGGGTTCGTCTTCCCCGAGTTCAGCCACACGGTGGACGGCATCGCGGCGTTCGTCCGGCTGATCGGGCTGGTGGCGCGCACCCGGATGACGCTCTCCCAGATCGACGAGCGCATCCCGCAGGCGCACCTGCTCAAGCGGTCGGTGCCGACCCCGTGGGCGGCCAAGGGCAGCGTCATGCGCCATGTGGTGGAGGCCGCCGCCGACCGCACCGTCGACACCACGGACGGGGTGCGGGTGGTGGAGAAGGACGGCCGCTGGGCGCTGGTGCTGCCCGATCCGGCCGAGGCCGTGACCCATCTGTGGGCCGAGGGCCCGGACCAGGAGAGCGCCGCGGCTCTTCTGGAGGAGTGGGCGGCGGTCGTGGAGGCGGCCGGATCCTGACGTGATCCGCACCTCAGGGCGGCATCGGGGCGTCGGGAACGTCCCGGTGCCGCCCTTGTACGAAGTGAATCGGGCACGATGATTCGATCTTCCGCGCACCGACAGGGCCGTCAGCGCGGTACGGTCTTCCTGACAGCCTTTCCGGAAGTCGGTTCCGCACGGTGGCGTAGACCGCCGAACGATCCGCCGGTAGCGTTGTCGAGACCGGAGTCAAGCAGAGCGGGGGTGCGTCCAGGGGGACGCGCCGATGGTAGGAGGCCGAGCCGATCGATGTCGAGCGTCTACTGCACGCAGTGCGGTCACGCCAATCCCGATGGCGCCCGCTTCTGCTCCAATTGCGGCACTCCTCTGGTCCGCAGCGCGCAGCCTGCTCCCGAGACCCCCGGTGAGTCGACCTCGACCATCTCGATCAGCGGGCTGACCGATGGTCTGGAGATCGCCGAGGCCGCGGAGGAGAGCTCTCCCGACCAGCTGAGCGTGGAGTCCCTGCCCGCGGGCACCGCCCTGCTGGTGGTGCGGCGGGGTCCCAACGCGGGCAGCCGCTTCCTGCTGGACAAGGACCGGACCTCGGCCGGACGCCACCCCGAGAGCGACATCTTCCTCGACGACGTCACCGTCTCGCGGCGGCACGCCGAGTTCGCACGGCACGGGACGGGCTTCACCGTGCGCGACGTGGGCAGCCTGAACGGCACCTACGTCAACCGGGAGCGGATCGACCACGCGGCGCTGAACGGCGGCGACGAGGTGCAGATCGGCAAGTTCCGGGTCGTGTTCCTCACCAACCCCCAGCACGGGTGAGCGCGAACGCCGCCCGGGCGTACATGACCATCGGGGACGTCCTGGCCAGCCTGCAGGGGGAGTTCCCGGACATCACCCACTCCAAGATCCGGTTCCTGGAGGCGGAGGGGCTGATCGAGCCCGAGCGCACGCCCTCGGGATACCGCAAGTTCACCTCCGTGGACCTGGAGCGGCTGCGCTACATCCTGGCCGCCCAGCGCGACCGGTACCTGCCCCTGAGGGTGATCAAGGAGCAGCTCGACAGCCGCCCGCCGCGCACCCTGGTCGCGGCGGACTCCGACTCCCAGCCCTCCGCCGAGATGGCGCTGACCCGGCGGCAGCTGCTGGACGGCGCCGGGATCGGCGAGGCGCAGCTGGAGGAGCTGGAGGCCTACGGCCTGGTCCGGCGGGCCGGCCAGCACTACGACTCCGACGCGCTGACCGTGGCCAGGACCGCCGCCAGGCTGGCCGGGTACGGTTTCGAGGCCCGGCATCTGAGGGTGGTCAGGGCCGCCGCGGAGCGGGAGCTGGCCCTGATCGAGCAGACCATCGCGCCCCTGCTCAAGCGGCGGGCGCCCGGAGCGCACGAGGCCGCGGGGAAGGCGGCGCGGGAGCTGGGCGGGCTGACCCTGGCGCTGCACACCGCGCTGGTCTCGGCGGGGCTCAAGGACAGCCTGGGCGGCTAGTTTGCCTCCAAGGTGTAGTTTGAGCAGAGGACCATCTTGAGGCGAGGAGCCGCTGTGAAGCAGATGGAGGTCGTCGGCGTACGGGTCGAGATGCCCTCCAACCAGCCGATCGTGCTGCTGAAGGAGGTCGAAGGCGACCGCTACCTGCCCATCTGGATCGGGGCGGTGGAGGCCACCGCGATCGCCTACGCGCAGCAGGGCATGCTGCCGGCGCGGCCGCTCACCCACGACCTGTTCAAAGAGGTCATCGAGGCGCTGGGCGCCACGCTGCGGACGGTGAACATCACGGCACTGCGCGAAGGGATCTTCTTCGCGGACCTGGTGTTCTCCAACGGAGCCGAGGTCAGCGCGCGGCCGTCGGACTCGATCGCGCTGGCGCTGCGCACCGGTTCGAACATCTTCGTCAGCGAGGACGTCCTGGAGGAGGCCGGGGTGGCGATCCCGGACGAACAGGAGGACGAAGTGGAGAAGTTCCGCGAGTTCCTCGACAACGTCTCCCCTGAGGACTTCGAAAGCGGAGCCTGACCTGCGGGGTCCCTCGAATCCCGAGGGTCCCGCCCGTTTCCGCCCCCCATGAGGGAGGGTAGGGAAAGAGAGGGATGGCAGGCTGAGCCGTTTGCGCATGTGAAGCCGGAATAATCCGCTCTGCGACGCGCCGACGGTGAACGTTGACCCTGCCCTGACCGGCACCTACCGTGCTGGTGGAGCACTCGTGGGGAAATTTCGGCAAACCCCCTTGCCGGAGACCTGGGAGCTGACAGAAGCCGGAGGACCGCGTGGCGGTGAGCAGCGGCGAGGACAAGGTGGACCGTGAGCGCCGGCTCGCCTCCCGGCAGGCCGGCGAGCAAGGCCTGCTTTTCGACAGCGCGGTGGGCATGCCTTCTGAGCACGCCGGCTACCGCGGCCCCACGGCCTGCACGGCGGCCGGGATCACCTACCGTCAGCTCGACTACTGGGCCCGCACCGGGCTGGTCGAGCCGAGCATCCGCCCGGCGCACGGCTCGGGCAGCCAGCGCCTGTACGGGTTCCGCGACATCCTCGTCCTCAAGGTCGTCAAGCGGCTGCTGGACGCCGGGGTCTCGCTCCAGCAGATCCGCACCGCGGTCACCCACCTGCGGGACAGGGGAGTGGAGCACCTGGCCACCATCACCCTGATGAGCGACGGCGTCAGCGTCTACGAGTGCACCAGCGCGGACGAGGTCGTCGACCTGCTCCAGGGCGGCCAGGGCGTCTTCGGCATCGCGCTGGGCCGGGTCTGGCAGGAGGTGGAGGGCAGCCTGGCGAACCTGCCCGCCGAGAACGCCGAGCCCTACCTGGAGCCCCGCCCGAGCCGGGACGAGCTGTCCGCCCGCCGCCGGGCCCGCAAGACGGGCTGACCGGCCCCTCTGGAGAGTTCCCCCTGCCCCGTTCGACCTTGCCTTACTACGTAAAGGCGCCCGCCTGAGGCGAGCCGTCCGCTTTGCCCCGCCCTCGATGACGCCCGTACCGGGTCAGAGGGCGCCGCGTCGCTGGAGGTAGGTGAAGGCGGCCCAGCCGGGCAGCACCGGCAGCCAGAACGTCAGCAGCCGGAACAGCAGCACCGCCGAATACGCCGTCTCCACGGGCAGTCCCGCCACCGTCAGGCCCAGCGAGAGCGCGGCTTCGACCGCGCCCAGGCCGCCCGGGGTGGGCGCCGCCGAGCCCAGCGCGTTGCCGGTGAGGAACACCACCGCCACGGCCGTCCAGTTCAGCGAATCGCCGAACGCCCGGATGGAGAAGTCCAGGCACAGTACGAACGAGACCGTCAGCAGCAGGGTGCCTCCGAGCCCCATGGCGACCTTGCGGGGGTCCTGGATCACGTCCAGCAGCCGGGGGATCACCCCGGAGAACATCTGCTTCAGCCTGCGGCCCACCAGCCGCCGCACCGGGCCGATCGCCGCGGCCACCACCGCGGCGGTGGCCACCGCCAGCAGTCCGAACACCACGGTGCGGGACGGGGCGAACTCGGCGCCCATCCCGCCCGAACCGGTGAGGAAGCCCAGGATGACCAGCAGCAGGATGTGCACGCCCAGGCCGATGAGCTGGGAGGCCCCCACGCTGGCCACGGCCGGCCCCGGCCGGATGCCCGTCCGCTGCAGGTAGCGGGTGTTGATCGCCACCCCGGTGACCGCCGCGGGCGCCACGAGCTTGACGAACGAGGCGGCGAGCTGGACCAGGACCGTCCGTCCCAGGGGGATCCGCTCGGGCACGAAGCCGATGACCATCATCGCCGCCGCCACGAAGGACATGCCCGCCGCCACCGCCGCCAGCGCCGCCCACCGCCAGTCGGCCTGGACGATCAGCTGCCCGACGTCGACGTTGGACAGCTGGGAGAGCAGGAAGTAGGCGCCGACGGCTCCGGCGACGATGCTGATGATCGTGCGGGGCCGGAAGCGCTCCAGCCGGACGGGCGCGACCTCGGTCTCGGGCGAGGATTTGAGGATCTCCTCGCGCAGGGAGCTCAGCAGGTGCTTGTCGCGGCGCAGCGCCGTCCGGGTCTCGCGGGAGAGCGCCACCTTCTGCAGCAGCGGGACGATCGCGCCCAGCGCGGGGGCGCCGATGACCGAGGAGGCCAGGCGCACCGCCCGCTCGGGGCCCGCCCGCAGCGTCAGCGTGGTGAGCAGCTGGGCGTGGTCCAGGCGCAGCAGCAGGTCGCTCGCCGCCGTCTCGCCCCGGCCGAAGCCGACCAGCCAGGGCTCGCCCCCGGCGATCATGATCGCGGTGCCGTCCAGGCTGCGGTGGGCGATCCGGCGGTGGTGCAGCAGCTCCAGCTGCCGCCACATGCCGGTCATGAGCTCGTCGGTGAGCTCCTCGTCGGGCAGGTCGGCCAGGAGGACGCCGTCCAGGCGCTCGTAGGCCAGCAGGGCCGCCTCGGTGCCGACCTCGGAAGTGGCCAGCAGCCGCGGGGTGCGGACCCGCGCGGTGGTCGCCGCGTAGGCGGCGAGCGACTCCTGCTCCAGCGAGCGGCGCAGCGACCGCACGGCGCGGCGGGGCTGGTTGGAACGCAGCCGCAGCCCGCGCCAGACCCGGTAGAGCAGGCCGGAGGACTGCTGGTCGCGGTCCAGGACGGTGACGTCCAGCCGCCCTTCCGGCAGGTCGACCAGGTAGCTGCGGTGGTCGATGGTGCCGTCGTCGGTGCGGGCCGCCCTGAGCGGCTGGAAGCCGAGCCGGCGCAGCACCTCGGCCACCGCGGTGCCGGTGGGCCTGGGGTTGGGGATGCCCAGGGCGTAGAGCGTCAGGTAGGCGACCAGCCCGCCGATGAGGAACGTCGCGACCATCCCCAGGGCGGTGGAGTAGCCGGCGACCAGGGAGGCCAGCGCGGCCAGCGCCAGCGTGCCCCACATGGCCAGCTGCCAGCGCGGCCTGCCGTTCAGGCGCACCGCGACGGCGTAGGCGATCACCGGGGTGAGGTCGGACTGCAGCGGGGGAGTGCCCGCCCTGGTGAAGCCCAGGACGTCGGTCAGATGGGTGGGCCCGGTCGCGGAGGCCCAGCCCTCGATGGCGAAGTCCACGCCCAGCGCGACGACCGCCGCGCACAGGCCGAGCAGCACGCGGACCATGTCCCGGCGCAGGACGCGGTCCAGGGCGAACGCGACGGGGACGGCGAGGACGCCGAAGCCCGCGGTGAGCCCGGCCAGGGTCAGCAGGAAGTGCGGCGCCTGCTCGGTGCCGCGGCTGATGTCGGTCTCCAGGCCGGTGGTGGTCTGGGTGGCCAGGGTGGGCAGCAGCAGGAGCAGGCCGAGGCCGACCAGGCAGGCCAGGGCGCGGAACAGGGTGCTCGGGTTGCGGATCCGTCCCGGCAGGGAGGGCTCCTCGACCACCGCCCCCGACCCGGGGGACGGCAGGGGCTCCAGGGCCGCGTCGCCCTGTGTGCTCGTCACGCTTACACCGTCCTCTTGGTTCCGGTCGTCCCCAAAGGTTAGTCCGTCCATGACACTGCGTGATCATGCCGGACCGGGACGACTCGACGGGTCCCGGTCGTTCCGGAACAGCTAGATCTTTCCGTGCCGGGGCCGTCTGCGGGAGGGGGGAGGACCACCCGATAGACTGATCGGGCTGTCGACCCCGTGCGGGAGAGACTCCGCGCAAGCCGGCGCGGAGCGCCGAAGGAGCAACCTCCCCGGAACCTCTCAGGCAAAAGGACCGCATGGACGAGGCGTCTCTGGAAAGCGGGCCGTACGGCTCCACCGAAGGTGAAAACCCTCCCGGGTGAAGCTCTCAGGTTCCATGACAGAGGGGGAGCAGGGGTCCTACGACCCCGTCCTTCCTCTTCCGCGCCTCAGGAGGCTCGTCCATGACCGCGCAGTTCGACTTCTCCGACCGGCACATAGGGCCTTCCGCCGACGACCAGGACAGGATGCTCGCCGCCGTCGGGTTCGCCGACCTCGACGCCCTGACCGAGGCCGCGGTGCCCGCCGCGATCCGCACCGGCCGCCCGCTGGACCTGCCGCCCGCGCTGAGCGAGAGCGCCGCGCTGGCCAGGCTGCGTGAGCTGGCCTCCCGCAACACCGTGCTCACCTCGCTGATCGGCCTGGGCTATCACGGGACGATCACTCCGGGCGTGATCCTGCGCAACGTGCTGGAGAACCCCGGCTGGTACACCGCCTACACGCCCTACCAGCCGGAGATCTCCCAGGGCCGGCTCGAGGCGCTGCTGAACTTCCAGACCGTGGTCTCGGACCTGACCGGGGTGTCCGTGGCCAATGCGTCCATGCTGGACGAGGGCACGGCCGCGGCCGAGGCGATGGCCCTCGCGCTGCGGGCGACCCGCCGCAAGGAGCCCGGCGCGTTCGTGGTGGACGCCGACGCGCTGCCCCAGACGGTCGAGGTAGTGCGGGCCAGGGCGCTGCCGCTGGGCATCCCGGTGGTCCTGGCCGACCTGGACGCCGGACTGCCCGAGGGCGAGGTCTTCGGGGTGCTGGCCCAGTACCCGGGCGCGTCCGGGAAGATCCGCGACCTGAGGCCGGCGATCGAGGCGGCGCACGCCCGCGACGCCCAGGTCGTCGTCGCCGCCGACCTCCTGGCGCTGACGCTGCTGACCCCGCCCGGCGAGCTGGGCGCGGACATCGTCGTGGGTTCCGCGCAGCGGTTCGGGGTGCCGTTCGGGTTCGGCGGCCCGCACGCCGGCTACATGGCCGTCCGGGAGGGGCTGGAGCGGCAGCTCCCGGGACGCCTGGTGGGCGTCTCCGTCGACGCCGACGGCAACCAGGCGTACCGGCTGGCGCTGCAGACCCGCGAGCAGCACATCCGGCGGGAGAAGGCGACCTCCAACATCTGCACGGCGCAGGTGCTGCTCGCCGTCATGGCGTCCATGTACGCCGTCTACCACGGCCCGGAGGGGCTGACGCAGATCGCGCGGCGGACGCACCGGATGGCGGCGACGTTCGCCGCGTCCATCGAAGCCCAGGAGGTCGAGGGGTTCGAGGTCGTCCACGAGCACTACTTCGACACCCTCACCATCCGGATCCCCGGCCACGCCCCCGCCACGGTGGAGGCCGCGCGGCGGGCCGGGTTCAACATCCGCCTGGTGGACGACCGGACGGTCGCGGTGGCGTTCGACGAGACCACCACCGAGGAGCACCTGCAGTCGCTGCTGGAGGCGATCGAGCAGCGGGGGTTCCGCCGCGCCGTCGCGCTGGCGGACCCGGCCGGGCAGGCGGAGGCGCTGCCGGAGGGGCTCCGTCGCACCAGCACGTTCCTGTCCCACCCGGTCTTCCACGCCCACCGGTCCGAGACGTCGATGCTGCGCTACCTGCGCCGGCTGCAGGACAAGGACATCGCGCTCGACCGCTCGATGATCCCGCTGGGCTCCTGCACGATGAAGCTCAACGCGACGACCGAGATGGAGCCGATCACCTGGCCGGAGTTCGCGAACATCCACCCGTTCGCGCCGCTCGAGCAGGCCGCCGGGTACGTCGAGCTGATCGGCGAGCTCGAGGCCTGGCTGGCGGAGATCACCGGCTACGCCAAGGTGTCGGTCCAGCCGAACGCCGGGTCGCAGGGCGAGCTCGCCGGGCTGCTGGCGGTGCGGGCCTACCATGAGTCGCGCGGCGAGGCGCACCGGAACGTCTGCCTGATCCCGTCCTCGGCGCACGGCACCAACGCCGCCAGCGCGGCCATGGCGGGGATGAAGGTCGTCGTCGTCAAGTGCGACGACGAGGGCAACGTCTCCCTGGACGATCTGCACGCCAAGATCTCCAAGCACGCCGCAGCCCTGTCGGTGATCATGGTCACGTACCCGTCGACCCACGGCGTGTACGAGGAGACGATCACCGAGGTCTGCGCCGCCGTGCACGCCGCGGGCGGACAGGTGTACGTCGACGGCGCCAACCTGAACGCGCTGGTCGGGCTGGCCCGTCCCGGCGAGTTCGGCGCGGACGTCTCGCACCTGAACCTGCACAAGACGTTCTGCATCCCGCACGGCGGCGGCGGTCCGGGCGTCGGCCCGGTCGCGGTCGGCGCGCACCTGGCGCCGTTCCTGCCCAACCACCCGCTGCGCTCCGAGGCGGGCCCGGACACCGGCGTCGGCCCGATCTCGGCCGCCCCGTGGGGTTCGGCGGGCATCCTGCCCATCCCGTGGACCTACATCGCGCTCATGGGCCCCGACGGCCTGCTGCGCGCCACCCAGGTCGCGGTCCTGGCGGCCAACTACGTGGCCCGCAGGCTCGCCCCGCACTACCCGATCCTCTACACCGGGCGCGACGGGCTGATCGCGCACGAGTGCATCGCCGACCTGCGCAAGATCACCAAGGAGACCGGGATCACCGCGGAGGACGTCGCCAAGCGCCTCATCGACTACGGCTTCCACGCCCCGACCCTGTCCTTCCCGGTGGCCGGCACGCTGATGATCGAGCCGACCGAGAGCGAGGACCTCGCCGAGCTCGACCGCTTCTGCGACGCGATGATCGCGATCCGCGCGGAGATCGACAGGGTCGGCTCCGGTGAGTGGGACGCCCAGGACAACCCGCTGCGCAACGCCCCGCACACCGCGGAGACGCTGACCGCCGACGACTGGAAGCACGGCTACGGCCGCCAGGAGGCCGCCTACCCGGTGGCGTCCCTGCGGGAGAACAAGTACTGGCCGCCGGTCCGCCGCATCGACCAGGCCTTCGGCGACCGCAACCTCGTCTGCTCCTGCCCGCCGCCGGAGGCGTTCGAGGATTGACAGGGCACCGC
>NZ_BAAATZ010000017.1:15598-31289 GCF_039533685.1 Actinocorallia aurantiaca | reverse complement strand
GACCGGGTCCGGTCAACTCCGTTCGGGTCGTCGTGATCATTCACCCCATGATCGACCGTCCTGTGTTCTAGGGTTCCGCGAGAACCGTATGAAGAACTCCAGGAGAGGGAGACATGGCTCCCAGCAGTGACGTTAAAGTCGCCATCGAACGGCTCCACACGCTTAGTACGAGCCATTTTCCGACTATCGCGCAGTCGGTGTTCAACGCGCAGAGCCACCTTGCCGCGGTGCCGCTGGACCCGAAGGCGTTCGGAAGCAATCCGGTCGGCCCGAAGGTGATGCCGGTCTACGAGAAGACCCGGACGGCGGTGCACGGCCAGTTGAAGGCGACCTTCGAGGGCCTTGACGAGACGGCGGGCGCGCTGCAGAAAATATCCTCGCACTATCGCAATCTGGAAGAGGCGATGTCATGAGCCTCGGAGATTTCAAGAAGCTTCTCGGCCTGCAGGGGATGGAACTGCTCGACTTCTCGGCGCAATTGGTCGGGAAACCGCAGCCTTCGACGCTCGCCGATCCGCTGCTCTCGCCTGAGCCGGTTCTCCTCGACGGAGCGATCGACGAATGGCAGAAGGCCGCCGACGGCATGACCTTTCGGCTGTCGGAGTTCGAGCAGCAGGTCACGCTGGTGCTCCAGGCCTGGCAGGCGCCGCCGGAGTTCCTCACCTACACCTCGTCGGTGGCCGACGTGATGGAGGCCCAGCAGGCCGCGATGCAGGAGGTGAAGAAGCTGCTCGAGGACGTCAAGAAGGGCTTGGACGACGACAAGAAGGCGACACAGCGGAAGATCGAGAACGTGTGCATCTCGATCATGGGAGTGCTCTTCGGAGCGGGAGCCGCCCTCGTCGCGGGGCTGCTCTTCCCTCCTGCGGAAGCCGCCATCGCGCCCGCGGCCTGGACGGCCGTGATCGGCGGGATCGGCGCCCTCATCGGCGGACTGATCGCATGGCTCGTCGCCTCCCGCCAGAATTCCGAGGACCGGGCCGACTCCTGGAAGGAGACGCTCGACGATCTCAAGGAACTGTCCGAGGGCCGGCAGCTCGAAAAGATCAAGAGCCCCGCCATGCCGGACCTGTCGAACGTCAAGAGCTTCCGGCTCATCACCTCCTGAGACAGAGAGCGACATCCATGGATTCCTTCGCCGAAGAAGACGCCTATCGCACCCGCGAGGCGATGGTCCAGATGGGCCGGCAGATCGCCGAGAAGACGGTGCAGGGGCGGTCCAAAGACGACATGGTCGTCGCGACGGCGATCGCCACCGGCCAGATCGTGGGGCTGGAGATCAACCCGCGGGTCTACCGCAACCCCGACGCCCAAGGGCTGGCCGCGAGTGTTCTGGAGGCCATCAACGCGGCGCTCGCCGCCGCGACGAGCGTCCGCCTCGACGGGCTGGCCGAGGCCACCGGCATGCAGGTCGAATCGTTCGGCGAGGTACTCGAGAACGCCCACAAGCTGGCCGAGAGCCTCTACGAGGAGGCGGAGCAGATGCGCCGCGGCCACCGTTGACCCTCATCCGGGGAAGGAGGAGCCGGGTACTGCTGGTCTTCGCGGCGGTGGAAGTGGTGGGCGTCGGCGCCGTCGGGCCCGTGGCCGTCCCCGCGATGTGGCCGGCGGAGGGGGCAGGCGTGCTGGAGTACGCGGTCTTCGTCTTCGTCATGGCGGTCGGCGCGGTGAGCCTGCCGGTGATCGTCCTGGCCGCGCTGAGCCGACCCTTCCTGGAGTTCGGCGAGCGGGGGTTCCGCTACCGTCCGGGACCGGCGGTCGCCCGGTCGCTCTCCTGGGAGGAGCTGAGGGAGGTCACGGTCTTCTGTGACGAGCGGGGCGGGGCGACGCGGATCAGCCTGGTGGCCCTTCGGGGGAGGCAGGGGGCCGCGGTGCCGGTGATCCTCGACCTGCGGGCCTTCGCGGTGGACGGCGAACGGCTCCGGGCGGAGTTCGCCGGCTCCGGGCGGGAAGGACTGGCGGTCCGGGTCGCTTGACGAGGGAACTGGACTTCGTCCCGGAAAGGGCCGTGTCGTCTCTCGACGGCGCGGCCCTTTTCAGTAGGGTCTAGATCACTTCTCGAAGGAGGCCCCTCCGCCATGACCCTGGCTCAGGCCCGCCTGCTGGCGGAGTCCGGTGACCTGCCCGCAGCCGCCGAACTGTTCGCCGAGGCGCTGGACGATCCCGCGCCCTCCGGCCGCGCCCAGGCGGCGCTGGGGCTGGCGGTGGTCCTGGAGGAGCTCGGCGAGCACGACGCGGCGCGTGACGCCGACTGGACGGCGATCGAGACGGGCGACCCCGAGTACGGCCCCCGTGCCGCCTACCACCTGGCGCTGGCGTGCGAGCGGGCCGGGGACAGGGGGGCGGCCGAGGAGGCATGGCACCTGGTGGTCTCCTCGGAGCACCCGGCCTACCTTCCCGCGGCCTGCCTGGCGCTGGCCCAGCTCGCCGACGACGACGGCGAGCTGGAGACCGCGGTCGGCTGGTGGGAGAAGGTCGTGGCCACCGGCGACGAGCAGTACACGCCGGTCGCCGCGCACGACCTGGCGCAGCGGCTGCTGGAGCAGGGCCAGACGGCCCGCGCCCAGCAGGTCCTGGCCGCGGCCCTGCGCGCCACGCCCCCGGAGGGGTACGCCTACGCCCGCCTGGCCGTGGCGATGGGCCTGACCCATCTGGAGCAGGCGATCAGCGCGTTCACCGCCGCGATGGACTCCACGAACGCCCCGGACGTCGCCCCGCTCGCCGTCGAGCTGCTGGCCCGGACCCTCCCGCTGCGCGGCAGGGACGGCGAGGCCGAGGAGGTGTGGCGGCGCGGCCTGTCCGACCCGCTGCTGGCCGACCAGGTCGCCGCCCGCCTGCACCGCGAGCCGCCCGCGCCGTGAGGCGCCGGGCGGGCTCGCCGAGCCGGATCTCCTCGGACGCCTGAGGAACGCGGGCCCGCCGACGGCGTGCGCCTTTCCGCTCTCGCCCGTCCCGAGGAGGGCTCGTCGGCGACCAGTGCGGCGGCTGACGTCCTTCATGTCAAGACCCCCGGGCCCGACCTGGAGGGGTAGGGCGGGCACTACCCGGAGACGGGCCTCCGCCATCTCGTGGGGAGGGGGTGCGCGGGAGTGGAATCTTCCACATGACTTTTCCGGCTTTTAGCGATTTCGCCCCTTGGGTGAGGACCACGACGGGGCGGGGCGTGGCCGTCTTCCTCGCGATCGCCTTCGTGCCCGCCTGGGCGTGGCTGGCGACCGGCCACCTCCTCCTCGGGCTCTCCGCCCTCGACCCGCTGCTCCAGCTGCCTTTCGCGTTCGCCCCCGCCGTGGCGGCGCTCATAGCCAGGCGCTGGGTGACGGGAGAGGGGTTCGCGGACGCGGGACTCGCGCCGCGCCTGCGCGAATCCCGGTCGTGGTATCTGATCGCCTGGGCGGGGCCGTTCGTCCTGGTGGCCGCGACCGTGCTGACCGCCGTGGTCCTGGGGGTCGAGGCGCCGGCCCTCTCGGAGCTCGACGGCCTGGCGTCCGGCGTTCCGGGCTGGATCACGCTGCTGATCCTGGCGGTGGCGGTCCTCCTCCTGGCGCCCCTGTACGGGGGAGAGGAGTTCGGCTGGACGGGTTATCTGCGGCCGCGCCTGTTCCCGGGCCGCACGCACCTGTCGATCCTGACGACCGGGCTGATCTGGGCGGTCTGGCACTTCCCCCTGGCCTTCGTCGGGTACATCGAATTCGACGACATCGGCTTCGGCCTCGCGTCCTGGACCGTCTCCTTCGTCCTGCAGGAGTACGTCCTGGCCTGGTTGTGGCTGCGCAGCGGGAACATCTGGGTCGTCAGCCTCGCCCACTGCGGGAACAACATGGTGCTGTCCCTGCTGACGGCCCACCTGCTGGACGCGCGGACCGGCACCGCCGAGCTCATGTGGATCTCCATCGTGCCGCTCGCCGCGGTGGTGGGATGGCTGGTGGCCACCGGCCGCCTGGAGGCCGGTCCGGCGGCTCAGCGCGCGGCGGGCGGCAGGGGGCGTCCGGCGCGCAGGTAGGCCAGGACGGCCTGGACGCGGCGGTGGACGTCGACGGCCTCGGGCAGGCCGAGCTTGGTGAAGAGGTTGCCGATGTGCTTGCCGACGGTCGCCTCGGAGATGAACAGGCGGGCGCCTATGGCCGCGTTGGAGCATCCCTCCGCGATCAGGGCGAGGACCTCCTGCTCCCGCGGCGACAGGGCCGACAGCGGGTCGTCCCGGCGCCGCAGCATCTGGCGGACGACCTTGGGGTCGATCACGGTGCCGCCGCCCACCACCTGCCGCAGGAGGGCCGCGAACTCCTCGACGTCCACGATCCTGTCCTTGAGCAGGTAGCCGACGCGGCGTCCGTCGGCCGAGTCGAGGAGGTCGCCGGCGTAGCTCAGCTCCACGTACTGGCTGAGCGCGACCACCGCCAGGTCCGGGCGTTCCCGGCGCAGGGCCGCGGCGGCCCGCAGACCCTCGTCCGTGTGGGACGGGGGCATGCGGATGTCGGTGACGACGAGGTCGGGGCCGTGCGCCGTGACGGCCTCCACGAGCGCCTCGGCGTCGCCCACCGCCGCGACGACCTCGAACCCGAAGCGGCCGAGCAGGCCGGCCAGCCCTTCGCGCAGCAGGACGCCGTCCTCGGCGAGGACTACTCGGACGGGGGATGCTCCAGTGTGCAAGGAAACTCCACGCGTAGGGTCGTCGGCCCGCCGGAAGGGCTGGCGAGCAGCATTCTGCCGTCGATCACGGCCACCCGGTCGGCCAGGCCGGTCAGTCCCGTCCCCGCAGAGGGGTCGGCTCCGCCTCTCCCGTCGTCCTCGACCTCGAGGGTCAGCAGGCCGTCCCGCCACCACGCGCGCACGGCGGCCCGGGTGCCGCCGCCGTGCTTGGCCGCGTTGGCCAGCGCCTCGGCCGCCACGAAGTAGGCGGTCGCCTCCACGGAGTCCGGCGGACGCCCGGGGAGCGCGGCGTCGACCGCCACGCGCAGCGGGGACCTGTCGGCGAGCTCGCCGAGCGCGCCGGGCAGCCCCCGGTCGGTGAGGACGCGGGGGTGGATGCCGTGGACGAGTTCGCGCAGCTCCGACATCAGCTCCTTGGCCTGACGGTGGGCGGTCTCGACGCGTTCGGCGGCGGGCGAGTCCGGAGGGATGTCCAGGCGGGCCAGCCCGAGCTGCAGGGTGAGCCCGAGGAGGCTCTGCTGCGCCCCGTCGTGCAGGTCCCGTTCGATGCGGCGCCGCTCGGCCTCGAAGGCGTTCACGAGCCGGGCCCGCGACCGGGCCACCTCCACCAGTTCGCTCCGCAGCCCCCCGCCGCGGCCTTCGCCCAGGAGGACCCGCGCGGCGCGCACGTGCAGTCCCGCCAGGAAGGCCACCAGGTACGGCAGGGCGAGCAGCGCAGCCCCGGCGCCGAGCGCGTAGGCGAGGGACTCGGTGAGCGTCTCGACCTCGACCACGAGGAGGGTCACCGGGGTCTCGCCCGACAGCACCATCACCAGCCCTACGAGCGCAGAGAGAGCCCAGAGCAGGATGAGAAGGGGCACGACGGCCGCCGCCGGCGCCGTGACGGCCAGCACCCCCAGGTATCCCAGCTCGCGCCAGGTCGCGGCCTCGCCGTAGCGGGCGAGCAGCCGGCGCGGCAGGCCCGCGTCGCGCGGTTCCCGATGCCCGGAGAGGATCGGCCGGAGGTCCACCAGCCGCAGCCGCCTGCGCTCCCACCGCGCCAGCGGCACCGCGGCCAGTGGCCCGACCGAGGTGAACAAGGCGGCTGCCGCGATGAGCGGGAGGACACCGCGTCCGTGTGCGGCCTCCACCGCCGCGAACGTCGCCGCCGCGCTGAACGGAGCGGCCAAGAGCATGCTGGAGAACAGGTGGCCGGCCGATCGCCAAGGCCACGAGCCGAGGAGAAAACCCGGCCGGGAGATCGCCTCCCAGGGGGTCTGCGGTACGGAGGCGGACATTTCATGCAGGTTAATGCCCTTCGGGTGCTGGTGGCGGCGGGGCGGGCTCCTCCTCGTCCCGGCCGCCGAGACCGGGGCGGACGGCCCGCCGGAAAGCTGGGAGAGGGTGCTTTCTTCCATTCAATGGGAGAAAGAATTGGCTTTCGCGATCTGGGGCCTTACCGTCGATTCATGAGCACCCAGGTCAACACCGGCCCCGAGACCTCAGGGCCCACTCCGCTGGAGATGCGCCGTGCGATGGGCAGTTTCGCCAGCGGCGTGACCATCATCACCGGCTTGCACGAGGACGAACCCGTGGGCTTCGCCTGCCAGTCGTTCGCGTCCGTCTCCCTGGAGCCGCCGCTGGTGCTCTTCTGCGCGGACCACCGCGGTCGCACGTGGCCGAGGATCCGGGAGGCCGGACGGTTCGCGGTGAACGTGCTCGGCGAGGAGCAGCAGGACCTGTGCTCCAGGTTCGGCTCCAGCAGGGGCGCCAAGTACGAGGGCCTGGAGTGGGAGGTGTCGAGGTGGGGCACCCCCTCGCTGCCCGGGGTGCTGATGCGCGTCCACGCCGAGGTCCACCAGGTGACCGTCGCGGGCGACCACGACGTGGTGATCGGCCGGGTGCTGGAGCTGGAGACCCCCTCCCACGGACTTCCGATGCTCTTCTTCCGCGGCGGGTTCGGCGTCCAGGAGGAGCAGGACTGGAGGCTCCCCGACCTGTGGGGCTGGGGCGACAGCTGGGACTGAAGCCCCGATTGCCGGGGAGGACGTCAGGCCGGCTCGCCCGGCTTGACCTCCTCGAGCAGCCTGAGGAACAGGGGCTCGTCGATGACGGGGACTCCCGCGGCGAGTGCCTTCTCGGCCTTGCCCGTCGTGCGGAAGGACTCGTTGGCGACCAGGACGCTGGTGTGGCGGCTGACGTTGCCCATCACGTTCAGGCCCGCGGCGGCGGCGCGGGTGGCCAGCTCCAGGCGGGGGAGCTCGGTGTCGCCGGTGAAGGCGACCTTCATGCCCTGGACGAGCGCAGAGTCCAGCCTGCCGGGGTTGCGGTAGGGGCAGCGGGCCTTGGGGATGCTCACCGGGTACCGGGAGGTCTGCCGGGGCGGGCATGCCGTGAACGGCAGCTCCATCCCCAGCCGGGCCGCCGACTCCAGCGAGCGGCGGAACACCCCCGAGAGCATCAGCGTGTCGCCGAGCGCGTCGTGCGCCTGGTACCGGGTGACGTCGTAGTAGTCGACGAGGGTGGTGAGCTGGAGGTCGGGGGTCGGCGGGACGAGCCTGCGGTTGAGCTCGAGCGTGCACAGCCGCCGCCGCACCGGCATGACGACCGCCGCGCGGGCGAACTCCCCGGCCAGGAAGTCGTAGTCGAACGGGGCGTTGTGCGCCACGAGGACCCTTCCGTGCAGCATCTCGGCCACGCGGGAGGCCACCTTGTCGAACGTCGGCGCCCCGCGCAGCCGCTCGGCCGTCAGCCCGTGGATGTGCACCGGCCCCGGGTCGACGCCCGGGTCCAGCAGTGTGGTGTAGCGCCTGACCTCCCGCCAGTTGCGGTCGACCGTCATCACCGCGAGCGAGAGCACCCTGTCGCGTCCGGGCCGCAGCCCCGACGTCTCCACGTCGACCAGCGCCCAGTCCTGCACGTATTCCCCGGAGAGGGACATCGGTCGATCTTCCACGCGTCCGATGTTAGCCACCAGAAGTCCCTTTCGACCCCCTTGAAACTCACCGCGCCCGGAAGGAGGCTGTGCACAGAGCGTTGCAAGGGCGTTCCGCGAGGGCGGTCTCCGTTCAACGGAGACCTCTTACGTTCGGTCCGACGGCCGTGACCGACGGGAAGCAGGGTGGGAATGAGCATTTACGACGAGATCGGAGGGCCGGCGGCGGTCGGCGCCGCGGTCGACGACTTCTACGTGAGAGTCCTGGGCGACCCGGAGCTCAAGGGTTTCTTCGCCGGGACGGACCTCGCCCGCCTCAGATCCCACCAGCGGGCGTTCATCACCGCCGCCCTGGGCGGCCCGGAACTGTACGAGGGCCGCGACCTCGGTGCCGCGCACGCGCGCCTGAACCTCGAGGGCCGGCACTTCGACGCCGTCGTCGGCCACCTCGCCGCCACCCTCGCGTCCCTGGGCGTCCCCGAGGAGACCATCGGCGAGATCGCCTCCGCCCTCACCCCGCTGCGCGCGGACATCGTCACCCGAGGCGGGAACCCGGCGGACTGACCCGCGAAGCGCGGGATTCCGCGCGGGCTCGAGAGACGGGCCCGCGCCGAAGGCGTCCGCGCACAACTGGGCGAAGTGGCTGAGACCGGGCAGCAGGAGGATCCAGCCGAGAAGGGCCCAGCCGAGAGCGAGGTGACCGGTCGCTCGAGCCCAGGCGGCGACGCCCTCGGCGCGGAGGCCGTCGGCCCGTTCGTAGGTCATCCGGCGCAGACCCGAGGGGTGGGTCTCGGCGGGGAGGACGGTCAGGGCCACGGGGGAGCGGCGGCGGATCCAGGAGGCGACCGGGTCGCAGCGGTCGCAGTCGTTCGCGATCCAGATGGCGGCGGGCGGTATGCCAGGGTAAGGGCGGATCGTCGGCAGCCAGGGCCGGACGGACGAGCGGTAGCGACTCCACTCAGGACCGTGCAGGACGCGGAGCTGAGCGTCCTCGTGCCAGGCCGCGAGGCCCAGCCCATAGGACACGGCCACGACGGCTCCCAGAAGGAAGACCGGGTCGAGGAGCGCCAGGAGCAGGTAGGTGAGCGTCATCCCGAGCTGCATCGGATTGCGAACGTAAGCGTAGGGACCGGTCGTCACCAGACGGATCGGCGGGTCGTAGGGCAGCGGCGTGCCCCGGCCGGAACAGGCGAACTCGTGGACGGCGGCGGCTGACAGAGCCGCGGGTACGAGCAGCAGTTGGGCCACCAGGCCGAGCGCCCAGCCGGGATGGTCGAGCACCCGGCTCGGCAGAACCGGCAGGACGACCATGAGGCCCGTCGCCAGTACGGCCTGCGACACCGCCCTCGCGACGAGGCGGCGGTCCTCGAGGGTCCAGCGGGCCAGGAGGAGACCGGGCACCAGGGAGACGGCGACGGCGAGGGCCTCCCCGGTCAGCCAGGAGTCGCCCAGGATCAGGACGGGTCCGCCCAGCGGCATCACCGCGAGGTCGATCCACACCGCGAGACCCGCCACCAGAGGGAGCGGCAGGTTGTGGCGCAGGGCCAGCACCGCGACACCGCCCCACAGGACCGCCCAGCCGAGCAGAAGGTCGACCGGCATCCCGGCGACGGTTCCGCCCTCGGCGGCGAACGACCACCATCCGGCACGCAGCGCGAGAAGGTTGACCAGGGACAGCGCCAGCGCGTTCCAGCAGACGCCGAGGACGAGCGCGGCCGTCTCCGCCCGCCCGGGAGGCCGGTGCCGGAGCATCGCCGCGGTGATGAGGATCGGGACGAACAGGCCGACGCCGCGCACCAGTGCCGGATCGGTCACGCTTCGGCGCTTCCGGTGAAGGTCTCGGCGAGGTAGGCGGCGGCTTCGCGCATGCCGTGACGCTGGACGGGGCCGAAGTACCAGGCGGGGTCGAACGTCCGCCGGTACCGGAGGGTCACGCTCAGCCGGGTCCCCTGCCAGCGGAACTCGGCCTCGGTGAGGTCGAGCCAGCGGGCCAGCGTGGTGTCCCGGGTGACGGCGAAGACCGCGAGGCCGGGCTCGTACCGCACGACCGTGAGGTCCATCGAGCGGGGCGTGGGCCGGGATCGGAGGCCCAGGGAGGTGCGCGGGGTGAAATCGATGTGCCGGGTGGCGCCGGGCGCGAGACCGGTTCCTTCGGAGCGCACCGGCCGGGGGAATCTGAGCCGCAGGAACCGGGAGCGCACCGGGGCGAAGTCCGGCGCGGCGGCCAGGGCGTGCTCCAGATCGGTTCCGGCCGGCGCGGTCCGGGTGACCGTCACCTCGTTCGCCCGGGGGAGGGAGACGGCCGTGCCTTCGAGGCCGAGCAGCAGCGGGACGACCAGCATGACCTTCAGCCCGCCGCGGACCTCGTCGACGAAGACGCCCAGGATCGCGCCGCACAGGTAGAACAGCGGGGCCGCGACGACCAGGCAGACGACCCCCTCGTCCAGCAGCGGCCCGGCCAGCGCGAGCCCGACGGTGATGGTGGCCATGATCGTGCCGAGTGCGCTGCGCGGCCGGGCCGTGGCCACGACGGTGAGCGCGATGAGCGCGGGGATCCCGACGTAGAACAGCGCGGTCTGCTCCAGCCGTCCGGCTTCGAGGACCTTGTAGGCGAGCATCGCGGCGAACAGCGCGGCCACGACGCCCAGCAGGGTCCGCCGGGCGGTTCGTCGCCGTTCGGGGTCGGGAACGACCATGGGGGGCACCTCGTTCATCACTCGGTTTAATCGTTTGTTTTAATCAAGTGGTTAAACCGTATGATGGGCGGGATTGTCAAGGCCGAAGGGGGAACGTGAGCAAACAGAACAGCGCGGAGACGAAGGAACGCCTCCTCGAGGCGGCCGCGCACACCCTGCGCACCGAGGGGTACGCGGGCACCAGCGCCCGCACGATCGCCAAGGCCGCGGGCTGCAACTCGGCGCTGGTCTTCTACCACTTCGGCGGAGTCGACCCCCTGCTGCTGGCCGCGCTCGACCGCTCGTCCGAGGCCCGGATGGCCGCGCACCGGAAGGCGGCGGAGGAGGCGCGCACCCTCGAGGAGCTCGTGGAGGCCGCGACCGCCATCTACCGCACCGACCTCGAAGGCGGCCACATCACCCTGTTCACCGAACTGGTCGGCGCCAGCATCGCCCGTCCCGAACTGCGCAAGGAGATCGTGGACCGGGCCGAGCCCTGGATCGAGTTCGTCGAGCAGACCCTCGAGCGCGTGATCGGCGGCTCCCCCCTCGCCAAGCTGATGCCGCCGCGCGACCTGGCGTACGCCGCCATCACCTTCTATCTGGGCGTCAACCTCTTCACCCACCTGGACGCCGACCGCACCCGCACCGAGGCCCTGTTCGGCCTCGCCGCCCGCGTCGCCCCCCGGGCCAGGCTCCTCACCCTGAGGCTCCCCGGCCGCCGCGCCAAGGACTCCTGACCCGCGACGCGGCCATGCCCGGAAAAGAGATTCCTCCGATCCCGGCGGCGTTTACCGTGGAAGGCGTGGCCGACGACCGCTGAGCCCAAGGAGGACCGTCGCTCGATGCCTGCTCTGACCGCGGCCGAACGTGAGTTCGTGGACCGGTATCTGGCCGTCGTGGATCTGCTGGGACGGATCAACCCGGCGAACGCCGAGCACACCTATGGGGCGCTGCGGGCCGCGCAGGCGCTCGTCGGGGATGCCGCGGCGCTGCGCGACGCGCTGGAGACCATGCTCGAGCGCGGAGAGAAGGAAGTCTTCGGCGAAGCCCTGCTCCAGGCCATCAGGGAACTGGACGGGCAGCGCAGGACGGGGCGTCTGGCGCTGCCGGACGAGCACTCCTCGACAGACTGACGCCCCTGGTGGGAGGGGCGGGCACGGTGGTAGAACGGCAGACCGCACGAGACCTCCGTCCCGGCGGTCCGCCGTACGATGAGGAGCTCCACGCATGGCGCAGGTGAACACGGTCCTCGGTCCCGTCGACGAGGCCGACCTGGGACGTACGTACGTCCACGAGCACATCTTCACGCTCGACGCCGACGTGCAGGCCAACTACCCGGGGGAGTGGGGGAGCGAGGACGAGCGGGTCGCCGACGCGGTGGAGCGGCTGGGGGCGCTGGCCGCCCTGGGAGTGCGCACCATCATCGACCCGACCGTCGTCGGGCTGGGCCGCTGCATCCCCCGGATCAAGCGGGTCGCCGAGCAGGTGCCGGAGCTGAACATCGTCGTGGCCACCGGCCTCTACACCTACGACGACGTCCCGTTCTTCTTCCGCTACCGGGGGCCTGGGCTGAACAAGGCCCTGGGAATGGACGTCCCCGATCCGATGACCGACATGTTCGTCCAGGACCTCACCGAGGGGATCGCGGACACCGGCGTGAAGGCCGGCATGCTCAAGTGCGCCATCGACGAGCAGGGGATGACGCCGGGCGTCGAACGGGTGATGCGGGCCGTCGCGGGCGCCCACCGGCGGACGGGCGCCCCCGTCACCGTGCACACCCACCCGAACAGCCGGACGGGCCTGGAGGCCAAGCGGGTGCTGTGCGACGAGGAGGGCGCCGACCCCCGGCGGATCGTCCTCGGCCACAGCGGCGACACGTCCGACTGCGACCACCTGGCCGAACTCGCCGACGCCGGCTTCCTGCTCGGCATGGACCGCTTCGGCCTGAACCTCGACACCACCTTCGAGGCCCGCGCCGACACCGTGGTCGAGATGTGTCGCCGGGGCTACGCCGAGAGCATGGTGCTCTCCCACGACGCCTCCTGCTACATCGACTGGATCGACCCGAACGTCCTGCCGTTCCTCCCCCAGTGGCACTACCTGCACATCGAGCAGGACGTCCTGCCCTACCTGCGGGAGAAGGGCGTGACCGAGCGGCAGATCACCACGATGCTCGTCGACAACCCGCGCCGCCTCCTCACGGGTTCCTGAGGCCGGAGCCCGGGTTCTCGGTCAGGCCTGGCCGGGCCTGAGGGTGATGAAGAGGCCCTCGGCTTCGGCGCAGAGGGTATCGCCGTTGTAGAGGGCGCCCTCGATGAAGCGTTTGCGGCCCTCCTCGCGGACGAAGCGGGCCTCGAACCGGAGGTCGGTCCCGATGGGGGTGATGCTGCGGTAGTCGACGTGGAGGTAGGCCGTGCGGGAGGGGAGGCGGCCGCCGCCGTTGGAGACGCGCCCCAGGAGCGAGTCGAAGAGCAGGGGGATCGCGCCGCCGTAGACGGCGCCGTTGCGGCCCAGGTAGTAGCGGCCGAACCTGACGCGCCCGTGGAGATGGTCCGGCCCGGAGGAGTCGGTGTGCACCACGGGGATGAGGCCCTGGGCGCGGCCGGGGACGTCGATGCGGCCGATGATCTGGTCGCGTTCGGGCACCTGGTGGGCGCGGAGCTCGGAGTTGAAGGCCTCGACCTGGCGGAGCATCTCCTTGACCAGGTCGGGGGGAGCGACCGCCCCGGTCATCAGGTCGTTGAACTCGCGGAGCGCCTCGGCCAGCCGGGGGAGGTCGGGGGCGCCGCGGTCGGCGGGCAAGGGGGTGAGGTTCCAGTGGGGGTCGCCCGTGACCCCTTGGTCGGACGTTTCTGCCATGTCAGATTCATACCGGACCGGACGGTAACTTCAGCACGCCGGGGGTCGCCGTACCGTCCGGCAAAGGAGATCCTTCCCGGCGGAGCGGTTCAGGGGAGCGGGATGCCCAGCTCGCGCAGGACGTCGGAGGTGTCCGCTCCGCTGTCCGGGGCGGGCGCGGGCGAAGCCCCGCGACGCGGGGCGGGGACGGCGACGGGAACGGGGCCCTCGTCGGTGTCGACGATCCAGCCGCCGCCGGTCGCCCGCGCGGCGGTGCTCGGAACGGGAGGCACCTCCGGGAGGGTCTGGGCGATCACGTCGGCCATCGACAGCTCCCACAGGACGCCCGAGCCGTCGGCCGGGGCGGTGGCGGCGAGGACGGCGGCGGTCAGCCCGGTGAGCGGGTCGGCGAGGGCGTCGCCGCAGAAGACCGGCCCGGCCCCGTCCCAGGCGAGCAGCCCTGCGCAGGCGGCGACGTCGTCGCCGAAGCCGATCCTGTCCCGCGCGCGGCCGTACGCGGTGATGGACACCCAGGTCTTCCCCGAGGCCACCGCCTCCCCGGCGTCCAGGCCCCACCTGGCCAGCGCCCGGGGGCGGGAGGCCTCGATCACGATGTCGGCGGCGCCCACCAGTCCGGCCAGGGCGCGGCGGCCGGACGGCGTATCCGGGTCCAGGACGACCGACCTGTGCCCGGAGTGCAGCAGGTCGTAGAAGGCCCGGTCGCCCCGGCGGGCCCCGTCGGGGCGGGCCGGCGTCTCGACCTTGACGATCCGGGCTCCGGCCAGGCCCAGCAGGTGGGCGCACAGCGGGCCCGCCCACAGGGCGCTGAAGTCGACCACCAGCGCGCCTTCGAGCGGGCGGGGCGCGGCGGGGGAGGGAACGCGAGGCCTTGCCGGGCGGCTGACGGGTCCCGCGGCGACGCCCAGCAGGGCGGCGCGTTCGGCGAGTTCCGCCCCGGAATGCCCGGCCAGCCAGCGGCCGAGCGCCGTCCACACCTCCTCGCCGGGCTCGGCGAAGGCCAGCGCGGAGAGTAGGCTGGGATCGTCGGGGCGGGCGCAGGAGACCGCGGCCCAGCCGTCGGCGGTCGGCAGCAGCCGGCTGCCTCCCCCCGCGGAGATCGGCCCGCGCCGGGAGTGGCGGGTGTAGGCGGCACGCTCCGACAGCAGCCGGGGCCCGTCCACCCGTACCGGACGGCCTCCTCGCGCGGTGAGGTCGGCCAGCAGCGCCCACAGCTCGGCGGCCCGCTCGGCGGCGGCGCCGGGAGGCACGAGCGGCGGTCCGCCGGGACGGCCGGTCAGCGCCACCGCCCCGCTGCGCGCCCAGGCGGCGGCCCGTGCGGTCATCGGCTGCTCCGCATGGCCCGACGATACACTCACGACCCCTGGAGGACCGGCAATGGCGGAGCACGGATGAACGGCCCTGTCCTGCTGTCGGTCGCCGATCTGGCCGACGGCGCGGCCCACGCCCCCGTCCTGGGCCCGGACGCGGCGCCGGTCGACCCCCTCGTCGGGGTCGAGCTCGGCGCCGTTCCGTCCACCGCGGTCCTCTCCCGCGCCGTCGAGCGCGCCAGGTCACACGACCGGCTGCTGGTGGGCGTCCACGAAGGGACGGACCTGCCGGAGGCGGCCCGGACCCTGTCGGCCTACCTCGACCTCACCCTGATCACGTCCGGCCGGTCCCTGCCCCGCCCGTACGTCGGCGTCGAGGATCCCAAGGCCGCGCTGGGCCGGCTGTGGGAGGCGGCGGCCGCCAACCCGCGGGCCGCCTTCGTCCTCGGCGGGGTGCTGCGCGCGTCCGCCGCCCTGCCCGTCGCCGAGGCCCTGGACGTGGAGTCCTTCGCCTACTCCACGCTGCTGGCCGGGCCGGAGTTCTCCGGATGGCTCGCCGGACGGGGGACGGTCAACGCCCCGCCCGAGGTGACGGACCCGGTGCTGGTCTCCCGCGACGGCGACACCCTGCGCCTGACGCTCAACCGCCCCGAGCGCCGCAACGCCTACGGCCGCCTCCTGCGCGACGCCCTGGTGGAGGGGCTGGCCCTCGCCGAGGCGGACCCGTCGGTCCGCCGGGTCCTCCTGGACGGCGCGGGCCCGGTGTTCTGCTCCGGCGGCGACCTGGCCGAGTTCGGGACCGCCCCCGACCTCACCACCGCCCACCTCGTCCGCACCCGCGCCGGCGCGGCCCTGCCCCTGCACCGCCTGCGCGACCGCGTCACCGTCCGGGTCCACGGCACCTGCGTCGGCGCGGGAGTCGAGCTCCCGTCGTTCGCCCGCACCCTGATCGCGGCCCCCGGCACCACCTTCCGCCTGCCCGAGATCGCCATGGGCCTGATCCCCGGCGCCGGCGGCACCGTGGGCCTGCCCCGCCGCATCGGCCGCTGGCGCACCCTGTACCTGGCCCTCACCGGCCTGGAACTGGACGCCGGGACCGCGCTCTCCTGGGGCCTGGTGGACCGCCTGTCCTGACCGGGACCGTCCCGCGAGCGCACGCCGGGCGCGGCTCCGTTCACGCCCCGCGCCGCCGGGAGAGCCGGGCGGGGGACGCAGTCGTCTCGACCGCCCGGCGTTCCGGGCGCCGTCGGCCGCCCGGAGGCGGCGGCCCGCCGCGGGGAAGGGGC
>NZ_BAAATZ010000017.1:13618-15590 GCF_039533685.1 Actinocorallia aurantiaca | reverse complement strand
GGGAAGGGGCCCCGGGCGCCGTCGGCCGCCGGAGACTGGGAGCATGGGCGCATGGAGATCGAGACCGTGGCGGGTCCGGCGGCGGTCGTGGTCGACGAGACGCGGGACGCGCGGCTGCTGGTCGTGCTGACGCACGGGTCCAACGGGAGCGTGGACGCGCCGGACCTGCTGGCGGTGCGGGAGGCCGCGCTGGGCCTGGGGGCCGTGGTGGCGCGGGTGACGCAGCCGTTCCGGCTGGCGGGCAGGCGCGCGCCGGGCGGCGCCGCCAAGCAGGACGCGGCCTGGGCCGAGGTCGTCGAGTCGCTGCGGAAGCGCTACCCGCGGGTGCCTCTGGTGCAGGGCGGACGGAGCAACGGCGCGCGGGTGGCGTGCCGCACGGCGGCGCGCACCGGCGCGGTGGGCGTGCTGGCGCTGGCGTTCCCGCTGCATCCGCCGGGCAGGCCGGAGAAGAGCAGGGCGGACGAGCTGAGGTCGGCCGGCGTGCCGGTCGTGGTGGTCAACGGCGACCGCGACCCCTTCGGCGTGCCGGCGGCGCCGGACGCCGCCGAGGTGGTGACGCTGCCGGGGGAACGGCACGACCTGTCGAAGGACCCCGCCCGGGTGGGGGCCGCCGTGGAGCCGTGGCTCCGGCGCTGGCGGGGCTGACCCGTCCGGCGGCCGTGATCACCCGAACTGACTAGTCCGTTCCGGCCCGGCCGGCTCCGCGGGGGCTCAGGCCGCGGAGGAGGCGTGCACGTCCGTCGGGCGGTGCGGTGCGATGATCCCTCCGTTGGGCAGCAGTTCACCGGTGTCCTCGAACACCACCACTCCGTTGCACAGCAGGCTCCAGCCCTGTTCCGGGTGGTTGGCCAGGGTGCGGGCGGCGTCTCGTTGCGGGTCGTCAGAGGAAGGACAAGGCGGCTGGTGCGGGCACATCGGCGTGCCTCCGGTTCTCACACTCGTGGGTTTGTGTCTTCTGTCACGTTGGACGTGTACCAGTGTGCAACGGTTCAGCCTTTCAGGGACATAGTCCGATGGGACTGTTGTGACGTGGTGTACGAACGGCTCGGTGAACGGGTGGTGATCCGCCGTCCGATCCACGGGGTGAGGTGGGCAAACGGGATAAGCCACACTTAGCAGGGTCAGGGCCTCCTCATTACGGGGGAGATGAGATCGTCTCCCGGAGGACAGCGCCCCCCGCGACCTACGATGGCCGCTCCTCGGGAGGAAGGGCACGAGTGCGCGTCGCGTTGTTCGTCAGCTGTGTCAACGACGCCCTGTACCCGCGGACGGGCAGAGCCGTCGTGCGGTTGCTGGAGCGTCTCGGCCACGAGGTGGTCTTCGAGCCCGGTCAGACCTGCTGCGGGCAGACGCACTGGACCACCGGCTACCACCGGGAGGCCGAGGCCCTCGCGGCGCGGTTCGCCGGGCTGTTCGGCCGCTACGAGACGGTCGTGACGCCCTCCGCGTCCTGCGCGGCCACCGTCCGCACCGTCCATCCGAGACTGACGGGCGGCGCGCCGCCCCCCGTCCACGAGCTGACCGAGTTCCTCGTCGACGTCCTGGGCGTGACGGACGTCGGCGCCTACTTCCCCCACCGGGTGGCCTACCACCCCACCTGCCACTCGCTGCGCGCCTGCGGGCTGGGCGACAGGCCGCTGCGGCTGCTGCGCGCCGTCCGGGGCCTGGAGCTGGCCGACCTGCCGCGGGCCGAGGAGTGCTGCGGGTTCGGCGGGGCGTTCGCGCTGAAGAACGCCGACACCTCGGTCGCGATGGCGGCCGACAAGGTGCGGCACGTGCGCGGCACGGGCGCCGACGTGCTGTGCGCGGTGGACGACTCCTGCCTGGCCCACGTCGGCGGCATGCTCTCGCGCCTGCGGTCGGGGGTGAGGGCCGTCCACCTGGCCCAGATCCTCGCCGCGACGGGGTCGGGGGATGAGGAGCGATGACGCCCTTCCCCCGTCCCGTGAAGTTCGCCGAGGCCGCCCGGGAG
>NZ_BAAATZ010000017.1:4550-13603 GCF_039533685.1 Actinocorallia aurantiaca | reverse complement strand
GCAAGCGGCTGCGCAGGGCCGAGGCGGTGGCGGAGCTGCCCGGCTGGGAGGAGCTGCGCCGGGCCGGCGAGGCGCTGAAGGACCGCGCGCTGCTCGACCTCGACACGATGCTGGAACGGCTCGAGGCCGAGGTCGTCCGGGCGGGCGGGACGGTCCACTGGGCGCGGGACGCGGCCGAGGCCGCCGGCGTCGTCGCCCTCCTGGCGCGGGAGGCCGGCCGGGACGAGGTCGTCGAGCTGCCGTCCCCGGTCACCCGGGAGATCGGCCTGGCCGCCTCGCTCGCCGCCGCCGGGATCGCCGTCCACGAGGCCGCGGGCTCCCCGCGCGAACGCCTCCTCGCGGCGGGCACGGTCGTCTCGGGCGCCCGTTTCCTGGTGGCCGAGACCGGGACGGTGGTGGCGCTCGAGCCGGAGGAGGAGGGGCGGATGTGCCTCGTGCTCCCCGAGACGCTGATCACCGTCGCGGGCATCGAGCAGGTCGTGCCGCGCCTGCGCGACCTCGGGGTGCTGCTGCAGCTCCTGCCCCGGTCCTCGGGCGAGCGGATGAGCCCGCACGCCGCGATGTGGACCGGGACCCGCCCGGGCGACGGGCCGCGGGAGTTCCACCTGGTCCTGCTGGACAACGGCCGCACCGCCGTGCTGAAGGACGAGACGGGGCGGGCGGCGCTGCGCTGCATCGGCTGCTCGGCCTGCCTGGACGTGTGCCCGGTCTACGAGCGGGTCGGCGACCGCCCCTACGGCGACCTCCCCGGTCCCGTCGGCGCGATCCTCACCCCGCAGCTGCGCGGGATCGAACCCGCCTACGAGGCGTCCCTGCCGTTCGCCTCCACCCTGTGCGGGGCGTGCGCCGACGTGTGCCCGGTGCGCATCGACATCCCCGGGATCCTGGTGCACCTGCGGGCCAGGGTCGTCGAGTCCCGCCGCCGCCGTCCGGTGCCCACCCCCGAGCTGGCCCTGATGCGCGCCGCCGCGCGGGCGATGGGCGACCGGCGCCGCTACGAGCGGGCCCTGAGGCGGCTCCACCGCTGGAGCGGCCTGCTGTCCGGGGGGAGGGGCGTGCGCGGCCTGCCGGTCCTGTCGGGCCTCGCGGGCCGGTGGACGGACGCCCGGGACCTGCCGGTCCTGCCCCACCGGACGTTCCGCGAGTGGTGGAGGTCGCGCCGGTGAACGCCCGGGAGGAGATCCTGCGCCGCGTCCGTGAGGCGCTGGGCACGGGCGGACCCGCGGCGCGCCCGGAGCCCGGCGGGCAGGTCCTCCTACCGCGAGGCGCCCCGCTCGTCCGGGGGGACCTCGCCTCGCTGTTCGCCGAGCGGGCCGCCGAGCACGCCGGAGGAGGCACCACGGTGCGCCACGTGGGGGCGGACGGCCTGGGCACGGCGGTGGCCTCGGCGCTGTGGGCGCGCGGAATCGCGCGCATCGCCGTCCCCGCCGACGTCCCGTTCGGCTGGCTGGCCGAGCTGCGGGGCGTGGAGGCCCTGGCCGACGCGCCCAGGCTGGAGACCGACGAGCTGGCCGAGACGGACGGGGCGGTGACGGGCTGCGCGCTGGCCGTCGCCGAGACGGGGACGGTCGTGCTGGACGGCGGCAGGGCGCAGGGCCGCCGGGCGCTGACCCTGGTGCCCGGCTACCACCTGTGCGTGGTGCGCGCCGACCAGATCGTCGGCACCGTCCCCGAGGCGGTGGAGCGGCTCGCGCCGGACCGGCCGCTGACGTGGATCTCCGGCCCGCCTCCGTCGGGCGGCCGCGGCCCGCACGCCCTGGAGCTTCTGATCGTGGAGGAGTGAGCGGCTACAGCAGCGCCGTGAGCATGCCCGAGAGCAGTACCTCGAGCCCGGACTCGAACTGGCGGTCCCAGTCCACCGGGTAGGGCTGGGGGCTCTCCAGCCCCCGGATCTCCAGGGCGGCGTGGCCGATGAGGAAGGACAGCAGGGCGTGCGCGGCGGAGCCCGCGGCGGCCTCGAGGAAGCCTCCCAGCCGCAGCACCTCGGTCAGGGAGCGGGAGGTGACGGCGAGGGCGGCGGGGTTGCGGCGGGTGACCACCAGCGGCAGCACCCCGGCGTGCTCGACCAGCCGGGCCCGGTAGGCGGCGGCCCAGGCGTTGATGCGGTCCCGCCAGTCCTCGCCGGCCAGGGGGCGGGTGTCGGCGGGCAGGACGGCCACGTGCGCGACCAGCCCGTCGAGCAGCTCCTCCTTGCCGCGCGGCAGGTGGTGGTAGATCGCCATCGCCTCGACCTGCAGGGCGTCGCCCAGGCGGCGCATGGTCAGGCGTCCCAGGCCCTGCCCGTCGACGATGTGCAGCGCGGCCTGGATGATGCGGTCGCGGGTGAGCGGTTCACGCAGGGTGGTCACGGCTGCCTCTCATGGCGGTCCTGGCGGATACCCTGAACCTTACTACGTAAAGGCCGGGTCCGGAACCCTTCCGGGGGACTCTCCGCGAGGAAGCCGACACGAAACCTTCGGGCGAGGATGCCCTGCGGCCCCGGGACGCGTAGGCTGCGGGCCAGAATGTGAACGGAAGGGATTGAGCATGGTCTTCGGTCGACGCATCAGCCCGGAGGTCGCGGCGCAGTTCGCCGACGACCGGGAGTTCGCCGCTAACTATCCCGACCGGATCGCCGCGGTCGGGCGGGCCGAGGGCGCCCTGCGGGAGGCGCAGGCGGAACGGCGGGACGCCTCGGAGGTACGGGTCCTGCACGGAGAGCTGGAGGCGGCTCTGAGCGAGGCGATCGCCGCGGCGGAGGCCGCCGAGCGGGTCGCGATGGGAACGCGCGCCTACGGCTCCACCAGGGCCGCCGAGATCTTCCGGCGAAAGGCGAAGGCGAAGCCCTCCGTCCGCCCCTACAGTGATGAGCTGGACCGGCTGCGGACGGCTCGCGAGGCCCACAAACTCAGCTTCCGGGCCCTCACGCGGGTCTAGTGCCCCGTCCCCTCGCGGGCGGGGGCGGGCGTGCGTCCGGCACGCTGTGCGCCGAGTGGCACGGCGGCCGGAACTCTGAGAATCTGACCTGCGCGCACGGGGACGGTCGCGCGGCGTCACCGGCGTGACGAGGCATCCGAGCCAGCTGTACCGGCTCGGCGGGGGATGGGGGAGAGGACTTGGATCGCAGGCCGCCTGACGGGGACCGGGTGATGGAGTCCTACCGGGCGGGCGTGGCGGCCATCCGGTGGTTCGCGGCCCGCTGCGCGGACTGGGACGCCCTCACCCCCTGCCCCGAGTGGCTGGCGATCGACCTGGCCGGGCACCTGCGCTGCGTCGCGGAGAACCAGCTGGAGTTCCTGCAGGACGCCCCGGACAGCCGGCTGGCCAAGCTCTTCGCGCAGGACATCGCGACCGCCGTCCTCATCCGCCAGCAGTCCCGCCAGAACGCCGCGGAGCTGGCGGTGCTGCCGCCGGAGTCCGGCCGGGAGCGGATCATGTCGTTCACGGTGTCGGCCGACGCCTACCTGGACCTGATCCCGGACTCCTGGAACAAGACCCACCTGATCTACCGGGGCACCAAGTACACCGTCGGCGACCACGCGGGCTCGGCCAGCGTCGAGTGGCACCTGCACGCCTGGGACCTGGCCAGGGCGATCGGCGAGGACTACCGGCCCGCGGACCCCGAGGTCCTGGTCGGCGCCTGGACGTGGGGGGTGCCGCACCTGCCCCTGTGCCGGGAGGACGACCCGTGGATCCGGGTGCTGCGCTCGTCCGGGCGGTCCCAGGAGTGGAGCAGGGAGAACCCCGTCCGGGCGCGTCGCCGCAGGTGAGACGGGGTGCCCGCATGATCGGGCGGTCCCCGGGGTAGCCCTCCGATCGGAAGTCTTCATTCGGGGGGAGAGTTACGGTATGGGCAGGTGTGAGGTCTGCGGTAACGACTACGAGATGGCGTTCGAGGTGCACACGCAGGGGTCGGTGCACGTGTTCGACAGCTTCGAGTGCGCGATCAGCCGGCTGGCGCCGATCTGCGAGCACTGCTCGTGCCGGGTGATCGGCCACGGGGTGGAGGTCGGCCGGCACTGGTACTGCTCGGCGCACTGCGCCCGGGCCAGTGATCCGGCCGCCGCGGAAATGATCCGCGACCGCGCCCCGGCCTGACCGGGGCCCGGGAGCAGGGGGAGGTCAGGGGGTGCCGGGCCGGGGGGCGGGCACCCTCGGGTGAGTCCCGTCCTCCAGGTAGACCGGACGGCCGCCCGCGGCCAGGATCGCCGCCAGGCGCCGGGCGATGTGCGGCGGGGCCAGGTCGGGGATCTGGTCCCGGGGGACCAGCCGGTGGTCGGAGAGCTCGTCGGGCGGCAGGACGATCCGGGCGATCTGCTCGGCGCTGATCCGGCCGGCGAAGACCCAGACGTTGGTGGCGTCGATCTCCCCTTCGGGCGGGGCCCAGTCGAAGCAGGCGATCCCGTCGAGGTCCGGGACGAGGCCCAGCTCCTCCTGGCATTCGCGCAGGCAGGCGGTCAGGGGGGACTCGCCCAGTTCGATCACCCCGCCGGGCAGGAACCAGCCCGCCTTGTAGGTGGGTTTGACCAGCAGCACTCGGTCGAGTTCGTCGAGGAGCAGGGCGGATGCGGCCCCCCGGGTACGGGGAAGAGAGGCGAAGTACTCAACGTCGGACATGTCTTTGACCCTAGGACAGGAGCGAGTCGGATGCTGCTGGTCAGGCCACTTCCTGACAATCAGTCGCGTCCCGGGTGAGCGCCAATTAACACCGCGGTCATGCAAGGGACGCGGGCAGGTAACGGCCCCCGAACACGATCGAGACATGGCCGCAAGCGAACCGGGTGCCACACCCACCCACTGCCCGTACTGCGCGTTGCAGTGCGGCATGTCGATCGCCGTCGGACCAGGGACCGCCGTGATCACCCCGCGCGAGGACGTGCCCGCCAACGCGGGCGGCCTCTGCCAGAAGGGCTGGTCGGCGGGGGAGATGCTGGACGTCCCCGACCGGGTGACGGAGCCGCTCATGCGGGTGCACGAGGGCGCCCCGCTGGAACCGGTGTCCTGGGAGACCGCGCTCGACGCGATCGCCTCCGGGGTCGGGGCCCTGCAGGCCGTCCACGGCCCGGACTCCGTCGCGGTCTTCGGCGGCGGAGGGCTGACCAACGAGAAGGCCTACCAGCTGGGCAAGTTCGCCCGGATCGCCCTGCGGACCTCGCAGATCGACTACAACGGCCGCTTCTGCATGTCGTCGGCCGCCGCCGCGCTGAACCGGGCGTTCGGCATGGACCGCGGGCTGCCCGGCCCGATCACCGACGTGGGCGACGCCGACGTGGTGCTGATGGTCGGCGGGAACGTCGCCGAGACGATGCCCCCGTTCCTGCGCCACCTCAACCGGATGCGGGAGAACGGCGGCGCGCTGATCGTCGCCGACCCGCGCCGCACGGCCACGGCGAGGCAGGCCGATCTGCACCTGCAGCTGACGCCCGGAACCGACCTGGCGCTGGCCAACGGCATGCTGCACCTGGCGATGGCCGAGGGCCTGCTGGACGATTCCTACATCGAGGCCAGGACCAGCGGGTTCGACCGGTTGCGGACCGTGGTCAACTCCTACTGGCCCGAGCGGGTGGAGCGCATCACCGGGGTGCCGGTGGCGCACATGCGCGAGGCGGTGCGGATGCTCGCGGCCGGCGGGCGCTCCCTGATCCTCACCGCGCGCGGGGCCGAGCAGCAGGCGCAGGGCGTCGACACCGTCACCGCGTTCATCAACCTGGCGCTCGCCCTGGGCCTGCCGGGCACCGAGGGCTCCGGCTACGGGTGCCTCACCGGCCAGGGCAACGGCCAGGGCGGCAGGGAGCACGGGCAGAAGGCCGACCAGCTCCCCGGCTACCGCAGGATCGACGATCCGGAGGCCAGGGCCCGGGTGGCGGCCGTGTGGGGGGTCGAACCCGAGATCATCCCCGGTCCCGGCCGGTCCGCCTACGAGCTGCTGATGGCCCTGGGCACAGAGGGAGGGCCCAGGGCCCTGCTGGTCTTCGGCTCCAACCCGGTGGTCTCCGCGCCGCGCGCCTCGGTCGTGGAGGAGCGGCTGAACTCGCTGGACCTGCTGGTGGTCGCCGACTTCGTGCTGTCGGAGACCGCGCGGCGCGCCGACATCGTCCTGCCCGCCGCCCAGTGGGCGGAGGAGGAGGGGACGATGACCAACCTGGAGGGCCGGGTGCTGCGCCGGCGGCGGGCGGCGCAGCCGCCCGAGGGGGTGCGGACCGACCTGGAGATCATCCGGGGGCTGGCGGTCCGGCTCGAGGCGCCGGGCACCTGGAGCACCGAGCCCGAGGAGGTCTTCGCCGAACTCGGCAGGGCCAGCGCCGGCGGCATCGCCGACTACTCGGGCATCACCTACGAGCGCATCGAGAAGGAGGGCGGGGTTTTCTGGCCCTGCCCGTCACCGGACCACCCGGGCACCCCGCGGCCCTTCCTCGACCGGTTCGCCACGCCCGACGGGCGGGCCAGGTTCACCGCGGTGGAGCACCGCGGCCCCGAGGAGGACGTCGACACCGACTACCCGGTCTACCTCACCACCGGCCGGGTGCTGGCCCACTACCAGAGCGGGGCCCAGACCCGGCGGGTGCGGCAGCTGGTGGACGCCTCTCCGGAGCCGTTCGTCGAGCTGCACCCCGACCTGGCGGAGCGGCTGGGCGTCGAGCCCGGCTCGCTGGTGCGGGTCTCCAGCAGGCGGGGGGTATCGATCGCCCGGGCGAGGCTGACCGACACCATCCGCGACGACACCGTCTTCATGCCGTTCCACTGGGGAGGGGAGGGCAGGGCGAACACGCTCACCAACCCCGCGCTGGACCCGATATCCCGTATGCCGGAGTTCAAGGTCTGCGCGGTGCGGGTGGAGCCCGCCGGTCCTCCCGTCCCCGAACCCCACCCCCTGGAAGGCGTCTGATGAGCATCGTCGTCGTCGGCAACGGGATGGCCGGCTCCCGGCTGGTCACCGAGCTGCGGGCCCGCGATCCGAAGGTCCCGATCACGGTCTTCGGCGCCGAGTCGCAGCAGCCCTACAACCGGGTGCTGCTGTCGAACGTCCTGGCCGGGCACACCCGGGCCGACCACATCGCGCTGGTCGACGAGGCCTGGTACGAGCGGCAGGAGGTGGACGTCCGCTCCGGGGTCTCGGTCCTGTCGATCGACCGGGAGGCCCGGCTGGTGCTGGCGTCCGACGGCTCGGTGACCCCCTACGAGACCCTGGTGCTGGCCACCGGCAGCACCGCCTTCATCCCGCCGATGCCCGTTCTGCGGCCCGGCGGGCGGGAGGGCCTCGCCTCGGAGGGGCTGCCCTCGGGCGCCCTGGTCTTCCGGACCCTGGAGGACTGCCAGGAGATCATCGAGATGGCGCGCACCGCCCGCAGGGCGGTCGTGGTGGGCGGCGGGCTGCTGGGCATCGAGGCCGCTCGCGGCCTGGTCGGCCGGGGCCTGGAGGTGACCGTCCTGCACCTGGCCGGGCACCTGATGGAGCGGCAGCTCGATCCCGAGGGCGGGAGGGTCCTGGCGCGGACGCTGGACCGGCTGGGGATCGGCTCCCGGTTGAACGCCGCGGTCTCGGCGCTGCGCACCGCCGAGGGCCCGGAGGGCGAGCCGGTCGTGTGCGGGGTGGAGCTGGCTCTGCCCGACGGCGCCCGCGAGTTCGTCGAGGCCGACCTGGTGGTGCTCTCCTGCGGGGTGAAGCCCGAGGTGTCCCTGGCACGCGACGCGGGCCTGGCCGTGGGCCGGGGGATCCTGGTGGACGACGAGCTGAGGTCGGTCGGCGATCCGGACGTCCGGGCGATCGGCGAGTGCTGCGAGCACCGGGACGAGGTGTACGGGCTGGTCGCCCCGGCCTGGCAGCAGGCCGAGGTGCTGGCGGGCCTGCTGGCGGGGACCGAGCCGGCCGCCCGCTTCACCGGCGCCAAGCAGATCACCCGGCTGAAGGCGGCGAGCATCGAACTGGCCTCGATGGGCGAGACCCACCACGGCGACGAGGACGAGGAGGTCGAGGTCCTGCAGTTCGCCGACTCCTCGCGCGGCACCTACAAGAAGGTGGTGATCCGGGACGGCCGGCTGATCGGCGCGATCCTGCTGGGGGACACCTCGACGGTGGGGACGCTCACGCAGCTGTACGACCGCGCGGCGGCCCTGCCGTCGGAGCGGCTGAGCCTGCTGTTCGGCGGGATCGGCGGGGCGGCGAGCGCGGACACGCCGGTGCGGATGCCGGACGCGGCGACCGTCTGCCACTGCAACAACGTGACCAAGGGGCGGATCCGGGCCTGCTGGCAGGAGGGCGCCAGGACCGCCGGGGAGGTCGCGGAGGCGACCCGGGCGAGTACGGGGTGCGGCTCCTGCCGGGACGCGCTGGAGGGCATCGTCTCCTGGCTCCAGGAGCAGGAATCGGTGGATGCCTGACCTTTTCGGGCTGAACCCGTCGTGACGTAAACGTCACGGCGGGTTTTAACATTTGGAGAAAAAAGCGTGAATTGTCCGCCTATTGGTCACGCCACGACAACAGCCATGTCTCGACGTGAGCGTGTTTTAACACAGGGGTGACAAAGGGGACGCCGACGCGAAACGCGTTCTTCCGAATATCGGCACATGGATGTTGGAGGAGAGGCAACCCCCGAGAACCTGGTGGTGGTGGGCCACGGCCCGGCCGCGCACCGGCTCGTCGAGGCACTGCGCGAGCGGGACACCGCCGGCGCCTGGAAGATCACGGTCATCGGCGAGGAGTCGCGCACCGCGTACGACAGAGTCGCTCTGACCACCCACCTGGAAGGCGCGGACCTGGCCTACCCCCCGCACGGCGCCGAGGTCTCGGTGCTCACCGGCGAGCGGGTCGTGGAGATCGACCGCGAGGCCAGGACCGTCAGCACCTCGCTCGGGCGCACCGTCGCCTACGACGCGCTCGTCCTGGCGACCGGTTCGGCCCCGTTCGTCCCGCCGGTCGAGGGCAAGGACCTGCCCGGCGTCTTCGTCTACCGCACCATCGACGACCTCGACGCGATCCGCGACTACGCCGAGGGCCGCGCCGGCGGCTCGGTGACCTTGATCAGGACGTGGTCGTCCACGATCTGGGTGAGCGGGTCCAGGGCGTCGTCCAGGGA
>NZ_BAAATZ010000017.1:4206-4489 GCF_039533685.1 Actinocorallia aurantiaca | reverse complement strand
CGCCGTCCAAGGCCTGGGCCTGGCCAGCAGCGTCGTGGAGGTGGCGCCCTGGCTGATGCCCCGCCAGCTCGACGAGGGCGGCGGCTCCATGCTGCGCCGGCACATCGAGGCCCTGGGCATGGCCGTGCACGCCGGGACCCCGATGACCCGCCTGGAGGCCGGCGCGGACGGCGCGGTCGCCAAGGTGGTCCTGCAGGACGGCACGGAGATCGACTCCCAGGTCGTGGTGTTCTCCGCCGGGATCCGCCCGCGCGACGAACTGGCCCGCCAGTGCGGCCTGAAG
>NZ_BAAATZ010000017.1:0-4177 GCF_039533685.1 Actinocorallia aurantiaca | reverse complement strand
CCGCCTGCCGCACCGAGGACCCCGACGTCTACGCCATCGGCGAGTGCGCGCTCATCGGCGGCATGGTCTACGGCCTGGTGGGGCCCTGCTTCACCATGGCCGAGGTGGTCGTCGACCACCTGCTGAACGGCGACAGCTCCGCGGCCTTCGAGGGCGCGGACCTTTCGACCAAGCTCAAGCTCATGGGCGTGGACGTCGCCAGCTTCGGCGACCCCTTCGCCGACGGCGCCGACAACGCCCTGGGCGTCACCTACACCGACCCGGTGGCCGGCGTCTACAAGAAGCTGGTCGTCAGCGACGACGCCCGGACGCTGCTCGGGGGCGTCCTGGTCGGAGACGCCGAGTCCTACTCCACACTGCGCGCCTACGTCGGCGGGCAGCTGCCCGGAGCCCCGGAGCAGATGCTCTTCGGCGGCACCGAGGCCGCGGGCGGCGACCTGCCCGGCGCGACGGTGATCTGCTCCTGCAACAACGTCACGGCCGAGAAGATCCGCTGCGACATCGCCGAGCACGAACTGCGCGACGTCCCGGCGGTCAAGGGCTGCACCCGCGCCGGGTCCAGCTGCGGCAGCTGCGTCCCGCTGGTCAAGAAGATCCTGGACGCCGAGCTGGCCGCGGCCGGCATCGAGGTCAGCAAGGCCATCTGCGAGCACTTCGAGTACTCGCGGGCGGAGCTGTTCGACATCGTCCGGGTCCGCGGGATCACCGCCTTCAGCCGGCTCATCGCCGAGCACGGCACCGGCCGGGGCTGCGACATCTGCAAGCCCGCGGTCGCCTCGATCCTGGCCAGCCTCGGCAACGGCCACGTCCTCAAGGGCGAGCAGGCGGCGCTGCAGGACACCAACGACCAGTTCCTGGCCAACATGCAGAAGAACGGCACCTACTCGGTGGTGCCGCGCATCCCCGGCGGGGAGATCACCCCGGACAAGCTCATCGTGATCGGCGAGGTCGCCCGCGACTTCGGCCTCTACACCAAGATCACCGGCGGGCAGCGCATCGACCTGTTCGGGGCCCGGGTCGAGCAGCTCCCCCAGATCTGGAAGCGGCTGGTGGACGCGGGCTTCGAGTCCGGCCACGCCTACGGCAAGTCGCTGCGGACGGTGAAGTCCTGCGTCGGCTCCACCTGGTGCCGCTACGGCGTCCAGGACTCCGTGGGCATGGCGATCAACCTGGAGCTGCGCTACCGGGGCCTGCGCGCCCCGCACAAGCTCAAGTCCGCCGTCTCCGGCTGCGCCCGCGAGTGCGCCGAGGCCCAGTCCAAGGACTTCGGCATCATCGCCACCGAGAAGGGCTGGAACCTCTACCTCTCGGGCAACGGCGGCATGCGGCCCCGGCACGCGGACCTGTTCGCCACCGACCTGACCGACGAGCAGCTGATCACCTACATCGACCGGTTCCTGATGTTCTACATCCGGACCGCCGACCGGCTGCAGCGCACGTCCGTCTGGATGGAGTCCCTCGAGGGCGGCCTGGACTACCTGCGCGAGGTCATCGTCGACGACCGGCTGGGCATCTGCGCCGAGCTCGACGCCGCGATGGCCAGGCACGTGGAGACCTACTCCGACGAATGGAACGACACGCTGAAGGACCCCGAGCTGCTGCGCAGGTTCGTCTCCTTCGTCAACGCCCCCGAGACCCCCGACCCGAGCATCTCGTTCGAGGTCGAGCGCGAACAGATCAAGCCGGTCCTGGTGGCCGGATCCAGCCTGGAGGTGATCAGCAAGTGACCATGACCTTCGTCGCGACCTGGGTGGACGTCTGCTCCTACACCGACCTTCTCCCCGACCGGGGGGCGTGCGCGCTGGTGGGCGACCGGCAGGTCGCCGTCTTCCGCACCTACGAGGGCGAGCTGTACGCGCTGTCGAACCTCGATCCCTTCAGCGGCGCCTACGTGCTCTCGCGGGGCATCCTCGGCACCCGCAACGGGGTGCCGACGGTGGCGTCCCCGATGTACAAGCAGGTCTTCGACCTCACGACGGGCCTGTGCCTGGACGATCCGGCCAAGTCCGTCCCCACCTTTTCCATCAGGCTCAACGGCGACCGTGTGGAAGTGATGACGTGACGATTCAGGCGGGTGTGCTGAACAACAGTGAACCCTTGTCGGGGTTCGCCGTCGGGGTGACAGCGGCCCGCCGGCACGAGGAACTGGCGGCTCTGCTGGAACGCCGGGGCGCGCGCGTCGTGCACGCCCCCGCGATCCGGCTGATGCCCCTCCAGGACGACGCCGAACTGCTGCACGCCACCGAGGAGTGCCTGCACCGTCCGCTGGACTTCGCCGTCGTCACCACCGGGATCGGATTCCGCGCCTGGCTGGAGACCGCCGACGGATGGGGCCTGCGGGACGCGCTCGTCGAACGGCTGGGCCAGGTCAAGATCATGGCGCGGGGCCCCAAGGCCCGCGGCGCGATCCGCTCGGTGGGCCTCCAGGAGGAGTGGTCTCCGGAGTCCGAGAGCTGCGACGAGGTGCTCAAGTACCTTCTCGGGCTGGACCTCGAGGGGACCCGTATCGCCGTGCAGCTGTACGGCGAGCCGCTGCCGGAGTTCACCGACACGCTGCGGAGCCGCGGCGCGGAGGTGATCGAGGTGCCGGTCTACCGCTGGTCCAGGACCGACGACTCCACTCCGCTGCGCAGGCTGGTCGGCCAGGCCGTCGCCGGCACCGTCGACGCGATCACCTTCACCAGCTCTCCGGCGGTGAGCGCCACCCTGGCGGTGGCCGCCGAGGACGGGCTGGAGGACGCGCTGATCGAGGCGCTGCGCACCCACGTGGTGGCGGCGTGCGTCGGCCCCGTCACCGCCTTCGCCCTCACCGAGCGCGGGGTGCCGACGGTCCAGCCGGAGCGGGCCAGGATCGGCGCGCTGGTGCGCGCCCTGGTGGAGAACCTGCCGATCCGCCGGTCCCGCAGGCTGCACGTGCGCGACCACGCCCTGGAGCTCCGCGGCCACGCCGTCGTGCTGGACGGCCAGCTCAAGCCGATCGCGCCGGCCCCCATGGCGATCCTGCGGGCGCTGGCGCGCCGGCCGGGCCACGTGGTGTCGCGCGCTGAGCTGTGCGGGGTGCTGCCCTCGCGGGTGGTGGCCGCCGGTTCCGCCTGGTCGTCCCGCGACCACGGACGCCCGCAGGCCGACGAGCACGCGGTGGAGATGGCGGTGGCGCGGCTGCGCCGGGGCCTCGGCCGGACGGGGATCGTCGAGACGGTGGTCAAGCGCGGCTACCGGCTGGCCTGCGATCCGGTCCGCGAAGGCATCTAGCGGCCGCGACGGAACAGAGAGCATCGGGGAGGCAAGGCGTGGCGGTTCTGCTCGGGGTGGCCCACGGCACCCGTGATCCAGCCGGCGCCCGGGTCGTGGGGGAGCTGCTCTCCCTGGTCCGCGCGGCGCGTCCGGAACTGACGGTGGGAGAGGCCTACGCCGAGGTGGCGTCGCCCTCGGTGGGCGAGGCGGTGCGGGAGCTGGGGTACGGGCCGCTGGTCGCGGTGCCCCTGCTGCTGGGACGCGGCTACCACGTGCAGGTCGACATCCCCGAACAACTGGCCGAGGCAGGTGCGGACGCCGTGGTCTCGCGCCCCCTCGGCCCCCACCCGGAACTGGCGGGCACCCTGCTGGACAGGCTGGGTGAGGCCGCGCAGGCCGACGCCGTGGTGCTGGGCGCCGCCGGCTCGACGGACCCGAGGGGCCTCGCCGACGTGCGGGCCGCCGCCCGGCAGCTGGGCCGGGCGCTGGGCCGTCCGGTGCAGTTCGGTTTCGTGGGCGGCGCGGGCCCGGTGCTGGCGGACGTCGTGGCCGAGGTCAGGCGAGGAGGGGCGCGGAGCGTGGCGGTGGCGTCCTACCTGCTGGCGCCGGGGTTCTTCCAGCGCCGTCTGGAGTCGGCGGGAGCGGACTTCACGGCCCGTCCGCTGGGCGCGCACCAGGGGCTGGCGAGGTTGATCCTGCGTCGGTACGACGAGGTGGGCTTCCGCGTCCGCGAGGTGGCCTGAACGGCCCTCAGCCGACGGCTCCGAGCCCGCCGGGGCACTCCCGGCGGGCCAGCCGGTCGAGTGCTTCCAGGGCCGCCCTGGTCTGTTTGCGGGCCTCGGCTCCGGCGACCCGCACCAGCGCGTTCGCGGCGCGCCCGCCGGTCACCTCGTACCGGCAGGTCATGAGGGTCCCGCCGTCCTGCGGCTCGAGCCGCAGGACG
>NZ_BAAATZ010000016.1:94920-113347 GCF_039533685.1 Actinocorallia aurantiaca | reverse complement strand
GGCCACCGGACCGGCGGGGCGGGCGGCGGCGGGGCGGGCGGCGGCGGGAGGTGCGGGCCGGCCGTTGACAGGAGGTACGTGACCGGGGCCGTTGCGAGGGGGCGGGGGAGCGGCGCTGCGGCGCTGTGGCGGGGGAGCGGGGCTGTGGCGGGGCGGCGGGGCGGGAGCCGCGGGAGGGGAGGAGGCCGGCCTGGTGTTGTTCGTCACACCTGGGGCGGCGGCGTTGTTCCGGGGAGCGGGGCGGCTGGGAGGGGTTCCGGAGGCGGGCGGCCGGGCGCTCGCAGGAGGGGCGGTCCCGCCGCGCCTCGGCGGTGGCGTCGGGGGCCGTCCGGTGACCCGGACCCGCGCCGATTCGGCGGGAGGGCCGGACGGCAGCGATGCGAGAGGGCTGTGATCACGCAGGTCGGCCCACCAGTCGTAGTTCGACGCGTCCCATGGTGCTCGGGCCGGGTCGTTCACCTCGGTCACTGTCACGCTCCCCCGCGCACGTCCCGCCTCCGGCCGGACGCCCGTTGCCCTCGGAACCGGTCGTTGAAACTACGAGCTCCCGGATTATAGGCACATAAGGTACTTTGCGTGATTGTGTGTTTATTCATGTGAACCTCGGGGGCTGTGAGCGGCGAGTGCTCCCGCGGAACAAGTGATCCTTCCCGTGGGATTAAGGAAGTGTTGTCATGGCAATTCCGGCTGGTCTCGGCAGAGTCGTCGTGATCATTCCGACGTACAACGAGCTGGAGAACCTCCCCAGGGTCGTCGGGAGAGTCCGGGCCGCGACTCCGGATGCCGACATCCTGGTCATCGACGACAACAGCCCCGACGGCACCGGCCGGCTGGCCGACGAGCACGCCGCGCGCGACCCCAAGATCCAGGTGCTGCACCGGACCGTCAAGGACGGCCTCGGCGGCGCCTACATCGCGGGCTTCACCCGGGCGCTGGAAGCCGGCTACGACGTGATGGTCGAGATGGATGCCGACGGCTCGCACCGTCCGGAGGAGCTTCCGCTCCTGCTCTCGGCGCTGCGGGACCAGGACGCGGACCTCGTGATCGGCTCCCGCTGGGTGGCCGGCGGCAAGGTGCACAACTGGCCCAGATCGCGTGAGGTGCTCTCCCGGGGCGGCAACCTCTACGCCCGGACCATGCTCCGCTTCCACCTCCGGGACTCGACCGCCGGGTACCGGGCCTTCCGCCGCACCGCCCTCGAGAAGATCGGCCTGGACGAGATCGACTCGCGGGGCTACTGCTTCCAGGTCGACATGGCGCTGCGGAGCGTCCGCGCGGGCCTGCGCGTGGTGGAGGTCCCCATCAACTTCGTGGAGCGCGAGATCGGCGTCAGCAAGATGAGCGGCAACATCGTGGGCGAGGCGATGTGGAGCGTCACCCGGTGGGGGTTCCGTGATCTCCTTCGGCGCTGACCGGCGCTGGTCGGCGGGAGGGCTCGGCGCCCGCCTGCGCCGCCTCGCGCGGGAGCTCATGAAGTTCGGCAGCGTCGGCGCCGTGGCCTTCGTGATCACGATCAGCTGCTTCAACCTGTTCACGATGGCGGCGGGGATCGGACCGCTCACGTCCAACGGGCTGGCCACCGTGATAGCCGCCACCTTTTCGTTCTACGCCAACCGCCACTGGACGTTCAAAGGCAGAAAGACCGAGAACGTCGGGCGCGAATACGTGCTTTTCTTCATACTCAACGCCGTCGGTCTGGCGATCACCCAGCTCTTCGTCGGCTTCACGTACTACGTACTGGTCCTGCGGGGGGCGATCGCCGGGAACATCAGCCTGGTTCTGGGCACCGGAGTCGCCACGTTCTTCCGGTACTACGCCTACAAGCGCTGGGTGTTCCGCAAGCCGCCCGCACGGGTGCCGTCGCCCCGCCGGACGGCGGCCGCCGGCGACCGTCCGCATCTGCGCCGTCATCGGCAGAGCCTCATGGTCGCGAGGACGGTCACGATCGAGGAATTCTTCTCGTGGACGTCCGACCGAAGCGTTCCGATGACTCACGGCCGGTATGTAGGGTCCGGTGGCAATCCGGATTCATCTGCTTTGCGGAGAAGTTGATGGCTGCTTATCGGGTGAGCCCCCGGACATGGCGTATCGCCGGCACGGTCATGGTGCTCTTCGCGGTGGTGTCGTGCCTCGTCCTGGTCTTCAGGGACGGCGGCTCCGGCGACGGGCCGTCGGAGGCCGGTCCCGGCTCCTCGCGCGTCGCGGAACAGGTGCCCGTGGCCGCGGAGAAGAACGCGTCCGGGCAGGACCCCGACCTTCTCGAAGGGTTCGTCCCCGACGACACCGAACCGGAGGTCCGGCCGTACGCCACCGGGCTGTCGGGCCGGGTGCACACGCCGAGGCCGGCGCCCAGCGCGCCGCCCGCGGCCGCTCCGGGCGACGGATGCGACCACGCCTACGGAGAGACCGGCCAGTGCGTCCCGTGGACCTTCCCCTCCTCGGTGAAGACCGTCGAGGAACGCTGTGAATGGCTCCGCGATCTCGGCTTCCCGTCGCCGCTCGCCTCCCGCGGCGACGACCGGCACGGTCTCGATCCCGACGGCGACGGGCTCGCCTGCGAGACCTAGACCGTTTCCCCGACTCCCCGTCCTCCCCCCACCTCAGGAACGGTGACACCATGATCTACCTTGCCCGTCGGCGCACCGCCGCGGTGTTCACGGCAGCGGGCGTCACCGTGACCGCCCTCCTGCCCGTCTCCCCGGCCGAGGCCGCCCCCAACCTGCTGAAGGTGCCCGGCTTCGAGAGCCTCTCCGGAGGCTTCCCGAAGTGCTGGCAGCCCCTCACCACGGGCAGGCCCGCCGGCAAGGTCAGCACGACCGGCCGCAGCCGCAGTGGCAAGCGCGCCCTGCAGGTCAAGCTGAACAACGCCAAGGGCGGCGTGCTCGGCTTCACGCAGAAGGCGTCCTGCGCGCCCTCGGCCGTGGTCGGCAACCATTACGACCTCTCGTTCCACTACAAGTCGACGGCCAAGGCGCGCGTCGTGCTGTGGCGCAAGGTGACCGGCCGCGGCTGGCAGCGCTGGTACACCATCGGCGCGCTGCGCGCCAGCGACGGCTTCCGCCGTGCCAAGGGCCGCGTCGCCGCCGTCCCGCCGGGCACGACCGCCCTGCGCTTCTCGGTGGAGCTCACCGGCAAGGGCACCCTGATCGCCGACGACGCCGTGCTGACCCGGGTCCCGGTGTCCATCAAGCGGTCGCGGTGCGTGGGCGGCAAGAAGTGCAAGACGGGCACGTGGAAGGTCCGGCAGGCCTCCGACCGGGTCCGCTCCATCCACGCCGTGGTGCTGCCGCGCACCGGCAAGGTCCTGCTCATCGCGGGCAGCGGCAACTCCGACCCGAACTTCCGGGCCGGCACCTTCACCTCGCAGATCTACGACCCGAAGACCGGCGCCTTCAAGGTCATCGCGACGCCTTCGGACATGTTCTGCGCGGGCCACGCCCAGCTGCCGGACGGCCGGATCCTCATCATGGGCGGCACCGGCAACTACGACCGCGGCGACGGCGAGAGCGCCTACGCCGGCCTCAAGTCGTCGTACATCTTCGACCCGGTCAACGAGACCTACCGGAAGACCAACGACATGGTGACCGGCCACTGGTATCCGTCGGCGACCGTGATGGGCAACGGCGACGTGTACTCGTTCGGCGGCTACCGCGAGTACATGGACCGTACCGAGAACTCCTTCCAGACCGAGGTCTTCTCGTGGTCGAAGAAGAGATGGCTCGGAGCCGCGGCCACCAAGAACTACATCGACTGGGGCACCTACCCCGGCATGATCCTCATGCAGGACGGGCGGCTGTTCTACAGCGGCTCCTACACGTTCAGCTACCCGAAGTTCCGCCCCGAGGACCAGTCGTTCCACACCGCGGCGGTCTTCGACCCGAAGACCGGCAACGTGACCGAGGTGCCCGGCCTGCGCCGGCCCAAGGAGCGCGACCAGTCGATGAGCCTGCTCATGCCGCCCGCGCAGGACCAGCGGGTCGTCATCATGGGCGGCGGCGACGTCAACAAGCTGAGCAACACCCCGCAGGGCAGCGGTGACGAACCGCACGCCCACAACACCGTCGACGTCATCGACCTCAAGAGCGGCGACCCGAAGTACCGGCCGGGCAAGAAGAACCTTCCGGCGGGCAAGATGTACCCGTCGCTGGTGCTGATGCCGGACGGCAAGATCTTCGAGACGGCCGGCGCCGCGTACACCCGCCGCAACGCGGTCCGCGAGGCGAGCATCTACGACCCGAACACCGGCGGCTTCCAGCGCGGAATCCCCGCCGACCCGAAGGGCCGCGGCTACCACAACACCGCGATGCTGCTGCCGGACGGCCGCATCCTCGCCGCGGGCGGCAACCCCGCCGACAACAGCTTCGACACCAGCGTGTCGATCTACACGCCGGGCTACCTGTACAAGAACAACCGCCCGGTGATCAAGTCGGCGCCGAAGTCGCTCCGGTACGGCGGCACCGGGCGGCTGTCCACCAACGGCGCGATCGCGCGGGCCGTGCTGATCCGCCCGTCGGCGGTGACGCACTCCTCCGACCCGAACCAGCGTTACGTCGACCTGAAGGTCAGCGGCAACGGCACCCGGCCGCGGGTGACGCTCGACAAGAACCGGAACCTCACCCCGCCCGGCTGGTACATGCTGTTCACCGTGAACGCCGACGGAGTGCCCTCCGTCGCGAAGTGGGTGAAGATCTCCTGACCGCTGTGAAGGGCAATCCCCTCCAGACCATCCCCGACCTTCTGCACCGCTACGTGGTGCCGGCGGCTCCGCCCATGGCCTGGTCGGCCGCGCCGACCAGGCGGCGGAGCAGGGTGGGCCTCGCGGCGCTGGCAGGGATCCTTCTCGTTCAGGGGCTGCTGTCCCTGCGCCTGATGAACACGGCCTACCAGGACGAGGCGCTGTACCTCTACGCGGGCCACATGTACCTGGACCTGTGGTTCGGCGACGGCGCGAAGCCGCCCCAGGGCTTCCTGGACATCTTCTCCGGCGCCCCCTACCTGTATCCGGTCGCGGCGGCGCTGGTCGACAGCGTCTTCGGCCTCGCGGGGGCGCGGTTCGTGAGCCTGCTGTGCATGGCCGGGGTGACCGCGCTGATCTACTCGCTGACCGTCCGGCTGTTCAACGTGCGGGCCGCGCTGGCGGCCGCGGCGGCGTACGCGGTCATCGAGGCCACCACCTACATGGGGAACTTCGCCACCTTCGACGCCCCGGCGCTGCTCTTCATCACGGTGGCGTTCTGGCTGGTGGTGAGGTTCGACCGGCGGCCGTCCTGGCCGCTGATGATCATCGTGCCGTTCCTGCTGTCGCTGGCGTTCGCCGTCAAGTACGCCGCGGCGATGTTCGCGGGGCCGGTGGTGGCGCTGGCGGTGGTCGTGGCCTGGCCTTACCGGGGAGCCGTGCGGTCGCTGCTGCGGGGCGTCGGGCTGTTCGCGATGACGGGCGTGTTCATCGGCCTGTGGGTGGCCTTCGGCGGCTTCCTCCAGGGCCTGAGGTTCACCACCATCGACCGTGAGATCAACACCGACGCGTCGGCCGCGTGGGTCCTGCGGCTCGCCGCCGAGTACGGCGGGGTGTTCCTGCTGATGGCCCTGCTCGGGGGAGTGCTCTACCTGCGCAGCCAGCGGCTCAACGAGGTGCCGCTCGCGCAGAGGGGGCCGGAGGGGGCGGTGAGCCCCGGGAAGGTCTGGCGGTTCTTCCTCGCCGCAGGGCTGTTCTCGTCGGGTCTGCTCGTCCCCGCCTACCAGGCCTACATCCACACCCAGGTCGCGCTGCACAAGCACCTGGGCTTCGGCCTGATGTTCGCCGCCCCGCTGGTCGGGGTGGGGCTGGTCCGGCTGATGGGCCGCCACTTCAGCAGCCCCCAGTTCGCGATCGCGGCGTGGCTGCTGCTGCTGGTCCCCGGGATGCAGCAGTCGGAGAAGCTGTTCTACGGCTGGCCGGACTCGACCATGCTGATGAAGCTCGTCGACGCGGAGCTGGAGCCGGACGACCTCTACCTCAGCAGCGTCCCGCAGGTGCAGCAGTACTACCTGGGCGACCGGACGACTCTGGAACAGTGGGTGTCCACCTACGACCTGCTCGACCCGTTCCTGCAGGAGAAGTACCTGAAGTACGTGGAGCAGACCAGGTTCGACATGATCATGCTGGACGACCAGGTCGAACCCGAGGTCAACAAGAAGATCCAGGACACGGTCGAGGCGAACCCGAAGTACCGGCTGCGCGCCCGCTTCTACTACGGCCAGGGCGAGCTGTTCGGCAACTACATGATCTGGGTGAAGCTGCCATGAGGACACGGACCCTGGCCGGACTGGTGACGGCTCTCATGCTGGCGCTGTTCTCGGCGACCGGCTGCGCCGAGGTGCTCAGGAACGATGAGGCGCGCAACATCGTGCCCGTCCCCTACGACGTCCGGGAGCTGATCCGGCCGAAGAAGAAGTTCTTCGGGATGGCGGTCAACGACGTGCGGGAGCCGAAGGTCATCGAGAAGTTCGCCAAGGACGCCGGCCGCAGGCCCAACCTGGTCGCGTTCTACGTGAGCTTTCTCGACAAGCTGGACGTCGAGTACGTGACGAAGATCTGGGAGGGCGGGGCGGTCCCGCTGGTCGTGTGGGAGCCGATGCGGATGTCGGCGGCCGACGTGGCCGCGGGGAAGTACGACGGCGTGCTGCGGGACTGGGCCGAGACGATCCGCGCGCTGCCGATGCCGATCGTGATCAACTGGGGCCACGAGTTCAACGGCGACTGGTACCCGTGGGGCCTGTGCGTGAAGCGCAGACCGCAGTCGGTGGCCTGCAAGACCGGCTACAAGACGACCGCCGCGGACTGGCTGAACTCCTACAAGCGCGTCCACGACCAGTTCATGTTCTACGGGGCCACCAACTCCATCTGGCTCTGGAGCCCGAACATCAACGACGGGCGCGGCGTCGACCTCGAGGATTACTGGCCGGGCCAGAAGTACGTGGACTGGGTCGGGCCGATCGGCTACTTCGAGTGGAGCGGCCCGGGGAGCGCGATGCGGTTCGGCGACCTGTTCGACCCGACCATCAGGCAGATCCGCAAGTTCTCCAACAAACCGGTACTGATCCCCGAGACCGGGGCGCCGCCGGGCCCCAACAAGGCGGCCGAGATCGGTGACCTGTGGCACAGCGTGGCGACCCGCAAGGACGTGGTCGGCGCGATCTGGTTCCACATCAAGAAGGAGAAGGACTGGCGGTTCACCACCGACCCGGGCGCCCACGCCGCCTTCAAGGACGCGGCGAGGAACCCGATGCTGAGACTCGATCCCGCCGCTCCCTGACCGCCAGAGATCTTTCGATACAGCTCACACTTTTGTCTGGTTTATCCAGATAATTTCTCGGCTATTGAAAGGTCCATGGACTTCAACGACGATGTGCGGCTCGATCCGTCGCAGGTCGAGGTCGGCCGTGGCGGCCGGGGCCGGGGCGTCGCCGCCGGGGGCGGCGTCGTCGGCGTCATCGGCCTGCTCGTGGCCCTCTTCTTCGGCGTCGACCCGTTCGGCGGGCAGGACGGCCAGGACGCGCGGCAGCCGCAGGGGGTCCAGGACGCGGGCGACCTCCGGGAGAAGTGCCTCACGGGCGCGGACGCCGAGCGGGACGAGGACTGCCTCGTCGTGGGGGTGGTGAACAGCGTCCAGAACTACTGGGAAAAGGCCTTCGCCGAAGACGGGCTGACATATGCGCCGGCCAGGACGCAGTTGTTCGAGGGCGCCACTCAGACGGGATGCGGGTACGCGACGAAGGACGTCGGACCGTTCTACTGCCCTGCGGACCAGAAGGTGTACCTGGATCTCACCTTCTTCGACGAACTGCAGTCCGGCTACGGGGCGCAGGGCGGGCCGGCCGCCCGGGCCTACGTGATCGGACACGAATACGGGCACCACGCGCAGAACCTGCTCGGGGCGATGAGCCGGACGCGCCAGGGCGCCACGGGAGCGTCCAGTCCCGCGGTGCGGCTGGAACTGCAGGCGGACTGCTACGCGGGAGTCTGGATGCACAACGCGGTGAAGACGGGGTATCTGGCCAAGATCACTCAGGCGGATCTCGATCAGGCGCTGAGCGCGGCCCAGGCCGTCGGTGACGACCGCATCCAGCAGCGCAGTCAGGGGTACGTGCAGCCCGACTCGTTCACGCACGGCACCTCCGCCCAGCGCGCCGCATGGCTGACCACGGGCTACTCCTCCGGAGATCCCGACCGCTGCGACACGTTCAAGGGCGAGATCTGAGCGCGAAGCGCAGGTCCGTCCGGACGCCCCTCGGCACCTGCGGAAGGGCGACTTCACCGAAAGATGATCCAGATCTGGCACTGGTAGTGCTTGTTCGCCCAGCTTTGTACGCAGATGCCGGTTCGGGTTGAGTGGAGACCGCAGTGCTGTTAGCTTCGCCCGGTGGACGACGACAGGCGTGCGCGGGCGGAGGCGATCGAGGGCTTCGCGGCGGCTCTGCAGGAACTGCGCGAATCGGTCGGCAACCCATCTTTCCGGGAGATGTCCGGACGATCTGGGGCGATCTCCCACACGACACTGCACGAAGCCACGAAGGGCAACCGGCTCCCGAGCTGGGAGACCACCGTCGAGTTCGTCAAGGCCTGCGGCGAGGACCCGGCCGAGTACCGCGAACGCTGGGAGAAGGCGAACCGGGCGGTCAGACCGGCGAGCGCCGGAACCCCTCCGGCCGGCGCGGACGCCCCGGTGAGCCGTCCGCCTGAGGAACTCGCGACCTTCGCCGCAGGCACCGTGGAACGCCGTACCGTGCACATCGCCGCAAGGCCGCAAGCACCCGGGCCGGTCGGCGAGAACCTGGTATCCGCGCCTACGCCGCCACCGCCCGGCGAGATCTCGGGCAACCCCCAGCCGATCCTCCCCGCGCCGGGCGGACGCAGGCGATTCCGGCCGGCCCGCCCTGTGGCAGCGCTCGCGGCAGCGGCCGTCGGTACGGGGGCGGTGGTCCTCATCGTGGCCGCCTTCAACCGCGGCTCCGGGACCGACGGGCAGAACCCGGACCCGTCTGGAAGCCCGTCGGTCATCGCGCTGTCCCCGGCCGACTGCCCGGTGACCCCGACCAACCCGCCTTCGGCCCCGCCGGCGAACAAGGGCGACGCCTCCGTGTTCGTCGAGGACGTCACGCTGCCCGACTGCACGCGCGTCGGCCCTGGCAAGACCGTCACCAAGGTGTGGCGGATCCAGAACGTCGGCACCGTGCCGTGGAAGGGGTACGTGCTGCGCCGCCTCGACCCGTCACAGCGCGCCGACCAGTGCCAGACCATCTCCGAGGTGCCGATCAAGGACACGTTCCCCGGCGAGACCGTCGACATCCGGACCGAGATCACCACACCGCGGAAACCGGGCTTCTGCTACGTGCGGTTCAAGATGGCGGACGCCTCGGGAAGGCTCCTGTTCCCCGGAAGCAGGCCGGTCAACTTCCAGATCATCGTCGCCGAACGCTGATTCCCCGCCGTGCGCGGCACGGCGGGGAATCAGTTCCGGGGGGTTCTCAGAGGGTCAGGACTTGATGGCGATCCCCTTGTAGTAGTACTTGAGGATCTTGGAGTAGCCCCAGCCCTTCCTGGCCAGGTCGCGGGAACCCTCCTGCGACATCCACGAGCCGTTGCGCCACCACGTGGAGCACGCCGTCGTGTTCTGGCAGTACTGGGCCTGGAAGATCTTCCCGCCCTTGGTCAGCCGGGTCTTCCACATCGTGTTCACCGCGGCGTTCGTCGCGGCCTTCGCGGAGCCGGGCCTGTACACCTGGCTGCCCGTGCTGTCGTAGACGTCGAAGCACTTGCCGCTCGCCGTCTTGCGCGTCGAGCTCAGCGCCCAGTACCAGCCGTAGTTCTTGACGGCGGCCGCCCCGGCCTTGAGGGACTCCTTCGGCCAGCTCGCGTACCACTCGTTGGGCAGGACGTTCTTGACGTAGTCCTTGAACTTGACCCGGTCCACGCGGTTGAGGGACTCCCGGTAGACGAGGATCGTCGTGGGGAGCTTGGTGTGCGTGCCGTCGGTCTTGCAGCCGGTCGGGGTCGACGGCGTGGAGCTCAGGAACCTGTGCGAGGCGTTCTGGTTCTTCAGGCCGGTTTCGAGGTTGCCCTTGGAACCGGGCTTGAAGTCCTGGTAAGCGCCCTTGTACTTGCTGTTGAAGTAGACGCGGACGGTTTTCTTGCTGCGGTTCCAGACAGAGGCGGCTTCGTTCTTGATGCACTTGCCCTTGCCGGCGCCGGCGCCCTTGAAGTCGTAGCAGGAGGGCTGCTTGGTGGCGTAGTCGGCGACCGACTTGGTGAAGTCGGAGACCGATCCCTTGTTGTTGCTGTTGAAGTAGTAGCAGAACTCACCGGTCTGGCAGACGCCGTCACGGCCGGCCGCCGAGGCGGGCGACGGGGCGGCGAGCACCACCCCGCCGACCACCATTGCGGCGGACGCTGCGATGAGCCGGGAGATCAGTCGTGCAGCTCGTGTGGACACAGTCGTCTTCTTCTCTTCTCAGAGGCCGCGGCGCGTTATCGGACGTTGTAGCCCTGGGAGATCCAGAACGAGTTCGGGTTCGGGTTGCTCAGGACCGGGTCGCCGACGCTCTTGGAGGCGCCCGTCTGGCGTCCGGGGCGCATCTCGACGTGGGTGTGCGCGCTCGACTTGTACGAGACCCCGCGCCACGCCTCGGTGGCGATGAGCTGGCCGCGCTTGATGTTCTGCCCCGCGCGCAGGGAGGACTTCGGAGCGGAGTGCAGGTAGACGACCGTCTTCTTCAGCGAGGCGTTGTAGATGGCGATCGTGGAGAGACCCGACCTGCCGTTGTAGCCGCGCCCGACGTAGGTGACCTTGCCGCTCGTCAGGGAGTAGACCTTCGAACCCACGCTGCGGGCGAGGTCGATGCCCTCGTGCCGGCCGGGGGTGTTGGTGTAACCGTCGAAGCCGCAGGTGATCCGGCCACTACCGGCCTTGTACAGCGCGTACGACATGTTGACGCGCTTCGAGTTCGACGGGCCGAACTGGTGCGAGGCGTTCTGGTTCTTCAGGGAGGAGTTCAGGTTGCCCTTGGCGCCGGCCTTGAAGTCCTGGTACTTGCCGCTGTAGCCGCTGTTGAAGTAGACGCGGACGGTTTTCTTGCTGCGGTTCCAGACAGAGGCGGCTTCGTTCTTGATGCACTTGCCCTTGCCGGCGCCGGCGCCCTTGAAGTCGTAGCAGGAGGGCTGCTTGGTGGCGTAGTCGGCGACCGACTTGGTGAAGTCGGAGACCGATCCCTTGTTGTTGCTGTTGAAGTAGTAGCAGAACTCACCGGTCTCGCAGACGCCGTTGCGGGTCGCCGCCGCGGCGGGCGACGCGGTGGCGAGCACCGTCCCGCCGAGCGCCGCCGCGGCGGTCGTCGCGACGAGGATCTTGTTGAGTTTTCCCATGGTGTGCTTCCTTCTGTCTGTGCTGTCGGCGTTGTCGGTAGGACTGAGGTTTCGGGGAGAGGTCAACGGCGCTGGTACTCCTCCCAGGTGCGGATGGTCACCTTCGGGCCGTCGTCCCGGCCGCGGCCGGAGAGCCCGTTGAGACCGAGGTAGTAGTCGCCGACCTGGTTCTGGGCCTGGCCGGCGAGGCTGGTGTCGCTGATGGCGACGGCGTGGATGTGCCACGGCCAGTCGCCCTGCTTGGGACTGCGCACCCATGCCGCGAAACCGACCTTGCGCAGTGCGCGGACGGCCGCGGTGCGGCTGGCGGCGTTCATCCCCTTCACCGAGATGTCGAGGGCGCCGCCGCCGTCGTGGGTGCCCGCGGACGTGGGGTCGCCGCCGGGGTTGTACGACCCCTGGTCCAGGACGAGCTTGCCGCCGAACAGCCGCTTCGCCTCGGTGAGCATGCTGCGCGTGCGGGTGTTGACGAGGACGCCGCCGCTGGACACCCGGGAGCCCGGGCCGATGGCGCGGGTGACCTTGAAGCGACCGGCTCCGAGCTTGACGAGCGACGCCTTGCCCGGCAGGCCGTTGGCGTCGAGACCGGTGAAGCCGAGCGACTTCTGGTACTTCTTGTAGGCGGTGACCGTCGTGGTGCCGAAGTAGCCGTCCACCCACTTGGCGGCGAGAAGCCGGCGGTCGCGCAGCGCCTTCTCGACGAGGAGCACGCCGGCCTTGGCTCCCGGGGTCAGCTTCGTGTCGGCCCGCCGAGGGTCGATCTGGGCCGCCTTGACGACGGCCTCCATGTTCACCTTCGGAAGGGCCTTGACGGCGGCCACCGGTGCGGCGGACGTCCCGGACGCTCCGGTCAGGGAAGCGAACAAGGCGGCCGCCACGAGGGCGGCGGCGCATGATTGCGGCTTCATCGTTTCTCCTGCGTCTCGGGTCCCGGGGGCGGTTCCCGCGGTGGACATCACCGTCTCGGTTCTGCCGATGTGTCCACAAGAAGATCGTGTTGTCAGCCTGTCCAAAGGGTCTTTCTTACAGGTGGACACGCCTCTGACAGGCGTCCGACGGCGGCGGGACGCAAGGACCGCGACCGCGCAGGGCGGTGTCCGGACAGGTCGAAACCATCTCATCCCGCCCGAACCGATCAAGATCTTAAGGGGTCCCGTTCCCGTCCGGCGCGGAAGGTCCGTGGTATTAGTTCGGCCATGGCGAACCGACTTGCAGGCGCGGCGACTCACGGTGCACTGCGGGCGTTGCGCTCGGTGTTCGACCGTGCGGACTCGCTGGCGGGCCGGCCGTTCACCGAGACGGACCTGATGGTGCCGCACACACGCTCACGCCGGTTCGGCTGGACGCACTACGGCGTCATGATCCCCGACCTGCCGGCACCGCACCGGTACTTCAGCATCATGTCCCTCATCGGCGCGACGGGATCGCTGGCGTTCGACAACGACCACGCTCTGGCCGCCGAACCCCGCAAGAACGCATCAGTGGTCACGGGCACGGCCGCCACCCATCCGCGCCATTTCGGCAACTACGAGATCGGGCGCGACGGACGGTTCAGCGACGACGGCGGCGAGATCCGGTTCGGCCGCGAAGTGGAGATCACCGGTTCGTACCCGAACTACAAGGTCGAAGTCGCCGTCGAGGATTTCACCCTGTCGATCGACATCGAGAACACCGACAAGGTCTCCTGGTTCTTCCACAGCCCCGTCTACAAGCACATGAGCCTGTTGTCCCACTACCGCGGCCAGGTCGCGATCGGCGAAGACCGGCAGCAGATCGAAGGCCTGTGCGCCTTCGAGTACGGCGCCTGCCCGAGCCCGTACCTCCTGCGGAGCAAACCCCTGCCGACGCGGTTCAAGGCTCCCCTGAACCATTTCGTCTACCACATCATCAATCTCGACCCGACCCACCAGGTCCTGCTCAGCCAGTACTCGATCGCCGGCCGCCCGCTGATGACCTTCGCCCTGCTCCGCTCCACGGACGCCTACACCTCGGTCCACCACGACACCACCTACGAGGTCCTCGAATACCGGCCGGCCGAGGCCCCCACCCCCGACGGCCGTTCGATGCGCCTTCCCCAGCGAACCAGATTCATCGTCGGCGACCGCGACCGCCCGTGGCTGGAGCTCGAGACCACCATGGACACCCCGTTCACCTACGGCCTGGGAACCGGCTTCGTCGGAGGCTTCGCCTACACCGGCCAATGGCGGAACGAAGCGATCACCGGCCGCGGATACGTCGAGTACATCGACCGCCGCGACGGCTGAACCCCACAGACGTCCCCGCCGAAGCACGGGCGGAACTCATCGAGTTCCACCGGTGACCGGCGTTGGCGTCACGTGATCGCTTGATCGTGCCCTCGGGATCGGGTACGAAGGCGCCGCCCGCTTACCGCACGGCGTACCGGCTCACCGCTCAACCCACGTAACGCCGTGCTGAGGAAGCCCGCCGCGGTCCTTCCAGCATGCGCAGCCCGCACGCCACGTGGTCCGGTACGACCCGGCGTTCGCGCAACACCCACGGCAGGCCCGCCATCGCGTCACCGACGGCCGCGAGCGTCGTGCGATCCAGCGGCGCGGAGCCGAGGACCGTACGCGCATGCCGCAGGACGTCGGGCCAGGGAAGGCGCAGCGCCGCCGTCCACAGCGTGTTACGGATGCCCAGGCGCCTCCGGAGGCGGGTGTCCCGGGCGGGTGAGGCCGCGTGGTGGACCACCACCTGCTCGGCCCAGCACATCCACCAGTCCGCCGCCGCGAGATCGAGCGCCAGCAACTCCTCCTCTCCGCCCAGCCACAGCCGCGGGGAGAACCCGCCCGCCTCGCGGAACGCCCGGACCCGCAGCATGGACGCGCCCGCCAGAATGCCGAGCAGCGCGGGTCCGGGCAGCCAGGGCGGTGCGGGCAGCGGCGACCTCCGCAGCTCGGCCGTCAGCGGATCCTCGGTGCGGTCCGGCTCCACGAGGATCAGGCCCGTCACCGACGCCAGGCGCGGATGGGCGTCGAGCAGGTCCGCCGCCCGGTCGGGCGCCTCGGGCCGCCACCAGGTGTCGTCATCGCAGAAGAGCACGTAGGGCGTGGTCACATGCCGGACGGCGATGTTACGCGCGACGGCCCCCAGGTTCTCTCGCAGGCGCAGCAGGACGACGCGGGGAAAGCGCTCCTCGACCATCGCCGAGGTCCCGTCCGTCGACCCGTTGTCGGCCACGATCACCGGTGGACCTCCCGGTAGCCCCGTCATGGCCTCAAGCGTCCGCAGCAGCTCCGGGCAGCGGTTCCATGTCATGATCACCACCGAGTACCGGGTCATGCCGAACCCTCCAGGAGTCGCAGTTCGCGCTCGACCCCGGCGGGCACCGGACGGCGGAGCGCCAACGCGCGCGGCAGCCTGCGCAGAGCCGCCCCGAAAGCGGCCCGCGCCTCGAGGTCGTGCGCGGCCATCCGCGCCAGACGGGCCGTCTCGCTCGCGGCGACCGGAACCCGGCGGCGCAGCCAGGACGTGAGCAGCGTGTTGCGCAATTCGATCACCCGCCTGCCGCCCGGCGGGCGCGCCTGCGAGGGCTCATGGACCGCGCACAGCTCCGCCACATGGCAGCACTCCCAGCCGCGCGCGGCCAGGTCCATGGCGAGCAGCGCCTCCTCGCCGCTGAAGAACAGCAGAGGGTGGAAGCCGCCCGCGTCCAGGAACGCCGCCCGGCGCACCACCGAGGCGCAGGCGAGAAAGCCGCGGACCGGCGGGCCGGGCAGATCCGGGCGGACGGGCAGGGGAGAGGCCGCCATCAGCGCGTTGACCGGGTCGGGTTCGCGATCGGGCCCGACCAGGGTCGTCGCCGCCACCAGGCCGAGCCGGGGGTGGTCATCGAGAATCCGGGCGGCCGCATCCAGGCTTCCCCGCTCCCACCAGGAATCATCATCGCTGAACGCCACATACCGGGTCCCGGCGGCGCGCACGCCGACGTTGCGCGCCGCCGCCCCCGTATTGGCCGCCAGCCGGATCAGGAGGACCTGCGGGAAATCCGCGGCGACCATCGCGGCGGTGCCGTCAGAAGAGGCGTTGTCGACCACGACGATCTGAGGGCGGTCGGGCAGCGCGGTCAGCAGACGCAGGGTCCGGGCCAGTTCCGCGCCCCGGTCGCGGGTGGCGATCACCACGCTCATCACGGCATCGGTCACCGCTTCCCCTCCCGCCTCGGCAACGCCGGAAAATCCCGGGTCGGGTCGGAGGGCCGTACGGCGGTGCGCCGAGCGGCGGCACGGGAACCCCGCTCCGGCCGCACCGGCAAGCGGGGGATCGCGACGCGGCACGCCGACCTCCTCATGGAGACGAACCATCCGGTCGCCGGAATCCGCACCCGTCACCTCCCTCGACACCCGAGAACGTCGATGCGATACCCGGCATTAAGTAACCAAAAGACCCAATCCGGGTACTTTTAGTGCCGTATGTCACTGCGCGTTCGAGAAGGCGTGAAGAAAGAGGCCAGTCGAGAATGCGGCTGGAGCTCGACGGTGCGAGTACGCCCGGACTGCTGCCATGCCCGTCCGGCATCACCTCGTTTTCGAGGCAGGTCCCGGTGGTCCGCTTCCTCTCGGCGGGCTCCGGACTTCGGTCGGTCGACGGGCACCGCGGGCGCACCGTCAGTGTCCGCGCCCATCGGCCGGGCGGCTTCAGGCGCGTGTCTCCGCCCGCCCTGGAGCCGAGTCGCCTTCTGCTCCCGCCAACAGTTTCACGGTGCCGTCGACGTACTTCTCGCTCGCTCGCTCGTTCGCTCGCCATGCCGCGCGGAAGCCGACTCGCGGTCAAGACCCAGCGACGGCCTTGCTCACCTTGTCAGGGCCGTCATAGTCTCCTTCGGGAATCCAGCGGAGTGTCTCCAGCGCCTCCTCGTCCGCGCCGTTCCGCTGGGCGTGCTCGCAGATCCGGTCCTTGTCGGCCGAATAATCGATCCCCGACAAATATTTCTGAATCCGGATGAAATCCGCCTGTGCCATGTCTCGGTCTCCCCTTCCCGTCCGCACACCGGCTGACGCCGGATACCCATCCCCTCCCCACCACCGGCCGAGCAATCACGCACCCCTGGGTGCCTCGAGGTTTCCGGACGGCTGGTTTGCGGTCAGTTCATCTAGGGCGTGTTCTGGGTCCGGATCTTCATGTGCCTGAGAGGCTGCGGATCCAGAGGAGCGCTCCGCGTAAGTGGAGTCCGGCGAGGTAGGCGAGCTCGAAACCGCGCTCGCGCGCAGCCGGACCGTCATCACCGGCCTTGCACTTCCACGTAGGAGGCGGACCTTCTGTGCGGGGGAGCTCAGGCCTCCAGGCAGTCCATGTGATTTCTCCTGGTGTGGAAGATGGCCGAGCCGGGATGATGGTGTGACGGCCGAAATCTGGGAGGCGTGAGTGCGGACGGGGCTGGAGGTCGCCGGGCGTTACCGGGTAGGGGAGAAACTGGGACGGGGCGCGTTCGGTGAGGTGTGGACGGCTGAGGATCTGCTGCGGGGCCGACGGGTGGCCGTCAAGTTCCTGCACCGGCATGTGGCGGACTCCGAACCGCTGTGGCTGAGCAAGTTCCGGCAGGAGGCGCGGATAGCGGTCCGGCTGAACCACCCTGGAGTCACGTCGGTCGAGGACTTCGGGGAGTACGACGGGCAGTGGTACCTCGTGATGGAGTTCCTCGAAGGCAAGGATCTCGGCCGTGAACTAGTCGAGCATCCGCAGGGCCTGGAGCCCGCCCGGGCGGTGAGGCTGATCGGGCAGGTGGTGCGGGCCCTGAGCGCCGCCCATGAGCACGGAATCGTGCACCGGGACCTCAAACCGGGCAACCTCATGCTCCTGGCCGATGACGAGGTCAAAATCTGTGACTTCGGTATCGCCCACATCGCCGAGGCGTCCGCCGTCCACAGTCTCGACGGCCGTCAGATCGGGACACCCGCTTACATGGCACCCGAACAATGGCTGGGCCGGCCCGTCGACCACCGCACGGACCTCTATGCGGTGGGAGCCATCCTGCACGCCCTCCTCACGGGCGCCCCGCCCTTCCCCGGCCCCACCGTCACCGCCTTCATGGGCCAGCACCTCACTCTCCCCCCACCGCCCATCACGCACCCCGGCACCCCTCACCACCTCGGGGAACTCATCCAAAGACTGCTCCACAAAGACCCCGACCACCGCCCCGACCACGCCTTCGTCCTCAACTCCCTGGTGGTCGGCCCACCCGACGACAGAGAACTCCTCGCCGCAGCGACCGACCGAGCAGGAGCCGGCGACATCGAAGCCGCACGCTCCTGGTTCATCAAGGCCATAGAGTCCGGGCATTCGGAGGTGGCACCATCGGCGATGCGGGACTTGGCCATTTTGGAGCGGGATCAGGGTCACGATGTGGATGCCGCACGCTCTTGGTTCATCAAGGCCATTGAGTCCGAGCACCCGGACCAGGCGCCGATGGCCATGCGCAACTTGGCCTTTCTGGAGCGGAACCAGGGGAACGACGTTGATGCCGCACGCTCTTGGTTCATCAAGACCATAGACTCCGAACACCCCCACGAGGCGCCGTGGGCGATGCGCGACTTGGCCCTTCTGGAATGGGATCAGGGGGATGTGGATGCCGCACGCTCTTGGTTCATCAAGGCCCTTGAGTCCGGGCATTCGGAGGTGGCGCCATCGGCGATGCGGGACTTGGCCATTTTGGAGCGGGATCAAGGGAACGACGTCGAAGCTGCGCGCTCTTGGTTCATCAAGGCCATTGAGTCCGGGCACTCGGACCAGGCGCCGATGGCCATGCGCAACTTGGCCTTTCTGGAGCGTAACCAAAGGAACGACGTCGAAGCCGCACGCTCCTGGTTCATCAAGACCATAAACTCCGAACACCCCCACGAGGCGCCGTGGGCGATGCTTGACCTGGCCTTTCTGGAGCGGGATCAGGGTCACGATGTGGATGCCGCGCGCTCTTGGTTCATCAAGGCCATTGAGTCCGGGCATTCCGAGGTGTCACCATCGGCTATGTACAACCTGGCCATTCTGGAGCGGGATCAGGGAAACGTG
>NZ_BAAATZ010000016.1:82938-94865 GCF_039533685.1 Actinocorallia aurantiaca | reverse complement strand
GACCTGATGCGCACCCGAAGGGATTCGAACCCCTGACCTTCTGATCCGTAGGCCAGACGATCATGAACCTTGTTTCCGCAGGTCAGAGTTATGGTCGAGTCGCCTGTAAGAGCTCCTTGGGGACGTATTGGGAACGGTCTTCTCGCCTGCCGTGGTCAGGGTTCGGTTTCGGGGAAGAGGGGCTGTTGGTGGGATCGGCGGTAGAGGGCGTGAGGGCTTCGGGGGCGGCCGGTTGTCCGGTGGCCGTTGAAGTCGGGTAGCGCGTTGCGGCCCATCGGTGTCGGAGTCGATAGGGCGTGCGTGCTGGGCAACGTTCCAGCCGGTCGGGTAGGAGCCTTGCCTGCTGCTCGCCGGGGCTGTCCGGGTCCGGTCTTCCTAGGAAGAGACAGATGGAGATCCCGTAGCGGTGCCACTCGGTCGGTGCCTGGCACTCCGAGCACATGTCTGCCCATGGCTTCCGTTCGACTCCGGCTTCTACCCGCCGGTGACAGGTGTGTCGCGGACAGGTGCGGTCGGACGTGCGGGGTGAGCACAGAGGGTGGCGAGGGTGTGACGATGAGCCGTGCCGGCTGCTCCAGCAGTCGCCCGGTGACGAAGGGAGCCCGCTTGCCAGTCCTGGCGACCGACCTCGATGGAACACTGCTCGGCGGCGAGAAGGGAGACCGGCGCCGCCTGCGTGATGTCCTGCGGCGCCACCCCCGGGTGACCGTCGTGTTCGCCACCGGGCGGTCGTTGACCTCCGTCCGTCGGGTTCTGGAAGACCCCCTGGTGCCCCGGCCCCGCTGGATCATCGCCGATGTCGGCGCCAGCGTTCTGGACGGGCTCGACCACACCCCGGTGGAACCGCTGCAGAGCGGTCTGCGCGCAGGCTGGCCCGGCTCCGACCGCGTCCGCGCCGAACTGCGACGTTTCCCCGTCCTCAGATACCAGAATGGCGTGCCGCAGGACGGCCGATGCTCGTTCTTCGTCCGCCCAGAGGACCTCACCCTGGACATCACCCGGGCTGTCGAGGCCCTGGGCTGCGGTTGGGTCTACTCCGCGGACCGCTACCTCGACGTGATGCCCAAGGGCGCCTCCAAGGGCAGCGCGCTCTCCGCCCTCGCCCGGAAACAGGGCTGGCCGATGACGACCGTGCTGGTCGCCGGTGACAGTCGCAACGACCTGTCGATGTTCCGGATCGGCGCGCACGGGGTGGCCGTCGGCAACTCCGAGGCCGCGCTGGTCGCCGCCCTGGAAGGCCGGGAGAGCGTCCGTCTGCCCAGGGAGCCCGGCGCCGCGGGGGTGCTGCGGGCGCTGCTGGACCTCGGCTGGGTCGAGACCGCCGCCCCGCTGGTGATCGGCTACCACCGTCCGCCGGTCCACCGGACTCCCGAGGGCCACTGGCGGGAGCCGTCCAGCCCGAACGGCATCCTGCCCACTCTGCGCAGCCTCTTCAGCGCGGGACTCGACGCCACCTGGGTGACCGCGGCGGTCGTGCCCGAGGGGGAGCGGCACAGCCGGGTCGACGGGCACGGCACCGAGATTCCGCTGTCCTTTCTGCCGCTGCGCCCCGAGCAGTGGCGGGCGTACTTCCACCGGGCGTGCAAGGAGGTGCTCTGGCCGATCCTGATGTCCCAGCCCGACCGGCTGCGCTTCAACCCCGCCGCCTGGCGGCAGTACCGGACGGTGAACGCGCGATTCGCCGAGCGGATCGCGAACGAGGCGGGACCCGGCGGCACCGTCTGGCTGCACGACTACAACCTGTGGCTGGTGCCCGGCTTCCTCCACCGCACCCGTCCGGACCTGCGGGTCGGGCTGTTCCACCACACCCCCTTCCCGCCTCCGGACGTCCTGGCCGCGCTGCCCACCGCCAAGGAGGTCCGCGCCTCGCTCGGCCTCCTGGACTGGGCCGGTTTCCACACCGGGACATTCGCCGGGAACTTCCGCTCCTTTCTCCAGGACGAGCCGCGGCGTCCCAGGATCGGCGTCCATCCGCTCGGTGTCGACCGGGACGCCATCGAGGCGATGGCCCGCGACCGGGCGCCCGGAGTCCGGCGGGACGACGAATGCCGGCTGGTGCTGTCCATCGAACGGCTGGACTACACCAAGGCGCCGGTGGAGAAGGCCGAGGCGATCGCGTTGCTGCTGGAACGCCGGCCCGAGCTGCGCGGTCGGTTCCGGTTTCGGCTGGTGTGCGCGCCGCCCGAGCCCGGGATCACCGCGTACGACGCCACCCTGAGGGAGCTGCGGAAGCGGGTGGCCGAGGTCAACGACGCCTGGGGCCGCGACGGCTGGCTGCCCATCGACTACCGGCCCCGGCCGCTGTCCTTCTCCGAAGTGGTCGACCATTACCTCGCCGCCGACGTCCTGTGGGTCGCCTCGCTGCAGGACGGGATGAACCTGACCGCCAAGGAGTTCGTCGCGGCGCAGGCCGCGGTCGGTCTCTCCGGCGTCCTGGTGCTGTCCCGGCACGCGGGCGCGGCCGAGGAACTGGGAAAGGCGGCGGTGCTCACCGACCCCTGCTCGCCCGATGACCTCGCCGATCGGCTGGCCCAGGCCCTGGACCTGACTCCCGCCGAACGACACTCCCGCCTCACCGACCTCGCAGCCCGGCTCGGGCACCGTCATCCGACCCTGTGGGCGGCGGAGATCATCGCCGCGATCCGGAGGCCGTGACGGCCGATCCCCGCCGGTCGGCCGGGGGACCTGGGCTCCTCCGGGGACAGCCGTCATCCGAACGGCATGGGCGGCGGATACGCCGACTGCAGGCGCTTCCCGGCGGCGCGGGCACCGTCAGAACCGCAGGCCGCGAGGTGGTCGAGACCGAGAAGGGCCGCGCCGAGGACCAGATGGGCGGTCACCAGCCTGGGCTCGGCGAGCGGAGCGCGGTCGGCCAGCCGGTCGGCGAGGCCGCCGAGCAGCAGCGGCTGCTTCGAGGCCAGTATCCCGCCCCCGAGCACCACCGGGACCGCCGTGCCCAGCAGCCCGAGCCTGCTCAACGCGACAACGGCGAGCCGGACGATCTCGTCGACCTGACGTTCGACCAGATCGAGCGCCACGGCGTCACCGGCCGTGGCCGCGGCGAACATCAGCGGAATGATCTCGTGCAGCCTGGCTCTGTCCAGCTCCGCCAGATGGACGGCCTCGGCGACCCGGGTCGCGCTCGGCAGAGCGAAGTGAGCGGCGATCGCGGGTGCGAGCGTGGTCGCCGCGCCGCGCCCGTCCTCCGCCCGCACGGCGTGCCACATGCACTCCACGGCCAGCACCTCGCCGCCGCCCCAGTCTCCGGTCAGCCGTCCGAGCGCGGGGAAGCGGACGGTCCGGCCGTCCGGCAGCAGACCCGCGCAATTGATCCCCGCACCGCAGACCACCGCGACTCCGAACGGCTGCTCGGTGCCGGCCCGTAGCAGGCCGAAGGTGTCGTTGCGGACCGCCGCGGAGCGCGCCCAGCCCTGCCCCTCCAGCGCCCGGCTCAGCCGCTCCTCCTCGACCGGCAGGTCGGCGTTGGCCAGGCAGGCGCTGATGTGCTCCGCTACCAGGTCGTGCTCCGGCGGCAGCCCGGCCTGCGCCGCGGCGGCCCGTACCAGCGGTTCCAGCGCGGCAACCGCCGCACGCGGCCCGACCTCGTGCGGCCGGAAGCCGCCGCCCCGGGCACAGCCGAGGACGGTGCCGTCGGTGCCGACCAGGAGGACGTCGGTCTTGCTGTTGCCCGCGTCGATCGCGAGTACCCCCGGTAACCCGTGCGAGGCGCGCGCTTCGGTTGAGCCGGGCAGGTGGGGCGGGTGGGGTGCGGCAGACACGTGGACTCGGCCTCTCGGGTCGTCCGTTGCTTCCTGACACCTGGCCCCTTCAATCTACCCGCCGGACGCCCGCCCCTCCGGTGATGAAACCCTTTCCGGCCTGGCCGAGGACGGAGCGGATTCCTTCAGGGATCGGCTGAACATCAGCCGAGAGGCGAATGATCCGCTCTACGCCCTGTGGGCGTTGATCCTGGCCGTCGGGCTTCGTAAAGGGGAGGCGCAAGGACTCCGCTGGTCCGATCTCGACCTGAACAACGGTGAGCTCTCGGTTGCGTGGCAGCTTCAGCGGGGGGACGCAGCTCATCCACAAGGAGCGGACCAAGACGGACGGCTCCACGGACACGCTGCCGCTGCCTCCCATCTGCGTGACCGCGTTGAAGATCCGGCGTGGTCAGCAGCAGGTCGCCCGTCGCATCGCTGGCGAGAACCGGCAGAAGTCCGACCTTGTGTTCACCATCCGCACTGGCTGGCCGATCGAACCGCGCAACATCAACCGGGTGCTCGATGCCTGGCGTGCTGCCGCACACGTCAAGGTCATCAAGGTGCACGACGCCCGCCGCACTGCGGTTCGCTACTCGTCGCTCCGGACGTTCACCCCCGGGTGGCCATGCAGATCCTCAGGCACAGCTGCATCGCCATCACGATGGAGATCCACACACAGGTTCCCCCGGGTCGCGTCCAGCGGAGTGATGTATGAAGAAGGAAGCGGACCAGTTTTCGCGATCTTCATCCGGAGGCTTGGTACTGCAACGACAGCCCCACTGTCGTTGCAGTACCAAGCAGGCGCTGCGGCGATCGAGGTGCCCGGATCTGCCCGCGAGGCAGGCAGGTGAGTCAGACTGTGCGGTGTGATTGTGGACAAGGCGATCTATTGCGACGGTGGCCGCGAGACCATCTCCGGAGATATCAGCGACGCCTTCGACGCCGCGCGGACCAGGGGGCAGTGCTTCGTGTGGATCGGCATGCACGAGCCCACCCAGGAGGAGTTCGACCTCGTCACCGACGAGCTGGACCTTCATCCGCTGGCCGTCGAGGACGCCATCCACGCCCACCAGCGGCCCAAGATCGAGCGCTATGACGAGACGCTGTTCGTGGTGCTCAAGACCCTGCACTACGTCGAGGAGACCTCCGACATCGAGATCGGCGAGATCATGCTGTTCCTCGGCAGGGATTTCGTGATCACCGTCCGGCACGGCCGCGCCACCCCGCTGACAGAGGTCCGAAAGCGCATCGAAGCCGACCGCCGCCTCCTGGACGCGGGCCCCGCCGGCGTGCTGTACGCGGTGTGCGACCAGATCGTCGACACCTACTCCCGCGTCTCCCATGAGGTGGAGGCGGACCTCATCGCCCTCGAGCGCGACGTGTTCAGCCCCGAGCGCAGGGACGTCACCGAGGACATCTACTCCCTCAAACGCGAGGTGCTGGAGTTCCGCAGCGCCCAGGACCCGCTCATCCCGGTGCTGGAGGAGATCGTCAAGGGCCGGGTGGCGTTGTGCGCCGACACCAAGGACGACTTCCGCGACGTCCTGGACCACCTGCTGCGCGTCGACGAGCAGGTCGACGCGCACAACGAGCTGCTGTCCAGCGCCCTGACCGCCCACCTGGCCCTGGTCGGCCTCCAGCAGAACCGGGTCGCGATGCAGCAGAACAGCGACATGCGCAAGATCTCCTCCTGGGCCGCCCTCATCGCCGTCCCCACCATGATCGCCGGGGTTTACGGGATGAACTTCGACTACATGCCCGAACTGCACTGGCTCATCGGCTACCCCGCGGCCCTGACCGCCATGGCCATCGCCGTCGTCATCGTCCACCGGCTCCTGCGACGAAGCGGATGGTTGTGAACCTCCCCCCACCGAAGATCTCTTGGACCCGGATCGTCCTCGCGCTGATCATCGTCTGGATCATCACACTCACCGTGATCATCCTGCTCGACCCCGGCGCCGCCGCACCTTCCCCCTGACGGCTCTTCGGTGGTCGAGGCTGCCGGCAGGCGGGGCTTCGGCGTGAGCGCGGACAGCGCCCAGCGTGCTGATCGCGGCAGCCCGGGTGTCGCAGTGGATGTCGGTCCGAGTGGGATCACCGCGTGGCAGAACCGCCAAGAGCGGCAGGCGAGCTGCTCATCAGGCCAACGGGGTGGGCCAGGCCGACGTCGGTACTCGATGGACATCTCGAAAACAAAACAGTCCATGAGAGTCGTCCAGGCCGGCTCTGCAGCCGCTGTCCACTCCCATGATCCCGAAAGCCCGTCCAGGACACGCTGACTCACCGCCTGCCACCGCGTGCGCAGGGCTTGGGGTGCCCGTGCACGCGACTTCGAAAAACGACCACCACCGTAGCCGTCGGCGACGAGCCACAGGAGGGCGAGGGTGGCGGGGTCGAGGGGATGCCGCGGCGGGCGGCGATCGTCTTGGGGGCCCACAGGTGGAGGCGGCCGTTGACCACGACGAGTTGCCGTTCGATGGACAGTTGGCGGGTGCGTTCGTCGAGGTCGCTCCAGCGCAGGCCAGCGGCTTCGCCGCAGTGCAGGCCGAGGTGCGTCAGGAGGTGGAACAGCGGGTAGTAGGGGTCGGTGGCGGAGTGGCCGAGGAAGGCGCGGGTGAGTTCGGGGGTCCAGACCATGATGGGGCTGGGCGTCTGGCCGGTGCGGTGCCAGTGGGCGACTCGTTCGTCGGTCCACAGCAGGGCCTTGGGCGGTGCGGCGGGGTCGAGTTCGATGTGCGCGGCGGCGTTGTGGTCGACGTAGCGGCGATCGAGCGCGGTGTTCAGCGCTCCGCGCAGGAGGGAGCAGATCCGCCGCTTGGTGGCGACACTGGTCGGCTTGCGGTACCGAACCGAGGCACAGACCATCGTGTCGACGCTGGTGCGGGCAGCGCGGATGGTCTCGTTGTGGACATCGATTGCCTCGAACATGGCGTGGACGTCGTCGGAGTGGAGCTGATCGAGCCGCAGGTGACCGAGGTGCGGCTTGAGGTAGAGGCGGATGTGGCAGGCGTAGCCGGTGCGGGTGCTGAGCCGCAGGTTTCTGCGCCCGTCCAGCCAGCGGTCGAGCCACTCGCCCACGGTGAGGCTGCCGTCGAGCGGCAGGCGGTGCCGGTAGCGCTGCCGGACGGTCTCGGGGTCGGGCAGCGCCCCGCTTGTCAGGGTCGCCTGCCGGATCAGCGCGGTGACCTCGCTCACCCCCCCGCGTCGCCGGCGGCGGGAACCGCGAGCAGCTCCCGGACCATCGCGATGGCGGCCCGGGCCTGCTGCTCGTCGGCCAGGCCGCCGCGCCGCAGTCGGCAGCGGGACCGCCCGGTGCCGCGGGGCAGCTCCAGCTGGTACCACCAGCTCCCGTGCCCCGGCTCGGCGAGACGCGGGCAGCCCTTTTCGAGGCGGACGCGCTGGACCCTCCCGCGCACACGGGCCGGGACTCCGGCGTGGTCGAGGACGGGCCGGGTGCAGGGGCAGTGCTTGAACACGTAATGTTCCACGATCACTCCCTTGGGTAAGGTAACCGGTTGCCCTCAGGATCCGAGAACGCCCTCGGTATCCCAAGGGCCGGAGCCGACAGCGCACGTTTCCTATCCCTGTGACCCCGCAACCTGGTCAGGAGCGGTGTGCTGTGAAGCGTTACAGGGAACCTTGCGGGCACCCCGCGGAGTGCGGCCAACGACGAAGGCCGCTCATCCTGGTGGATGAACGGCCTGGTCAACATGCGATCTCGTGCGCACCCGAAGGGATTCGAACCCCTAACCTTCTGATCCGTAGCCAGATCAAGACTGTCCACCCCCGTCCAGATCAGCACCCTGACCAGTACAGCGTCCCTTTCGCCGCCCATACCCGTCCACAGCGATCCAGCCTCGGTGTTAGCACCGCGTTAGCAAGATCCCCGATACTTCGCTTTGAACCGCCCTGTTCTCGCTTTCAGAGGGCGACTACGGAACGCGTCAGTCAAGGAGAGAGGTGCCCGTCTCCTAGACCAGCAGATTCACACTCTCGTTCCCATGACCGTTGAGCAGGTCATCTACCGCTTCCCCTGAACTTCTTCCGCAAGCGCTGGAGCCTTCGATGAAGATCGAGCGTCTAAGGTCTAGTCTCTCGAAGCTAGGAGTTCGCTCGTGTTGGAATGGATCGGCCTGGTAGGTACGGTGATTGGCGCTGGCGTTGGGGCAGCCTCTGTCGTCGGCTCGATGGTCATCCGCGCACGGCAGGAAGCCTCAGCCGAAGAGCGGCAGCACCAGCGAGACCAGAAATCAAAGGGTAGGGAACGCCAATGGGAGATCACCCTTGCTGGCCTTGATGCCCGGCGCGCGGCATACGTCTCCCTAATGGAGATAATCACTGAGTATGAGCAGAAGATCGGCCTTTTCGTTGAGAGAACGGGTATGACCGAAACGCCGTCGGACAGCGAACGAACAGCGCTCCTCAGCGATTTGGACAGACTTTCAGCAATGGTGCCGTCCATCGAGATGCACGCTCAGAGCGAGGCGGTCAGCTTCCTACTGCGTTCCCTGGTCCTCCAAGGCCGGTCCCTGCTAGCAACGCTGAACGAAGACCCCTCCGGCGAACACTTCAATCAGATCGAACTCTCGAAAGTTGACGTGCAGCGCCTACGAAACGCGTGCCGTTGGGATCTCGGGTTGAACGGCACGGATCCAAGGACTTTTCTCCAGCTAGAGCCAACAGACTCGGACTGCTAGTGGCTCGCCTTGGTGCTGCCGCACGTGATCGGACTCGTTCCGGAGCGCTCGTCCGCGCGAACGGCGGGACGATGTGACAGAGGGATTCTCGCGGGCGAGTGCTCTGGCCCGCGGGGGGCTGGGGGTCGCGAGACCCACGCTTCAGGCTCGATCAGCCGGCCTTCGAGACCGCTGTACTTCTTCGATGCGAAGCATCTTCACCAAGATTCCCAGCAGCCCCAGCACTCTCCTTGGCCAGCACCGGGGCTTCCTTCAGGTTCGGCAACGTCCGCCCTCGTCCGCCTCGGTTGTCACCCACTTAGACACTCACCCGAAGCCGCCCAGAGCCACCTGCCCTGGAGTTCTCAATACGAGCTTGGGAGCAGTGCTCCAAGTCGTGCGCTACTTCAACGGGATGAGTGAGCAGTCCAAACCTTCGGGCGCTTCCCCTACCGAGCCTTGGCGACCGCGAACCTGCTCGGCTGGCACTTGGGGCGCGACACCCTGGACTTCCTCGCTAAGACCAGCGCCGTCCTGGATGTCGACGAGTACGGCCTCTCCAACGAGAAACTCACCTGGCTAGGGAGAGCTTCTCACCTAGCCACACGGTTCAGGAAACGACTCGTCCGCTCTCCAGACCCAGTGCGGGCATGTGTGGAGAGCCGAGGGATCGTCGGGAGAGCAAGCAGTACTCGCCCATTTTGGGGGCCGACGAGTTCTCACTCATAGCACGCTCCTGAACAGGTAATTGTGACGTAGGCAGCAGTTGGCTGGCATGGGACAAACCACCCCTCTCTTGAGATTCCCACGTACTGTGCGGACTCGGGGAGGGGCGATGGCGCGAATGACGCAGCACGCGAGGCGGCAACGAGTCTTGATCATCGGCTGGGCGGTGATCATCGGATCGGTCCTGGCCGCGTGGCAAAGCGACAACGCTGTGCTTTGGGCGTTCCCGCCCCTGGCATGGGCGTTCTACCAGTTGATAGTGACCCCGACGACGTGCGGCGTCCGAACAAACAGAGGCCACCCGTGCAAGAACGGCACCTGGGGGAGGCTCTCTGCATGTAAGCAACCGGCACACTCGAAGCTGAAGCTGGATGAGCTGTTGCGCCTGTTCGGCCTCCGGAACGGTGTGCAGTACCTGCCACCTTCACCCGCGCAGGCTCAGATGCAGTCACCACCCCCTCCCGAGGAGGCATCGACCACGGGCAACGGTAACGAGCGCCTACTCCTCGTTCTAACAGTCGTCGCAACCGTGGCCGGCGTCGTTCAGGCTGTCGTGAGCTTCAAATAGGTCGAACCTGTCGGGCTCCGAGACACGATTACAAGGATGGCCTACGCATTAGGAGTCAAACGAACACTGTCCAGGACCGTCTACATCTGTCCTGTGGCCTGTTGCCGAGCCTCTGTGATGTACAGGCCAGTCCACCGCTGTCCAGGGCTGTTGTTAGCGCCAGCGTTAGCAACTGTCGCTGACCGATCACCTGGCGCGCTCGTCCCGGAGCGCTCGTCTGCGCGAACGGCGGGACGGTGTGACAGAGGGTTCGCGCGGGCGAGGGTTCCGGCCCGCGGGGGGCTGGGGGTCGCGAGACCCCCGCTTCGAGCTCGACCAGTTGGCCATCGCAACAGCCGTACCTCTTTGATGTGAACTGTGCGTATCCGAGGACCAGGATCGAGTCTCGCTTCGGACCCACCACTAACCCCCTGACCTAGCCAGCGGTGTCTCCTGACACGCGAGGCACACCCAGCCCGTGGCGGCTCCGCTGGGCCGCTACTACTGCCGTGCGCCGCAGAGCCGCAAACCTCGCTATCGGAAAACCGACACAAACAAAACAGTTTGAGCTAGTGGACGAGCTGCTCAGGCGAACCTCCACTAATACTTGGACGCATGAGGAAAAGATATATCAAGACTCGGATTACAATGGATTCCTTTGATATAGGGCGCCTGACAGATTTCGACTTCGAATCGGTTTGTAAAGATCTGTTTGAGGAAATCTTGGGCGTCAAGCTTGAAATATTCGCCCCCGGACCCGATCAAGGTGTAGACCTAAGGCATCTAAAGCGCAAATCCAGCAATGCAACAATCATTCAATGTAAACATTGGATACGATCTTCGCGCAGTACCCTGCTCAGCCATATGCGAACAAAAGAAAAACCGAAGATTCACCGGTTGAGTCCATCACGATACATCTTGGCAACGTCGGCTGAGCTTACCAAACAGTCGAAGGATACTCTGGTCAAGGACCTCGCTCCGTTCATCTCAGCCAATGATATTTACGGCCTACAAGAGATTGAGAGCGAACTCCGAAAGCGCCCTGATATCGTGCGGCGACATCTGCGACTTTGGTTGTCAAGTGCAACTGTCCTGCAAAGCTTGTTGGCGAAAGAGATACTGATACGTTCTCACTCACTGGTGGATGACATCAGTCGCAGCCTCAAGTTCTATGCGCCAAATGCAAGTTATGAGCGGGCACAACAGCTCCTAGAATCAAAGAACGTCGCAGTAATATCCGGTCTACCTGGTATAGGCAAAACAACTCTCGCTCATGCACTTGTAGCATACTACATTTCTCAAGGCTTTGAGCCAGTCGAGATATCCGAAGATGTTGAAGAAGCAAACCGCCTTTGGGAAAACGACAAGAAGCAGATATTTTACTATGACGATTTCCTCGGCCAGACCACACTTGATGACAAGCTAAATAAGAATGAAGATAGTCGGCTTATTGGGCTACTCGGACGGGTTAGGTCAAGCCCTAACAAACGATTCTTGCTAACCACCCGTGAATACATTCTTAATCAGGCTAGGCAGCGGTATGAGAAGATCTCAAGTACAGACTTCAATCCAATGACCTGCGTCTTGGATCTCTCTGACTACACTCGCCTTATTCGAGCACAGATCCTCTATAATAATGTCTACTTTTCCGAGTTGCCCTGCGAATACAAGGCGGCATTCGCGGATCCAGAAGCTTATCTGCCAATTATTAATCATGCGAACTTCAATCCACGACTTATACGCTTGAGCCTTGAACAGTTCGCAACATATGAAACCCCGGATGAAACACCCAAGAATGTCCTCATGAACCTGCAGAAGCCTCGTCGACTCTGGGGACACATTATCGATCATCAACTCAACCGGCCCGAGGTATCAGTCCTGGAAACCCTCTTCTCGCTAGGTGCTGAGGCACCACTCGAAGCAGTCAAGCAGAGTTGGCTCGGATATGCGCCGGATGGGGTGGCTTCTGAAGATTTCCGAAGATCTCTCCAGATAATGGAGGGGACTCTTGTGCGCATCGACTTCAAGGCCAACAGGCGGCTAGTTGGATTTCATAATCCTTCGGTCAGAGACTATATGCGAGAACATCTATCAAGCCGCCCCGAGAGGATCACCAACCTCGTCACCAGTGCTATCTTCTTCGAGCAGCTTCAAACGCTATGGACCATCGGCATGGGTTTCAGGGGCGAGACGATAATGTCCACCCTCCTCGAAAAC
>NZ_BAAATZ010000016.1:77899-82879 GCF_039533685.1 Actinocorallia aurantiaca | reverse complement strand
ATAGCGATCCGGTTGGGCGTGCGCGAGTGGGCGTCGCTATTGCAGAACGCCTGAATTCGCTTCCCATATTTGGATTGATAGAGGAGAAGATTCTCGCAGATTTGGATATTCTTGGGAACGCTGTCGATGAAGAAGAGCTCGTATCGCTGATAGCAGAACTCAGCGGCTCCCGGTTTGAAGAAGCCCAAGGATGGGCTGTCAGGATAATCAGTGATGCTATTGAATACATCACGATGGATATCTCTGGCTGGGAGGATCTTGAGTGGGCAAGTGCACTCATAGACCAGCTTTCTGAAATTGATGACCCTATCATTCACGAGGGAGCCATAGAAGCCCAATCCAATCTCGATGAACGGATGCAGAGCGAGGCGGAGGAGATTCTTGAGGCGTGGCTCGACCTTGATTATTTGAGATCTAAAAATCAAGTCGAAATGATACGGCAGATCGTTTACTATACTTCCATGCTCTCCAATGCTGATGAGCTGATTCCTTCATATGAAGCGGCCGTCCGAAAGCTGGCACGCCTAGAGGAGGTTGAAGATTATCAATCGAATCTGGAGCAGGTTCAAGTAATTGACGAAAGCACCTCGATTCATGGCATTCTCGGCTCCTTGCGCGAAGAGCAACGGTAAGCCGGTCGGGCGGGCCGGGACCGGACGGGACAGGCCGCAGCCCGGACCGGCCGAACCGGCGCGGGCCGCGGAGCGGGCCGCCTTGAACCCGTAAGGAAAGTTCTCATCGAGGGTGGCTGGGGCCTCTGTCGTGTCCCGGGAGATGCTTGACGCTCCTGTCTCGCCTGATGCTTGACGGGTGCTTGACGGGTGCTTGTTCGGCTTGGCTGCTGCGTGTTCGTTAGGAGGGTCGGTTGGACTTCGTCGAGATCTGGATCGATGGCCCGATCGAAGTCGACCGGGACGACATCGAGGATGCTCTTAACGAGGCGCTCGCGGGAGCGGGTGAGGTTTCTGGTGCGGGGAGTGGCACGGGAGGCTCGAATTTGGACGTTGATGTCTTCGAGGGGGCAGACAGATCGAACGTCTTGAATCGGGTGTTCGAAGTGCTCAACGCTCTCGGGGTTGGTGACTCTGCCAGGGTGCGTCCAGGAGACGGTGATGTCTGGATCCGACCCAGCGGCTGGACGTGACCTGGGCTCTTTCGTTTCTGCTGGTCACAGCGGTGTAGCTCGCGTGATGCTGAGGGCCTGGTCCCAAGACATGGTTGACGGTGCTCTGGGGCCTCGGGTGCTGTTGAGTTCAGGTTGGGCTTTGCAGACCGGGGTCTGCGGCTGGGTGGTAGAACGCTCGGTTATGGGTGCTGAGCAACTTCGAGTGGTAGGGGAACGGCTTCGGCGGCTTCGGGTGGAAGCTGGGCTGTCGGGGGCTGAGGTGGCTCGGAGGGCTGGGGTGCCTCAGCCGACGGTGTCTCGGGTGGAGATGGGGCATCGGGTGACGAATGCCGGGGTCGTCGTTCGGCTTGTCGAAGCGCTGGGGCTGGCGGAGACAGAGTCTCGGCGGCTGGTCGAGCTTGTCCGGCAGGCTTATGAGGAGGCGGCACCTCGGCTGCGGCGGGCGGATGCAGGGGTGTCGTTTCGTGCGGGGGCGGCTGTTGAGCTGGGGGCGGCTGCTCGGGAGGTGCGAGGGTTCGGGGCCTTGACGGTTCCGGCGGAGTTGCGGACGGCTGAGTATGCGGAGGCTGCTCGGCTAGAGGTACGTGCGCTCAGGCCGGCTGCCGGGGGTGAGGGGCGTCGGGTTGAGTTCGTGCTTTCTGAGGCTGCGTTGCGGACCTGGCCGGGGTCGGGTGGGTGCATGGTGGGACAGCTTGAGCACCTGTTGCGGCTCGGGGTCGGCGCGGAAGTGTCGTTGGGGGTTCTTCCGCTGAACGCGGGCCGCGGGGTGGGGCCCTCGCATGGGTTCACGGTGTTCGACGAGGCGGCCGTGTCGGTGGAGACGTTCACGCGGGAGCTGACCCTGTCGGCGGCTGATGAGGTACGGGCCTACCTGGACGTGTATGAGGGGATTCGAGGTGTCGCAGTGTTCGGGGAAGAGGCTCGGGAGCTGATGGAGAGGGCCCGGCGGGATGTTGAGGGAACCCTCCGCTCTATTCAGTAAAGCGTATTGAATAGATCTCTGTAGCTGACGTACGCTGCGCATCCGAGGGTGTTTAGCACCCTAGACGGATGGGCGGTGGTGGCGGTGGCTCGGTGGTGTCGCATCTTCGACGGGTCCTTGGATCAGCTGGCGGAGGCTCGTCGGTTCGTCCGGCTTGTGGCCGACGGGCATGAGATGACGTTCATGGCTGAGCTCGTGGTCTGCGAGCTGGCGACGAACGCGGTTTTGCACACTGACAGCGGGGAGGTCAGTGGGCGGTTCGTGGTGGAGGCGGAGTTCGGGCCGGAGTCGGTGAACGTGGCCGTCGATGACATGGGGGCGGCCCAGGAACCGGCGGCCGTCGTGGAGACTCCTGAGGATGCCGTCAGTGGGCGTGGTCTGTGGATGGTCGAGCTTCTGTCGCTGAAGTGGGGTTTCGAGCCCACGCGGGTGGGGCGACGGGCCTGGGAGGTGCTGCCCGCCTCTCTCGATGACGCACATGCCTGAGCGGGTGCGCTGCTGGTGAGCGGGCCTCGGATGCCTCGGCGGCGGCGTCGGATCCAGGCGGTGTCGTCCACAACCGATGAACCCTTATGTCTGATTATGTCTAGGGGTCTAGACTCGCTGGCAGGAGGCGGGAGGGGCGTTATGCCGGGCGAGTTCGAGCGAATCTCTCAGATCGGTGACCCGTTTGAGTTGCTGCGGGCGACGACTGAGCGCCTGGCGGAGGCTCAGCAGGAGGTCACGGAGTTGGCGCGGTTGCGGCGGCGGCTGATTCAGGATCTTCATGCGCAGGGGATGTCGTATGCGCAGATCGCGGTGGAAGCGGGGTTGAGCCGGGGGCGGATTCACCAGATCCGGCACACCGGGCCGGCGCCTGAGGGGGCGTTCCTCGGAATCGGCGGGGTGATGGTGGTGACGCCGTTGCGGCCGGACCCGGCGAGTGACTGTACGTATGTGGCGCTGGATGACCTGAACACCGGCAAGCGGCTGGAAGACCTGGCGCGGACGTTCGACCTCAAGGTCGACTACGACCACGTGTCAGTGGCCGGGCAGATTGATCTGAACCGCGGCGGGCTGCTGGTGATCTGCGGTCCTCAGATGTCTGAGGCGATGCGGCAGGCCTACGAGAAAGATCCGGTCATCACCTGGGAACGTGACGAGGTGGGGTGGCTGCTGCGGGACACCTGCACAGGTGAGGGCTACCGGTCGGGTCAGGAGTCCGACCCCCAGCGGCCCTACGACCTCGGGTATCTCGGGCGGCTGCCTCGTCCGGATGGGCAAGGAACGTTGCTGGCGATCGCGGGGATTCATCCCGAAGGGTCGCTGGGGGTCGTGCACCGGCTGGCCACCGACATCGGAACCCTGTGGGGCCAAGTCGGTAATGAGCCGTTCTCGGTGGTGGTCGGCACCGAATACGACCCGGTCACTCATGAACCGGTGCGTACCGAGCTGCTGACGCCGCTCTACAAGCACGACCAGCCGTAGGGGTTCGGCGTGCGAGTCGTGGTCGGCACCGAGCCGGGCAAGCAGGGTCGGGAGAACGAAGACTTCGCAGCCGTGCTGCCCGGCGCGGTGGTCGCCATCGACGGGGCCAGCGCGCCGGCGGGACTGGAGTCGGGGTGCTCGCACTCGGTCGCCTGGTACGCGCGCACCCTCGGCGGCCTCTTGGCCGGGGCCGTCACCGACCGATCATTGACGCTGGCCGAAGCGTTGGAAGACAGCATCGAGCGCGTCGTCCTGGCCCACACCGACACGTGTGACATCGGCAATCCGCATTCGCCTTCGGCGACCGTCGCCGTCGTCAGAGCAGCCGGTGACAGGCTTGAGTACTTGGTGCTGGCGGACTCGACTGTTCTCCTCGGGCGGGCCTCCGGGGAGCCGCTGGCGGTCACTGACGACCGGCTTGAGCTGCTGCGGCAGCAGATCGACCGGCATGAGGAGACTCCGCCGATCGGTAGCGATGCGCACGCCTTCGCTGCTGTCACGGGTGGAGAAGTTCGCCGCCTACCGCAACCATCCAGGCGGGTTCTGGGTTGCCAGCACCAAACCGGCCGCTGCCCGAGAAGTGCTCACCGGAACCGTGCCTCTGGAGGAAGTGGCCTCGGTGTCGGTGATGACGGACGGGGCTACTCGCCTGGTCGACCTGTTCGGCCTGCGCACCTAAGCCGGGGCGCTGCACGTCCTCGACACCGAAGGGCCAGCGGGTCTGATCCGGCGGACCCGTGAGGCAGAAGTGGCCGATCCAGACGGGAAGCGTTGGCCTCGGGGCAAAGCGTGCGATGACGCGACCGCGGTTCACTGGGTGCTTCGGGGTTGAACCTCCCGATTCGACGCTGCCGAGATCCGCATCACCGGCTCGGCAGCGTCATCGCGGGGAGCGCATCGAAGGCACCACCAAGAGCGGCAGATCCCGAACCGTCAGCCTCGACGAGGAGACCCTCAAGATCCTTCGAGCTCACCGCACGAAGCAGAACGCCGAAAAACTAGAACTCGGTGAAGCCTGGCGCGGCGGCTCGGAAGGCCACATGTTTTCCACAGCCTGGGGAGAACCGATCCACCCGGACACGGCCTCCTCGCTGGTTCCCCGGCTGATCCAGCGCCACAACGAACCAAAGGAAGGCGTCCACCCCGACCCGTTCCCGCACGCAAGGCTCCATGACCTGCGCCACGTCCACGCCACGATCCTTCTCCTGGCCGGCGTCCCCGTGCACGTAGTAGCCGCCAGACTCGGCCACGCAGACCCGTCCATCACGCTGAGCGTCTACGCCCACGTAGTCAGCGAGCAGCTCGCAGAAGCCGCGGACGTCTTCGCAAGAGAGATCGAGAAAGCCGGTTGAACCACGGCTGTTAGCAGACCCGTTAGCAAAAGGCCCTTCGCGATCATTCGCAA
>NZ_BAAATZ010000016.1:57831-77870 GCF_039533685.1 Actinocorallia aurantiaca | reverse complement strand
CGCACCCGAAGGGATTCGAACCCCTAACCTTCTGATCCGTAGTCAGATGCTCTATCCATTGAGCTACGGGTGCCTGCTGCACCGTGGTGGCGCAACGAGAGATGAGCATACCGGGTGTGGGGGAAGTAGGCGAATCGGTTTGGCGGGTGGGGGGTGGAGGGGGCGGGGAGTGGTCGATTTTGGGGGAACCCTGGACGTGGTGGGGGGGTGGGTGTATTCAGGAAGCCGTTTGTGAGGTGGAGCACGCATGCCCAGATGGTCTGCGTTCGCTCCGGAGATCGACCGTGGGTTGGTCGCGGAGTTGAACGACGGGGAGGAGAACGCGCTCGCGAAGCTCTATGACGCCTATGTCGAACAGATGTTTGATTATGCGGTCTCCTTGTCGGGGGAGGGGAAGGCCGCGGAGGCGCTGGTGCACGACGTCTTCATCGACGCGGCGCGGCGGGGGCCCCGGTTGCGGGACCGGGAGCGGTTCCGGGCCTGGCTGTACGCGGCGGTGCGGCGGAGGGGGATGGAGCGGAACCGGGCCAGGGGGCTGGCCTGGGACTGGGAGATCCCGGGGGTGGGGGACCTCGGGGGGCTTTCGGCCGAAGAGGCCAGGGAGATGCTCGAGGGGGCGCTCGACAGGATCTCGCTGAGCGACCAGGATCTGCTGCTGCTGACGTTCCGGTACGGGATCGTCGCGGCGGACCTGGCGGCGGTGCTGGGGGTGTCGCCGTTCAAGGCGGCGGCGTTGGCGGGGCAGGCGCGGGCGAGGGCTGAGAACGCGCTGGAGGCGCAGCTGCGGGTGCAGGAGAAGCGGTGCCTGCGCGGGCGGGGGGATCGCGCGTCGGACCTGCAGGGGCATCGCCTGGGGTGTTCGGAGTGCCGGCGGAGGGCGGTGGCGTCGCTCGGCGTGCTGCTGGAGGCGCCGCCCGCTCCGGTGCCGCCGTTGAGGTTGCGGCACCGGGTGCTGCACACGGGCAGTGATCCCGAACTCGCCGGCTACCGGGCCGATATCTCCGGGAAGGGGGGGAACCTCACTCCGGAGGGCATTCCGCGCCAGCCGGACGTCCCCTCGCCGCTGGGGCGCCGCTGGCTGCTGGCGGGCAGCGGGATGGTCGCGACTTTCGTCGTGGCGCTCGTCGCCTCGTTCCTGATCGGCCCGAACCTGGGGCTGCCGACGCTGTCGTGGCCGCCGTTCTGGGAGGAGACGGAGAAACCGGTGGTGACGAAGCCCAGCATGGCCGTCGAGCCGGGCGGCCGGCCCAGGTTCGGGGACCCGCCGGGACCGGGGGCGACGCACCTGTCGACGCCCTCCCCTCCGGTCCAGGTGGAGGAGGAGCTCGTCTTCCCGGAGGCCACCGAGGTCGACTCGCCGTCACCGTCGGGCTCCGCGCCGCCGTCCGAGACCGCGACACCGTCACCGGCCCCCCAGCATCCGGAGCACCCGGCCGCCCCGGAGGAGGGCCCGCCGCAGGACCAGGACCAGCAGCAGGACCAGGACCAGCAGCAACCTCAGCAGCCGTCCGTCCTGGTGGCGCCCGAGCTCAGAATCGACACCCCGCTGGTGGAGATCGGTTCGGACCGGACGACGCAGATCCGGTTCCAGGCGCTGGGCGGCCCCGTCACCTGGAAGGCGGTCGCCGACAGCGGCAAGGTCACCCTGGACGACTCGGGCGGCACCCTGGGCGCGGGCCAGGGCTTCGCCTTGAAGGTGCGTCTCCCGCTCAGCCTCATCCGCCTGGCCGGCTCCGCCGTCGTCTCGATCATCAACGTTGAGGACGGGAGCCAGACCCAGGTGACGGTCCGCTGGGGCCTCTCGGTCCTCTGACGGCGGGCGGGGCCCTAACGGGAGGCCTCCCGCCGCAGCAGGCAGGGCCTGACCTTCCCCAGTCCCTGCAGCGACCGCGCCTTGAGCCGCTTCAGCCGGTAGGGGCCTTCCGCCAGTTCGGCCCCCATCGCGGGGCTGGCGAGCACGGTCCCGGGGTACGCCTCCGCCGTCAGCCGCGCCGCCGTGTTCACCGGCGTTCCGAACACGTCCCCCAGCCGGAGGATGACCTCCCCGTAGGCCACTCCCACCCGTACCCGCGGGAAGTCCTCCTCGGTGGACCGTTCGGAGATCCGCAGCGAGATCTCGGCCCCGGACGCCGCGTCGGGCGCGGTGAAGAGCACCTCGTCTCCCAGCGTCTTGATCACCCGACCGCCGAGGGTCGCGATGATGGAGGCGGTCTCGGTCTCGAACCGGTCGACGAGTTCGGCGAGCCCGTCGGCGTCCAGGTTCCGGCTGAGCCGGGTGAACGACACGATGTCGGCGAATCCCACGGCGAGCACGGCGGTCCCCGCGCCGGGGTCGGCGGTCGCGGTGGCCGTCGCGGTGAGGGCGCTGACGCCGACGGCGGCGAGCTGCCTCCGCCATCCCCGCAGCAGCAGGTTCTCGAACTTGGGCCGCAGTTCCGCGCTGGCCAGCAGGGCCGCGGCGACGGTCTCGTCGGTGACGGCCTCGCCGGGCCGCACGAGGTGTTCGGCGAGCCGTTCCAGCCACACTTCGCCGAGCCAGTGCGCGAGCCGGCTCATCGTCTGGCCGACTCCGCGGGACAGTTGCAGGACCATCTCCTCGTCGACGTACTCGTGTTCGAGGAGTTCCCGGATGGTCCGCATGGCGACGACGTCCTCCTCGGTGAAGGCCAGGACGTCGCCGGGAGGGGTGGGGAATCCGAGCGCGGACCAGATCCGCAGCGCGAGTTCCAGGTCGATGCCGGATTTCTCTTTCACGTCGTGCAGGGTGAACAGCAGTGGCTCACCGAGCAGGAGTTCTTCGACCGCGCGTGTCTCAGCCATGTCCGGCCACCACCGTTACATCAGTCAATGTCTCATTCTCGTCAGGCGTAAGATTCTTACGCCCGGAGCCGCCGGGTCAAGCGGGGGAGGTGCAGATGCGCGAGTACCGGATCGACGAACTGGCGCAGACCGCCGGGACGACCGTGCGCAACATCCGCTCCTACCAGGACCGGGGTCTCCTCCCTTCGCCCAGGCTGCAGGGCCGGGTCGGCATCTATGACGATGCTCACCTCGCCCGTCTCCGCCTGATCGGCCAGATGCTGGAGCGCGGCTACACCCTGGCCAACATCGGCGACCTCGTCGAGGCGTGGGAGGCCGGCCGGGACGTGGGCGACGTCCTGGGCCTGGAGCAGGTCCTCACCGATCCCTGGTCGGACGAGATCCCCGCCTGGGCGGCGTACGACGAGCTCGTCCAGGTCTTCGACTCCGACAGCGACCCCGGGCGGATCGACGCGCTGCTGGCTCGCGCCGTCGAACTCGGGCTGGTCGAGCCGGAGGGCGACCGCTATCGCATCCCCAGCCCCCGCCTCCTGCACGTGGGCGCGGAGCTCGTCGCCAACGGCGTGCCGCTGGAGGCGGTCCTGGAGATCGCGGACGAGATCCGCCGCGACTGTGAGGTCATAGCCGGCCGTTTCGTCGACCTCGTGAACGATCACGTCATCAAGGACGCCGACATTCTCGGAAAGGACGCCGTCCGGGTCGCGGAGGTGGTGCGCCGTATGCGCCCTCTCGTCCAGATGGTGGTGAACCCGTTCGTGGCCCGCGCGATGGAGAAGCGGGTCCGCGCCGAACTAGGCGACAAGTTGGAGTTTCTTCTCGAAGGCGAGGAAACCGAGAAGAGAGACACGGCTCTATAGCGCACGATTGACTGCGATATCCCGTAAATCCTGGGTACGTTCGCCTTCCAACGGCCCGTAGTCGGAGAAGGGGATCCCGTGAAGCTCGTGACCCGTAGGCAGTGGGGGGCGCGTTCGCCGCGCAGCCAGGCCTCCTACCTGGCCTCGACCCGGGGCGTGAAGGTCCACTACACCGGGAGCTACGTCGACCCGCGACTGAAGGACGACCACACCCGCTGCGCCGCGCTGGCCCGCCAGATCCAGAACGGCCACATGGACGGCAACGGCTGGAACGACGTCGGCTACAGCTTCCTGGTCTGTCCGCACCGCTACGTCTTCGAGGGGCGGGGCCTGCACCGCCTCCCCGCCGCCAATGGGCCCGGCCTCAACACGGGCCACTACGCGGTTCTCGGCATGGTCGGCAACAAGGGGCTCATCACCCCGACGGACGACATGCTGCACGGCATCCGCGACGCCATCGAGTACGTCCGCCAGAAGGGAGGCGCCGGCAAGGAGGTCAAGGGCCACCGGGACGGCTACTCCACCGACTGCCCCGGCGCGAAGCTCTACGCGTGGGTGAAGGACGGCGCTCCCCGTCCGAAGGGCGGCGCGGAGCCGGAGAAGCCGCCGGCGGAGCCCGATGAGACGCTGAAGATCCTGCTCAACATGGGCATCCGGAACGCCGTGACGGTCGCCCCCGGCCAGCGCGTCTCCGTCCCGTGGGAGGCCGAGTACGCCGACCCGTCGAACGTGCACGGCAGCGGCCCTTCCTGGACTCCCAAGACCAAGGACTGGGCCCTGGTCACGCTCGGGACGGTCGTCGACGGGCAGGGGAAGGGCGAGAAGCTGAAGCTGGTGCTCTCGGAGTACGAGAAGGGGGGCTCCGTGCGGGTCAAGGACCACTTCGGCGAGGACAAGATCGGCAACGGCACCCGGACGGAGTACACCCTGTCGGGGCTGATGTGGCTCAGCAGCGAGCGCAGCTACCGGGTGGACCTGGTCAACCAGGGCTCCCGGCCGGTGACCGTCGCCAAGGCCCAGCTGCGCGTCGCCCGCTGAGCCTCCGCGGACGTCTTCGGAGGGTTCTCAGTCCTTGTCGAGGACGAGGCTGAGGGCCCAGCCGACCAGGCCGACGACGATCGCGCCCCACAGGGCGGGCCAGAACCCGTCCACGGCGAAGGGCAGGTCGACCTGCTCGGCGATCCAGCCGGTCAGCATGAGCAGCAGCGCGTTGACGACCAGCCCGAACAGGCCGAGGGTCAGCACGTAGAAGGCGCAGCCGAGCGTCTTGATGATCGGCTTGAGCAGGGCGTTGACGATTCCGAAGATGATCGCCACGGCGACGAGGGTGAGGGCGCGTTCGGTGTTGTCGTTCCCCGGGACGGCGATGCCGTCCAGGAAGTAGGCGGCCGCGGCGAGGGAGACCGCGGTGATGACGATTTTGACCAGAATGTTCACGTGCCCGATCGTCGCACGAGGTCCGCGGGCCGGTCGTCACCCCCGATGATGACTCTCAGACCTCCGGAAGCAGGAGGGCCGAGGGCCGCGACGGGTCGTGGAAGACCTCCTGCTCGGCCGCGACGGCCTTGCGCGCGGAGCCGAGCGGCTCGCCCGTCCCCGGGTTGCTCGCGATCTTGGGGTAGGCGCCGCTGCTCACGTGGACGCGCAGCCGGTGCCCCTTCTTGAACCGGTGCCCGATCGGCCACAGTTCCAGGTCGACGCGGCGCACCCCCTCGCCGTCGGGGGGCGAGTTGTGCTCGTTGAGCCGCAGCCCGCCCTCGCAGATGTTCTTGGACATCCCGTCCGGGGAGACGTCGCACAGCCGCACGATGAAGTCGGTGTGCATCCGGGACGAGCGCACGAACAACTCGGCTCCGACGGGCCCGATCAGCTCCAGGTCGTCCTTCAGCTCCTCGGACGTGAACACCAGGAGGTCCGGACGGCGTTCGGCGGGCCGCTGGTCCACCGGGCGGCTGAGGCCGAGCAGCGCCGGGCCGCCGTACGCGGGAGTCGGGTCGGCCGGGTTGTAGCGGTACCGCTCGGGGGCGGAGTCGCTCGGCGTGTCGGGCCGGAAGGCGTGCCCGGGGTGCAGGTGCCAGCGGCGGATCTTCATGTCGGGGACCGGCCAGTCGGCGAACTCCCGCCATTCGCCGGCCCCGGTGACGAACAGCCGTACGGGGTTGTCCCGCAGCCCCCTGTGGTCGCCCTTCAGGTGGGCCCGGAACCAGCTCAGGGACTCACGGACGGCCACGAGCCCGTGCCGGGGGTCGGCGTGCCACCAGGGCCCGATGGTGAGCTGGGGCTGCTGGCCGCACTCGCGCATGGCCAGGTAGTCCTTGATCATCCACGGGAGGAAGACGTCGTACCAGCCGCCGACCATCGCCGCGGCGGGCAGGTCCTCGCAGATCGCCGAGGTGTGCACCCGGCCGTCCCAGAAGGGGTTCTCGGCGAGTCCGTGCCCGGTGAGCAGCTCCTGGAAGAACGGCACGTTGCCGCCGGTGGTGAAGGCGTCCAGCTCCTCCAGGGGCAGCCCCGCCCGGATGGCGCGGGCGGCGCGCCGCCGCATGCGGATCAGTTCCAGCGGGTTCTCGATCTTCGAGGTGACCGACACCCAGCCGAGGGTGGACTCCAGGGCGAACGAGCCGCCGATGTAGATCGCGTCGCGGAACTGGGAGGCCGTCACGGACAGCGCCATCGCCCTGTGCTCGGGCCCCGACCGGGAGGCGACCGCCCACTGGGTGTGGCCCAGGTAGCTGGGCCCGTAGGTGGCGAAGACGCCGCCGAACCAGGGCTGGCGCTTGAGCCACTCGACGGTCGCGAGCCCGTCGACCTGCTCGTTCAGGGGGTCGAACTGGCCTCCGGAGCCGAATGTCCCCCGCACGCTCTGGACGACGATCTGGTAGCCGAAGTAGGCGAACGGGTAACCGTTGATCGCCCCGGTGACGCCGCGCCGCCCGTAGGGGGTCCGGACGAGGATCGTCGGCGCGTTCTTCACGCCCACCGGGATGTACCGGTCGGTCAGGAGCTTCACCCCGTCCGGCATGACGACGGGGATGTCCTTCACGTGCGACACCCGGTAGTGCGGCCGGGGGAGGGCCGGAAGGCCGGGGATGGCCGGCAGGTGGGGCAGGCCGGGGAAGGCCGGCAGCCCGGGCAGATGAGGCAGGCGCAGGCGGTCGGGGACGCTGAGGCGATCGGTCAGTGCCATGGGGACCTCCCCTGTGAGACGGATGTCTCTGTGCGTTGCTGCGCGTTACATAGAAGTAACAATAGCCGTTTTTCGATCAGTCTGTCTCCCAGGTCACATCACTTCCTTAACCAAGCGTGACAAGTTCATGCCCCCTTCCGTGGACTTGGTTGATAAGTATTACTAACCGGTAGCAGCCTGGCCACCGCACGGTAACGGCCGAACGCTAGGGTGTGGGGCAAAAATCGGGTCGTCGGGAACCTGGGGAGAACCTGTTGTTCTATCGCTTCATGAGGCTGGCGGTTCCGCCTCTTTTCCGGCTGCTGTTCCGCCTCAGGGTGGAAGGAAAGGAGAACATCCCCTCCTCCGGTCCGCTCATCGTGGCCAGCAACCACCTGTCCTTCATCGACAGCTATGTGATCCCCATAGCCCTGCTCCCCCTGAAGGTGGTCTTCCTGGCGAAGGCCGAGTACTTCGAGAGCGGGGGCTTCAAGGGCCGGGTGAGCCGCTGGTTCTTCACGTCGATGGGCATGATCCCGGTGGCCCGCGGCAACGGCGCCTCGGCGACGAGCTCCCTGGAGCAGTCCGCGGAGATCGTCAACGGCGGCGCCGTCTTCGGCATCTACCCCGAGGGCACCCGCTCCATGGACGGACGGCTGTACCGGGGCCGGACGGGCGCGGGCTGGGTCGTCCTGGCCACCGGGGCCCCGGTCCTGCCGGTCGGGCTGGTCGGCACCCAGGAGCTCCAGCCCTACGGCAGCCGGTTCCCCAAGATCGGCCGGCGGGTCACCGTCCGGATCGGCCCGGTCCTGGAGTTCGGCCGGTACGACGGCGAGCCCAAGGGCCGTGCCCGCAGGGAGATCACCGACGAGATCGTCCAGGCGATCCAGAAGCTCTCCGAGCAGGAGTACGTGCCGGAGTACAACGACCACAAGAGCAAGTAGCCGCGGATCCCGGCGGACCGGAAGATCGGCAGTATCGTCGGTCCCATGCGGATCGAGCACCTCTTCCCCGCCGGACTGGCGGTCCTCGTCGCGCTGAGCGGGTGCTCCGAGAGCACCCGCCGGTCCCCGGCCTCGGCGGAGGAGGAGGCGGGCCCCTCGCGGAGCGCGGCCGCGACGTACACCTCCGACCAGCTCCGCCAGGCCCTGCTCCCGGAGGTCCGGCAGTACGTCAGGGCGGGCGAGCCCGACTCGGGCACCTACGGGATGCTCAAGCCGGTCCGCAACTTCGCGCAGCTCCAGGGCCAGGTCACCCTCGACAAGCCCAAGTGCGCCGACGCCGCCCAGACGTTCGGCACCGCCGGCGAGATCGCCTCGGCTCCCGCGGCCCTCACCACGTTCGCCCGCGCCGACGGGCAGACGGTCACCCAGACGCTGGTCGCGGTCTCGGAGCTCACCGCGACCGAGGAGGTGGGGCGCCGCGTCAAGGCCCTGTGCCGCACGTTCCGCACCAAGGTCGGCGGCCGGTGGTCCACCCACCAGGTGGTGGAGGCCACCCCCGACCGCCATCTCATCGGGGAGGGCTCGCGGACTGTGGGGCTGCTCACGATGAGCGGCTCCACGAAGGTCACCATGTGGTTCACGGTCTTCAAGGGCCGCGGCTACCTGGGCACCATCTCGGTGTACGGGACGAAGGCCACACGCGGGGAGGCGGAGCGGCTCGGCACCGCGGCCCACGCCACCGCCTCCAGGGTGCTGCCCTGAAAACCCGTGAACTTCGGCGCTCCCGGGGTAGTCCTATCGAACGTCGAGCGCGCGGCCGGAGATTCCGGACGGTCGGTGCATCCAGGGCCCGGTGCGATACTGGGCGGCGCGCTGTCTAGGGGAAGGGACCACCCGGTAATGAGCGTTACCTACCGTGTCAACGGCGGCAAGCAGCTGCAGGGCACCGTGTTCATCCAGGGGGCCAAGAACTCGGTGCTGCCGATGATCGGTGCGGCGCTGATGGCCTCCAAGGGACGCACGGTCCTGCGCAACATCCCGATCATCGAGGACGTGCGGCGGGCGGTGGAGCTCGCCCAGGCCATCGGCGCCAAGGCCGACCTGCACGAGGCCGAGCGCACCCTGGTGATCGACGCCTCGGAGCTGAGCAGCCCGGTGCTGCCCGCGGAGATCGCCGCGCGCTTCCGCGGCTCGTTCCTGTTCGTGCCCGCGCTGCTGCACCGGCTCGGCGAGGCGGTGATCGAGGGCGTCGGGGGCTGCAACCTCGGCAGCCGCAACCTCGACTTCCACTACAACGGCTTCAAGCGCATGGGCGCCACGGTCACCGAGCACGACACCGACAGCGCGGACGGCGGCTACATCCACGTCAAGGTGGGCCAGCTGCAGGCCGGCACGCTGTACTGCGACACCCCCTCGCACACCGGCACCGAGAACCTCGTGATGGCCGGCGCGCTGGCCAACGGCACCACGCTGATCAAGAACTGCGCGCTGGAGCCGGAGGTCCTGGACAACATCGACTTCCTGCAGCGCATGGGCGCGCAGATCGAGGGCGGCGGCACCGGCTTCATCCGGGTCACCGGCGTGGAGGAGCTCACCGCGGTCGAGCACACCGTCATGCCGGACCGCATCGACGCGGGCGTGCTGGTCATGGCCTGCGCCATCACCGGCGGCGAGGTCAGCCTGGTGGGCGCGGAGCTGGAGCACCTGGGCGTCGCGGTCGACAAGCTCGAGCAGATGGGCGTGGAGTTCAGCCAGCAGGGCGCGGTGCTGCAGGTGCGCCGCGAGCGTCCGCTGCGGCCGATCAACATCATCACCGACGAGTACCCCGGTTTCGCCACCGACCTCCAGTCGCCGATCATGGCGCTGGCCACCCAGGCGGTCGGCGAGTCCTACATCTACGAGCGCATCTTCGACAGCCGCTTCCAGCTGGCCGAGGAGCTGATCAAGATGGGCGCGTCCATCGAGGTGGCGAGCAACCAGCGGGCCAAGGTCTACGGCTCGACGCCGCTGAGCGGCGCCAAGACCATCGCGCACGACCTGCGCTCGGGCGCGGCGCTGGTGCTGGCGGGTCTGGCCGCGGAGGGCGAGACCGAGATCAGCCAGGCGTACTTCATCGACCGCGGCCACTCGAACTTCGCGGAGAGGCTCACCGCGCTGGGCGCGGATGTGCACCGGGAAACCGTCTAGAACGACCGGATTCGGTCACCCTTCGGGCAGGCTACAAACCCCTGAAACCCCTTCACAGCCCATGATCCGCCCTTTAAGGTGCGAGTTCATGGGCTGTGAGTGCTGACCGGAACCTGACCTCTCGGTAAGGAATTTCTGTCCACCCCCACCCGTAGGTTACTTTTTCGCCGCACTCTTGATTCGGTTTCGCGTCAGAGAGTCATATCTTCAGGCGGATGCGTGATCCGCCTGAAGAGGATGGAGAAACCCGCGAAAGCGGGCTGAGATTCATACGGGCAACGTGGGCGGCCGAGAGGCAGGGGCGAGAGCCATGAGTGGACCACGGACGGGTTCGATGACCCCGGATCTGACCATCGGCGTCGTCGGCCCGCATGATCTCGTCGAACGCGTCATGCTGATGGGGCACGGGCCGACCCCGGTGCCGAGCCGTCTGGTGGCCGCCGCCTACCGGGACGAGCAGGAGGCCGCCGACAAGGTCGTGCGGCTGGGGTCGGGGGTCGACGTCTGCCTGTTCGCCAGCCCGGTCCCCTACGACTTCGCGCGCAAGGCCGGAGTCCTCACGATGCCGGCGACGTACGTCCCGCTCAACGGCGCGGCCCTGCAGGGCGCGCTGCTGCGGGCCTCGCTGGACGAGCGCTTCGACGCCGCCAAGGTGAGCATCGACGTGCTGGGGCGCGGTGAGGTCGAGGAGGCCTTCGGCGAGGTCGGCCTGGCCGTCGACCAGGTGCACCTGCGCGAGGAGGTGGCCGGGCCCGGCACCCTGGCGGCCTTCCACGAGCGCCTGTGGCGCCGCGGCCTCACCAGCGTCGCGCTCACCTGCGTGCACGCCACCGCCGAGCGCATGGAGCTGGCGGGCGTGCCCACCCTGCGGATCCGGCCGACCGGCGCGGCCATCCGCACCGCGCTGCAGACGGCCTCGCTGCTGGGCGCCCACCACCGGCTGGAGGAGTCCCAGCTCGTCGTGGTGCTGGTGGACGTGCCCACGCTGCGCGAGTCGCCCCGCCGGGTCACCCCCCGCTACTGGCGGGAGGAGCTCAAGCTGGCGCTGCACCGGGTGCTGCTGCAGGAGGCGCACCGGATGAACGCCACGGTGTGGCCGCTGGACGACCACAGCTATCTCATCACCGCCACCCGCGGTTCGGTCTCCTCGGGCACCGAGGGCTTCCGCACGCCTCCGTTCGTGGAGCGGGTGCGCGAGGAGCTCGGGCTGGTGATCGAGGTGGGCATCGGCATGGGCCGCACCGCCCAGGAGGCCGAGACCCACGCCAGGGCCGCGCTGGCCCGTTCGCAGACCTCGCAGCGGGCGCAGGGCTTCGCGCTCGACCGGGACGGGAGGGCCCTGGTCCCGGCCCCGCGCCAGCCGGTTCGGGGCGGCGCCCAGGCCGTGAAACCCAAGGGGCTTGAAATTCTGTCGCGGTTGGCGGATAAGCTCGGGGACCAAGGCGATACGGGGGCTCCGTTGGTCGTGGACGCGGAGAACGCCGGACGTATGTTGGGCGTCACACCCCGGACCGCCCGCCGACTGTTGCGTACTCTGGTCGAAGAGGGCCTGGCCTGGCCTCTTCCGCCGAATCGCACCCCTCAGCCGGGGCGCCCCCGCCAGCTGTACCGGCTCATCGTCGAAAAGCTGGGCCCCGGAAAGACAGTCGGGTAACCGGCAGTTAATCGAAAAAGACTAAAGTCCCCCGCAACCAGTGCACAACGACGTGCGTCTCATACTGCGATTGCGCGTGGTTGGAGGATTTGGCGTGGACAACCTGTGGACAGTACCGGGGTACCGGCACATTCGTGAGCTCGGCGCCGGCACGTCCGGGCGGGTCTTCATGGCCGAGCACATCGAGTCCGGTATCGGCGTCGCCATCAAGTACCTGACCCCCGAGCTCGCCCTCGACCCCGTCTTCGTCTCCCGCTTCCGCGACGAGGCACGGCTCCTGTCCGAGCTCGAGGACCCGCACCTGGTGCAGTTCTTCGAGTACGTCGAGACGTCCACCCGGGCGGCCCTCGTGATGGAGCTGGTCGACGGGGTGAGCCTGGCGCAGATCCTGGCCGACTCCGGACCGCTGGAGCCCGAGGCCGCGCTGGTCGTGCTCAAGGGGTCGCTGCTCGGCCTCGCCGCCGCGCACGCCTCCGGCATCGTGCACCGCGACTACAAGCCCGGCAACGTGCTGGTCGACGGCGAGGGCAACAGCCTGCTGTCGGACTTCGGCATCGCCGTCCGGCCCGGCGGGGAGACGCCCGCCGTCGGGACGCCCGCCTACATGCCGCCCGAGCAGTGGGACGGGGCGCCCTCCGTGCCCGCCGCCGACGTCTACGCGGCCACGGCCGTCTGCTACGAGTGCCTGACGGGCCGCCGCCCCTACGAGGGCAGGACCCTCGGGGAGCTGGCGATGGCGCACCGCAGCCGGCCCGTCCCGGTGGAGAACGTGCCGCCCGGGCTGCGCGACCTCCTCTCGGCGGGCATGGCCAAGGACGTGCGGGGCCGCCCGCAGAGCGCGTTCGCCTACCTGCTCGAGCTGGAGATGACGGCCGGAGCCGCCTACGGCCCCGACTGGGAGGACAGGGGCCGCGCCTTCCTCAAGGCCCGCGCGCTCTCGCTGGCGCTGCTGTTCCCCGTCACCCGGCCCTCCTACGAGCCGAACACCGAGGTCCTCAACACGGTCCTGGACGCGCCGCCTCTGCCGCCGCGGTCCCACGGGTACCGGCCGAGCCCGCGCCTGGGGCTGCTGGCCACCGCGGCCGGAGCCGTCATGGCGCTGGTCGTCACCGGCGGGCTCCTGGCGGTCAACGCGGCCGACAAGGACGAGGTCGTCCAGCAGGCGGCGCCCGCGACCCAGTCGTCGCCGACCGCGAAGACCGGCGGCGAGGTGCCGACGGGCAAGCCCGACAAGAAGGTCGAGCCGGTGGGGGATCGCCCCTCCGTCACGGTGACGGTCACGGCCTCGCCCACGGACGCCCCGTCCGGGCCCGCCTCGCCGAGCAAGCCGGCCTCGCCCAGCGGCCCGCCGCCCGAGACGGACTCCCCCGAGCCCGACCCGAGCGAGGAGGAGCCGGACGAGCCGACCGAGCCGAAGCCGCCGAAGCCCACTGAGGAGCCCACGGATCCGGCCGAGCCGACCGAGGAGCCCACGGAGCCCGTGGAGCCGACCGCGCCCCCCGAGGAGCCCACGGATCCGGCCGAGCCGACCGAGGAGCCCACGGAGCCCGTGGAGCCGACGGCTCCCGGCACCGGCAAGCCGAGCCAGACCCAGAACACGGCGTAGCCGCCCGATGGCGTCCGACGAGCCCGAGGCCACCCGGGGGGACCTCCCCCCGGACGTGACGCGTCAGGACCCGGGCGGGCCGCGCCGTCCGCTGGACGCGCCCCTTCACGGTGAGGCGCCGCCTCCCGCCGTCCCGGAGGAGGAGCTGCGCCGGAGGTTCGGGACGGGACCGGGCCATGAGGCTCCCGGGATGTGGGATCCGGCGACGGTCGCCGGGCCGAGGCGCCGGTCGCGTTCCGCCTCCTGGGCGGGCATTGCGGTCTCCCTGGCCGTCATCGGCGGGGTCCTGTACTGGATCCAGGCGCGCGAGCAGGCCGCCGTGCGGGTGGAGAAGGTGAAGGTCGAGGCTCCCGAGGGGGTGCTGGCCTGCGACAAGGAGACCCGCTCCCGCACGGTGCGGCTGACCGCGACGCTCACCCTGAACGGCGGTTCCGGCGAGATCCGGTACCGCTGGCGGCAGAGCGACAGCGGGCCCGGCCCCATGATGAAGGCGGAGGTCTCCACGGGGCAGAAGACCCTGCTGGTGCCGCTCAGCTGGCAGGTGAGCGGCCAGGGGCGCACCAGCCTCATAGGGACCTTCGAACTGCGGTCACCGGCCGCACAAGAGGCCTCAGCCTCTTTCGAATACTCCTGCCGCTGACGCCGCGACGGCAAGGAAGGCGTCGTTCTCCTCCGGAGAGCCGATGGAGACGCGCGCGCCCTCGCCGGGGAACGGCCGGACGCTCACGCCGGCCGCCTCGCAGAGGGAGGCGAACTCCAGGGTGCGCCTCCCGAGCCGGAGCCAGACGAAGTTCGCCTGGGACGGGCCGGCGTTCCAGCCCTGCCCGCGCAGCGCGGCCAGGACGCGCTCGCGCTCGGCGACGGTGACGGTGACGCGTTCGAGCAGTTCCTTCTCGGCGCGCAGGGACGCGATGGCGGCGACCTGCGCGAGGCTGTTGACGCTGAACGTCAGGTACACCTTGCGGATGGCCGCGGCGACCACGGGGTCGGCCACCAGGAACCCGACGCGCAGCCCGGCGAGCCCGTAGGCCTTGGAGAACGTCCGCAGCACCGCGACGTTCGGGCGGGACGGGTAGATCTCCAGCCCGTCGGGCACGTCCGGGTCGGTCAGGTACTCGCGGTAGGCCTCGTCGAGGACGACCAGCACGTCCCGCGGGACGCGGTCGAGGAACGCCTCGAGCTCCGCGCGCCGCACGACCTCGCCGGTCGGGTTGTTGGGGTTGCAGATGAGGATCATCCGCGTCGCCGGGGTGACGGCGGCGAGCATGGCGTCCAGGTCGTGGGTCTCGTCCTCGCGCAGCGGGACCTTCACGGAGGTGACGCCGGAGAGGTCGGCGAGCAGCGGGTAGGCCTCGAACGACCGCCAGGCGTAGATGACCTCGGCGCCGGGCTCGCCGACCGCCTCGAAGAGGTGCTGGGCGACGCCGACCGAGCCGCAGCCGACCGCGACGTGCTCCTCGGGCACCCCGAAGTGCCCGGCGATCTCGGAGATGAGCTCGGCGCAGGCGTTGTCGGGGTAGCGGTGGATCTCCCGGGCGGCCTCGGCGAGGACGTCCAGGACGGACGGGAGCGGTCCGTAGGGCGATTCGTTGGAGGAGAGCTTGAAGGACCGCCCGTCGGGGGCGGTGACCCTCCGGCCCGGCTTGTACTCCTGGAAACGGTCGAGGACCGACCTGAATCGCGGGCTCATCTCGCCTCTTCCCACTCGCAACTGTCCCTTACACGATATGCCGGGAATCCCGGGTCACAGGCCCGGTCTCAGCATCGGCGGGTGCAACTGCACCGCGCTTCCCCGCCGGAACAGCTGGGCCGGCCGGCCCCCGTCCCGGATCGTGGTCCTCCCGGTCGGGACCAGGAACCTGTCCGCCCCCGTCACCTTGCGGTGGAAGTTCCGCGGATCCAGCGGCACGCCCCAGACGATCTCGTAGACCCGGCGCAGCTCCGCCACCGTGAACTCCGGCGGGCAGAACGTCGCCGCCAGCGAGGTGTACTCCACCTTGGACCTGGCCCGCTCCACGCCCTCGCGCAGTATGCGCCGGTGGTCGAAGGCGTTCTCCTCGCACTCCAGCAGCACGTCCACGGGCTTCCACGTCACCTGGGCGCGGGACGACGCCGGCAGGTGCGGGGCCAGCCCCAGGTACGTCACGCTGACCACGCGCTGGCGGGGGTCGCGGTCGGGGTAGCCGAAGGTGGCGAGCTGCTCCAGGTGGATGCGGACGTCGGCCAGCCCGGCCTTCTCGACCATGAGGCGGGCCGCCGCGACGGGGAGGTCCTCGTCGAGCTGGATGAAGCCGCCCGGCAGGGACCAGCACTCCTTGTACGGCTCATGGTCGCGCATCCAGGTCAGCGCGCACAGCTTCTGCTCCCGCACGGTGAGGACGACGAGATCGACCGTGAGCGCGACTCTGGGCACTGACATGCACAGAACCTATCCGTTGGGGGAGGCCCCGGGGGCCGGGTCGGGACGGACGGGGGCGAGGCGGACGGGGCGGCTCAGGCCCAGGACCGTCCGGTGAGCCGCTCATAGGCCTCGACGTACTTGGCCCGGGTCTGCTCGACGATGTGCGCGGGCAGCGCGGGAGGCGCCGTGCCGGAGGCGGGGTCCCAGCCGGATTCGGGGGAGACCAGCCAGTCCCGGACGAACTGCTTGTCGAAGGACTTCTGGGAACGGCCCGGCTCCCAGTCGTCGGCGGGCCAGAACCTGGAGGAGTCGGGCGTGAGCACCTCGTCGCCCAGCACCAGCTCGCCCTCCCGCAGGCCCAGCTCGATCTTGGTGTCGGCGACGATCACGCCCCGCTCCAGGGCGAGCTCGGCGCCCCGCCGGTAGACCTCCATGGTGATGTCCCGCAGCCGGGAGGCGAGTCCCGCTCCGGCGAGCTGCTCGACGTCCTGGTAGGTCATCGGCTGGTCGTGGCCGCCGACCGCGGCCTTGGTCGTGGGGGTGAAGATCGGCTCGGGCAGCCGGGACCCGTCCTCCAGCCCCTCGGGCAGCACGATCCCGCACACCGCGCCGGACTTCCGGTAGTCCTTGAGCCCGCCGCCGGTCAGGTAGCCGCGCGCCACGCACTCCACCGGGATCATGTCCAGCCGGCGCACCACCACGGCCCGGCCCTCCCACTCGGCGGGGGAGCCGTCGGGCAGGTCGGTGGAGACCACGTGGTTGGGCACCACGTCGGCCAGCCGCTCGAACCACCACAGGGACAGCTGCGTGAGGATCCTGCCCTTGTCCGGGATGGGGGTGTCGAGCACATGGTCGTAGGCCGAGATCGAGTCTCGCGCGACGATGAGCAGTTCACCGCCCGGAAGCTCGTACAGATCCCGAACCTTGCCGCTGTGCAGGTGCTTCACGCCTTGTACTCCAGAACTTCCACCGGGTCTCCGACGTGAAGGGTACCGGTTGACCTGGGGATCGCGTTCTGCCCGAACATCACCTGGCGCCGTCCGTCGTAGTGCCGGGACCGGTAGGAGGCCAGCGTCGCGAGCGGTTCGCGCCCCTTCACGCCGGTCTCCTGGTCGACGGTCGTGAGCACGCAGCGCCCGCACGGCTTGATGATCTCGATCTCCGCCCCGCCGACGCGGAGCCGCTTCACCCCGTCCTCGCCGAACGGACCGAGCCCCTCCAGGACGAGGTTCGGCCGGAACCTGTTCATCGGCAGCGGCTCGGCGAGCCGCCCGTTCAGGTCGTCCAGCGACTCCCGGGAGATGATCAGCAGCGGGTACCCGTCCGCGAAGGCGAGCTCGCCCCCGCCCCGCCCGGTGGCGCGGTGCCCGGTGAACCGCACCAGCCGGCAGTCGAGCCCGAGGAACGCCGAGAAGTACGCCGCGGCCTCGTCGCCCTGGTCCACGCCCAGGCAGGGCTTTCCGTGCACGCTGACCTCGCGCGGCTCCCCCTCGTCCACGGCCTTGTGGACGAGGTCGCCGACGGTCAGCACCGCCCCGTCGTAGGACACGTGGAGGAGCGCCATCCGCGGATGCGCCCGCTGCGACAGGAAGCGCCCCTTCCCGTCCACCAGCATGAACTCCCGGTCGTGCGCCAACCCCCTGTCCGTCAGCTCCGCGGTGGTCAGCCCGGTGCCCGAGCCGCTCTTGAGCGGGTGGACGTTCAGTTCGGCCAGCGTGATCATGTCGGTTCCCTAAAGCCAGCCGTTGCGGCGGAAGCCCCGGTAGAGGAAGAGGCAGCTGGTGGCGATGACGGCGATGACGGTGGGGTAGCTGTAGGCCCAGCCGAGCTCGGGCATGTGGTCGAAGTTCATGCCGTAGATGCCGGCGATGGCGGTCGGGAGCATGAGGATGGCGCCCCAGGCGGAGATCTTGCGCATGTCCTGGTTGTCGCCGACCGTCACCTGGGTCATGTGGGCCTGCAGGATCGGGTTCAGGAGCTCGTCGCAGGCGTCGACCTGCTCGCGGACCCGGGCGAGGTGGTCCTCGACGTCGCGCAGGTACTCGCGGATCTCGGGCGGGATCGTCCGGCGGTTGCACAGGGTGCGCAGCGGTCCGGCGAGGGGCCCGACGGCGCGCTTGAGCTGGATCGTCTCGCGCTTGAGGTGGTAGATGCGGTTGGTGTCGTTGGTCCGCTCGGGGGAGAAGACCGACTCCTCGACCTCGTCGACGTCCTGCTGGACGGCCTCGGAGACCGACAGGTAGCCGTCCACGACCCGGTCGGCCACCGCGTGCAGGACGCTCGTGGGGCCCAGGGCCAGGCGCTCGGGGTCGGCCTCCAGGCGGCGGCGGACGGACGCGAGCTCGGCGTGGTCACCGTGGCGGACCGTCACCACGAAGTCGGGCCCGCAGAAGACCATGATCTCGCCGGTCTCCACCGAGTCGACGCCGTCCGTGGCGACGTAGCCCGCGGTCTTGAGGACGAAGAACTGCATGTCGTCGTAGCGCTCCAGCTTGGGGCGCTGGTGGGCGTTGATCGCGTCCTCGACGGCCAGCTCGGGCAGGCCGAACAGCTCGGCGAGCCGCTCCAGCTCGCTGGACTCGGGGTTGTGCAGGCCCACCCAGACGAACCCGGGCGACTCGGTGTCCTTGGGGGCGAACAGCTCGCCGTCGCGGACCAGGCGGATCGCGTCGGCGACGCTCTCGGTCACCACGCGGTGGCCGTCGATGTAGACGGCCCAGTCGATCACCGCGCTGCCGCGGCGGACGGGGTCGCAGACGATGGGCTTGGGGCTTCGGCCGAACAACGACAGACCGGGACGCACTTTGGTCATGACCACGACGGGGCTCCTTCACGCAGGTTCGGGAGCCCGGCCGTGAACGCGTCACGCCGTATGATCAACGGGAAAGCGGCGCTCGACCTCGCTTTACGGAAGGGAGCGCAACGCAGGCGTGACCGGACCCCTGGGAGAGGTTGACTGCGGATGATGAGGCATTTCGCTGGTACTGCATGGATCATCAGTACTCATCCGGGCCACCTCCTCTCGGCTGGGGGACAGGACACAACACTTCTGCCAGGTTAGCAGCTGACACTTAAGACGTACCGGTCAACGTCAAGGTTCACACCTGCGGAGAGATAGGCTCAACCAACGTGCGCGTCCTTGTTCTCGGATCCGGCGGCCGCGAGCACGCCCTGGTCCGATCCCTCGCCCAAGACTCCTCCGTGACCGCGCTCTTCTGCGCGCCAGGCAACCCAGGAACGGCGGCGCTGGCCGAGAACCACGTCCTCGACCCCACCGACCCGATCGCGGTGGTCGGCCTGGCCGTCCGATTGAAGATCAACCTCGTGGTCATCGGCCCCGAGGCGCCCCTGGTCGCGGGGGTCGCCGACGCCGTGCGCCGCGAGGGCATCCCCTGCTTCGGCCCCGACGCCGGACCGGCCCGCATCGAGGGCTCCAAGGCGTTCGCCAAGGAGATCATGCAGGTCGCCGGGGTTCCCACGGCCCGCGCCTTCGTGTGCGACGACGCCGGCCAGGTCGAGCAGGCCCTCGACGTCTTCGGCCCGCCGTACGTGGTGAAGGACGACGGGCTGGCCGCGGGCAAGGGCGTCGTCGTCACCGAGGACCGCGCCCTGGCGCTGGAGCACGCGCTGAGCTGCGAGCGCGTGGTCATCGAGGAGTACCTCGACGGCCCCGAGGTGTCCCTGTTCGCGCTCTCGGACGGCGAGCACGCCGTGCCGCTGCTGCCCGCGCAGGACTTCAAGCGCGTCCACGACGGCGACGAGGGCCCCAACACCGGCGGGATGGGCGCCTACACGCCCCTGACGTGGGTGCCCGAAGGCCTGGTCGACGAGGTCATGCGCACCGTCGTCCAGCCGACGATCGACGAGCTGCGCCGGCGCAACAGCCCCTATGTGGGCGTGCTGTACGCGGGCCTGGCGCTCACGTCGCGCGGCGTACGGGTGATCGAGTTCAACGCGCGCTTCGGCGACCCGGAGACGCAGGTCGTCCTGGACCGCCTCGCGAGCCCGCTCGGCATGCTGCTGCAGTCCTGCGCGATCGGCAACCTCGTGCCCGACACCAAGCTCGAGTGGCGGCCCGGCGCGGCCGTGACGGTCGTCGTGGCGGCCGAGAACTACCCGGCGGCTCCGGCGAAGGGCGACGTCATCGAGGGCCTGGACGCGGCCGAGGAGACGCCCGGCGCCTACGTCCTGCACGCCGGCACCGCGCTCGACGAGGACGACAGGCTGGTCAGCAACGGCGGGCGCGTCCTGTCGGTGGTGGGCACCGGAGCCGACCTCCACGAGGCGCGGGAGCGGGCCTACGAGGCGGTCTCGAAGATCTCGCTGCGCGGTTCGCACCACCGTTCGGACATCGCGCTCAAGGCCGCGGAGGGCCGTGTCTGAGCCCGGCCCCCCGAATGGGAG
>NZ_BAAATZ010000016.1:21478-57812 GCF_039533685.1 Actinocorallia aurantiaca | reverse complement strand
CGACCTCAGAAGAAGACGGCTTCCCGCGTCCGGTAACGCCGCGGCAGGTTCAGTCCCTGTTCCCCGGCGACGATGCGCAACCGATCCGGATAGTCCGAGACGATCGCCGAAACTCCCATGCGAATGAACCGCTCCATTTCCTCGGGCTCGTTCACCGTCCAGACCGTCACGGGCATTCCGAGTTCGACGGATTCCCGCACCACGTCCTCGTCGAGAATCGTGTACTGCGGGGAGTAAACGGTCGCGCCCGCCGCGAACGCCGAGGCGACGGGACGCGCGGGGTCGCCGCCCGCGAGCCATTCCGTGCCGAGGGTGGGGGGCTCCGCCAGCGCCACCCGGCCCATCCGCGGGGCGAGCCGCCGCGCGTGCTTGAGGAACCGCCAGTCGAAGCCCAGCAGCCGCGACCGGCTGAGCAGGCCGTGCCCGTTCAGCACCCGCGCCACGGTGGCGGTGAACTCCCCGACCTCGGCGTCGGGCCACGACGGGTCGGTCTTCAGCTCCACGCAGAGCCGCACGGTGGGCGCGCACCGGATCAGACGGCACACCTCCTGGAGCGTCGCCACGGGCGTCCCGGGCAGCGGGAGCTGCGTCAACGTGAACGGGTCCAGCGGGTCGTCGGGGCGCCGCACCCCCGAGTCGACGGTCTTGACCTGCGCCAGCGTCAGCTCCCGGATGCGCCGACCCACGTAGGGCCACATCGGGTCGCCGGGCGCGGCGGGGGCCCCGTCCACGGACGTCAGGGCGGAGAGCGTCTGGTCATGGTGCACGACGACCACTCCGTCGGCGGTCAGCCCCACGTCGAACTCGACGGCGTCGACGCCGAGAGCGAGCGTGTGCGCGATCCCCGGCAGCGTGTTCTCGGGCCGGAGCCCGCGGGCCCCCCGGTGCCCCTGGAGCTCCACCCTGCGCTGGAAAGGGGAATAAGTACGGAGAGTAATGGGCTGGACCCCCGCTCAGGCCGGTGGTTGTTCCAGGAACAACCCTTATGGCCCACAGGCTAGGGGCCCTCACGCCACCCTCATGCCCGTGTTCACATGATTGATCGTGTGGTGTGAGGCACAATGCCCTCAACGGTCCGCAAAAGTTGGCGCCTCATGGCCGGGTGGCCTTCATCACTTTTCATAAGTGATTTTCCGACGCCGGTAAAAGGCATTCGGAAATCACCCTTCCCGCCGGGCGTCGACCAGCCAGCAGGCGGCGGTGAAGCGGACTTCCGGACCGTGCACGTAGGGATCGAACGCGGTGCGGACCGTCTCGACGACACGCGCCCGCGTCCGCTCGTCGGCCTTGGGCAGAACCTGGCCGAGCGGGCCGAAACGGGTGAAGTAGCCGTTCAGTTCGCTCTCGGACAGGGTGCAGGTCACGTCGAGTGGCCGGACGCCGACGCCGGCCCAGCCGCTCTCCGTCAGGATGCGGCGCACCTCGTCCCGATCCGCGAAGCCGAACTGTCCGGGCGCGCCCGGCACACGGGGCGGGATCTCCGGAAGGAGCGGCGCCGCGGCACGCTCGGCCGTCGTCATGAACGGGTTGTCCTCGGCGCCGCGCCAGACGATGAGGCGGAGCCGGGCGCCGTCCTTCGCGGCCCGCCGCAGATTCGTGAAGGCCCGGACGGAGTCGCCGAAGAACATGACGCCGAAACGCGAGACGACCGCGTCGAAGGAAGCGGGCTCGAACGCGTACTCCTGCGCGTCGGCACGGACGAACTCGGCCCGTGCACGCTCACGTTCGGCGCGCTCCCTCGCAGCCTCGACCATCGGCTCGGAGACGTCGACGCCGACGCAGAGCCCGTCCTCGCCGAGCCGCCGCGCGATGGCCACCGTCGTGGCCCCCGTCCCGCAGCCGACGTCGAGCACCCGCTCCCCTCGCCCGGCGACCTCGACGAGGACCTCCTCGAGGCCCCGGAACATCCCGTCCATCATCGCCTGCGACTCGATCCACGCCTGCCCGGAAGGCCCGTTCCAGCGTGCGGTCTGCTCTTCACTCCTGCGCGTCGTGCTCATGTTCGTCTCCCTGTTGCTTTCCGGAGTCGGAGATGAAACCGTGCCACCTCAAGCCGACTTGAGGTCAAGAGCATGACGGATCTGGACATCGGCGAGGTGGCACGCCGCACCGGCCTCCCCGTCTCGACCCTGCGCTACTACGAGGAGAAGGGCCTGATCGCCGCCACCGGCAGACACGGCCTGCGCCGCCAGTTCGATCCGGCCGTGCTGGAACGCCTGGCCCTGATCACCCTGGGCCGTACCGCGGGCTTCTCCCTCGACGAGATGGCTCGAGTTCTCCCGTCGGCCGGTCACCCGCACATCGACCGCCGGATGCTCACCGCCAAGGCGGAAGAGCTGGACGAGACGATCAGCAGGCTCACCGCCCTCCGCGACGGCCTCCACCACGCCGCCGCCTGCCCGGCCTCCACCCATCTGGAATGCCCCACCTTCCAGAGCTTCCTGCGATCCGCCGCCTCCGGAACCCTCGAACCCCCACCCAGAACCCCGCCTCACCGGCCCGGCCGACGCGTGGCGTGAGACGTGGTCTGACCCCGGGCGCCGTGACGCGGTCGCTGCGGCGGCCGGTCTCGCGGTGAACCGGTGACCGTTCAGCCGGCGTCGAGGAACGCGGCGATGTCGGCGGCGGTCTCGGCGGGGTGCTCGCCGTTGATGGCGTGTGAGGCGTTCGGGTAGACCTTCACCGTCCCGTTGCGGAGTACGCGTTCGGCGACCTTGCGGGAGGTGCCGACGTCGTGCATCACCGACTCGCCGGCCAGGATCGTCAGCACCGGCATCGCCAGGCCGCCTAGCGCCTTCTCGTCGATGAGTGCGGGCTGCGGCAGGCGCAGCGTGTAGTTCTTCATCCCTGACTCGATCATGTCCGCCACCGGTACGTCCTCCACGGGGGCGCCGCCGGCGGTGTAGGAGTTGAACGAGTCGCGCCAGGATTTCGGCAGCCACGGCACGGAGGCGGGGATGGCGCGGATCGCCGTGCCGATCGGGATGTTGGAGAACGTGTACACGGGGTCGAGCAGCGTCAGCGTGGTGACGCGTTGCGGCCGGTGGACGGCGAGGTTGGCGGCCGTCCAGCCTCCGATCGACAGCCCGACCACGTGGAAGGACTCCTCCTGCAGCTGCGCGAGCACCTGGTCCAGCCACGCCGCCTGGTCGGTGTCGGAGGTGATCGGCGCCTCCTGCACGCTCTTGCCCGGCTCGCCCAGCAGGTCGATCGTGTAGACGTCGCCGATCTTGAGCAGGTGCGGCAGGTTGTCCGCCCACACCGGTGACGCGGACGCCCTCCCGGGTAGCAGCACCAGCGGCTCGGCCCGGCCGGAGGCGCCCTCGTACCGGTAGACCCGCACGAACCCGAAGTCGGTGCGCGCGTCGATCGTCTCGGCGGGCCGCGGCATGGCCGCCATCGCCTTGTCGTAGGCGGCCATGAAGTCCGTGCGGCCCTCGGCGCCGCTCCAGTGCCCCACCGGTGAAGGCTTGCGCAGGGCGAACGCCAGGGCGACGACCGCCACGGCGACGACGGCGCCCGTGATCTTCAAGGCCTGGAGGCGACGGCGCTTGCGGTCCGTTCGCACGGTCGGCTGCGCCGCTTCGACGTCCTGCCCGTTCTGCCCGGCGTCATCCATCGGCCTCTCCTCCTGAACCATGGTCATATTTTTGACCACATGGTCAGATAATATGCGGAGATACGGTACCTTCGTCGTTATGGGGGGAAGGCGAACGGCACCGGGGACCGAGGACAGGCCGCTCAGCTTCATCGAGCGGAAGCGGCGCGACCAGCTCATCGAGGTCACGATCGGCCTGGTGGCCGAGCACGGATACGCCGCCGCCTCGCTGGCGCGGATCGCGCAGGCCGCGGAGATCACCAAGGGCGCGGTGCTCTACCACTTCGCCTCCAAGGACGCGGTCGTGACGGCGGCTCACGCGCACGTGCTGGACGCGCTGGTGGCCGACGTCGGGGCGGCGGTCGACGCGGCGCCGCCCGACCAGGCCCCGGCCGCCTACGTGCGGCGGATGATCGGCCACCTGGCCGAACACCCGGACCACGCCCGCATGATCGTCGAAGCGACGGTCCATGGAGACCGCCCCGCTTCGGAAGCCCGCTGGAAACCGCTCGCCGCCCTCCTGCGGAACGCCCGCGAGGCCCGCGGCCTCGGCCCGGGAACGGATCCGCGCACGCTCGCGCTCATCATCGGCGGAGCGATCGACGCCATCATCGGCGAACGGCTGCAGGACCCCGACTACGACGCCCAGGCCGCAGCCGAATCACTCATCGCGATGCTGGAGACCGCCGCCTTCGCCTGAGACCCGCCGCCCGCGGAGGATGCCCTTTCGAGCAGGGTGCAGGCGGCGGCCACCACGTCCTGTTCGTCGACCACCCGACCACGTACGCGGGTCCCTGACGCGACCGCCCGGTTCAACCCCGGCCGATCGCCGTCATAACCCGCGTCCTCCGGATGGTGAACCGCCCCTTCACCCGTATGCACGCGCAGCGACCTACGTACGCGGAACCGACCAAAGCTCGAACGAATCGGACGCGCCGGCCGGGAACGGGTTCCGGCCGGCGCGTCGTGAGCTGCGCGGCAGCGGGTTTATCCGAGGTGCCGGACGAAGAACCGCAGCGCGTCTTCGATTTCGAACGCGGGGATCTCCCCGTGGTCGCCGGGATTGGCGTGCAGCGTCTTCTCGGCCGAGCCGAGGGCGTCGAACAGCTCCAGGGCCTGCTGCCTCGGCACCCGCGTGTCGTCCCACTGGAGGAGGAACCGCACCGGCACGGTGACCCGGGCGGCGCTCCCGGCGAGCCCGCGCACGCCGAGCAGGCCCAGCACCGCGGCGCGGATCCGGGGCTCGGCGGCGAGGAGCGGCACCCCGAGCCCGCAGCCCATCGACACGCCCCAGTAGCCGACCGGGCCGTCGCCCACGTGGTCGAGCTCCCGGACCGCGGTCAGCACGGCCCGCCAGTCGGCGACGGCCTGCTCGGACAGCAGGTCGTGCATGGCCGCGACGAGCTCGCCCGGGTCTTCTCCTGCGGCCATGCGGGTCCGCATGTCACCCACGAACCGGATGAACTGCTCGTTTTTCGGCCGGTCGCCGTGGCACGGGGCATCGATCGCCGCGACGGCGAAATCCCCCTTGGAGGCGAACAGCCGCGCACCGGCCAGGACACCGGGAGCCTGCTTGTGCTGGCCGCCGCCGTGCCCCATCAGGATCAGCGGGCGGTGGCCGGCGGCGCCTTCCGGCGTGAAGAGCACGCCGGGGATCTCGCCGAGGGTGAAGGACTGTTCGGTGACGCCGTCGACCGACGTCTGAGAGGTCAAGCTGAAGCGCATGGTTCCAAAGCCTTTCGGGCCTTGCGCGGGCGCTCCCTCAGGCCATGCGGGGGAAGGAGGCCCGACTTGTCGTCTGAACGTTGATCGGTCTCACCTCCTCCAGTCGCGGTGCTGCACGGCGATGCCGAAATTATCACGGATCTTCCTCGGCGACAGCCCGTACGGACGCTCCGCGGAGGCCGCCATCCCGGTCCCGCGACGCGGCGAGGACCGGTCAGCGGACCGTGCCGTCCGGGTCCGGCGGGGCGGCCAGGAGGGACCGCACCGTGGCGGTGATGAGGCGGGAGGCCTCCTCCGTCCGCATGCGCTCGGCGCGGGTCTCCTCCGCGGCGCCGTGCAGGAGGTACTGCACGGCGTTGACCAGCCAGGTGATCGGCATGTCGGTGCGGAACGAGCCTTCGTCCCGGCCGCGGCGGATGAGCTGTTCGACGCGTTGCGCGGGGGCGGCGTGCAACTGGCGGATGCGTTCGGCGGGAAGGGTGCCCTGAGCGGCCGTCAGCAGCGCCGTGGACTCGGCCATCACGGACCAGCTCGAATCGAGCAACCGGTCCAGGGCGTCCTGGGCGTTCCCGGTGAGGTCGACCGCCGACAGCGCCTCGTCACCGTCGCGCAGCGCGTCGACCATGACGGCTTCGACCAGGTCCGCCCGGGTGTGGAAGTGGCCGTAGAGCGTCATCCGCCCGACCCCGGCCGCCTTGGCGATGTCGTCGGTGCTGGCGTTCGGGTCGCCGCTCAGGCACCTGCGCGCCGCGGAGACGATGCGGGCGATGCTGCGCTCGGCGTCTGCGCGGCGACGGGGTCCGGTGGCGGCGTTGGGCATGTCGCCCATTCTAACTCGTACGTGGATGTACGTGTTACGCTCCCCGCTAGAAGTCGTACATCAATGTACGAGTTATGGCGGGAGGCCGCGGATGGCACAGCAGGAGATCGACAGGACACCGGAAGAGGACGGGACGGCCCACCCGTGGCGATGGCGCATCCTCGGCCTCCTCGGCGTGGCCCAGCTGATGCTGATCCTCGACGTCACCGTCGTGGCCCTCGCGCTGCCGAACATCGAGACCGACCTGGGCCTGAGCCGCCAGGCGGTGACCTGGACGGTCAGCGCGTACACCCTGACGTTCGGCGGCCTGATGCTGCTGGGCGGGCGGCTCACCGACCTGATCGGGGCCAGGCGGGTGGTGCTCGCCGGCCTGTTCGTCTTCACGGCCGCCTCGCTGACGACCGGATTCGCCGATTCGGCCGGACCGCTGCTGGGCGGCCGGATCGCCCAGGGGATCGGCGCGGCGCTGCTGTCCCCGGCGGCCCTGTCGCTGGTGGTGAGCCTGTTCGAGGGCGACGAGCGGAACAAGGCGCTGGGCGTCTGGTCCGCGCTCGGCGGCGGGGGCGCGGCCCTCGGAGTCCTGCTGGGAGGGCTGCTCACCGCCGGGCCGGGCTGGCCGTGGGTGTTCTACGTCAACGTGCCCATCGGGCTGGTGATCCTCGCCGTGCTCGCCCGGACACTGCCGCGCCACACCGTGGCCGGGCCGCGGCCCCGGCTCGACGTACTGGGAGCGGTGCTGGTCACCGCCTCGTCCGGCGTCCTGATCTACGCCATCAACCGCGCCGGTGACCACGGATGGCTCACCGCCGCGACGGGCTGGCTCCTCCTGGCCGCCGCGCTCGGGTACCTGGGGTTTGTCGTGCGGCAGAAGACCGCCGCGTCACCCCTGATGGACCTCGCGCTGCTGGTCCGGCGCCCGGTGGCCACCGGCACGTTCCTCATCATGATGGCGACGGCGCTGATGATCGCGGTGTTCTTCCTCGGCACGTTCTACTTCCAGAACGCGCGGGAGTACGGCCCCCTGCGGACCGGCCTGCTGTTCCTCCCGGTCGCGGTGGCGACGATGCTCGGAGCCGACCTCACCGGCAGGGCCATCGCCAGAGCGGGCGCGCGCCCGCTCGCCGTGGCGGGACTGCTCGTCACCGCGGCCGGCCTGGCCGTTCCCGCCCTGTCGCTGAACACCGCGACCGTGGTGGCGGGAACCGTGGTCGCGGCCGCGGGGACCGGTGCGCTGTTCGTCGTCGCCTCGGCGACCGCCCTCGGCCAGGTGGCCCCCCACGAGGCCGGCATAGCCTCCGGCATCGTCAGCACGTTCCACGAGTTCGGCGCGTCCATCGGAGCCGCCGCCATCTCCAGCGCCGCGGCGGCCAGCCTCATCGGGGACACGCTCTCCGGTTTCACCAGCGGTTTCACCCTCGCCGCGAGCGCCGCGGCCGTCGCGGCCCTCGTGGCCGCCGTCCTGACCCCCGGCAGGCCCGGCACGGGCTGACCCGCGACGGTGAAGCCCGGCCGGCCTGCGGAAACGTCCCCACATCCCCGACACCCGCAGGTCAGGCGGGCTTCGACCGCCCCGGTGGTTCCGGACGTGCTCAGCGGAAGGCGGCGGCGTTGCTCCGGGCCCAATCGGCGAAGGAGCGGGGCGCGCGGCCGAGGACCCGCTCAACGTCGGGGCTGACACGCCGCTCCGCAGGGGTGGGCTCGCCGATGATGGCCAAGGTGGTGTCGACCACGGGCTCGGGCATGAACCGCAGCATCTGCGCGCGTGCCTCCTCGCGGGTCTGCTCGACGAACAGGACGGGTTCGCCGATCGCCTCGCCGATCGCCTCGGCCCGCTGCCGGGGCGTGGTGGGGACGGACCCGGTCAGCTCGTAGACCCGCCCCGCGTGCCCGTCCTCGCGCAGGGCCGCGGCGGCGACCTCTGCGATGTCGGCCGGGTCGATGAGCGGCAGGCCGACGTCACCGAACGGCGCGGCGGCCGTCCGCCGGGTGCGGATCGACTCGGCCCAGGCATAGGCGTTGGAGGCGAAGCCGCCGGGACGAAGGATCGTCCAGGCGATGCCCGACCGCCGGACGGCCTCCTCGATGGACCGTCCCATGATCCCGTGTGAGGGCGAGTCCGGCCGGGTGGAGACCCCCTGGGAGGACAGCAGCACGACCCGTCCGATCCCGCAGGCCTTCGCGTCGGCGAGGACGTCGCCGATGACGCCGCTCGGGTCGTCGGCGGCCGCCGTGAAGTCGCCGGAGATCAGCAGGAACAGCGCATCGGCGCCCTCGAGGGCGGGCCGGAGGCCGGCCGGTTCGGTCAGGTCGGCGGCGAAGACCGCCACACCGCGCGGCACATCGGACTCGGTGATCTTCCTGGACACGGCGGTCACCGGCTCACCCGCTTCCGCCAGCAGGCTCACCAGCGTACGGCCCGTGTTCCCGGTCGCCCCTGTCACCACGATCATGTCGTCTCCTATGAGTTAGTTGGCTGACTAAATTGGACGCTAGCACGGCCTTCGACGGGCCGTCTACGGTCAGTCAGGTGACTGACTCAAGAAGTTCCGGGCGCGAGGGTCCGACGGGCGCGGGCATCTGAGGGGTGTCAGGGGTGGTCGACGACCAGGTCGTGGGCGGCCTGGACGAAGGCGCGGACACGGGCGGTGGCGTTGTCCGCCCGCCAAAGCAGGCCCCATCGCAGGGGCGGAGCGTCACTGAAGGGGATGTAGGCGACGTCGGGGCGGGCGTAATAGCGCCTGGCATGCGCGCCCAGAAGGAAGACGCCGTGGCTGGCGCCGACGAGGGTGAGCATCTCGTTGATGGTGGAGGCCGAGGGGCCGGAGGGGATCGGCCGTCCGGACGGCGTGGTGTGCGGGGTGCGGTCATCGCGGAGGGACTCGGGCAAGGAGTTGGGGAGCTGCAGCAGGACGGTCCGGGCGAGGTCCTCCAGAGAGACCGAGGCGCGGCGCGCGAACGGGTGCCGGATCGGGACGGCGAGCATGCGCGCCTCCGAGACCAGGACCGGCCCGGTGGCGATGCCGGGTTCGTCGACGGGGAAGCTGGCCAGGGTGACGTCGACCTCGCCGTCGAGGAGCCAGGGCATCAGATCGCCCATCTGCGCTTCACGGAGCCGGACGTCGCAGTCGGGTCGGCGCTGCCGGAACAGTTCGACGGCTCCGGCCAGCAGCTGCCCGCCCGCGGCGCCGATGAAGGCGACCCGCAGCAGGCCGGTCAGCCCGCGACCGCTCGCGACGGCACGTTCGAACGCGCCGGTGATCTGGTCCCAGGCCGGGCGGAGGTCCTCGTACAGCTGCCGACCCGTCGCCGTCAGCTCCACACGGCGGCTGGTGCGGTTGAACAGCGGTACTCCGGCGCGGCGCTCCAACTTGGCGATCGTCTGGCTGATCCGGGCGGTGGACACGTGCAGCCGTTCGGCGGTCCTGCCGAAGTGCAGCTCCTCGGAGAGGACGAGGAACGCCTCCAGCTCACGCCGTTCCAGCATGACCCCTCCATCGTTAACCCATGCTTCACGATCTTTGCATAAGACCGCATTGATCGGCCCATGGCCACCGACGAGGGTGGAACCACTCGAACGCCTCTACGCCGAAACGCCCCGAGGAGAACCATGAACACCCTGCGTTCCGTCGTCCGCGGCCGGGTATGGCTGCCCGGCGACCCCGGATTCGACACCGCCCGCCGTCCCTGGAACCTGGCCGTCGAGCAGCCGGTGGCGGCCGTGGTCGAGGCCGCGGACGCCGATGACGTCGCCGCCCTCGTCCGCCACGCCGACTCCGCCGGGCTGGGCATCGCCACCCAGCCGAACGGGCACGGCGCCACCGGCCGCACCGACGGAACCGTCCTGCTGCGCACCGGGCGGCTGGACACCCTGGCGCTCGACCCTTCCGCCCGCCGCGCCCGCATCGGCGCGGGCGTGTCGTCCGGGCGGGTGCAGGCCGCCGCCGCGCGGCACGGACTGACCGGCCTGCCCGGCAGCTCCCCGGTCGTCAGCGTCACCGGTGTCGCCCTCGGCGGCGGGCTGAGCTGGTTCGGCCGCGCACACGGCTGGGTCGCCGACAACGTCACCGCCTTCGACGTCGTCGACGCGCGGGGACGACGGCGGCACATCACCGCCGACACCGACCCCGACCTGTTCTGGGCGCTGCGCGGCGGAGGCGGCGACTTCGCGATCGTCACCGCGCTCGAACTGTCCCTGCACCCAGCACCGCGCCTGTACGGCGGCCGGGTCCTGTGGACGGCCGAGCACGCCCCGGCCGTGCTGGACGCCTACCGGCGGATCACCGCCACCGCCCCCGCGGAGCTGACCGTCTGGTTCGACCTGCTGCACTTCCCCGGCGCCGACCCCATGGTCGCCCTCGACGCCACCTACCTCGGCGACGAGAACGAAGCACGTGACCTGCTCGGCCCACTGGACCGCCTGCCCGCCCCCCTGGCCGACGGCAGGCGGATCATGCCGGTGTCCGAGCTCGGCTCCATCACGGCCGAACCCACCGACCCCGGCGCGGGCGCCTCGCGCGGCGAACTGCTGACCGGCCTCGACGACATCGCGGCCAAGGCGCTGCTGGCCGATCCCATCGCCCCGCTGCTGAGCGTGCAGATCCGGCATCTGGGCGGCGCGTTCACCCGCCCGTCCGACAGCCCGCACGGCCCGCTGACCGAACCGTACTCGCTCTACCTGTTCGGTACCCCGATGAACCCCGCCATGGCCGAGGCCATCACGGCCAAGCAGCACGCACTCGCTGACGCCCTCCCCGTCAGCGGCCGCAAGCCCTTCACTTACCTCAATCCCGGCGAGACCGCGGCCGACGCCTTCGCCCCCGCCGCACTCGACCGCCTGCGCGACATCAAACACCACCACGACCCGCACGGCCTCTTCCGCAGCAATTTCCCCGTCCACGCCTGAAAGCGTCCTGCGACGCCATTCCTCTCGCCGACACCTCTCGGGTGATGGCGCGGCGCTTTCTCGGATGAGTCGCCGTGCGGTCCCGGGTGATGACCTGGCGGGTTATTGAGGCCGTCACGGGGCCGGTGGCACGCTTTTCGCATCGGGCCAGGTCAGGCCCGCTCCCGACCAAGGAGGCTTGTATGAGCATGCAGACCGGAGCGCTTCACCGTCCCGCGACCACCGACGCCTCGACCCTGCTGCGCCGCGTCCTTTGGCTCGACGGCTTGAGCACCGCGGCCGTCGGTGTCCTCCTGCTCGCGGCGACCGGGCTGTTCGAGGATCTGCTCGGCCTGCCCGTCTCCTGGAGCGTCCCCATCGGCGTCGGGCTGCTGGGCTGGGCGCTGGCCGCCGTCCTCATCGTCGACCGCCCGGACATCGCTCCGCGCCACGTCATGTTCGTCATCGGGGGCAACGCCCTCTCGGCCGCGGGACTCGTGGCCCTGGCCCTCACCGACCTGGTCCCCCTCACCGGCCCGGGTGTCGCGTTCATGCTCCTCATGGCCGTCGTCGTCGCGGTCTACGCCGAACTCCAGTTCATGGGGCTGCGCCGCTCCGCCCGCTGAGCCCGCTCGAACCGCGCATGGTCGCGGTACCGGGGTGGCACTGGTGCCACCCCGGAAAGGGAGAGCAGTGGGAGGGACTTCCACACCGCTTTTCGATTGTCTTGGGACGTCGGGAAACTCGGAAACGAGGCGGAGGAAGAAAAATGCTGGAATGGCTGACCGGGAACGCGGCGTCCATCGGGGTATGGGGCGCGCTGGCCATGGTCCTGCTCGTTCCGGCGTTGGAGGCGGCGCTGCCGCTGATCGGCGTGGTGGTCCCCGGGCAGACGGCCGTGGTCGCCGGCGGGATCCTCGCCTACCACCAGCGGGTCCCGCTCGCCGCGATCCTCGTCGCCGCCCTGATCGGCGCGGTGGCGGGCAACATCGCCGGTTACCTGGCGGGCCGCCACTGGCAGCACGGCCTCCTCCAGCGCCTCCCGCAGCGCTGGAGGAGGCCCCAGCAGACCGACCGTGCGCTGAAACTGATCGCCCGCCACGGGGGCAAGGCCATCCTGGTCGCCCGTTTCACCGCCGTCCTGCGCACACTCGTCCCCACCCTGTGCGGCATCAGCGGCACGCCCCTGCGCGGCTACCTGGCCTGGTCCGCCCTCGCCGGCGCCCTCTGGGCCCCCGTCTGCGTGGCCCTCGGCTTCGCCGCCGCCCCCGCCCTCCCACTCTGAACACCAGAGGGTCCTGTGGGGCCTGTTGTGGCCGTGGGATCAACTATCTACTGAATTTAGTCAGAAAAAGGTAAAATATTACGACGGTGAGGTGGTTCCCTGGGCTGGGTGGGTGGAGGTGGTATGCCGGGGCCTCGGCTTTTGGATGCCTGGGACCCCCAGGCGGTGGGCCGGTACAAGCTGCTGGAGGTGCTGGGGGAGGGCGGTCAGGGCATCGTCTATCTCGCCGAGGCGGACGGCAGGAAGGTCGCGCTCAAGCTGCTGCATCAGCGCTACGTGGTCCGCGGCAGCTCCCGGGAGCGCTTCCTGAAGGAGATCCAGGTGGCCCGGCGAGTGTCCGACTACACGGCCAGGGTCCTGGAGGTGGGCGAGCACAAGAGCCTTCCGTACGTGATCAGCGAGTACATCCCGGGGCCGTCCCTGGCGCGGCGGATCACCTCGGACAGGCCGGCCGAGGACGGGGAGCTGATGCGGCTGGCCGCGGGGACGCTGACCGCGCTGGTGGCCATCCACGCGGCGGGGATCGTGCACTGCGATCTCAAGCCGGAGAACATCGTCCTCGGGCCGGACGGCCCCCGCGTGGTCGACTTCGGCATCGCCCGCGCCCTGGAGACCATCACCGCGGACGCGAGCCGCCTCATCGGCACTCCCGCGTACATGGCGCCGGAGCAGGTGGATCCCGAGATCGGGGCCATCGGCTCGCACACCGACCTCTTCGCCTGGGCGGCCACGATCCTCTACGCGGCCACCGGCACGCACCCTTTCCAGGCGGCGACCGTCCCCGCCACCCTGCACCGCGTCCTCCTCCACCACCCGGACGTCTCCTCGCTGCCCGCCTCCCTGCGGGACGTCGTCGCCACCGCCCTGTCGAAGGCCCCGGCCGGCAGGCCCACCGCCACCGACGCGCTCCTGGCCCTCCTCTCCTCTCAGGCACGGCCTTCGTACCCGCTCGCGATCGCCCCTCCTCCCGGCTCCGGCCAGGTCCCCGGACCCCGCGGCAGCCGGTCTCTCGACCACGGCGGCGCGATCACCTCGGTGGCGTTCGGGCAGGTGGACGGCCGTCCATTGGCGCTGTCAGGCGGGGACGACGGAGAGCTGCGCGTCTGGGACCTGGGGCGTATGGAGTCGCTCGGAAGGCTCCAGAACCGTCATATGGGTCCGTCTCTGCCGCACCGGGTCTGCTCGACGGCGGTCGGCAAGGTGCGGGGCCGTCCTGTCGCCCTCACCGCGGGTGAGAGCCTGATGCGGCTCTGGGATCTGGAGACCTCGCAGATCCTCGGGAGGTCCTCCACCGGTCCCGGAACCCGGATCAGGTCGGTGGCCTTCGGCGAGGTGTGGCGCCGTCCTGTCGTCCTGTCCGCCGGGGACGGCGACGCGGTACGGCTGTGGGATCCGATCGACATGCGCCTGATCCCCCTCGCCGACTCCGTCAACGGTGCCGTCTCCGTGGCGTTCGGCGAGATGGAAGGCCGTCCGATGGCCCTGTTCGGCGGCAGCGACGGCACGGTACGGCTGTGGAACCTGGCCGCGATACGACCGGTCGGCCGGGCCCTCGACGGCCACACGGGCGAGGTCTGCTCGATGGCCTTCGGGCGGGTGAACGGCTGCCCCGTCGCCCTGTCGGCCGGAAAGGACGGCGAGATAAGAGTCTGGGACCTCACCGACATGCGGCTCGTCGGAAAGCCGCTCACCGGTCCTTCCGACGTCGCCTCCGTGGCGTTCGGCGAGGTCAACGAGCAGCCCTTCGCGGCGGCGGGAGGACAGGACGGCGCGGTGTGGATGTGGAACCTGAACACCATGCGCCCCGACGGCCCGCCCCTCACCGGCCACACCGGCCCGATCACCTCGGTGACGTTCGGCGAGGCGGACGGACGCCCCGTCCTCCTGTCCGGCGGCCAGGACGGCCTCATGCGGGTGTGGGACCTCCAGTCCCTCTCCTCCTGAACGCGCCTGAGCCAACGTGGCGCGCTTTCATCGGCGAGCTCAGGGACGACGGATGAGTCCCGGTGAAACGCGACACCCTCCGGTCGCGGGACCGGAGGGTGTCTTGTGAGCCGTGGAGACCGTCAGATCAGGTCGCGGATCGTCAGGGTCTGGTCGCGGCCGGGGCCGACGCCGATGGCGGAGATCTGCGCGCCGGACAGCTCCTCGATGCGCTTCACGTAGGACTGCGCGTTCGGGGGCAGGTCGTCGAAGGACTTCGCGGAGGTGATGTCCTCCTTCCAGCCCGGCAGGTACTCCAGGATCGGCTTGGCGTGGTGGAACTCGGTCTGGGTGGAGGGCATCTCCTCGTGGCGTTCTCCGTCGACGTCGTAGGCGACGCAGACGGGGACCTGCTCCAGGCCCGACAGCACGTCCAGCTTCGTCAGGAAGAAGTCCGTGATGCCGTTGACGCGGGAGGCGTAGCGGGCGATGACGGCGTCGAACCAGCCGCAGCGGCGGTCGCGGCCCGTCGTCACGCCGTACTCGCCGCCGGTGGTGCGAAGGTACTCGCCCATCTCGTCGAGCAGTTCGGACGGGAACGGTCCCGCGCCGACGCGCGTCGTGTACGCCTTGAGGATGCCGATGACGCTCTTGACCTTCGTGGGTCCGACGCCAGAGCCCGCGCAGGCGCCGCCGGCCGTCGGGGACGACGACGTCACGAACGGGTAGGTGCCGTGGTCGATGTCCAGGAGGGTGCCCTGGGCGCCTTCCAGCAGCACGACCTTGTCCTCGTCCAGCGCCTTGTTGATGACCAGTTCGGTGTTGGCGACGTACGAGCGCATGCGCTCGCCGTACTCCAGGTACTCCTCGACGATCGGGTCGACCAGGATCGGGCGCCGGTTGTAGACCTTGGTGAGGACCTGGTTCTTCTCACGCAGCGACAGTTCGATCTTCTTCTGCAGGATGCCCGGGTCGAACAGGTCCTGGACCCGCACGCCCATCCGGGCGATCTTGTCGCCGTAGGCGGGGCCGATGCCGCGGCCCGTGGTGCCGATCCGGGCCTTGCCCAGGTAGCGTTCGGACACCTTGTCGAGGGCCCGGTGGTGGGGCATGATCAGGTGCGCGTTGGCCGAGATCAGCAGCCGTCCGCAGTCGATGCCGCGGGCCTTGAGGCCGTCGATCTCCTGGAGCAGCACCCCCGGGTCGATCACCACCCCGTTGCCGATCACGGGGACGACGTCGGGGGAGAGGATCCCCGACGGCAGCAGGTGGAGGGCGTAGGACTTGTCCCCGATGACGACGGTGTGTCCGGCGTTGTTGCCCCCCTGGTAGCGGACGACGTAGTCGACCTTCCCGCCGAGCAGGTCGGTCGCCTTCCCCTTTCCTTCGTCACCCCACTGAGCACCGACGAGCACGATGGCCGGCATCTGACGATCTCCTTAAGGCCAAAGATAAAGCCCCTGATCGCAAGTACGACAAGGGGCCTCTTGCGATCAGATCTTACCTGCCTCTGAGCTGCGAGGAAACAGGCGGGGTCAGACGACCGCAGCGGAGCGAGGATCGGCTGGCCCCGTTTCGGGGGTCTGGGGGTCGCCCCCAGGTGGGTCAGACGACCGCAGCGAAGCGAGGATCGGCTGGCCCCGTTTCGGGGGTCTGGGGGTCGTCCCCCAGGTGGGTCAGACGACCGCAGCGGAGCGAGGATCGGCCGACCCCGTTTCGGGGGCCCGGGGGCCGCCCCCCGGGCTCGGGGGCCTGGGGGTCGTCTCTTGGACGGACGGGTCAGCTCAGAGCCTCGGCGGCTTCCTCGCTGGAGTCCCTCAGGAACGTCCGGCAGCGCTGCGCCTCCTCGTCCTCGCCGATCGCGGCGGCGGCGCGTCCGAGGGCCGCCAGCGCGCGCAGGAAGCCCCGGTTCGGCTCGTGCGACCACGGGATGGGGCCGTGGCCCTTCCATCCGCTGCGGCGCAGCGCGTCCAGGCCGCGGTGGTAGCCGGTGCGGGCGTAGGCGTAGCACTCGATGACGCTGCCCTTGGCGAAGGCGCGTTCGGCCAGCTCGGCCCAGACCGTGGGGAAGGCGGGGAACTTCGCCGCGACCTCGTACGGGTCGGCGCCGTCCGCGAGCAGCCGCGAGGCCTCCGGTACGTCGGGCAGGTGGGTCGGGGGCGGGCCGCCGAGCAGGTTCTGGGTCATACCCGCATGGTAGGCAACCCGGCCCCCTTCCCTCACCTCAGGGTTACTTGATCTTCTTGCCGGCGGACAGCAGGTCCTCGCAGGCGGTGACGATGCGCGCGGCCATGGCGGCCTCGGCGGCCTTGCCCCACGAGCGGGGGTCGTACAGCTTCTTGTTGCCGACCTCGCCGTCGACCTTCAGGACGCCGTCGTAGTTGCGGAGCATGTGGTCGGCGACCGGGCGGGTGAAGGCGTACTGGGTGTCGGTGTCGATGTTCATCTTGATGACGCCGTAGGAGAGGGCCTCCCGGATCTCCTCCAGGGTGGAGCCGGAGCCGCCGTGGAAGACCAGGTCGAACGGCTTGTCCTTGCCGGACTTGGCGGCGACGGCGTCCTGGATCTCCTTCAGGACCTCCGGACGCAGCTTGACGGCGCCGGGCTTGTAGACGCCGTGGACGTTGCCGAACGTCGCGGCCAGGATGTAGCGGCCCTTCTCACCGGTGCCGACGGCGTCGACGGTCGCCAGCGCGTCCTCGACGGTCGTGTACAGCTTCTCGTTGATCTCGTGGGCGACGCCGTCCTCCTCGCCGCCGACGACGCCGATCTCCATCTCCATGATCGTGCGCGCCTTGACGGACTCGGCCAGCAGTTCGGCCGCCAGTTCGAGGTTCTCCTTCAGCGGTACGGCGGAGCCGTCCCACATGTGCGACTGGAACAGCGGCTCCTGGCCGCGCGCCACCCGCTCCTGGGAGATCTTGATCAGCGGACGCATGAAGCCGTCCAGCTTGTCCTTGGGGCAGTGGTCGGTGTGCAGGGCGATGTTGACGTCGTACTCGGCGGCCACGACGCGGGCGTACTCGGCGAACGCCGCGGAGCCGGTGACCATGCTCTTGAGGGACCCGGACAGGTACTCCGCTCCACCGGTGGAGACCTGGATGATGCCGTCGCTCTCCGCCTCGGCGAACCCGCGCAGTGCCGCGTTGAGCGTCTGGCTGGAGGTCACGTTGATCGCCGGGTATGCGAAGCCGCCCTGCTTGGCGCGGTCGAGCATCTCGGCGTAGACCTCGGGAGTGGCGATGGGCATGTGCTTTCCTCTCATGACGGGGCAGGTCAGCCACCGCAGCCGCGGTGGTGCCGCAGGAGGGTGCGGCGATGGTCTGCCTCAGTCCTTACTATCTCGTATCGCCTGTTCGTCCTCGGACAGGGGTTGTGCCTGTAGGGACCCCCCACCAGCATGTCCCTGTCACTTAGGCCGACTTGGGCCACTGTGGGCGATTTTGAATTGATGTCCTCTTTGGGCTGCTGGTCGCTTTTCCCAAGGAAGTCGAACTCGGCCGGGGCGGGCTCTGGATAGGCTCGCGTCGTGCATGTTCTCGCCTCCACCCCGCTGAGCCCGGAGTACTGGCTCGGACTCTTCGGTGCGTTCGCCGCGATCGGCGTGCTGGCGATCATCTTCGCCGAGACCGGGCTGCTCTTCGGCTGCATCCTCCCCGGGGACTCCCTGCTGTTCACCGCGGGGATCCTCACCGCGGTCAGCGAGCTCAACGGCGTCGAGTTCCAGCAGATCTCCCTGCCCGTGCTCCTGATCGGGGGGCCGATCGCCGCCATCGTGGGCGCGCAACTCGGGCACTGGCTGGGGGCGAAGTACGGGCGCAAGCTGTTCGACCGGCCGGATTCCAAGATCTTCCGCAAGGAGTGGGTGGAGAAGGCCGAGTACTACTTCAACCGGTTCGGCCCGGAGAAGGCCGTGGTGATCGCGCGGTTCGTCCCGATCGTCCGGACGTTCCTCAACCCGCTCGCCGGCATGCTCGGCATGGACGCCAAGCGGTTCTTCGTCTGGAACGCCATCGGCGCGGTCATCTGGTGCGACTCGCTGTTTTTGCTCGGCCACTACCTGGGCGCCTCGGTCCCGAACATCGACAGGTACATCCTGCCGGGCGTCGCGGTGATCCTGGTGCTCTCGGTCATCCCGATCGTGCGCGAGGTCATGAAAGGGCGGTCCGAAACTAAAGGTCTCGGACAGTAGCTAACGGATGGGTTTATCGCCCACTGATCGGTCATACCGGTCGCCCCACTGTCTTTGTGTCGCTACCCTCGGGCACGTGGGACGTCACCGAAATGACCCTCAGGGTCTTGCACGTATCGTGATCATCGGCGCGGCCGTGGCCTTGGTCGTGGCCTTGGTGGTGGTGGGCGGTATGGCACTGGTGAGCTCCTTCAACACGGAGGCGGCGGCTCCCGGAACGTCCTCCTCCACCACCGCCGACCCCGACAAGGTCCTCACCAGCGCGAAGGACGACACCGCCTACGCCAGGCTCGAGGTCGTCGGGAAGAAGGTCGAGGTCTTCGCCGCGGCGCCGGGCAACACCAAGGTCGTCCTGGACGGCGAGTTGGTCCAGGGTGACGTGCGCAAGATCATCTGGAAGGACCTGAGCCTGACGATCTCCGACTCGTCGGCGGTCCGGGTGTTCGTGGGCGGTGAGCGCTTCCCGCTCCCGGCCAAGCAGCGCGTCACCATCGAATTCGTCGAGGGCAAGCCCAGCATCGTCGGGTGAGCCGGCGAGAGCGCGCCGGCGGCTGAGCCGGAGGGTTCCGGCCCAGCCCGGATCTCCCGGCGCTTGAGGGTCAGAGGCCCAGGGCCTCGAGGTCGAAGGCGTACCGGTACTCCAGCCCGGCCTCCGTGATGGGCTCGGCGGCGCTGCGCTCCACGACGGTCGCCACGCCGACGACCGTCGCCCCCGCCTCGCGGGCCGCCTCCACCGCGGTCAGCGGGGAACCGCCCGTGGTGGAGGTGTCCTCGACGATGAGCACCCGGCGTCCGGAGATGTCCGGCCCCTCGATCCGCCGCTGCATCCCGTGCTGCTTGACGGCCTTGCGCACCACGAACGCGTCCAGCTTCTGCCCGCGCGCCGCCGCCGCGTGCAGCATCGCGGTGGCCACCGGATCGGCGCCCAGCGTCAGCCCGCCCACGGCCGTGTACCCGAGGTCGGTGGTCAGGTCGAGCATCACCCGCCCGACGAGTGGCGCGGCCTCCCCGTCCAGGGTCACCCGCCTCAGGTCCACGTAGAAGGACGCCTTCCGTCCGGAGGAGAGGGTGAAGTCGCCGTGCACCACGGCCTTCGTCTTGATCTCTTTCAGCAGCTCATCACGATCGCTCACCCCTCAACCCTAGGACCCTCGGCCGCGGGGAGGCGTCACCCGTCCGCCGGAGCTGTAACGATGGCGGCATGACGCCCGGAACCCTCGTTCTCCTCGGTTTTCCTCCGTCCGCCAGGCTGCGCGACGAGCTGCGCGCCGCCGGTCATCGCCTCCTGGCGCCCGATCCGAGGGACGCCCCGGAGTCGGGGCACCGGTACGTGGCGGGGGCGGCGCTGCAGATCGGCGCGGCGGACCCGCGGACGCCGCTGGTGCTGGTGGCGCACGGCCTCGCCGGTCCGCTGATGCCCGCGCTCGGCGGCGCGCAGCGGGCGGCGCACCGGCTGGTCGGCGGGTACGTCTTCGTCGACGCGGAACTGCCGGCGCCCGCGGGGGACTGGCCGGACGCGCCCTGCGGCTACCTGGCGACCTCCCAAGGGGATCCGCGGCTGGACGCCGCGCGTTTGCGGGCCTGGCGGACGGCCGAGACCGAGGAGGAGGGACTCGCGCACGCGCTGCGCGAGCTGATCGGATCCCTCTGAATCTGAGAACGGCCTCCCCGGAAAAACGCTTTGTGGAATCCGCCCCGGCGACCCTCGGTAGCCAATAGGTTACATTCAGGCGCGGGCAAAGGGGTATCCATGGGTGAGCACACGAGGGCGGTTCAGGGTGATGCCGTCCTCATCACGAGGGCCAGAGAAGGTGATGACGAGGCCTGCGGCGAGCTCCGCGAGCGGCACGGACGCGCGGCGCTGCGGCTGGCGGGGCTGCTGACCCGCGGCCGGGAGGAGGCCGAGGCCGTGACGGCCGGGGCCTTCGCCGCGGTCTTCGAGATCCTGCGGCAGGGCGGCGGCCCGTCCGATGCCTTCCGCCCCTTCCTGCTCACCACCCTGCGCCGGGCGGTCGCCGGGCACCGGGACACCGAACGCGAGACCTTCGACCCGGACATCCCCTTCGTCGACCCGGCCCTGGCCGGGCTGGAGGGAAGGACGGTGGTCCGGGCCTACCTCTCGCTGCCCGAGCGGTGGCGGGCGGTGCTGTGGCACACCGCGGTCGAGGGAACGAGTCCCGGCCGGGTGCCGCAGCTCTTCGGGATCGGCGCCGACGGCGTCACCGCGCTGGCGCACCGGGCCAGGGAGGGGCTCCGGCAGGCCTACCTCCAGCTGCACCTGGCCGAGGCGCTGCCGCCGGAGTGCCGTCCGGTCCTCGACAGGATCCGCGTGTACCTGCGGGGCGACCTGACGGACCGCGAGGCGGTGCGGGTGCGGAGCCATCTGCGGGGATGCGCGCGGTGCCGCACGGCGGTCGCCGACCTCAAGGACGTCGGCGGCAGGTTGCCGGACGTCGCGGCTCTCGTCCTCGGCACGGCGGCGTCGGCTTATCTGCTGCCCAGGGGAATCGGCCTGCCGTTCCGGTGGGTGGGCACGGTGCTGTCGGCGTGGTGGTGGCGCTCGTCTCCCGGAAGACGAAAACGGGTGGCCACGGCCGGCGCGGTGGCCGTCGTGCTCACGGCGGGGCTGCTCGTATGGCCGACGGGAGAGCCCCGGACCCTGGTCCGCCAAGGGGAGACGCCGGTGGCGGAGGAACCGGATCCGAGGCGTCCGGCGCGCTCGCCTTCCCGAAGGGCCCAGACGGACCAGGTGAACGAGACGGAACGGATGATCCGGACCCTCTCCTCCAGGCCGGGTCCACCCGCCCCGCCACGGCCCGTGGAGTCCAGGGCGCTGCCGGTGCTGAAGGCCGGCGTCCAGCCGGTGGGCGCGCTGGTGCCGGGCCGGACGGGCATCGTCGTCCTCACGGTGCGCAACGAGGGGGCCGTGCGGTCCGGCGAGGTGGTGGCGGACGTGTCCTTGCCGCGCGGCGTGGCGTGGCACGACGGTTCGTCCGGCGCCCTGGACGAAGGCTGGTCGTGCCGGCCGGTGGAGAGCGTGCTGCGCTGCGGCCGGCCTCCGCTCCCCCCGGGTGGTGGCGCCTCGGCCCACCTTCCCGTCGCCGTGGCCCCGGACGCCGGTCCGGGGGCGTCGCCGTCGGTCGTGCTTCCCGGCTCGGCCGTCCGCGGCCGCGCCTCGGCCGGGGTCGGCGCGTCAGGGCTGCCCGCCCGGTTCGCCGTCGACGGCCGGGTGCGCGTCACCATGGTGGGCAACATACTGCTGAGCTGTCCCGGCCACGAGCCCGAGTGCGGGCCCGCCCGGCAGCGCAGGGGAGTGCGGCTCGACAACGACCGGTGGGAGATGGGCCCGCTCGACCTCGACGGGGCCGACGGCACCGTCGCCTCCAGCCCGGCGCTGCTCGAGGCGTCCGGCCGGGTGCGCTGGGCCGGTCTCTACTGGTCGGGGATGACGGAGCCCGACTCGGGGAAGGCGGACCCGCGGAAGTACACCGCGAGGCTGCGCGGCCCGTCCGGGAGCTACCGGACGGTCGAGGCGTCCTGGACGGAACGGGTGAGCCTGCCGGAGCACCAGGCGTACCAGGCGTTCGCCGAGGTCACCGAGCAGGTGCGCCGGGCGGGCCGTGACGGGGGCCGCTGGTGGGTGGCCGACGTGCCCGCGCTCACCGGGCCCGGCACGTACGCGGGCTGGAGCCTGGTGGTCGTCTCCGACGACCCGGAGGCGGAGCCGGGCAGGACGGTGGTGCTCGACGGAGCACGGGCGCTCGGCACCGGCGGCACGACACGGCTGCGCGTTCCGCTGGGCGGCCTGCCGTCCGGTGCTCCCGCGCGGATCGGACTGCTGGCCTGGGAGGGGGACGCCGCCCGCGCCGGCGACACGGTGCTGCTCGACGGCAGGCCGCTGAGTTCGCCCAACGCCTTCACCGGGACGCTGGCGGAAGGGGAGAGAACCTTGTCCTTCGGCATGGATCTGGTGTCCTACCGGGCGCAGCCGACCGAGAAGTCCGTGCTGGAGGTCGTGTCCACGGCCGACGCCCTGATGGTGGGGGTGGTAACGGTCATGACACCCTCGCGCCGCTGACCGGTCTCGAGATTCCCCGTAAAGATGATGTGAACTCATTCCGGACAGACCAGAACGACTGGTAGCGTCCGCGCTGACAGTTGCCCACGTCACTCTGCCCGTGCCCGGGCTCTTGCGTACGCCTTGGACGCGGTGAAGGATGGCGAATCGCCGGAACGGCATACGGCACGAGTGGCCTTCACTACGCTAGAGCTACCCCAGGGTCGAGAGGTTCGGTGTTCTCGTGGATCGCTGTGCGCTGTTCATAGACGCCGGCTACCTGCTATCGGAGGGCGGGGCGGCGGTGCACGGCACCCGGCACCGCGAACAGGTCTCCTGGGATCTCGACGGGCTGCTCAAACTGCTGGGGGAGCTGGCGAGGGAGCATTCCGGGCTGCCGCTGCTGCGCTGCTACTGGTACGAGTCCGCGGTCGAGGGCAGGCGCGGCCCCGAGCACGAGGCGCTGGCCGACCTTCCCGGCGTGAAACTGCGGCTGGGCCGCAGCCGCCCGGGCCGCCGTGACGGCGTCGACACCGAACTGCACCGCGACCTGCTGGCCCTGGCGCGCAACCACGCCATCTCCGACGCCATCGTCATCAGCGGTGACGAGGACCTCGTGGGAGTGCTGTGCGACGCCCAGGACCTCGGCGTCCGCGTCACCGTCGCGCACGTCCCCGCCGGCGGCGACCTGACGGTCTCCCGGCTGCTGCGCCAGGAGTGCGACGACCTCGTCGAGGTCGGCGCGAGCCGGCTCCGCCCTTACGTCAGCCTCCTGTCGGGTCTGGACCGCGTCTCCGACACGGGTCCGTCGCCGCTGTCCAACGGCCACGGCACCACCACCGGCTCCTCGCCCCTGGCGGCGCTGCAGGACAGCGTGCACTCCCCATCGGCGTCCCACGCGTCGGCGCCGCAGTCCTCCCCGCTCACCCCGCCGTCCGCGGCTCCCGCGCCCGTGGGGGCCTCCCAGTTCGCGGCCCCGGTGTCCGGCGCGCCCCCGGCGCTGAACGGCCTCACCTTCGGCTCGCGGGACCCGTACAGCCCTCAGGACTCCTACAGCACTCAGGATTCCTACAGCACCCCGAGCTCTTACAGCACACCGGACTCCTACCGGGCGAAGGACTCCTACGGCTCGCAGGACTCCTACGGCGCGAAGGAACCTTACGGTTCGCAGGATCCCTACAGGACGCAGGACCCGTACGCCGCGAAGGATCCGTACGGCTCGCAGGAGCAGTCCCCGCCGAGTTATCTGAGCCCCTCGTACGGCTCGTCCTCCGCGACGTCCACGGGCCCGACGCCCCTCCCTCCGACCTCGACGTCCCCGTCGCTGCCGCCGCAGTCGTCCTTCACCAGCCCCACCAGCACCGGCACCGGCGGTCTCCCCGCCTATCCGCTGACGCCGCCGGCGAGCCAGCCCCCGGCGCAGTCCTCTCCTCCCGCCCTGCCCCAGTACGGCTCCTACACCAGCCCGAACTCCCTGGTCCCCCAGTCCCGCTCGCCCCAGGCGCCGTCCCTGTCGGACGCCGTCCAGGCCGCCCACACCGAAGGCCAGGACTTCGGTGAGTCGGTGGCCAGGGACGCCCCCGCCCTCTGGCTCGAAGCGGTCCTGGCCCGTAAGCCCCGCATGCCCTCCGACCTCGAGGCCCGCCTCCTGCAGGGTTCGTCCCTCCCCATCGACTTCCTCCTCCACGACGAGGTCCGCCACGCCCTCCGCCGGGGATTCTGGGACGCCCTGGAGCGCGCCCGCCGCTGACCGTCCCGTGTCGCGCCGCCGGGGCGCCCTGGAGCGCTTTCCCGAGTGAGGGCCGGCGGGTGCCGAACACACCCGTCCTTTGGCGCAGGTTTAGACGATCTTGAGGATTCCTCCGGTTTCGGGAGCGACTCGCGGGTAACGTCATAGCCGTGACCCACGTGACGGAAGCCGATCTCGACGACCTGGAGTTCGACGGGCTGCGGACGGGACAGCACCGGGCGGCCGCGGTGCGGCTCGCGGAGCTGGCGGACCGGGCCACCGGAGCCGAAGGCGTCTCCCGGGCGAAGGTGCTGCTCAGGGCCGGGGAGCAGTTCCAGCACGCCGGTGACCACGCGCATGCCGCGGAGGTGTACCGCAAGGCCATCGAGGACGGCGGCGAGGTGTACGGGGACCCCCGGGTCTACCTGGCCGACGCCCTGCTGAAGCTCGACGACAAGGCCGGGGCGCTGGACCTGCTTGCTCAGGTCAGGGACAGCAAGCCCAGCGACCCGGAGGTCTACCGCAGCGTCGCCGAGGTGCTCTACGAGTACGGCGACCTGCTGGGTGCGCACACCTGGGCCACCCTGGGCGCCGACCTCGTGCTCGACATGCCCGCGCACGAGCGCGGAGACGCGGCCGACAGCCTCGAGGGGCTGCTGCGCCTGCGCTTCCGCGCCCGCGTGGACCTGGGCCGTCCCGAGGACGAGTACGACGACCTGCTCGACGCCTAGCGCGTTCCCGGACACACCGGTCACCCGGTATGTCCGCTGTCGTGCTCAGTGTGCCTTTTCGAGCGTCTTGCGCGTCCGCTGTGGTGCTCAATGTGCCTCTTCGAGCGCCTCGCACGTTCGTCGGCGTGCTCAGTGCGCCCTTCCGGGTGCCTCGCGCGTCCGCCGGGGCGCCTAGCGCTCCTCGCCGGACGCCTTGCGCGTCCGCCTGTAGTCCAACGGAGCCCGGTGCAGTTCGGTGAGCGCGGTCGGTCCGGACGGGGCCTGCCACACGACTTCGTCCCGTGAGACCGTCGCGATCGCGTTGTCGAACCAGGGCCCGTCGGTGAGCCGCCAGCGCAGTGGCGGCCGGGGCACCCGCGCGGTCTTGGCGACGAGCCGCGCGGGGATGTTCCCCCACACCATGGCCGCCAGCCGGTTGGCCCACTGGAATTTCGCGCCCAGCGGGTTGCGGAAGGGCGAGCACACGATCTGGTTGATCGGCAGCCCCTTCACCCGCGCGAGATAGCTGTAGTGCACGTCGCCGCCGAGGAACGAGACATGCTGGGGCGCCTTCCCGCGCTGCCCCTGGACGACCTCGGTGACGGCCTTGGCGATCGCCTCGAAGCTCTCTCCGAACGCCGCCCAGTGCTCCAGGTCGATGGCCTGGCGGATCTTCTCCGCGAGCTTGTTCCTGGTGTGGTCGTTCCTGCGCCCGCCTGCGGCGATCTTCTCGTTCCAGGCCTCGAGGTGGTGGATGGTCCGCGGCAGCAGGAACGGCAGCGAGCTGGCGATGAGGAGCTGGTCGACGTCCCCGGTGAGCTGATCGTCGACCCACGCCTGCTCGGCGTCGTCGAGCATCGCGCGGCGGGTCTCGGTGAGCAGCCGCGACGCCCTGGTGTCGATGACGACGACCCGGGTGCCGCCGAGGTCGATCCGGAAGGACCAGCGTGCCGTCTCGGGCTTCAGGTCGGCCTGCTCGGCGAACTCGTCGAGGATCGCGCCGCCGTCATCGAGCTCCTTGATCCGCTGGTAGAGCGCGTCGTCGCGGCGCTGCTGCGGGGTGAGGTTGCCCAGGTGCTGGTAGACCCAGTACGAGCCGAGTCCGCCGACGATCCGCGACTTCCACCAGGGCTGCTCGGCCACCCACTGGCGCCAGACGTAGGAGGTGTTCCAGTCGTCCCGGACGTCGTGGTCGTCGAAGATGCTGTACACGGGCACGGTCGAGAACAGCCACCGGACGGCGGGGTCGGTCATCCAGGCCAGCCGGTACAGCTCGGTGTACTCCTCGAAGTCGGCGATCTCCTCGCCGGCTCCGCTGTCGATGTCCCGCCGCCCCTTGATGAAGTCGCGCATGCGCTCGCCGGTGGCGTCGGCGTAGACCTGGTCGCCGATCATGGTCAGGGCGGTCGGCGGCTCGGCCCCGTTCTTCAGCTCGTGGGCGAAGGCGCTGAGCGCGTCCACCCCGTGCGTCTCCTGCGAGGCGGGCGAGACCCGGCAGGACCCGAACGCGATCCGCGCGGGCCGCGACGGGTCGACCGTCCGGATCACACTCGACGGGAACTCGCTCCCGGGCTGCGGCCACACCTTCTTGCCGTCCAGCAGCACCTCGTAGGGGGTGGTGCTCCCGGGCTCCAGCTCTTCCACGTCCACCAGGGCGTAGTGGTGTCCGTGCACCGTGAAGGTCCGCTCGGTCCGCCCGAGCGCGCTCACCTCACACGCCTCGGTCGTCTCCACCCACAGGGTCGCCGTCCGCTCCGTGACATTCCGAAGAAGAGGCCCGAGTACCAACGCTGCCGTCATGTCAGACATCACACCTGAACTCCTACCTTCTCGTCTACACATCCCCTGCTACCCGGAGTCCAGGACCGGCACTCCGCCGACCCGTAGTAGCGGTGGACACAGGCTAGGGTCGAAAAGGAAGCGGTTTCGTCGATCCGTCGTCGCCGGGAGGCCTCTACCGATGACCGTCGCGGTCTGGGACGCCCTGCGGCGCGAGCCTCTGCGCTTCCCCTTCACGGCCTGGCCGCTGCGCTGCTGGGCCTTCCTGCTCAGCGGCACCGTCCTGGGGTTCTCCCTGTTCGCCGTGCTCGCCGTACTGATCGTCGGCGGGGTCGGATCGTCCTTCCTGGGCATCGGCCTGGTGATCCTGCTGGCCGTCGCGGTATCCGGCATCCCCGTGGCGGCCCTGGAACGGCGCAGGCTGCGGATCGTCGAGCCGGAGCGCCTGCCCTCCCCGCACGGAGCGCTGCCCGGCGCCGGGATCATGAGTCGGCTGCGGACCCGGCTCCGGGAGCGGGCCACCTGGCGTGAGCTCGGTTACACCCTGCTCTGGGCGGTGGTGTTCACCGCCGCCGGGTTCGGATTCACCGCCCTGCTCGGCATGTCTCTGATCCTGGTGGCGACGCCCGTCATCGTGTGGGCGCTCTCACCAGAGACCGTGATGCTGATCCCGGGCAGAGCCGTCTCCGGTCCGGTCGAGGCCCTGGGGGGCACGGCGGCGGGGCTGCTCGGCCTCCTTCTGGCCGTGTACGCGGGCGCGTTGCTGACCGGAGCGCAGGTGAGCACCGCGCGGTTCCTGCTGTCGGCCCGCGAGGAGGGCGCCCAGATCATCGAGCTCACACGCTCCCGGGCCCGGCTGCTCGACGCCTTCGAGGCCGAACGGCACCGCATTGAGCGCGACCTGCACGACGGCGCCCAGCAGCAGCTCGTCGCCCTCAGCATGACCCTGGGCCTGGCGGAGCTGGAGCTGCGCGGCCAGGACTCGCCCGCCGTCCCGCTCCTCGCCCGGGCCAAGGGCGAAGCCCGCCAGGCCCTGGACCAGTTGCGTGACCTCGTCCGGGACATCCACCCGCAGGTGCTCGCCGACCACGGGCTGCCCGCCGCAGTCGCCGAACTCGCGCTGCGCAACCCGATCCCGGTGACCGTCGACCTCGACGTGCCCAACCGGCTCCCCGCGTCCGTCGAGACGACGGCGTACTTCACCCTCACCGAGGCCCTCACCAACGCCTCCAAGCACAGCGGAGCCGGCCGGATCTCGGTCGAGGGCCGGGTGCGGGGCGGTGTGTTCGTGCTGCTGGTCACCGACGACGGCCGCGGCGGCGCCGATCCCGCGGCCGGAGCGGGGCTGCAAGGATTGGCCGACCGCTTGGCCATCGTGAAAGGCAGGCTCATCGTGAGCAGTCCACCCGGCGGACCCACCCGGCTGCGCGTGGAGGTCCCGTGCTCCGCGTAGTGCTCGCCGAGGACGCCGTCCTGCTGCGCGCAGGGCTGGTCGAACTGCTCTCCCGGGTCGGCCACAAGGTGACGTCCGCCGTCGGGGACGCCGGGGAACTGGCCCGCGCCGTCGACGCCGACCAGCCGGACGTGGTCATCACGGACGTGCGGATGCCGCCCGGATTCCGCGACGAAGGACTCAAGGCCGCGCTCGATCTGCGTGCCCGGCACCGGGGTCTGCCGGTGCTGGTGCTCTCTCAGTACGTCGCGACCGCCTACGCCACGCAGTTGCTGGGGGGAGCCGCCCCCGCGGAGGGCGGGCTGGGGTACCTGCTGAAGGACAGGGTCGGCGAGGTCGCGGAGTTCCTCGACGCCCTGGAACGGGTGGCGGGCGGCGCGACGGTCATCGACCCCGAGGTGATCCGGGTCCTGCTGCGACAGCAGACGGCGGACCGGCCGCTCCAGCGGCTGACGCCCAGGGAACGGGAAGTGCTGGCACTGATGGCCGAAGGCCTCAACAACCACTCCATCGCCCAGCGGCTCACCATCACCGAGGCCTCGGTGGTCAAGCACTGCGGCAACATCTTCATGAAGCTGGACGTCGACCCGACCGAGGGCAACCGCCGCGTCCTCGCCGTCCTGGCCCACCTGCGCGGCGAGGATGTCACGGCGTAGGACGGTACTCACGCACGATGCGCGGCCCGGTCCGGGCCCGGCGTCAGCAGCCGTGCCAGACGATCCGCCGAGGCGTTCCACGACCACTGCCTCTCCATCCACAGCCGTCCGGCCTCTCCCATCGCCGCGCGGTCAGGGGAGCGGAGGACCCTCGCGGTCGCGTCGGCCACGGCCCGTACGTCCCGTCCGTCGACCACCTCGCCCGTGATTCCGGGCAGTACCGTGTCCGGAGCACCGCCGGAGTCGCCCGCCACCACGGGAAGCCCGCTCGCGGCAGCCTCCAGGAACACGATGCCCAGTCCTTCCGCCTCCATCCCGACTCGTCTCGTCCGGCACGGCATGACGAACACGTCCGCGGCCGAGTAGTAGGGGGCCGTTTCAGCATGGGTACGGCCGCCTGCGAAGACCACCTGGTCTCCGGGCGCATAACGGTCGGCCAGCCCGCGCAACCGCGCCTCGTCGGGGCCCTTGCCCACGATCATCAGAACCGCGTCCGGTACCGATCGCCGGATCAGCGGCAGCGCCCGGATCAACATGTCCTGGCCTTTGCGGGGCACGAGCCGGGAGACGCAGAGGACCATCGGTCGCGTTCCGGTGATCCCATGCAGGTCGCGGACCTCACGCGCGCGGTCCGAAGAAGGCCGGAACACGGCCGTGTCCACTCCCGGCACCAGCCGTTCCAGCCGGGCCCGGGGTCCGAGCGCGGGCGCGATCCGGCGTCGGGCGTACTCGCCGAGACAGGTCACCACGTCCACATGGTCGCCGATCCTGCGCAGAATCCGGCGTGCTCCCGGCGTGCGGGCCCACCAGATCTCGTGGCCGTGGGTCGTGGCCACCATGCGCTGGATCCCGCCGTGCCTCAAGGCGGGCGCCATCGAGGCCAGCGGCGCGGCCGCTCCGAACCAGACCCGGTCGCATCCGTGCTCGCGGGCGGTCTCCAGCACGCGTCGGGTGACGCGGGGGGTCGGCAACAGCGTGCGAGAGGGGTCCCGGATCACGGGGAACGGAAGGGCGGCGTCGTACGCGGCCGCGCCCGGTTCGCTGGAGGTGTGGACGACGACGTTCGGGAGCCGGGTCGCCATGGCATGTACGAAGGTCTCGATACCGCCCTGCCGGGGAGGGAAGTCGTTGGTCACGATCAAAGTGGTGTTCATGGGGTGCCGCCTCCGCGGGAGAAGAGAAGGGGATGCTCAGGCGGCGATCGGCACGGAGGGCGCGGGCGGGCGGCTCACCGCGGTGTGGCGTTCCGCTCCGGACAGCCGGGCCCACACGGCCAGCACCACGGGCAGCGCCAGGTAGCCGAACCGGCCGGCGGGCGCCAGCAGGAAGGCCAGGAACAGGCCTGCGGCGAGCCGGTCGGCGGCGGACACCACATCGTGCGGCGGCCGGATCCTCAGGGAGACGGCCACGGCCAGACCGCCCGCCAGCAGCAGGGCCACGGCCGCGTACCGGCCGGCAGGTCCCAGATCCGTCAGCAGCCGTCCAGGCAGCGGGCTGCTCGCAGGGGTCGGCAGGGCGCCGCGCCCGGTGGGGAAGGCGAACACCTGCTGGACCACGGCTTCCGCCGACGACCAGACGAAGGGGAGGACCAGCGCGGCGGTACCGGCCAGGGACGCGCCGGCGCAGCGCAGTGCCGCGCGTCGTCCCGAGGCGTGGGCCAGCAGCGACACGGCGACCGCGACCGCGGGCCAGGCCGTCCACTTCAGCGAGCAGGCTACGGCCAGCACCAGCCCCGCCTCGACCGGGCGGTGCCGGGCGGCCAGGGCGAGAGCGAGGCAGAGCAGCCCGATGAGCGGCAGATCCACCCCGCTGACGCACAGGGGCAGCGCGACGACCGGTGAGGCGACCAGGACCGCGAGGGGGAGCCCGTAAGAGGAGTCCCACAGGCGGGCGCCTGGCCCGCCGCTCGTCCGCAGAACCCTTCGTCCGGCCCACAGGCAGCCGAGGAACGCCACCGCGCACCACACGCGTGAATCTCCCAGAGGCCGGAGCAAGCCGTCATCGCCGAACAGTGCCCGGGGAAGGCCGAGAGCCGCCATGCCGGGCAGGTAAGGGGTGTATTCGTGCACCGTGCGCGGATCGGCCAGATACGGCGTGCCGTGCTGGAGCAGCAGCGTTCCGGAACGCTCGATGACGCCGACCTCGCTCTGCGCACTGCCGGTCAGCACCAGCCAGAGGAAGGGAACGACGGCCGCACCGGCGAGCGCCCACCCCACCGATACGACCCGTGCCCGAGGCCACGGCAGTCGGCCCGCCGCGACGGCCGCCCCGAGGTACCCGATCGCGGCACAGATCCCCCAGAAACGGTGCGTCCCCAGCGTGGAGAAGAGGGGGAACGCGACGGCCCAGAGTGCCGCGGACACCCAGCCCGCGACCCACCACGAGCGGGAATTCCATGTTCGGAAAGCCTGATGATTAAGCACCCTGCCATTGCAGTCGGGCGGGCTGCCCGGGTCATGACGGCCAGGTCGAGACCTGTTGGTCGGGTTTCCCCTACCAACGCGACCAGCGGAGAAGGCACGGGGTCACTGGCGAGTGACGGCCGTCACCCCGAGGAGCAACGCCACGGGAATGGCGATCACTCCTGTCAGCAGGAGATCAAGGCCGCCGCGCACAGGCCGATCGTCCGGACGAACAGCAGGCTGAGTCTGCCGGGCCGCTCGTGGCCGTCCTCCGGGCTGTGGACGGTGAGGCGGACTCCGCATTTCTCGCTCATCGGGTGCCTCTGCGGAGCTGGGTGCGGATGGCCAGGCGGGTGACGGGGCCGAGGTCCTCCAGGACGGCGATCAGGCGGCCGAGCTGTTCCAGGGAGGCGATGGCGCGGTCGGCCTCCTTCGGGTCGACGCCTTCGTAGAGGTCGAGGCCGATGAAGGCGGCGGTGACGGCGCGGGACAGGCCTCCGACGTCCACGAACTCGGCCAGGGGGGTCGCCGTCAGGACACGGTGGAGTACCCGCTCGATCTCTTCGGACCACAGGGCCAGGCCGGCGGCCGTCGCGGGGGCGAGTTCCGGGGCGGCCTGGGCTCCGGCCAGGAGTTGGGCGAGCATCGCGAGGTCGGTCCGCTCGTCGGCGCGGATCGTCCGGCCCAGTTCCAGTAGTTCGGTGAGGGAGCGCACGCGCTGGAATCCGGCGCGGTAGGCGTCCACCTGTTCGCGGGCTCCGAACTCGCAGGCCGCGGCCAGCAGGCCGTGGACGCTGCCGAAGTGGTGGAAGACCAGGGCCTGGTTCACCCCCGCCGTAGCGGCGATGTGCCGCGCGGAAGCCCCCGCCATACCGCGCGTGCGCAACGTCTCCAAAGCGCCTCTGACCAGCTTTTCCCTAGTGTCAGCAGCCATCTCCGCCTCCTGGTTGAGCGATCGCTCAACCAGGAGGCTAGAGCTTTTTGAGCGTTCGCTCAATCTCGTTTCCGGCTTGCGGGGAAGATCGCCGGTATGTTGTCCTATTGTCGTAGGACAATGAGACGGGGTGTCGATGATCGAATTCGTGCTGGAAAGGCGTTCGCGGGTCGCGACGTACATGCAGCTCGTCCTGCAGGTGAAGCAGGCGCTGCGGGTGGGGCTCCTGCGACCGGGGGACCAGCTGCCCCGGGTGCGGGAGGTGGCGCAGGCGCTGGCCGTCAACCCGAACACGGTGCACAAGGCCTACCGCGAGCTGGAAGTGGAAGGGCTCGCCGAGGGGCGGCCCGGGGTGGGCACCTTCGTGGTGAAGACCCTGGCCGGGCCGTCACTGGGCAACCAGGCGGAACTGCGGGAGGAACTCGTGGCCTGGCTGGGCAGGGCGCAGGCCGCGGGACTGTCCCGCGAGGACGTCGCCGCACTGATCGACACGACGATGCGGACTGATCTCACACCCTCCTCCCCGCAGGACATCGCGGGGCCGACGCACAGCCGAGGAGCGTGAACGGGATGGAACCGGCTCTGGAGACCGAGGCGCTGGGCAAGCGCTACGGACGGACCTGGGCGCTGCGGGACTGCACGTTCCGGCTTCCGGCGGGACGCGTCACCGCCCTGGTCGGGCCGAACGGGGCGGGCAAGAGCACGCTGCTGCACCTGGCCGTCGGGCTGCTGAAGCCCGACGAGGGACGGGTGCGCGTGTTCGGGAAGGAACCGCGCGACGGCACCGAGGCGCTGTCGGAGATCGGGTTCGTCGCTCAGGACACCCCGCTCTACCGGGACTTCACGGCGCGCGAGCTCATCTCCCTGGGCGGCAGGCTGAACCGGCGCTGGGACGACGCGCTCGCCCGGGACCGGCTGTCCGCGCTCGGCATCCCACCGGACAGGCCGGTCGGCAAGCTCTCCGGCGGGCAGCGGGCGCAGGTCGCTCTCGCCCTGGCGCTGGCCAAACGCCCCCGGCTCCTGCTGCTGGACGAGCCGGTCGCGGCCCTCGACCCGCTCGCCCGCCGGGAGTTCATGCAGGCGCTGATGGGCGCGGTCGCCGAAAGCGAGGCCACCGTGCTGTTCTCGTCGCACCTTCTGGCGGAGCTGGAACGCACCTGCGACCACCTGATCGTGCTGCAGAGCGCGCACGTCCAGCTGGCCGGCCCCGTCGACGAGCTGCTGGACGGGCACCGCCTCCTGGTGGGGCCGCGTGACGCGGGGACGCCGGCCGGCGTGGAGAAGGTCGTCCGCGCCGCGCACACCGACCGGCAGTCCACGCTCCTGGTGCGCTCCCGCGCCCTGCCCGCCCTGGATCCGGAATGGACGGAGCACGAGGTGGGCCTGGAGGACCTGGTCCTGGCGTACCTGGCCGACGCCGAGACCCGAGAGACGAACACCGCGTGGGAGGTGACGGCGTGATCTGGCTGACCTGGAGGCAGCACCGCAAGCAGGTGCTGTACACGCTGATCGCCTTGGCGGCGCTGGCGGCCGTCCTGGTGCCGACCGGCCTCGCCATGCACGGGCGGTTCGAGGACACCGGGCTGAAGGCCTGCCTGGCCGGGCTGGGCGGCGAGTCGCTGATCGCGCAGACGGAGAGCGCGGACAAGTGCCAGATGCTGGCCCACGAATTCCAGCAGAAGTACAGCAGCCTGTCCTTCGTCGCGGTCCTGTTCGTGATCCTGCCGGTCTTCGTGGGCGTCTTCTTCGGAGCCCCGCTGGTCGCCAGGGAACTGGAGGAGGGCACCCACCGGTTCGCGTGGACGCAGGGGGTCAGCCGCACCCGCTGGGCGCTGGCCAAGTTCGGGCTGGTCGGCGGCTTCACCCTGCTGGTGGCGGTGGTGTACGCGCTGGGCGTCTCCTGGTGGTTCGCCCCCTTGGTGGCCGCCATCGGCTCCCGCATGGGATACCTCGCCTTCGACGTGCAGGGCGTCGTTCCCGTCGCCTACACCCTGTTCGCCGTGGCCCTGGGCGTCTTCGCGGGCGTGTACCAGCGCAAGGTCCTGCCCGCGATGGGCGTCGCCGTCGGTGGTTTCGCGGCCGTCCGCATCGGGATCGAACTGCTGGCCCGCCCCCGCTACCTGCCGCCCGAGACGCTGACGTACGCGCTGGGGAGCAGCGACCTGGTCAACCCGGCCGCCGGTGACTGGATCCAGTCCCACGGCATCCGTAACGGCGCCGGAGAACTCGTTCTGCCGGACGCCAAGATCGGTCCCTGCCCTCCGGGCGACTCGATGTGCAGCCGGGACATCCAGGAACTGGGCACTGGCGCCCACAACTGGCAGCTCTACCAGCCGGGCGACAGGTTCTGGCTGTTCCAGGGCATCGAGACCGGCGTCTTCCTCGCCCTCACCGCGCTGCTGCTCGCACTGGCCGTCCGACGGCTGAGCGCCCTCTCCTGAACGGCGTGCGCCCGAGGCCGCCGGACCTCGCGGGTCCGGCGGCCTCGGGCACGGGATCAGCGGCCTCCGCGGTTGTTCATCTGGCGGGTCGGCAGCCTGCGGGCGTTGTTGCGGCCCATGGCGTTCCGCCCCAGGGCCGCGGACCTCTGGTCGGTGCCCTTGAGCAGGGACTTGCGACCGGACTTCTTGCTGGTGTTCTTGGCGGGCAAAGCAGCCTCCTGCGAGCTCTCGAAACCGGGGACGGTGACTTTCCGGGGTTGCTGAATTCGGCTGTCGTCGCGCATGGGAAAAAGACCTCCGTGCCCGCCGAAGAATGGCAGGGCATTGAAGAGACAAAGGCAGAAAATGGTCCCGTGCCAGGTGGAGGCATCATGAAACGCCCACGGCAGGGGTGATGAAGGGGATGTGCGAAGGGAGCGGGCCCGCGTGACGCAGGGCGCTGTGCTCAACCTGTAAGGATCAGATCTCCATGTCCAAGACAATAACACTCATGTCCGCGATGGTGTCAACATCTTTTCTCGCGGTCCGGGTACTCAGGGCCGGTTGAGTATCCCGGCCCTGCCCGAAGAACGGTCATTACGGGACTCTTGACCCATGAGAGACAAGACGAAGAGCTTCGGTGTGTGGATCGCGGTGGCCGCGGCGACCTTCCTGAACTGGGCCGTCTGGCTCGGCTGGGACCAGAAGTACGACGAGCACCCCGACGGCACCGTCAGCGGCCCCTACGAGCCGTGGCAGGTGGCCGGCATGGTGCTCGTCCTCGCCGCCCTGGTCCTGGCGACGGCCTTCTCCCGCCGCTACCGGACGGCGATCCTCGCCTCGACCTTCGGCATGGCGGTGTCCACCGTCGTGTTCTGGTCCGCCGACGAGAGCGGCCTGTGGGCCGTCGGCGCGACCATGGTCGTGGCGGGCATGCTCGTCACCACCACGGTGGCCGCGGCCGTGGTCCGCGCCGTCCACCAGGCCCGGCTCCGGCCCGCCTCCCAGCCCTGACGAGCCCCGGCGGCCGCGGCTACCGCGCGGCTTCTCGCTCGTCGCCGGAGGATCGTGTTCACCAGAGGGCGAGGACGAGGCAGGCCAGGAGGGGGCAGGCGATGAGGGCGGTCCGGAAGGTGCGCTTGCCGACGATGAGGGCGGCGGGGAGGACGGCCAGGGGGAACGGGGCGAACTGGAAGTCGGAGAGGACTGTGAGCAGGGCGGTCAGGACGTAGGCGAGCAGGGACCAGCGCAGGCGGTCCTGGGGGGTTCGGGTGAGCTCGGAGGAGCGGGCCGTCAGTTTCGCGGCGCCGTAGTAGAGGAGCAGGGGGACGGCGAGGGCGCCTCCCGCGATCATGGCCGCGCCGGAGAACGGGCGGGATTCCTCGGTGAGCAGGAAGGCGCCGGAGAAGAAGGAGACGGTGGCCGAGAGGGCGGCCAGGTAACCGGCGATCGCGACCGCGAGGAAACGGACCAGGACGACCGATACCCACCGGGAAGCGCCGGAGGCGGGGGCGGGAGAGGGAGAGGCGGAGGGCGCGGGGCGCTCCTGCCGGCGGGCGCGCCGCACCGTGTGGGCGCGCTGGGCCGTCCGGGCCTTCCGCGCCGCCTCGGCCTTCTTCTGGGCGTCCGTTTTCTTCTGCTTCTTCTCGCGGCCTGCCACGCCGATCATCGTACGGACGGAGAGGCAGGGGATGTCCGGTTCCTCGATGAGAAGGCGGTGAGTTCGCCGAGGGCGGTCCTGCGGAGGAGACGGGGAGCGGAACGAGAAG
>NZ_BAAATZ010000016.1:0-21465 GCF_039533685.1 Actinocorallia aurantiaca | reverse complement strand
CCTCTGGCGGATCATTTCGTGAAGGACAGGGCCGCCGAGCCGACGGTGAGCTTGTCGGCCTCCTTGTCCAGGTCGACGACGACCTCGGAGCCGTCGCGGATGCTGCCGTCCAGCAGCGCGCGGGCCAGCTGGTCGCCGATGGCCGTCTGGACCAGGCGGCGCAGCGGGCGGGCACCGTAGACCGGGTCGTAGCCGGTCCCGGCGAGCCACTCGCGGGCGGCCGGGGACACCGTCAGGGTGAGCTGGCGGTCGGCCAGGCGCTTGGACAGGCGCTCCACCTGCAGGTCCACGATCTCGGCGAGCTCCAGCTGCGACAGCGGGTCGAAGAGGATGACGTCGTCGAGGCGGTTGAGGAACTCCGGCTTGAACGAGGACCGCACCATCGCCATGACCGCTTCGCGCTTCTGCTCCTGCGACAGCGTCGGGTCGACCAGGAACTGGGAGCCCAGGTTCGACGTCAGGATCAGGATCGTGTTGCGGAAGTCCACCGTGCGGCCCTGGCCGTCGGTGAGGCGGCCGTCGTCCAGCACCTGCAGCAGCAGGTCGAAGACCTCCGGGTGGGCCTTCTCGACCTCGTCGAGCAGGACCACGCCGTACGGGCGCCGCCGGACCGCCTCGGTGAGCTGACCGCCCTCCTCGTACCCGACGTAACCGGGAGGAGCGCCGACCAGCCGGGAGACGGTGTGCTTCTCGGAGTACTCCGACATGTCGATCCGGGTCATCGCCCGCTCGTCGTCGAAGAGGAAGTCCGCGAGGGCCTTGGCCAGCTCGGTCTTGCCGACGCCCGTCGGACCGAGGAACAGGAACGAACCCGTCGGACGGTCGGGGTCGGCGACCCCGGCCCGGCTGCGGCGCACCGCGTCGGACACCGCCATGACGGCGGCCTTCTGCCCGATGAGCCGCTTGCCGATGTGGTCCTCCATGTGGAGGAGCTTGGCCGTCTCGCCCTGCATGAGCCGCCCGGCGGGGATGCCCGTCCAGGCCGACACCACGTCCGCGACGTCGTCCGGGCCGACCTCTTCCTTGACCATCGCGCCCCGGGACTCCGCGGCCTCCGACGCCTGCTTGATCTCCTTCTCCAGCATGGGGATCTCGCCGTACAGCAGCCGGGAGGACGTCTCGAAGTCGCCTTCGCGCTGGGCGCGCTCGGCCTGCCCGTGCAGGTCGTCGAGCTTCTTCTTCAGCTCGCCGACGCGGTTCAGGCCGGCCTTCTCCTGCTCCCAGCGGCCGACGAGGGCGTTCAGCTCCTCGTGCTTGTCGGCCAGGTCGGCGCGCAACTTCTCCAGCCGCTGCCGGGACGCCTCGTCGGACTCCTTGGAGAGCGCCAGCTCCTCCATCTTCATCCGGTCGACCGTCCGCTGCAGCGCGTCGATCTCGACCGGACGGGAGTCGATCTCCATCCGGAGCCGGGACGCGGCCTCGTCCACGAGGTCGATGGCCTTGTCCGGCAGGTAGCGGGAGGTGATGTACCGGTCGGACAGCGTCGCCGCCGCGACCAGCGCCGAGTCGGAGATCTGCACCTGGTGGTGGGCCTCGTAGCGCACCTTCAGGCCGCGCAGGATCGCCACGGTGTCCTCGACGGACGGCTCGTCCACCAGCACCTGCTGGAAGCGGCGCTCCAGCGCCGGGTCCTTCTCGATGCGCTCGCGGTACTCGTCCAGCGTCGTCGCGCCGATCATGCGCAGCTCGCCGCGGGCCAACATGGGCTTGAGCATGTTGCCCGCGTCCATGGCGCCCTCGGCCGCGCCCGCGCCGACCATGGTGTGCAGCTCGTCGATGAAGGTGATGATCTGCCCGTTGGACTGCTTGATCTCGTTCAGGACGGCCTTGAGCCGCTCCTCGAACTCGCCGCGGAACTTCGCGCCGGCGACCATCGCGGACAGGTCCAGCGAGATCAGCCGCTTGTCGCGCAGCGACTCCGGGACGTCCCCCGCGATGATCCGCTGCGCCAGCCCCTCGACGACGGCGGTCTTGCCGACGCCGGGCTCGCCGATCAGCACCGGGTTGTTCTTGGTGCGGCGCGAGAGCACCTGGATCGTCCGCCGGATCTCGGCGTCGCGGCCGATGACCGGGTCCAGCTTGCCCTCCCGCGCGCTCTCGGTGAGGTCGACGCCGTACTTCTCCAGCGACTGGTAGGTGTCCTCGGGGTTCTCGCTCGTCACCCGGGCGTGCCCGCGCACCTTCTCGAAGGCGTCGAGCAGCGCCTCCGGGGAGGCCCCCTGCTCCTTCAGGAGCGTCGCGGCCTGGCCGCCGTCGGTGGCCAGACCGACCAGCAGGTGCTCGGTCGAGACGTACTCGTCCTGCAGCTGCCGGGCCCGTGAGGCCGCGGTGTTCAGCGCGGCCAGCAGCGGGCGCGAGCTCTGCGGGGCGGCGACCGTCGAGCCCTTGGCCTTGGGCAGCTTCTCGACCAGTTCCTCGGTGCGGCGGCGGACCACGGCCGGGTCGGCCCCGACCGCCTCCAGCAGGGGCACCGTGGTGCCGTCCTGCTGCGCCAGCAGGGCGGCGAGCAGGTGCGCGGGCTCGACCTGCGGGCTGCCCTCGGTCGCCGCCCGGCGAACGGCGACCGAGACCGCGTCCTGGCTCTTGTTCGTCAGCTTGTAGTCCATGTTCATCCCCCGGATTCCTGCTGCCGCCAGATGACGACGCCGGCCTGCCTGATGGGGACGAGGTCCCCGCCGCGGTTGTCCCCGCGCAGCTGGGCCAGCCGGGCCGCGACCGCGCGGGTGGATTCGAGTTCGGTGCCCAGTTCCTCGACCATCCGCCGCAGCCGGCTCAGCTCCGTGTGGAGCTCCTCGTTGGCGCGCTGGAGTCCGAGGATCTTCTGGATGCCCGCGAGGTTGATGCCCTCCTCCTGGGAGAGCCGCTGGATCTCGCGGAGCATGACGATGTCGCGCATGGAGTAGCGCCGGCCCCGGCCGGAGGTGCGGCCGGGCGACACCAGCCCCATGCGGTCGTAGGTGCGCAGCGTCTGCGGGTGGAGTCCGGACAGCTGCGCCGCGATCGAGATGACGTAGACGGGAGTGTCGTCAGGAAGGTTCACTACCCCTCCTTGGCCTGTCTCACGAGGTCGTCCCGCAGCCCCTCGCCCCGATGGGTCCGGGCGAAGCCCTGGAGCGCCTCACGCTCCTCGTCGGTCAGCTTCTGCGGGACCTGGACCTCCACGGTGGCGAGGAGGTCGCCCTTGGTGCCGTCGCGGCGGGGAGCGCCGCGGCCCCGGACCCGGAACGTGCGGCCGTTCGGGGTGCCCTCGGGGATGCGGAGCTTCACCGGCTGGCCCCCGTGCACCGGCACGAGGATCTCGCCGCCGAGCGCCGCCTCGGGGAAGGTCACCGGGATGGTGACCGTCAGGTTGTCGCCCTCCCGGCCGAACACCGGGTGCGAGGTGACCTTCAGCTTGACCAGGAGGTCGCCGTTGGGGCCGCCGTTCTCGCCGGGGGCGCCCTTGCCCTTGAGCCGGATGCTCTGGCCGTCCTTGACGCCGGCCGGGACCCTGGCCTGGATGGTGCGGGTGCTCATGGCGCGGCCGCTGCCCCGGCACGTGCCGCACGGGTCGTCGACGACCATGCCGCGGCCGTGGCACCTGCTGCACGGCTCGGCGAAGCCGAAACCGCCCATGTTGCGGGTCTCCTGGCCGGTGCCCTCGCAGTGCGGGCAGACCTTCGGGAGCGTCCCGGCCTTGGCTCCGGTGCCGTGGCAGGTCGGGCAGGGCGCCTCGGAGGAGAGCCGCAGCGGCACCGTGATGCCCTCGAGGGCTTCGGAGAACGTCAGCGTCACCTCGGACTCGACGTCCTGGCCGCGGCGCGGCCGCCGGCCGGTCGTGGTGGCGCCGCCGCCCCGGGCGCCCCGCCCGAACAGCCCGCCGAAGATGTCGCCGAGCCCGCCGGCTCCGGCTCCGCCGCCGGCTCCCGCGTTGCCGAACAGGTCGTTGAGGTCGAACCCCTGCGCCCCGCCGGGACCGCCGCCGCCCCGGAAGGCGCCGCCGTAGGCGCGGATGTCGTCGTATTCCTTGCGGCGCTTCTCGTCGGAGAGGACGTCGTAGGCCTCGGAGATCTCCTTGAAGCGGTCCTCGGCCTCGGTGTCGCCCTTGTTGGCGTCGGGGTGGTACTTGCGGGCGAGCTTCCGGTAGGACTTCTTGATCTCGTCCTGGTTGGCTGTCTTGGCGACACCGAGGGACTTGTAGTAGTCCTTCTCAAGGTAGTCCTTGGTGCTCACCGGCTCCCCTTCGGAAAAGTACTTCGGTGTGCTCCGGGGGCGGTGAAGCCCCCGGAGCGGGTGTTTCGGTTCTCGTTCAGTCCTGCGGGCCCGCGACCACGACCCGGGCGGGCCGCACCACGCGCTCACCGATCCGGTAGCCCGGCTGGTAGACCTCGAGGATCGAGTCCTCGGTGACGTCCGGGGACGGCACGTGGGTCAGGGCCTCGTGCACGTTCGGGTCGAACGGCTCCCCGACCTCGCCGAACCTCTCCAGGCCCAGCTTGCCGAGGGTGGTCTCCAGCGCCTCGCCCACGGACTTGAACGCGCCGACCAGTTCGTCGTGCTCGCGCGCCTTGTCGAGGCTGTCGAGGATGGGCAGGAGGTCGGTGAGCACGCCGCCGATGGCCTGCTCCCGCACCGCCACCCGGTCGCGTTCGACCCGCTTGCGGTAGTTGACGTATTCGGCCTGCAGCCGCTTCAGATCCGCGGTGCGCTCGTCGAGCTGCTCGGCGAGCCTGCCGTCCGCGGGCTGCTCGGCGGTCTCATCGACCACTTCTCCGGCCAGGGCCGCGGACTCCTCTTCCTCCACCTCGGAAGCGGGAGGAGTCCGCAGCTCACCGGTCTCAGGATCGATGCGCCGCGAGTCGCGGATCACCGGTTCGTCCTGAGATTCGGTCACTTGGCGTCCTTGTCGTCATCGATGATCTCGGCGTCCACGACCTCGTCGTCCTGCGGGGCCTCCTGCTGCTCCGCACCCGGCGCGGTCGCGCCGCCCTCGGCCTGCTGCTGGGCGTACAGGGCCGCGCCCAGCTTCTGCGACACCTGCGCGAGCTTCTCGTTCGAGGTCTTGATCGCCTCGGTGTCGGTGCCCTCGAGGTCCTTGCGGACCTGCGCGATGGCCTCCTCGACCTCCTTGGTGAGGTCCTCGGGCAGCTTCTCCGAGTTCTCCTTGAGGAACTTCTCGGTGGTGTAGGTCGCGGTCTCCGCCTGGTTGCGGATCTCGGCCTGCTCCTTGATCCGCCGGTCCTCCTCGGCGTACTGCTCGGCCTCGCGCATCATGCGCTCGATGTCGTCCTTCGGCAGCGCGGAGCCGCCGGAGATGACCATCGACTGCTCCTTGCCGGTGCCGAGGTCCTTGGCCGAGACGTTCACGATCCCGTTGGCGTCGATGTCGAAGGTGACCTCGATCTGCGGGACGCCGCGCGGCGCCGGCGGCAGGCCGGTCAGCTGGAAGGTGCCCAGCTTCTTGTTGTACGCGGCGATCTCGCGCTCGCCCTGGTAGACCTGGATCTCCACGGACGGCTGGTTGTCGTCGGCCGTGGTGAAGGTCTCCGAGCGCTTGGTCGGGATCGTGGTGTTGCGCTCGATGATCTTGGTGAAGATGCCGCCCTTGGTCTCGATGCCCAGCGACAGCGGGGTCACGTCGAGCAGCAGGACGTCCTTGACCTCGCCCTTGAGCACGCCGGCCTGCAGCGCGGCGCCGACGGCCACGACCTCGTCCGGGTTGACGCCCTTGTTGGGCTCCTTGCCCGCGAGGTCCTTGACCAGCTCGGTCACCGCGGGCATGCGGGTCGAGCCGCCCACCAGGACCACGTGGTCGATGTCCTTGACGTTGACGCCGGCGTCCTGGACCACCCGCTGGAACGGCGCCTTGCAGCGCTCGAGCAGGTCGGCGGTGAGCTTCTGGAACTCCGCCCGGGTCAGCTTCTCGTCCAGGTGCAGCGGGCCCTCGGCGGACGCCGTGATGTACGGCAGGTTGATCGTGGTCTCCGCGGAGGAGGACAGCTCGATCTTCGCCTTCTCAGCGGCCTCGCGGAGGCGCTGCAGGGCCATCTTGTCCTTGGACAGGTCGACGCCGTGGGCGTTCTTGAACTTGGTGACGAGCCAGTCGACGACCTTGTTGTCCCAGTCGTCGCCGCCCAGGTGGTTGTCGCCGGAGGTCGCCTTCACCTCGACCACGCCGTCGCCCACCTCCAGGAGGGAGACGTCGAAGGTGCCGCCACCGAGGTCGAAGACGAGGATGGTGGCCTCGCCCTCCTTCTCCAGGTGGTAGGCGAGCGCGGCGGACGTCGGCTCGTTGATGATCCGCAGGACGTTCAGTCCCGCGATCTGGCCGGCCTCCTTGGTGGACTGCCGCTGGTGGTCGCTGAAGTACGCCGGGACGGTGATCACCGCGTCGGTGACCGTCTCGCCCAGGTAGGCCTCGGCGTCGCGCTTGAGCTTCTGCAGCACGAACGCGCTGATCTGCTGCGGGGTGAAGTCCTTGCCGTCGATGCCGACCTTCCAGTCGGTACCGATCTCACGCTTGACCGACCGGATGGTCCGGTCGACGTTGGTGACGGCCTGGCGCTTGGCCACCTCACCGACGAGGACCTCTCCGTTCTTCGCGAAGGCGACGACGGACGGCGTGGTCCGCGACCCCTCCGCGTTTGCGATCACGGTGGGCTCTCCGCCCTCCAGAATCGCGACGACCGAGTTGGTCGTCCCGAGGTCGATACCGACCGCACGTGCCATCGTCAGAATCCTCCGTCGTTTGTCAGGTCTGTGGTCCGGCCTGAGAGATCTGCGTGGCTCCAGGATAGCGCCCCGGGCGGATCTCTTGTCAAATCACTTGAGCCGACCAGACTCAACTTTTTTGATGTCCTGTTGGCAGAACGAGTGAGCCGCCACAGAGATTCCCGAAGTTTCGGGCCAGATGAGATGGGATGTAACGCCAGGCCTCCGGCGGCCACTACCCGGTGTCAGAGACGTCCGAATGAAGGGGCGGAAGCGTGTGAAAGACGATCATCAGCGCTTCACCGACATGTACGACGAGTGTCGGCAGCGGGTGTGGGCCTACGCGGTCAGCAGGGCGGGCCGGCAGATCGCAGACGAGGTGGTCAGCGAGACCTTCGCGATCGCCTGGCGGCGCCTGGACGACGTGCCGTCCAGCCCGCTGCCCTGGCTCATCGGGGTGGCGCGCAACGTGCTGCGGGAGAACTTCCGGGCGCAGGCCCGCCGGGACTCCCTGCAGGCCGAACTGCGGGCCTGGACCGAAGGCGACCACGCCGAGCAGGTGACCGAACGCCTGGAGGTGCTCCGGGCCCTGGCGGTCCTCTCGGAGGACGACCGGGAGCTGCTCCTGCTCGTCGCCTGGCAGGACCTGACGGTGAAGGAGGCCGCCCGGGTGGTCGGCTGCGGCCAGGCCGCGTTCCGGGTCCGGCTGCACCGCGCGCGCAGACGCCTCACGCAGGCACTCGAAGAACCCCAGCGGACGTCATCCCCCCGGATCCGGGTCCCGAGTCAGGAGTGGTCATGAACGAGATGGAAGAACTGCGCGCGGCCCGGCCCGCGCACCTGGACGCCCCCGTGGACGCCGCCACCCGGGCCCGCGAGCTGAACCACGCCTTCGCGCAGCCCCGGCAGCCCCGCCGGAAGACGTCGCCGCTCCGGAACGCCAGGCCCATGTGGGGGCTGGGCCTGGCGGGTGCCGCGACGGCGGCGGCGGTGGCGATCGCCGGTCTGCCTGGAGGCACGCCTTCCCCTCCGGTCGCGCCCGCGGCGGCCTCCCCGTCCGCGGCCGTCGTCCTGGACGCACGCACGGTCCTGCTGTCCGCCGCCTCCCAGGCCGAGGCACAGCAGGAGAAGACCGCTGACTGGTGGACCTCGGAGACCGTTCAGCGTCACATGTCGCGGGTGCAGGGGGATCCCTCGTACGCCGTCTACGAGATCAGCAAGTCGAAGGCTTGGACGCCGTACGCGCCCGGCGGAGAGCAGGGCGGCAGTTCACAGCGGCTCGGATTCGAGTTCCCCACACCGGAAGACGAGGCGGCGTGGAGGCAGGCGGGTTCACCGTCCAAGGTCGCCGTGGCGGCCCCGAAGCCCGCTGCGGTCGGCGCTCCCGGCCGGGCCTCCTACGAGATCACCCGGGAACCGGGGAAGGAGAGCACCGAAAGCAACCGTCTGGTGGACGGAGACAAGGTCTTCTGGCTCGGTGAGAACGTCACCATGCAAGATCTGCTGAGCCTTCCGGACGACCCGAAGCGGCTCAAGGCGTGGCTTCTGCGCTCCTACAAGGGCCATGACACCGAATCGTCCAGCGTGCCCATGACGTCCGACGCCTGGCTCTACCGCGTCGCCACCGGCTTGATCGCCGACATGCCGGTCACCCCGAAGGTCCGTGGTGCGGCGTTCCGGATGCTGGCGGACCTCAAGACCGTCCAGGTGGTGGCGAACGTCACCGACTTCGACGGCCGATCGGGCACCGCCGTGACGATGAAGGAGAAGGCGAACGGAGCCGTCCTCCTCAACCGCCTCCTGTTCGACCAGGCGACCGGCCGCGCCCTCCAGACCGACGGAGTCGTCGTCGAACCGGGCGGCTATCAGAAGGACCTGCCCGCGGGAACCATCTGGAACTCTGTGACGATTACCTCGTCCGGATGGGCCGACGAGAGGCCATAACGTTAATAGGGAACGGGCCCGGCGCCTCTCGGGGGGGAAGGCGGCCGGGCCCGTTCGTCTTGGGGGAGAGCGGTACTAGAGGGTCTTGTGGCGGACCACCCAGTTCCAGCTCGCCTTGTTGTCGCCGGCGTTGTTCGGCAGGTTGAAGCGGTCGTTGACGGCCAGGTCGATCAGGCCGCCGGGGATCAGGCCGCAGCCGGACGCCTTGGGCAGCGCGAAGGTGTTGTCGGTCGTCCACACCTTGAGCATGAGCAGGTTGTTGCGCAGCTCGGGCAGGGCGAGGCCGACCACCGGCTTGAGCATGATCGGGTTGCTGTTGGTGCCCACCCAGCAGTTGCTGGAGATCAGGGGATGGGTGAAGCGGAACTTCACCCCGAACTCCCGCGGCATCGTGGTGCCGGGGGAGACCTGCCCGGTGGCCTCGATCTTCACCTTGGTGCCGGTGAGGTCCTGGATGTACAGCGGGGTGCCGGGCAGCGGGGTCTGGACGGTCAGCTCCCCGCCGTCGAGGGCGCCGAGCCGGGCGACGGCGGTGCCGTCGGCGAGCTTGCCCTGCGCGGTGACGAGCCGGACCGGGGAGTCGACCTTGACCCGGACGGCGCCGATGTCGATCGTGCCGTCGAGGACGGTGGCCGAGTAGCAGGTCCACGAGGTGGCGCCCGCCGGCTTGGCGGGGCAGGCGGCGAAGTCGGCTTCGGACGGGACGTAGGCGTTCTCCGCGGAGGCGGGCGCGGAGGCCAGGCCGAGGGTGGCGAGGACCGCCGCGGTGCCGACCGAGATCCGGCGCGCAAGGTGCTTCATCAGGGGGGACTCCTGGTACTGCGGGGTGGGGTGTGAAAGGAGAGTAACTTCATACTTACTGAAATATGAAGATCCCTCTGATAACGATCAGAACGTCTTGTGCCGGACCGCCCACACGAAGTTCGCCGAGTTGTTCCCGGCCGCCGAGGGCAGGCCCAGCAGGTCGTCCGGGTGGCCCAGCAGCGGGTAGGAGTTGCAGCCCGCGGAGGCGGGCAGCGCGAAGTTCTTCTCGTCCGCCCACACCTTGGCCATCGGGGTCAGCCAGAACAGCCACGGCAGCGAGACGCCGATCTTCGGCTTGAACACGATCGGGTCGGCGTCCGTGCCGATCGTGCAGTTGGAGCCGAGCAGCCCGCCGGGGCTCCACAGCTGGAACCGCACCTTGAACTCGTCGGGCTCGTTGCCGTTCAGCCCCACGCCGATGAACCTGCCCTCGAACTCCGGCATGGTGGAGAGGATGACGTCGGTGCCGGGGACGACCGACACGACCTTGAAGTTCTGCGGCTGGCGGACGCCGCCGAACGCGGTGACCTTGGTGCCGTCGGCGAGCTCGCCTTCGGCGGAGGTGATCCGCATCGGCTTGTCGATCAGGATGCGGATGTACTTCCTGCTGCCGAGGGTGAAGCCGCCCTCCAGCGCGGTGGAGACGTAGCACGTCCACTTCGCGGCGCCCGCGGGCTTGGGCGGGCAGTCGGCGAAGTCGCTTTCGGTGGGGACGTAGGACTGCTCGGCACTGGCCGGGGTGGCGGTCAGGCCGAGGGCGAGCGCGGCGGCGCCGAGAACGACGGCGGTACGACGGAATCTCATCTGGACGAGCCCCTTAGAAGGTCTTGTGACGGATCGCCCAGGTGGCGTCGAAGTGGTTGCTGGTGGCGTTGGCCGCACCGATCAGGGTGTTGACGAGCGGGCTCTCGCAGCCGGTCGCCCAGTCGATGGCGAAGACGTCGTCGTAGACCTTGGCCTTGACCATCAGCAGGCCGCCCTCGATCGAGGGGATGCTCCACTGGATCCGGGGGGCGACGACGACGGGGGCGGCGTTCGAGCCGATCCAGCAGTTGTCGCCGAGGCCGTCGCCGATGATGCGCGCCTTCAGCCCGATCTTGGACGGGAAGAGGATGCCGGGGGAGGCCTGGCCGGTGGCCTCGATGTCGATCTTCCAGCCGGTGGGGTCGGGGACCTCCAGCGGGGTGCCCAGCACGCCGAGGACGAACGGCATCGCCTCGCCGCGGATCGAGCCCGCCTTCGCGACGCTCTGTCCGTCGACCTTGCCCTGCGCGACGGTGAGGCGTACGGCGTGGTTGATCCGCACCTTCATGTTCTTGAGCCGGAACTGCCCGTCGAGTGCCGTCATGACGAAGCACTTCCACTCCGAGGCGTTCGCCGGTCGGGGCGGGCAGTCCGCGAAGTCCTCTTCGGACGGGGTGTAGGGGTTCGCCGCGCCGGCCGGTGCGGCGGCGAAACCGAAGGTCAGAGCCAGAGTTGCGAGTCCGGTCGTGATGACACGGCGCATGACTTGCTCCTTGGGGGGTGGGTGGAACGGGAGAGGCCGCGCCCGCCTCGTGATGTCGGTGAGACTAACCTCACAAAACAGACATTCCAAGATCTGTTGTGTCACGAACGGGAAACGTGGGGTACCTCTAGCCCTGATTACTCCGTTAACTTGCGGGCCCTGCGGCTTGGCCTAGTAAGTTACTCGCCGGTACAATCGGGGACCCCCGTGTAATGACAGTCTGTAGCGAGCCCTACGCTTCAGCCGATGGCCGTACCTCAGGAGGACGGAACAGATGTTCTGGCTCACGTTGATAATCGGGCTCGCCGGCATAGCGGTGGCCCTGTTCCTCGCAGGGAAGAGAGTGTTCTTCCTCTGGAACTTGTTCAAGAGCGGGCAGCCCGCTCCGGATCGGGTCGCCAGCGTCAAGCGTGACCCCAAGGCTGACGTCGAAGACCAGGTGACCGAGGTCCTGGGGCAGCGCAAGCTGCTCAAGTGGACCATCCCCGGTCTCGCCCACTTCTTCGTCATGTGGGCGTTCTTCCTGCTGGCCACGGTGTACATCGAGGCCGGCGTCGGCCTGCTGTTCGGCCTCGACGCGCACATCCCGTTCCTGCACACCTGGGGTCCGATCGGGTTCGTCCAGGACTTCATCGCCATCATGTGCTTCCTGGGCCTGGTCGTCTTCAGCGCCATCCGGATCAAGAACGCTCCGGCCAAGCTCGACCGCGCGTCCCGGTTCAAGGGCTCGCACACCGGCGGCGCGTGGCTGATCCTGTTCATGATCTTCAACGTGATCTGGACGATGTTCTTCTACCGGGGCGTGCTGTCCGCGATGGACCACCTCGGTTTCGGCAAGGCCGCGTTCGGCTCCTACGCCACCGGCAAGCTCTTCGAGGGCCTGTCCTACGACACGCTGGAGATCCTCGCCTCGATCGGCCTGCTGCTGCACATCGGCGTGGCGCTGGTGTTCCTCGTCATCGTGGTGAACTCCAAGCACCTGCACATCTTCCTCGCGCCGCTGAACGTCATGTTCAAGCGCCGTCCGAACGGCCTGGGCGCCGTGCAGCCGGTCCTCAAGTCCGACGGCACCAGCCTCGACTTCGAAGAGGCCGACCCCGACGAGGACCTCTTCGGCCGCGGCAAGATCGAGGACTTCACCTGGAAGGGCTTCCTCGACTTCGCGACCTGCACCGAGTGCGGCCGCTGCCAGTCGCAGTGCCCCGCCTGGAACACCGGCAAGCCGCTGTCGCCCAAGCTGCTCATCATGGAGCTGCGCGACCACGCCTTCCACAAGGCCCCGTACTTCATGGCCACCGAGGAGCAGCAGAACGCCTTCACCGACGAGCAGAAGCTCGCCATGGAGGTCGACAAGCCGCTCGTCGCCGAGGACGGCGTCATCCACCCCGACGTCCTGTGGTCCTGCACCAACTGCGGCGCCTGCGTCGAGCAGTGCCCCGTCGACATCGAGCACATCGACCACATCCTCGACATGCGCCGCTACCAGGCCATGATCGAGTCGTCCTTCCCGTCCGAGGCCGGCGTCATGCTGCGCAACCTCGAGAACAAGGGCAACCCGTGGGGCATGGGCGAGATGAAGCGCCTCGAGTGGATCGAGGAGCTGGACTTCGAAGTCACCGTGGTCGAGGACAAGCTGCCCGAGGACGCCGAGTACCTGTTCTGGGTCGGCTGCGCCGGCGCCCTGGAGGACCGGGCCAAGAAGACCACCAAGGCCGTCGCGGAGCTCCTGCACATCGCGGGCGTCAAGTTCGCGGTGCTCGGCCCGATGGAGGCCTGCACCGGTGACCCGGCGCGTCGTCTGGGCATGGAGTACCTGTTCCAGGGCATGGCCCAGCAGAACGTCGAGACCCTGAACGACGCGGGCGTCAAGAAGATCGTCGCGACCTGCCCGCACTGCTTCAACACCCTCGCCAACGAGTACCCGCAGGTCGGCGGCAACTACGACGTCGTCCACCACACCCAGCTGCTCGCGGACCTGGTCGACAACGGCAAGCTCGTGCCGGTGACTCCCATCGAGGAGAACATCACCTACCACGACCCCTGCTTCCTCGGCCGCCACAACAAGGTCTACAAGCAGCCGCGCGACATCATGGCGAAGGTCCCCGGCGTCAAGACGCAGGAGATGCACCGCTGCAAGGACAAGGGCTTCTGCTGCGGCGCCGGCGGCGCGCGCATGTGGATGGAGGAGCGCATCGGCAAGCGCATCAACACCGAGCGCGTCGACGAGGCCCTGGAGACCAACCCGGACACCGTGTCCACCGCCTGCCCCTTCTGCCTCGTGATGCTCGGCGACGCCATCAACGAGAAGAAGAGCTCCGGCGAGGCCAAGGAGTCCCTGGAGGTCGTGGACGTGGCCCAGCTGCTGATCAAGTCGATCAAGGCTGAGGTCCCGGCCGTCGCCGCCGAGTGACCCTCGCTTCACCGTTCTGAGGCCCGTCCCCACTGCCTGGGGACGGGCCTCAGGTCTTCCGGGGCGGTGATGCGGTAGCCGTCGCGGTCCAGGACGATGCCGCCGAACTCGCGGGCTATGGCCAGGGCGGTGCTGCCCAGGCGGTAGGGGTCCGGGGAGTGCAGGTCGCACGTGACGTGGTGCTCGTGGACCCTTCGCACGAGCAGGGAGACGAGACCGCCGCTGTAGAGGTCGGTGCCGGGGGCGTCGGTGTGCGTGGCGTCCCCCACGAGGCTCGTCAGCCGGTCGGGGTCGGGCCTGCGGGGGAGGTAGACGGTGACCGTCTGGTCCTCCTCGTCGCGGGACGGGGCGGGGCCGCCGTTCTGGAACCACAGCCCGCCGAGCCGCCTGGCGAGCCCCGCCACGAGGTTGGCCGAGCCCTCGCCGACATAGGCGACGGGCCAGCCTTCGGGGACCTTCGCCCGCCTGGCCGTCCAGGGCGTCACCTCGAACGGGCCCCGGAGCACGGCGGGGCCCGCCGTGACCGTCCCATTCTCCTGCCGGGCCTCCGGAGCGAACAGACGCACCGTCTCCAGGAGGCGTTCGGGCACCTCCGGCAGCAGCAGGGTCGGCCCTCGCCGTATCCGCCGCGCCAGGCCCTTCCTTACGTACACGGTGAGTACGACGTTGAATACTTTCAGTACGACGACGTCGTTACCGAGTTGTTATTCTCTCTCGGTTTGGTCGCCTGGATCGACCCAGATCGGCTCTACCTGGGCTGCTTTGAGAATGCCCTCCCCGTCCAGCACGGAATAGGTGCCGGTGAAGTAGAGGCGGCGGAAGCCCGTCTCGGCGACCAGACGGGCGCAGGCGGGGCAGGGGAACGTCGTGACGTAGAGGTCCGCGCCCCTCAGCGAGAAGCCCTCACGGGCCGCCTCGGCGACCACCGCGGCCTCCGCGTGGATCGCGGTGGAGAGGTCGGCGCGCAGCCCGCGGCGGAACTCGTTCCTCGGATCGCCGTCGACGTAGGGGGAGTACTCCGACGGGTGATGGTGGTTGTAGGCCTCGGCGAGGATCTTTCCGTCCCTCACCGCCACGGCTCCCACCTGGCGCCACCAGTCGGAGCTGCGTTCCGCCTGAGCCCGGGCCTCCCGGATGAAGTGCTTGTCGAGCTCGTCCTTCGTGATCCTCATGGCGGCGTCGACGGGCGCCTCGGCCAGGCTCCAGGGACGGTCCCAGCGGAGGAACGTGCGCTCGAACCGGGGGGTGAGGCCGTACTTCGCGGCCAGCTCCCGCATGATCTCCTCGTCGGGCATGACGAGGTCGTCCGCCAGCGCGCCGGGAAGGTCCTCGGGCTCGACGACCCCGACCCGCGGAGGGCCGCCCAGGTAGGCGGCGGCCCGCTCCGGATCCAGCGCCCGGATGTCCTTGCGCAGAGCCGGGAACAGCTCGTGGAAGCCCTTGCCGAGAAGGAGGACCTCGGCGTCCCCGTGGCGTTCCAGGAGTCGCTCGTAACCGGCGTGCAGGACGGGGAGGTAGAGGACGAGCTGCTTGCCGCTCCCGCTCATCGCTCGGCGTTCTCGGCCAGCCCGAGCTGGATGCGGCGGAGGCGGGCCGACGTGCTGATCGTCGCCATCCGCTCCAGGACCCGGACCTCGCCGCAGTACTTCGCCTCCAGCTCGGCGATCTGCTCGGGGGAGTACGTCTCGGCCGTCGCGATCAGCACATCGGGCCGGACCGCCTTGATCAGCGCCCACTTCTCGTGGTCGAGGTGCTTGAGCGTCACCAGCCCCACCCCCCGCTGGTGGGTGACCATGCGCAGCCGCTCCATCTCCGGGACGGCCGGCCGGTGCGGACCCTTGCGGGCGCGGATCTTGTCGTCGCTGTCGACGCCGACGATCAGGAAGTCGCCGAAGCCCCGGCACGCCTCCAGATACATGGAGTGACCCTCGTGGAGGATGTCGAAGGAGCCGTTCGTCAGGACGATGCGGTTGTCGACCGCGCGGAGGGCGTCGACGATCTCGCTGATGCGCTCGTAGTCCTGGACGTAGCGGAGCTCGAAGTTCGAGGCGTCGTCGAAGAAGTCACGACTGACCAGGGGGCGCTTCTTCTCCGTGCTCCTGGTCACTCCCGATCCCCTCACGTAACCCGAAACGAACACTCCATGCTAGCGCGGTGGTCCTGTGCCCGTTCTTGGAACGGGCAGGGGTGGCGCTACCCTCCTGTCCTGGGGTTTCTCGACCCACTGATCAGCGGTCTCATCGGCTTCGGAAAGGTCTCGGCATGCGCTACTCGCCCTACGCGGAGCGGACTCCCGACGGGCAGTACCAGGACATGCTCCGGCGGGTACGCGACGATGGCATCCGCGTCCCGACCCGGCAGGGCCCCGCCGCGATCACCCTCATGCAGCAGACGATGCGCTTCGACCTGGCCGAAGGCTTCCCGCTGATCACCGAACGCAGCCTCGGCTCGTTCTGGCGCAAGCCCATCGGCGAACTGTGCGCCTTCATCAACGGCGCCACGACCCTGAAGGAACTCGCCGAGTTCGGCTGCGACTGGTGGGACGCCTGGGCGACGGACGCCAAGACGTCCAAGCGCGGCCTGGCCCCCGGCGAACTGGGCCCCGGCTCGTACGGCGGCGCGTTCCACCACTTCCCGTCGCTGGAGCAGCCGGCGGAGGGCTTCGACCAGTTCCGGCACCTGGTCGAGCAGCTCCGTGAACTCCCCGGAGACCGCACGCACTTCGTCTCCCCGTGGATCCCCCAGTACCTGGTCCGAGGGGAGGGCAAGACCCCGAAGGCCACCATCGCCCCCTGCCACGGCTGGGTCCACGTCCGCGTCCTGGACGGCAGGCTCCACCTGCACATGTTCCAGCGCTCCGGCGACCTCCCCATCGGCGTCCCGTCCAACATGGTGCAGTACGCCGCCCTGCTCCTGATGCTGGAACACCTGACCGGCTTCGAGGCGTCGACGTACTACCACACGATCTCCGACGCCCACATCTACGAGGACCAGCTCGACGCCGTCGAGACCCTCCTCGGCCGCGCCCCCCGCCCGCTGCCGACCGTCCACCTCAACTCCGCGGGCCTGGCCGTGACGGACATCCACGACTTCCGCGCCGAGCACTTCGACCTGTCGGACTACGACCCCCACCCGTCCCTGCCCCGGATCCCGGTGTCGTCATGACCGTCTCCCTGATCGTCGCCGCCGCGTCCAACGACGTCATCGGCAAGGACGGCTCCCTCCCCTGGCACCTCCCCGAGGACCTGCGCCACTTCAAGAACCTCACGATGGGCAACGTCGTGGTGATGGGCCGCCTCACCCACGACTCGATCATCGCCCGCCTGGGCCGCCCCCTGCCCGGCCGCAGGTCCATCGTGATCACCACCCGCCCCCTGGACGAGCACGAGGACGTCGTCTCTACGGCGTCCGTCCCGGAGGCCCTTTCGGCCGCCCGAGCCCAAGGGGACGAGATCTTCATCTGCGGCGGCGCCTCGATCTACGAGCAGACCCTCCCCGAGGTCACCAGGGTCCACCTGACCCGCATCCACCGAGAGGTCGAAGGCGACACCTCGATGCCCGAAGGCTGGCTGGACGGCTTCACCGAGAAGTCCCGCCAGGACTTCCCCACCCACTCCTTCATCGAATACGCCCGATGACCCTCTACTGCTTCGACAACCACCGCACCCCCGAGCAGCTCGCCGAAATGCAGCGCCTGGAAGCCGCCGGCATCTGCCTCTTCTGCCCCGACTCCTTCCGCAAGGAAGGCGACCAGCGCATCCTGTGGTCCGGCACCCACTGGACGATCACCCCCAACGCCTACCCCTACAAGGGCACAGACCTCCACCTGCTCCTGCTCCCGCACGAACACGTGGACGACATGGCGGACCTGAGCGAACCCGCCCAGCTGGAGTTCTTCACAGCCCTACGCTGGACCCGCTCGACCTACGACCTGACCTACTACGGCCTGGGCGTCCGCAACGGCGACTGCCGCCACACCGGCGGCACCATCCGCCACCTCCACGCCCACTTGCTTGTGGGGGATCCAGCCCCTGACGCCCATCGCGTCAGATTCCGCATGAGCTCCTGACCCAACCCACCCGGAGCTTCCGCTAATATGGCACGCAGACGTCTCCCAGGAGACTCACGCGGATGTAGTTCAATGGTAGAACATCAGCTTCCCAAGCTGATAGCGCGGGTTCGATTCCCGTCATCCGCTCTCATAGCGAAGGCCCAGCTCAGGAGCATGATCCCGAGTTGGGCCTGGTCGTTTCTGGGGCTGTTGATCTAGCGTCGTGCCGTTAACGTGCAATTAGCCGACGGAGGATCAGCTACCTCCTGCCTGCCGCTCCCCAGGCATGGCCCCTCGCTACGCTCAGGACTGTGCTCTCTGGGGCTCTGCCCCAGACCCCGGGCGAGGGGCTTCGCCCCTCCCGCTCCCCGCCAGCCAAGCGCTCTCTTCTGCACCGCCCGAGAACGCCCAGTCATGCTCCGTGCAGGAACGCCGGGATGTTTCGGCGGTGCTCCGAGCCTGGCGGCTCGTACGCTCCGCCTTCGGCCCGTCGGCGCGATGCCGCCCTCGGTCTGCTCTGCCTCAATACCCCTCAGCCTCTTCACAGGCACAGCTGCCGTGAAGCCGCCACCGCGTCACCGTGCGATCGGCCTTCTGGGCGATCTCCACTTCTCCGCCGCAGAGTTCGGCCACCACGACCAGCCCGCGGCCCGACTCCTCCAGCTGCTCGATGTCCCCGACCTCGTCCACTCCCAGCTCAGGAATCCATACCCGAGCAGCGGGCGCCGCATGGTGCACCAGCATCCCCGTCACCCGTCCCCACACATGCGTCACGAGCACGCTCACCCGCCCGCCACCGCCATGCTCGGCGCAGTTCGCGAGCAACTCCGACAGCACCGTCACGCAGTCGTCCCGCAACGAGCACATGGGCGGAAACACCTCCCGCACCCATGTCCTCCCCACCCTCACCTGTGCCAGCTCGGCGAGGAACTCCTTCTCCCGCGACCAATAGGCCAGACCGTCTCGCGTGTCTTGCGTCCCTGAACGCCCGCCCTCAAGCCGAACCTCGCCTCTCGACACTTCCGCCCCCTCGAAACGACACCGATTCCGGGAACAGACTGACACCATGCGATTACCCTTGGTTGTCTCGCGGGACAGTCAAGACAGTTGGAGGAGCCGAAGTGCCGACGACCAGCGCCCCACAGTCAGTGGATCCGAAGGCCGGCATGTGGGCCTGGTTGGCCTACGAGCTGCGCTTCCAGCGCACGAGCCGGGGAAAATCCCTGGCCGACGCGGCCTGTCACATCCCCACCTCCCGCAAGACTGTCCAGAACTGGGAAGCCGCCCGCCACAAGCCGAGTGAAGAAGCCTGCCGCAGACTGGACGATGCCTGGGAGACCGGCGGCCTGCTCGAACGCATCTACTTCTACGCGACCACAGCCCACAACCCGGACTGGTTCGTCGAATACCTACGCTACGAAGCACACGCCTCAGTGATCAGAATTCACGAAGTATCGTGGATTCCAGGACTCCTCCAAACAGAGGAGTACGCCCGCGCTGTACTCACCGCAGGCCGATCGACACAGGTGGACGAGCAAGTGGCCGCACGTCTGAGACGCCAGCAGATCCTGACGAGCGACGACCCGCCCCACGTCTCCGTCCTGATAGACGAGAACGCCCTGCTACGTCTGAAGGCCAGGCCCTTCGCCCAAGGCCAGCTCTCCAAGCTCTTGGACGCCACCGACCACCCGAACACGATCATCAGGATCGTCCCCCTGTCGAGCGGCCTGCACGTCGGACTCAACGGCCCCTTCGAGATCCTGACGACCGCCTCCGGCGACATCGCCTACACCGACGCCGCCATAGGCGGCCGCCTGGTCACTGAAGCCTCCGGCGTCCGCACCTGCGCCATCGCCTTCGACCACATAGGCGCCGACGCCCTCCCCCGAGCAGCCACCAAAACCCTCCTCCACACCCTCCTGGAGTCCCCTTGACCACCTGGCGCAAGTCCTCCCACTCAGGCGCAGGCGACGACCGCTCCTGCGTAGAACTCACCCGCCTGGGCCCCTCCATAGCCATCCGAGACTCCAAGCACCCGACCACCCCACCCCTGTTCCTCACTCCAGCCCAATGGCGCACCTTCACCCGCACCGTGAAAACCAGCTCCTACGGCCTCTGACCTGCCCGCCCGTCCAATTCGGACCACACGTCACCGCCTCGATCCGAGTCGCATCCGGTTCGGCGAGGAGACCGGCCGCCTGGACCGATGGGCCAGACCCTCAGCCCGATACCGTTTCATCCACGCGTGCACGCTCTGACGCGACATCCCTGCTCAAAGAGCGGTCGTGGCAGCTAAGCCGAACAAGCACCCGTCAAGCGTCTCCCGGGACACGACAAGAGGCCGCAGCGCTCCCGATGAGAACTTTCCTTACGGGTTCAAGCCCGCCCGCTTCGCGGCCGGGACCGGTCCGCCCGAGCCGGGCGTGCGGCCTCTCCGGGCCGGTCCCAGCCCGGCCGGACCGGATCTTCTCGTATGGCTAGGCAACTTTCTTCAGTCTGGTTGGTCCTAGTACAGATGACAAAGGGTTGTTGTCATGCGTGCCTAGGAAAAACGCGGGCGCCACAAACTCGAACTTGCTACCCTAACCTCGGGATGAGGGTATAAGCGCGATATCTGACATAACTAGCATCAAGCAAATCCCCATAAGGTTCTATAAGTAAATAATTCACTTCTAATTGGTGATGGCGAAAATGTGGGACAAGATCCATGATTAGAATTAATCTAATGACAAGTAGGTCAGGTTATCCGGCGCTCGTTGCTCAGTTGCTTGAAGTTGAGCCAGAAGAGTTGCCATTCTGGTTGCGACCAATTGCTGCGCTAGACGAGGTTATCGCTGTGAGTGGCGCAGTTCAGTCGGGACACGCCCCTCCTCAGCCGCACGATCGACGATCGCTCAAGAATGATGCCCAAGAGTCCCTATCCAGGATTGGACCCTCACTTAAAAGAGAGATTAGCCCAGCACTTCAAGAATTTCAGAAAGAGCTAAAAAATCTTCACGATCTGCTTGAAAGCGGAAGCGGTGCAGCTCGTCTAAAGGGCGCTGCGAGAATCCTTCGCGAACAGTTGCGAACCAAAGAGTGTTCGGCCGCTGCCTGGAATGATCTCATAAGCGCAGCAAAAAGAGGGAAAGAAGAAGAAGTCCTTCTGAATCACTCACTTCAACTTAAAGAGATAGAGGGTGCAATTGGGCACGACTGGCAATGGAGGAAGCGCCAGATAATCACTACCCTCGATGAGGAAGGGCTAGAGAAGTGTCAAAGGATCTTTCTTTCCCCTCAAGATGACGGCGCCGAATTTGCTTGGCTTGTTTTCACTGAAGCAGATATTGAATCAGGCTTCCTTCGGATCGGTCAGGTTCAGTTCTTTTCGCATCGCCTATGGCCAGAAATTTCAAGCCGAACCCTAAACGTAGCCACCGAAGGTTTTGAGTTCCCCGATGAGATTAGTTCTCAATTTGAGGATCTTGTCAATTCAATTCGCGCTGATGTTAAATTTGTGCTCGCACGAGTAGAGCTTTCGGGTAAGCGTGCAACCGGAAAAAGAAATTTTCGCGCGCATGGTAAGTCGCCTGAGAGATGGGCCAGAGACCTGGTCCTGGGGATGGTCGAAGCAGCGACCTTCAGTAAAGGTGGGACATCATGGCAGATGATGAATGGTCATGCGATCTGGCATCGTGCAATCACTGGTCGGGAGGCCGGGGGATGGAGTTTTAAGTTCTTTACAGACGCTTCGGAAGATCAGCGACTTAGAGCCATGAGTAGAGACGCTGACCTTGCAATTCAGGATTCCGACACCCGTTTCTTTGATTCTCTCGCCGAAGGCAACCCTATGGCCAGAGAAGCCCTCACGGAAATCCGCTGGCATAACGCGGCTAAACGGCAAGCTGAGGCCGCACAAGCTCTAGCTCTGCATGTTCGTTCCTTTGAAAGAATACTTCCCATCACCGGAAACGAGCATTGGAACGAAACTCTATCTAGATATTTTCGGGAACATTGGGTGCTTGCCGGATGGAAGAGAGACTTCTTCTCCCTTGCTGGAGACTTGTATCTTGTTTTCGA
>NZ_BAAATZ010000015.1:164494-206656 GCF_039533685.1 Actinocorallia aurantiaca | reverse complement strand
CATTCTCTATCGGCAGGTCATCGACTCCGGACACGCAGACGCCGCACCGCGGGCCATGATCCTCCTAGGCTGCTTGGAGGAGGATCGGGGGGATCTAGACGCCGCGCGTATCCTCTATCGGCAAGCCATCGACTCCAGGCACGCAGACGAAGCACCAGGGGCCATGATGCTCCTAGACCTCTTGGAGGAAACACAGCAGAGAAACGCAAACCGCTACAGCGGATAAGGTTCTCTGACGAGCGGTACCCATACGGTGCTACCAAGCCAGTCTCCAACGATGCAGGCCCTACGATCGCTGGCTTGGCTGAAGTCCGCGAAGGCTGTGGCGATCGGCTTGCCGCGCCACTTCCGGTCCTCGGGGCCTGGCGGCCCCTGCGGTCCGGGTCGGCTTGCCACCGGATTTCCAGACTGCTGCACTGCCGGGCGTTGCCGTGAGGGGTGCCCGAGCCGCAGCTAGAGAGCTTGATCGCGTGCCATTAGCGTGCCATTAGCCAGGGTGATCAAGGGTCAAGAGGGGTTACTCGCAGACGGCCTGTTCTGCAGTCCAGAGGCCCTGCCGAGGGTGAACCGTTTGATTCCCAAGCTGATAGCGCGGGTTCGATTCCCGTCATCCGCTCTCATAGCGAAGGCCCAGCTCAGGACAGTGATCCGGAGCCGGGACTTGATCGTTTCTGGGGATGTTGATCTGGCGCGGGCGATTAACGGGCGATCTCGGTCGTCCAGGCTTTGAAGCGTTGACGAAGTTCGTGGGTGCGGGCCGTTGAGAGCCCGTGGACGGCGAACGCCTGGTCGGGAAGGCGGTCGAGGGCGTTGAGCGCGAGCAGGAACATCTCGGGCTCGAAACCTGGATCTGCGTTGGCGGCGAGACGCAGCAGGTCATGAGTCGTGTAGCGGCCGCTTCGGAGGATCGCCTCGACATCGACGAAATCACGTACTTCCGCCCTGCCGTAGAGCGCTGCGACCTTATTGCCGACAGCATCGTCAGGATGCAGGACGGGACCTACGGCCAGCGCGACCGGGGCGTGCGCCCGCCAGTCGATGCCCAATTCCACCTTCACCGAACGGCCGTCGGGTGAGGTGAGCAGCAACCGGACGAAACCGTCCCCGGCCAGGGCCGTTTTGACACCGAAGCCTTCGCGGCGGTAGGCGTCGACCGCAGCCGTGACGGCCTCCTGAAACTGGGCTCTCGCTTCGTTCACCGTGAACAGATCGACGTCCTCTGAGACGCGGTCGAGAAAGCCGTGTGCTTGAACGGCGTAGCCGCCGGCGAGCGCGAACCCGTACTCGCCGGTCGCGGCAAGGCCGATACGTGTCACCTGTTCGTGGAGAGGATCCATCTCCGACTACGCTGCCGCCACCAGGGCCGGGCACCTGCTCTCCCAGAGCCGGCGCACCTGTACGGGCAGGTAGAGGCGTCCCCAGCAGCGGACGAGGGTCCGGGCGTCGAGGTAGGCGGCAAGATCCTCCAGGGAAGAAGCCTCCCGGATCACCCGCTCGTACATCAGCCCGAGTTGGGCCGGGTCGTCGAGGTCATAGGTGTGTTGTTCGGACCAGTCGAGGTGGCGAGGCAGCTCGACAACACCGGAGACGGGCCCGGTCAACTGGGCCAGGTCCTCCGGTACCGCATAAGTCCGCCTGTCCGCGTACCTCATACACCCAGTGTGCACCAACGAACGACCCAGCGCAGCAGCACCCGACCGACATGCAGGTGTGCCAGGTCGCCGTGCAACTAGCCAGAGTGAACAGAGGCCAGTAGGGGACACTTGCGGGCCGAGCCGCTCGCAGGTCCGGGGTTGTGAGGGCGGCTCTCCGCTTGATTCCCAAGCTGATAGCGCGGGTTCGATCCCGTCATCCGCTCCATGTTTCCCGAGCTCAGGGCCCTTGATCTTTTTCAAAGATCATTTGTCACCCGTTTGTCGCCGTGGCCCCCAACAACCGGGGGCGGTTCGCTTTCGGTGAGGGTGGAGCTGCTGAGGGGCAGGTCGGTGTTCGGGGTTCGGGCCGGTTGGGACGCTCTCTGAACTTCGGCGTCGGTGCCCGTGTCCTCTGGCACAGTGTCCGGCATGATCCACGAATTCGGCGGAATCGCCTGGTCTGAGCTGTCTCACGCCTACGGCCAGGCCGATGATGTCCCCGGCTGGCTGGCGGACATGGCCTCGGCCGACGCGAAGATCCGTGGGGAGGCCTTGTCCTCTTTCGTCAGCGCCGTCCACCATCAGGGCGGCGTGTACGACAGCACGATCGCGAGCCTGCCGTTCCTGTTTGCCCTGGCCGACGATCCCGTGATGCCCGACCGCGCCTCGATCGTCGGACTACTGGTCAGTATTGGGCAGCACGCGCTGGACGGGGAGGGGCTCGGGTACGTGGACTCGGGACACGACCAGTGCGCACGGGCGTTCCGCGCACGCTCCGCGGCCTTCCTCGCTTATGCGGCAGACAACGAACGAGGGGTGCGTCACCGGGCGATCGAGGGACTCGGCCTGTTCGTTGACGACGCGGATCTGGCCGTCGCGGCTCTGCGTGAGCGGTTGCTCGCCGAGGACGGCTCGGCGGAACGCCTGGTGGTCGTCGCGGCGATGGCCACGCTTGCGCTGCGCCTGCTTGAGGCCTGTGAGCCCGTGACACTCTGGCTCAAGGCACTGTCCCACGACACGACAGTGGAACCGGAAGTCCGGCTTGCCGCCCTCGTTCACGCCGTCCGGGTGGCTCCCGGGCTACTCGATTCAACGACTGTCCCAACGGCGATCGGCCTGCTACGCGAGATCTCCCACCCCGTGTCAGGCCCCCGGCCCAAATGCGCCTGTACGGCTTCGAAGGATGAGCAGCAGCAGGACGCACCTCCGGAGATCGTCGCCGCCTTCGAAGATCTCGACCGGTGGGGCCGGCTCCATGCGCTGACCACCCCGCTGCTGCGCACCTTCCACGAGTTCCTCGATGCCCGGGTGTCCGACCGCACGGCCCTGCTCGCCGAACAACTGACCAGCCCCCATCAGGGCAGCCGCCACGACGCGATACGCATGGCACGGGAACTGATCTCGACCTGGCGCGGCGACCACTCCCGTCTGATCGGTCTGCTCGCCGACCTCGTGGACCCGGACACCCCCGATACCACCGCCGAATCGGCGGAGACCCTCGCCGCGCTCGCTCCCCTCACTGAACCCGCCCGCCCGGCCCTCGTCGCCTACGTCACTGCCCAGACACCCGACGCGTGGACGCACCCCGACCCCCGGTCGCGCCGCGCCTACCAGCAGTCCGTCCTGGCGCTGGCCACACTCAACGATCCCGCAGCCCTACCGCCGCTCCTGACGGCCCTGGACGGCGACACCGATGCCTGGCGCGCGGTTCAGGCAAGCCGCCATCTGCCCGAAGCGGCCGCCGACCTCCTGCCCCGGCTGACCCGCCGTCTGTACCGTGCCGACCTCTCCACCGAGTGGTCGGACATGAGCACGAACGCTCTGATCTCGGCCCTGTCCCGGCTGGGCGACCCGGCGGCCGTCCCGGTCCTCGTCCACATCGCCACCACCGCCGCCGATCACCGATCGTGCCACCTCACCGCCTACGCCCTGAACGCCCTCGCCTCCTTCGGCTCCGCGGCCGCCCCCGCACTCCCTCTGATCCACTCATTGACCACGGCCGATGATCCGGCCGTCCGCGCGTCCGCCGCGTCAGCGCTTTGGGCGATCACCACTGCCCCGGCGGTCCCGGTCGCGATCCTGACCGCTCTCCTCGAAAGCCATGCACAGCGTGAAGCCGCGGAGGCCCTGGGCCGCATCGGCACTCCTGCAGCCCCCGCGATTCCCCTGCTCCGCACCATGCTGACCGCCTCCTACGACTGGACCCGCATCCACGCCGCAGCCGCCATCTGGGACATCACCGCAGACCCCACGGTCCTCTCCATCCTGCTGACCGCCTGGGACGAGAACCCCGCCACCGCCGTCTTCGTCCTCGCCTGCCTCACCCGCATGGGCCCGGCGGCGGCCCCCGCCCTTCCCCGACTCCGCGAAGAACTCGCCCGCCCCCACCGCAGCGACTCCTTCCTCCACGACGTCTCCCGAGACGAGTCCGTCCAACACGCCTGCCGAACCCTCCTGGCCTCCCTCTCGTCATCCTCCGTGAAGGAGCGGCTGGAATCGATCATGATTAGCGTGAAACCAGACGGCGAGGCGGTCTGATATCTCCGAGGCACCCCACCCAGCGCCGCATCCCAACACACGAGGACGCACAGGTGGAGCAGGAGCGCGAGGCTTTGACCTCGGAGCGCACATGGTTCGGGAGTGTCTCCACATCGTGTGCGGCTTCCGGCCGGCGGACAACGGGGTTGCTGTAGATGCGGTGCTCGGGCAGGTGGGAAGGGTTGGGCGCGGACAATTAGCGGGCGATCAAGAGAGACTAGGGGTCACTTGCGGGGAGTCGGTTTCGCAGGTCGGGGCGCTGGTGTCGGGGGATCAAGGAGATTCCCAAGCTGATAGCGCGGGTTCGATTCCTGTCATCCGCTCTCATAGCGAAGGCCCAGCTCAGGAGCATGATCCCGAACTGGGACTTGATCGTTTCTGGGGTCTGGACGATCTTCCGTGCAATTGGCCGACCGGAGTCGAGGATCCCGCCGCCCGTCTTCGTCGCCGTCCTGTCGGTGAGCCTTCGACAGCTCGTCGAGGCCGCGGGCGATCGCCTGGTACGCCTTGTTGGTCGCGTGCTGGTGGATGAGGGCGGCCCGTTCGTCGTCGTTGCCCATGCGGGTCATCAGGTCGCAGGTGGTCGCTTCGGTCGAGGTGATGCCGAAGATCGGGGACGGGGGTGAGGGATGCTGACGACCCGGCCCCCGGCGCGGGACTTGGGGCGGCCGAGAATCATCATCCCGTCGCTACCTTCGGTGAAGGCGACGCGGGCCTTCTCCGCAGTGCAGACACCTTGAGCATCCTGGGAGGTTTGGGGTGAGAGGGTTCCATGTGCGATGAAGGTCTACTCCGAGGAGTTCAAGACCGACGCTGTGGCGTTTGACCGGATAAAATTAAGGTCTTATTGTTACGTTGTGCCACGACATGCGGACCCCGTCCAGCGCCGCCGCCAAGTGGCCGAGGCGCTGTTTCGTGTGGTGGAGGCCGAAGGCCTGGAGGCGGCGAGTATCCCGCGCATCGCACGGGAGCTCGGCGCCTCGACCGGGCTGGTTCAGACGTACTTCCGCAGCAAGGACGAACTGCTGCTGTTCGCCGTCGCCCATCAGGGCGACCTGCTCAGGGCACGCGTGGCCGCGGCGCTGGCCGAGACCGCTGCGGCGGGCCTCAAGGACCGCCTACTGCGCGCCATGTGCGTCGTCGCGGGCGCCGGCGGTGAGAGCACGGCTGAGGGGCGGATCTGGCTGGCGTTCCTCGCGCGGGCCGCGTGCCATCCGGAGCTGCGCTTGGTCCACGTCGCGGGTGCGAGGGAAATCCGGGAGCACTGCCGAAGCACGCTGGTGGCCGCCCGAAGCGAGGGTCTCGTTCCCGCGGGCCTCGACGTGGACGCCGAAGCCCGCGCCCTTGCGGTCCTCGCCGACGGGCTCGCCGTCCAGCGCGCCGTCGAACCCGAGGTCTTCACCGTGCGGGTGGTCCATGATCTGCTCCGCGCCCACCTCGATCGGATCTTCGTCCACGGAACGGAATCGCGGGCATGAGCGCCTCTCTTCTGGCGTCCCTGGTAGGGCTCGCCCTGCTGGACAGCATGAGCATTGGCACGCTGTTCATCCCTGTGTGGCTGCTGCTGGCTCCTGGCCGTGTCAGCGCCGGACGCGTCCTGGTCTATCTGGCGACCATCGGGATCTTCTACTTCGCCGTCGGCCTCCTCGTCCTCGGTGGTGCTACATCCATCGCCGCCGCGGTCGGCGACACGTTGGACGAACGAACAGCGTTGTGGATCCAACTCGCCGTCGGTGCCGTCCTCTTCGCGCTGAGCTTCCGTTTCGACGGGCAAGGCGGCGCTTCTCGCCGACGGGAGCGCGTTGCGACGGGTTCTCCCTCGGTCGGTCCGCTGGTCGGACTCGCTCTGCTTGCGGCGCTCGCCGAGGTCGCCACGATGCTGCCCTACCTCGGCGCGATCGCGATGCTCGGCTCCTCGGACCTCGGTGCCCCGCTCAGCGCGATTCTCCTGGCGGGCTACTGCCTGGTCATGGTGTTCCCCGCGGCCCTCCTGCTCCTCGCCCGCGTCATCGCGGCCCATCGCGTCGAACCGCTCCTGCACAGGCTCGGTGCCTGGCTCACCGCCCACGCCGCGGGAGCCACCGGCTGGATCCTGGCCATCGCCGGCTTCCTCGTCGCCCGCGACGCCGCAGCCCACCTCTGGTTCACCGACCCCACCTGATCCCGGCAATCCAAGAACTCAATCGCGCGTACCTGGTGAAAGGTGAGCAAGGGGGCAGGGATCACTCGAGGCGAGTCGGTTCCGCTGGTCAGGGTGCTGGTGTCGGTGGGGCAAGGAGATTCCCAAGCCGACAGCGCGGGTTCGATCCCGTCATCCGCTCTCATAGTGAAGGCCCAACTCAGGAGCATGATCCCGAACTGGGCCTTGATCGTTTCTGAGGGGATTGTTCAGTGAACTGAACAGTCCCTTCTCGTCGTCGGCTTCATGGTGAAGCCCTGGGCCAGAGGTGTGATCCCCGTATCCGGGTTTTGATCATCTGGTTGGCTTTTGGGCGCGGCCGGTGCGGTTGGCTGTCTTCAGCTCAGTCGCTGCTCGGCTTGGGGCCATGGCTGTGGCTCTGGGGGATTCTCGCTCATCGTGGCTTCTTCTTCGTACCAGCCGGTTCCCGAGAGCCAGGCCTGTAGCCAGTCGGAGAGGCTGTCGGCGTCCTGGAACCAAGCGGCGCTCCAGTCGTCTTCTACGGCGTTGGGCTCGAAGAGCAGGACGGGTGCTCGGGCGTCGGTGCAGTCGACCGCCGCGTACATGGCGCAGCCCCAGTCGAGGATGGGGAGGACACCGGTCGGCCACTGGCCGGGAACGTGCTCGGCCTGGTAGTCGCTGACGGCGGTGCGGCCTTCCCCGATCAAGGGCAGGAGCTGGTACTCAGGCCCGAACCCGCCGTTGCCGACTTCCTGATAGAGCCGTGACAGCAGCGGAGGCAAGGGGAAACCGAGCGCTGCCTCGGCTTCTTTGATCTGTTCCGCGGTGGCACGGGGAAGCGTGCCACCGGACTCCTGAACCGCCCGCTCGGCGACCCGCCTCAGCAACTCGTCGTGATCCGTCACAGCCCGATGATGGCACTTTGAGGCGGACGAGGGTGGACGCCGCCGGACGTGGAGGAAGCTGCAGGGCTGGTCAAGGGGGGCTCGGGCCTACTGGAGATCTTGGCGACGATGCTCCGCATCGAAGGGGCCAGGGGTTCGAATCCCTCATCTCCACCAGATCGAAAGGCCTGGTTCCAGAACATTGAGCTGGGCTTTCCGGTGTTCAGGGGTCGTCACCGGTTCGCCTCCCGAAGAGGGCCGCACAAGTCCCGGCGGGAAGGCGGCGGTGTCCGCCGTGGATCCTCGCGGTGGGTGGATGGGCGTGCTGTGCAGGCGAGGCGGCGCTTACATCCGGGCCGCGGTTCACCGCGTCAGCCGGTGCGGTCGAGATGGGAGCCGTCGTCGTACGACTCGCGGGCGTCGAGCAGCTCGTCCCAATGTTCCTGCGCCCAGGCGCAGGCGGTCGCCATCGGTCCCAGCATGCTACGGCCGAGCGGGGTCAGCTCGTATTCGACATGCGGGGTGGCGTCGGCGTAGACGGTGCGTTTGACCAGACCGTCCCGTTCGAGGGAGCGCAGCGACTGGGTGAGGACTTTGGGGGTCACGCGACTCAGCGGCACGCGCAGCTCGGAGAACCGGCGCGGACCGTGCTCGAGGCAACGGATGACGAGTGCCGCCCACTTGTCGCCGAATCGGATCGGATTGAGCGAGGACGGGCACAGCTCGTCGAACATGTCGGCGGGCAGGGGTTCCCTCATGGCCTCACGATAACCGGTATCCCAGCGGTAACCGCAGCCCTCGTTAGGGTCCGTGAAGCGGTCGGACGGACGGGATCCGGCCCTGGTGAAAGGCGGTTCATCATGAACATCGTGGTCTTCGGCGCAGGCGGCAGAGCCGGTGGGCAGGCCGTCGCCGAGGCGCGCCGGCGTGGGCACCGGGTCACCGCCGTGGTGCGTGACCCCGCAAGCCACAGCGATCTGACTGACGTACGCGTGGTGGCGGGCGACGTCACGGACGGGACCAGCGTCGCGCATGCGGCCGCAGGCCATGACGCGGCCATCAGCGCCGCCGCGGACCTGTCCGCGCCGCCTCACGAGTTCTTCACCGCGTCGGCTCACGCCCTGACCACCGGGCTGATGAACGCGGGCGTGCACCGGCTGGCGGTGGTCGGCCTGGCATCGATCATGCCCGGGGCATCGGGTGCTCCCCTGATGGACGAGCCCGGCTACCCCAACGAGTACCGCGCCTTCTATCTCGGCCACGCGGCAGGTCTCGCCGTGCTTCAGGAATGCGACTTCGACTGGGCGTACGTCGCTCCGGCAGGCGACTTCGACCATGCCGGAACACGCACCGGCCGGTACCGGATCGCCGACCATGCGGACCCGGCCAGCAGGATCACGTACGCGGACTTCGCGGTGGCGTTGCTCGACGAGATCGAGGCTCCTCATCACCGCCGTGCCGCCGTCAGCATCCGGGAGGCGTGATGCCCGAGGTCCACGACAGTCCGAACCCCTGGGTCGCCGAGCACATCCGTCGTTTCCAGGAAACCGGCGGTCGGCCGCGGCCAGGCGTGAACGATCTGCTGCTGACGACCCGGGGCCGGAGAACCGGTGAACTGCGCCGCACCGCGCTGGTCTACGGAGTCGACGGCGACCGCTACATCCTGGTGGCCTCCGACCGCGGCGCGGACCGCCATCCGGCCTGGTATCTGAACCTGCTCGCCGATCCGTGCGTCACCGTGCAGGTCGGTACGGAGACCTTCACCGCACGAGCGCGTCCGGCCGGGACTGCGGAGCGTCCGCCTCTATGGCGCCTGATGGTGTCGGCCAAGCCGGAGTACGCGGCTTATCAGGAGCAGACCACCCGTGAGATCCCCGTGGTTCTCCTGGAGCGCCTACAGTGACCGGGCGCAGCGCTTTCAGGCGCTCTGGTGGTGATCGTCCTCCCCTCTGGGACGGGCGAGCCGAGTCGGCGAGAAGTCGGCGGACCCGCTGGCCTGGGAGCGCAGCCGAGATCAACGGACGTCGCCGCCGTGGCACCTGACGGCACCCGTTGATCGAGGGCGATGCGTCCCACCCGGGTTCGCATCGAAGTGGTCATGACCTCGGCGTTCGCCTACTCCGTCGCATTGATCACGAAGTATCGGTCGAGGGCTGAGATGAGCCGGTCGGCCGGCCCCGGGGTATTGGTTGCAGCCCATTTCCGGGCGAGGTCGAGGAACCCGGAGAGGTGCTGTTGGGCTGTGGTGAGCAGGCTTGAGAGCTCGCCGCGGGTGATCTCGATGGACGGGGAGCCCTCATCGTCCTGCTGGAGCCGGATGACGTGACCCGCATGGGTGATGTGCGTCGCGGGGTCGTGGCCGAGCCAAGGTTGTTGCCCGTGGGCCACGTTCCACCATTCCCGCCAGTTCTCCAGGCCGAAGCAGCAACCGGGCGGGACGCTGGCGTTGGTGGCGGTGTCGCGGAAGCGCAGCCCGCCCGGAGCGATCAGTCCTTCTGTTTCGGCGAGGTGCTGTTCCAGGTGCGCCTCGGTCAGGTCGGCGGCGTGGGTAAGGGGGATGCGGTTGTAGCTGAAGATGACGGCCATGGCCGTTCCGACGTCGGCGGGGGACATCCGGCCGGAGAGGACGAGAAGGCGGTCGCTCGACGGCTCTGTGATCGGCCAGGCCGTGAAGTCCACCGCGTCGTAGGTCTCCAGGACGGCTTCGACGATGACCATAGGCCGTCAGTATCCCGGCATTGCGCGTGTGCGCGGTTGCTGGAGGTGTGAGGAGTGAAGCGCTCCGGATTGCGTGGAGACTGGCGTACCGCGCCACCCGACGGCAAGGGCGGCGTCTGGGCGAGCACGGGCACCCGGCAACTCCACTACGCGGCGGGCCGCTGGACCATCCGCACCGCCCCTCACCGCGTCATCGCGCTCCGCCGCTTGCCCGGCACGAAGACCGTCTGGGGCGTCCAGCGCTCCACCACCCTGACCGTCATTCGCTTCCCTCGCTGAGGGCGGGCAGCCGCGCGGAAGAGGTGTCCGTCTCCGCCGTCCGGACCGCGGTACGGCTCGGACTTCACTGCTACGACCCTCAGATGGATGGGGACAGCTCTTCAGTAGGTGACGACCTGGTGGGAATCCTGGGGAACTCGGTTCGGGACGAACGGCCTTCGGGCCGGCTCGTCGCCTCAAACCAGCTGATGGCGTTCTCAGCTTCAGGTGCCATCTGAGTGGCGAGTGCGCGGACCTCACGTCCGTGTGAGCGCCCGATGCTCCCCAACAGGGTGGAGTAGCGCTTCGACGGCCTGATGCTCCTTCTCGCCCTGACCGGGGAGGGCGAGGCGGACGCGCACTGCGTCTCGCATCGCCGGAAGCGGCAGGACCCGCCGGGGGGCGGGTCCTTGAAGGAGGTCGGTCGCGGGTTTCGCGTCAGTCGCGGGTCTCGCGGGTCTCGCGGAAGCAGCCGACGACTTCGGTCACGCTGACGGCGAGGACGACCAGGATCGTGCCGGTGTAGAGGGCTTCGGGGACTGTCCAGCCTTTGCCGTCGTTGACGGTGGCGAGGAAGTCCGGGTTGAAGAGCGCCTGCTTGTGGAGGACCCAGATCAGGGAGAACGCGAAGAGGGCTTCGGCGGCGGTGTAGGCGGCGGCGAGGGGGACGGTCCAGCGGTGCACGGCGACCCGGACCAGTTCGCAGAGTGCGGTGCCCGCGAGGCCGGCGAGGATCGGCCAGATCCAGCCCGACCACAGGGCAGGGTCGAGGACCGGCATGTGGTCGCCGTCCGCGCGGTAGGGCTCGGCGACGTGCTGCCAGATGATCAGCGCGAGCAGCAGTGTGCTCAACGCGGCGGAGGCGAGGGTGCCGACGCCGGCCGCTTTCTCCGTCTGCGGGGCGTCGGGCAGGTCGTCGGGCGTCCAGCCCTCGGTGCCGCGGAACATGCGGTCGAGGGAGCGGGAGCGCTCCACCACGGCGAAGACCGCGGTGAGCCAGGCGATCATCTGGGCGCCGACGGCGAGTAGCGCGCCGATGCCGCTGCCGATCGCCGAGGCGACGCCGCCGCCGTCGAGGACCTCGACCGCCATGGACGCGGCGACGACCACCGGCAGCACGCCGGCCAGCAGGACCTTCAGCGTCCGGGCGTACGCCGGGTAGAGGCCGGGGCCGATCAGCGCGAGCGGCCGGTCCGCGTAGCGGGCGGCGAGGCGGATCGGGTCGCCCATCTCGGTGAGCACCTCGTGTTCGCTCGCACCGCGCGCTTCGACGGTGTCGACGATCACGGCGCGCAGTTCGTCGGCGACGTCGTCGCGCTGGTCGGTGGGGATCCGTCGGACGACCTCGTGTACGTAGCGCTCGGTCAGGGTGTTCGCGTTCATGCCTTCTCTTCTGTCAGTCGTGAGATCGAGGCGACGAGGTCGTGCCATTCGTCCACCAGGCCTGCCCGCACTCGGGAGCCCTCGGGGCTGACCCGGTAGAACTTCCGCGGCCGGGACTCGTCGGTGTTCCACTCGCTGGTGAGCAGCCCCTGCTTCTCCAGCCTGCGCAGCAGCGGGTAGAGGGTGTTGCCGTCGACGGCGACTCCCGCGTCGTTCAGCGTTTCCAGCAGCGCGTAGCCGTACTGCGGCTCCTCGAGCAGTGCCAGGCAGGCCAGCACGACGGTGCCGCGGCGCAGCTCCTGGGCCTGGGCCCGGATCAGTTCCTCTAGGGGCATGTCCAACACCATACAGTGCGCCGCACACTAATGTCCAACACCTAATGACTCAGGTGCTCTTCCCTTGAGAGTGGTCTCTCGTACCTTCGACCCCGCCGTTGGAACCCACCCGAGGCTCCGGATGGAGAACGCGGACTCCGCCCCGTCGACCTGGCCGGGGAGCACGGGACCTCCCCGCAGGCCGTCCACGACGATGAGGAGAACGGAATCCCGTCCGCGGCCGGGCAGCGAGCACGGCTATCGGTTCTACGCGCCCGTGCACGCCGAGGCGCTGCGGGCCGGGATGAGCCGCTGGGTGCCGATGCCTGAACCCGGTGCTGCCTCGTGTCGTCTGATCATGGAAGAAGCCACAAAGGGGGATCCTTTTGAAGGACGACGTGGAAGCCCGGTTCGAGTTGGCCGAGTCGCTGGATCGACAGGGACGGCTCCGGGAGGCCGAAGAGCACTACCGGGCCGCGGGCGAGGCGGGTCACGTCGACGCCATGGTCCAGCTCGGGCTCCTGGCAGTCGAGACGGACGAGAACGAGGCCGAGCGGTGGTGGCGGGCGGCCGCCGAGGCGGGCAGCAAGGTCGGGATGGGCAACCTGGGCATCCTCCTGTCCGGTCAGCGCCGGACCGAGGAAGCGGAAGCCTGGTTCCGGGCCGCGGCCGAGAAGGGCGACGCGGACGCCATGCACAACCTCGGCCTGCTCCTTGTCAAGCGAGGGGACGTCGACCAGGGAGCCGAGCAGTTCCGAAGGGCGGCCGAGGCAGGCCATGTGGCCTCGATGGCCGACCTCGGCGTCGCCCTACGCGAACTGGATCGTCCGGCCGAGGCCGAACAGTGGTTTCATCGCGCGGCCGAAGAAGGCGATGCCCGTGCGATGACCAATTTGGGCAGCTTCCTCTACGAGCTCGGTCGCCGAGAGGAGGCCGACCAGTGGTGGAAGCAAGGTGCCGAAGCCGGCAATGCGGACTCGCTGTTCAACCTGGGTGTCCGCTGCGAACACAGAAACGAGCTGACACAGGCGGAGGACTACTTTCGGAAGGCCGCGCAGGCAGGTCACCCGCGTGGCGAGGCCAGGGCGAGGGCCCTGGCCACCGGCCTGCGAGCCAACGGCGCCCCGTACATGCCGGGCCTGTTCTGACCTCATGGCCCCCGACCCTCCTGAAAACCCTGGATGCAACCGCCTGCCGGCCGCCGCCTCGGACTCGACGCCACCGCCCGCAACTGGAACACCGTGACCGGTCCGGCAGAGAGGGAAGACCTAAGCGCGTGCCATCAGGCAGGGTGAGCAGGGGTCGATGAGGGCCACTCGGGGATAGGTTCGACCGCAGGTCAGGACATGAACCCGGAGCTTGGTCTTGATCGTTTCCAGGATGAGCTGTCATGGGTCGGTCTGTGCGGGTGGCTACTTGGTCGGTCGGTGGGGGTCGTGCGGGAATCGGGCGCAGAGTCTTTCGATGCCCAGGCCGCTGATCAGAAGGCGTTCTTTGGCGTTGCTGAGCAGGTCGGCGGTCCAGGTGGTGAATCCGCCGTCGGCGATGTCGAGGTCGTCGCCCTCAGGCGTGGTGGCGCGGATTTCGAAGCAGGCGCCGGTGTAGTAGCCGCGGCCGGTGGGGCGTTCGTGGTCGAAGGCGAACACGGTGTCGGGGTGGGCCTGACCGAGGGGTTCCAGCACGCGGGTGGACAGTGCCGCGTGCTGGTGTCCGGTGAGGTCGGTGACGGTGACCCGCACTGTCGGCCGCTCGTGGTCTTGGCGGCCGGTTCTGCGGCTGCGTTCCAGCACGTCCAAGTGCAGGTGGATCTGCTCGGTCAGTGTCTGGGTCTCGAAGTCGAAGGAGCCTTCGTCGCGTCCGGCCGTGCACAGGGCCAGGAGCTTGAAGTGTGCCGCCATGTCCGGAGCGGGGAAGGCCTGGGCGCGGATCACCCGATGGGTCGCTCCGAGTCGGACGCGATGGCGTGAGCGGGTGTCGGCGCGCAGCAGTCGCCGGCGGCGGACGGCGCATTCCAGGGCCAGGACGTTGGTCGGGTCCGCGATGGCCTCGGTGTTGCGGACGGTCGTGACGACCTTGTTCTGGTCGACGGTCGCGATGGCGGAATTGGTGCCCAGCGGGGCGAGCGGCGACAGTTCAACTCCGGTGAAACCGTGCTCGGCCAGCCGCTCGTGTGCCAGCACCTCCAGGCGTGCCAGATCGAGCGGTGCCAGCGGGGAGGGGGTGGTGAAGCGGCTGCTTTCGTACTGCTGCAGCAGCCGCCCCGCGGTGATGGCGGCCGCGCGGCGCCGGAAGACCGCCAGCAGCAACGTCTGCAGATCCGTGGGGGCCAGCCGCTCGGCGAGCGCGGCCAGCAGACCGGGCGTGGCGGCCTCCCGCAGCACCCGCCCCAGCCGGGGATCTCGTGTCTCCTCGCCCTGCCCGAGCTCAGCCGGTTCAGGCATCACATCACCCATCGGTCCATCGTGTCGGGCCATCGGCACTCGACGCACCGGGTTTCCCGGCCGGAAGCTCCGGCATCCGGTGACGGCTGTCCTGCGGCCGAACCCCGAACCCCCGGCCCCGGGCGTCGGCCAAGGGTCGAGAGGAGTCACTTGCGGACGGAGCCGCTCGCAGGTCAGGGGTTGTGGGCCGGGTGGACTGTGACGGTTCCCGAGCTGACAGCGCGGGCCCGGTCCGTCCTCTTCCGTATCGCCGTTGGCTACGAGGGGTTTTGGCAAGACGAGAATTCATTGGTGAGGTTTGGTCTCGTTCCGAGCGCGCCGCTGCCTCGTTCGCCTGTGCGGTGACAGCGGTCTGCGAGTTCTGGCCGTCGTCCCCTGTGAGTGAATGGAGTGGCGGTCGGACGTGGGGATTCGGCCGGTGTCACCAGGTCAGGGTCAGTGAGCCTCCGACTGGAAGCGTGTGCCAGCGGTCGGCGTACTCATCGAACCGGGATACGATCCGGCCGATCACCGGAGGGATCTCCTCCCTTGCCACATATGCCGGGAGTTCTTGCGCGTGGCCGCGCTGTACTTCCCATACGGGCAGGGCGATGCCTGCCAGCTTCTCGGATCTGGCCATGTCGGCCTTCGCCTGGGGAGAGGACTGCGCTCGCTTCGACTTGCGGCGCCGGGCTGCCTTGGCGCGCTCTGCGGGGTCGGCGGGCCAGAACAAGCCGTTGTCGCCGGCGGCCAGTCGCCCGTAGACCCCCAGTTCGATACCGGCCTCCGCTTCGACGAGGAAGTGCACCAGGTCATGCGGGAGATAGGGATGTCCGCCAGGGCCGTTGCGCGGAGCGAGCGCGGCGCCGGTCTCGCGGTACACGGCGATGTCGTAGCTCGTGCCAGGGCCCTTGGTGAAAACGACGCGCATGCCCGGCACTGTAGGTGACGGTCCCGACCGCACGCACCTGATTTCTGAGCGGTCCGCCGCGGCGGCACCCGGTTGATGCGCTGGTCCTGAAGGCAGGTGCGTCGAAACCGAGGGGGGATCAACCGGAGAGGTCACGGATGCGCTACGCGGCGTGCTGGACCTGGTGAGCTCACTCATCCGTTCAGGCGGACATGCGCCAGGTCTTCCTCATGGGGGATCAGCCGCTCGAATACCGGATCGATGACGCGGTAGGGCTGTGGGCGGCGCCGTGCGGGCATGACGGCGAATGCGTCCGAGGGGCGGTGGCTGATCGGAGTCCGCACCCGCGGGTGCGCTCCGACCCGGCACCCGTGGCCCGTGGTCAGCGTAGGTACGGGGGTGCGTTCGGGTGCCGCGGCGCCGGGGGGTACGTCGGCCGAACATCATGGGGCTGGGGGGCCGCCGCACCGTGCGGGTGGGGATCGGGGGCGGGGGCCGGGCGGGTGGTGGGCTCGTGGCGGGGGATCAGGAGGAGGGCGACGGCGATGAGGACGAGCCCGGCGGCCAGGAGCACCGGGGCGGCGAAGGCCGACCCTGGCCGGGGGAGGCCCAGGAGGCCGAAGCCGGTGACGAGGTAGGCCTTGGCGACGATCGTCGCGACGAAGACCACGGTGAGCAGCCGGCAGCGCTGCAGCGCCATCTGGAGTTGGGCGAGGCCGATGGTGACCCCGACGACGAACAGGGGGATGAAGGGGCCGGTGAACGCGTCGGCGCCGAAACCCTCCCGTGCCTGGAGGTTGAAGGCGAGTTCGGCGAAGCCGACGAGGACGCCCGCGCCGATGCCGTAGGCGATGCCCGTCAGGGGGCGGGCGTGCCGGCCGTCGGGCCTGGTGTCGCCGAGCGTGAACAGGAGCACGGGCAGGGCGAGGGAGGGCAGGGCCAGCAGGGCGAGGGCCGCTCCGGAGACTTCGGTCGGCGTCGCGGGATCGGACCAGGAGACGAGGAGGCCGCCCGCCGCCATCGCCGTCAGCCACGCGGCCTCGGCTCCGCCGACGCGCTCACGCCTCACCGCGAGTGAGAAGGCGACGAGGGCGGCCAGTCCCGCGAGCAGCGAGGTGACCAGGACGGGAAGCTCCAACCGCGGCGCCGCCACCACCTGGACCACCACGCCGCCGCCCATGAGCGCGACCCCGGCCAGCCACCGGCCGTTGCGCGCCACGGTCGCCGCGAAATGCCCGGGCCGGGTGCCGCGCAGGGGCGGAAGGACGTCCGCCGCGTTCTTGAAGAAGACGAAACCCAGGTAGTACAGGCATCCCGAAAGGAACGCCAGGGCGATCGGGACGCTCATGCAGGATTCCTTTCACACGACTGCAGGGCCCGCCCACCGCGGATTTCGGCCGCCGACGAAGGAGCCGTCGACGATCGGCGCGGTCGGACGGGACGGCTCGCCCCTCAGCCGATCGTCCGATCCATATTCTTATCCGAAACGGGCCGCATATGTAACCCATTGCTTTTTGCGCAGGTTTATTGCTCACTTGGGTGACAAATTTTGGAGGCGGCCGATAATGGATCGCTCCATAACCTCGGAACCGGATCGAATCCGCGGAAGCCGACCGGAGAGAAGAAGCGCGCGCGGCCGGGCAGTGAGAATTTCCGGAGGCCTCTTGGTGGCGGCAGGTGCTTCGACACGATCGGAGGGGGCCGCCCTCGGCCCCGGAGAAGGCCGGCGCGTCAGGAATGAACGCCACGAGATGATCGCCTTATGGCGGATGTGGTCTTCTTCGATTTGGACGGCACCCTGGTAGATCATCGAAGCGCGGTCTGGGAGGCGATCGGCCAGGTCGTCCGGGCCTCGCCGAACGCGACGGCTCCGCCGGAGGAACTGGCGACGTCGTGGTGGATGCTGGAGGCGCGGCACATGCGGGAATACCTGACCGGCCAGTGCTCCTTCGCCGAGCACCACCGGCGCAGGGTCCGTTCCTTCCTGCCGATGCTCGGGGAGCCGGTTCCGGAAAGTCCCGACCTTCTGGACGCCTGGATCGCCGAGCGCTACCTCGCCGTGTTCGAGGAGTCCTGGCGGTGCTATCCCGATGTCCAGCCCTGCCTGGAGAACCTGAAGAGGCTTCCCCGGTGGCCGCGTCTGGCCGTTCTCACCAACGGGGACCCCGGGCAGCAGCGCGCCAAGCTCGCCCGCTTCGGCTTCCTGGAGTACTTCGAAGCCGTCCTGACCCCGACCGAGCTCGGTGCGGCCAAGCCCGTCGCCTACGCCACCGCCTGCCGGTGGATGCGGACGGACCCCGCGCAGGCGGTCAACGTAGGCGACATGCTGGGAAGCGACGTGAACGCGGCCGCCCTCGCCGGGCTCACCGGCATCTGGCTGGACCGCGGCGTCGACTTCGTCACCGGTGGACCGTCACCGACGGCGGACGAGACGGTGCTTCGCATCGAACGGCTCACCGACCTCCCTGACCACCTGTCACGCGCGAACGCCTGACCGGCTCTCGTGAACTCAGCGTGGTTCGAGGGCGAGGAGTACCTGGCGGCGCCGCTGACGGGGCTTTTCGTTCGTCCGCTCGCAGGCCCCTGAAACCAGGGCGACCCGTCTTGTGGAACCTGGGCCACCAGAGGCTGAGGCGATCCGGGCCGGGTGCTCCGATCAGGTTCTCCACAGCTTCGCGGTGCGGTCGGAGCCGACGGTGACGATGGTCGAGCCGTCGGGGCCGAACTCCACCGCATTGACGATGTACTTGTGGCCGGTGAGGGTGGTGACGGGAGCCCCGGTCTCGGCATTCCACAATTTCACGGTGTAATCAGGTCCGGTGGTGGCGAGGGTGGAACCATTCAGGTTGAAGACCACGTTACCGCCGGTGTCCGAGTGCCCGTTGATGGTGGTGATGGGCGCGTCGGCCTTGGCATTCCACAATTTTATGGTGTCGTCGCCGACGATGGCGAGAGTCGAGCCATCCGAGCTGAAGGCCACCCGCGCAACGGTTTTCTTTTGGCTGTTGATGGTGGTGATGGGAGCCCCGGTCTTGGCATTCCACAGCTTCACGGTGTGATCAGAGCCGACGGTGGCGAGGGTAGAGCCGTCCGGGCTGAAATTTATCTGCGTGACGTAGCCTTTGTGGCCGGTGAGAGTGGTGATGGGATCGCGGGTCTTGGCATTCCACAGCTTCACGGTGTGATCAGAGCCGACGGTGGCGAGGGTAGAGCCGTCCGGGCTGAAATTTATCTGCGTGACGTAGCCCTGGTGGCCGGTGAGGGTGGTGACGGGAGCCCCGGTCTTGGCATTCCACAGCTTCGCCGCGTGCTCACCGGCGGTGGCGAGGGTCGAGCCGTCCCGGCTGAACACCACCGCTGAAATGGGGTCATCGTAGCCGTTGAGGGTGGTGATGAGTGCACCGGTCTTGGCATCCCACAGTTTCGCCATGCGGTCGCCGGTGGTGGCCAGGGTAGAACTGTCCGAGTTGAACTTCGCCTGTGTGATGTAGCCCTGGTGGCCGGTGAGGGTGGTGATGAGTGCACCGGTCTTGGCATTCCACAGCTTCGCCATGCGGTCGCCGGCGGTGACGAGGATGGAACTGTCCGGGCTGAATCCAATCTCCATAACGGTGTTCTCGGGGCCGGTGAGAGTGGCGATGTGCGCACCGGTCTCGGCATTCCACAATTTCGCGGTGTGGTCATAGCCTGCGGTGGCGAGGATGGAGCCGTCCGGACTGAACGCCGCCCCCCAGAGGGCCTTTTTGTGGCCGGTGAGAGTTTCGACAAGACGGATCTCGCCGAACGCTTCGGGCGCCGTTGAATTTCCTGGGGGTGGTGGCTTGCCGCTGTTGGCGGGGCCCCCGTCGAGCAGTGAGGGAACAACGGTTACGGCCGTCACGGTCACAGCGGTCCCGGCCAGCGCCAGGAAGGCACGGCGCGGCAGAGGCGGCAGGGATGTCCGCCACCCCGGTCTGACCCCGGTCGTTTCGCTGCGGGAAGGCCGGGGGACCGGTTCAGGCTGCGGAGTCGGCGCTGCCGGATCATGCTTCTGGGAGGCCGGTGGTGTGAGGCCGGTGCGGATGTGCTCCAGGCGGGACAGGACTTCTGCGGTCTCGGCGGGTCTGTCGCCGGGTTTCTTCGCGAGGAGTTCTCCGACCAGGCGCCCCAGCGCGGGTGGTGTCTCAGAGCGTCGGCTGCGAACGCGCGGAGCCCGCATGTTCAGGTGCTGCCCCATCAACGCCTGGGAACTCTCCGCGGCGAAAGGAGGACGACCGGCCAGCAGGGCGAACACGATTCCGCCCACCGCGTACAGGTCCGTACGGTGATCGACGTCCTGTCCCAGCCACTGCTCAGGTGCCATGAACGCGGGAGTTCCCGCCCTGCGGCCCGTCAATGTCTGCATGGTCGAGGCGTCGGCAAGACGTGCGATCCCGAAATCACAGATCTTCACCCGGTCATCCGGCAGCACCATCACGTTCGCCGGTTTCAGATCGCGATGCACCACTCCGAACCTGTGTGCCGCCGCCAAACCCTCCACCAGGCCGATGGACAACTCCAGTGCCCGGTTCAACGGAAGCCCGCCGGGGTGCTCCGCGATCACCTCCGCCAGGTCCCGGCCGTCCAGGAACTCCATCACCAGAAACCAACGGCCCTGATCGGTCCCGAAGTCATCCACCCGGGTGATCCCCGGGTGCTCCAACCGGGCGGCGATTTTCGCCTCCTGCCGGAATTTCGAAAGCATTACCGACCGGTTGTCCGCAACCTCCCGATGCAGGAACTTCACCGCCACCGGCCGCTCCCGCAGGACATCGACCGCCCGCCACACCTCCCCGAAACTCCCCGCCCCCAGCCTGTGCTCCAACCGGTACCGCCCAGCCACTTCCACCCCGGGCTTCATCTGCCGCACCTTTCATCAAGCCGGTTACTCCAGGAGCATTATCAACTCGCCGAATCCCCAGAACCGGCCATTTCGGTATTGTGACGGTCGCGTCGGCGCGCGAGATGAAACCCGTCCCGGCCGGTGCAGGCCCTGCGATCGTCGGCTCGGCTGAGGTCGGCGAAACGGAGGGACTGCGCCGAGGCCGTGGATGCCCTGGTGGGTGAGGTGCGAGAACCGGGCGGCAGCGGACGGCCCTGTCGGAGTCGTTCGGCTGAAGGGAACCTCGACATGGTCGGACGGGGCGGCTCGTCCCGGGCTGCCTGCCCGACCCGTATTTTCATACGAAACGGGCCGCATATGTAACCCATTGCTTTTTGCGCAGGTTTATTGCTCACTGGGGTGACAAATCTTGGAGGCGGCCGATAATGGACCGCTCCATAATCTCGGGGGCCGGTCGGAAAGACGCTTCCGATCTGGATGGTCCGCTGTCGATCGGCCACTGGATATCCGCGTGGGCGAGTGACCCGGCGGGCGGCGAAGGAGGCGGACGAGCCCGAACACACCATCCCGCCGTTCGCGCGGACGAACGCGTCGAGCGTCCTGTCAGCGGCGGCGGGCGCGGACGCCGGCGAGCCGGGAGGCTGAGACGGTGTCACTGGGATCGACGCGGATACGTCGGGCGAGGCCGGCTTCGAGGTGATCGCCGAGAGGCCGATCGGGGACCTTGCGCCACGTCTTCGGGCGCCGGGACAGCAGGACGGTCTCGGCAAGGGAGGCGTGCTCCGGGTCGAGGACGCCGATCGCAGCGCGCAGGTCCTGACGGGCGCGGTGGCGGTTGGACCGCTGGGGGAAGCGTTTGTTGAGGCGGACGGCGGAACGAGAACTCTTGTCGTTCTCGCCGTAGGCGTTGCGGCGATCGCGAGCGTAGCTGAGACGCTTCTTCTCCTGGGGGCTCCGCCGACTCACCCGCCCAGCCTACGTTCAAGGCTCTGCCGGGCGTCTTCGGCAGACGGCGTACGGCCGACTCCGGTCGTGCGGAGACAGGGATGGCGTGAGTGCTGCATCTTCCTGCTCGACCTTTCGCTCCTTCAGGCACTCGGCAGACGTCAGTCCCACCAGAAGTGCCAGACGTCTTGGGTGAGCAGCTTTCGGGCGTAGTCGGGGAAGCCGTTGGGGGCGTAGGAAATGTTGCTCGAGCAGAAGGACAGATGTTCGGCGGCCAGGAGCATGGCGTCTTCCATGCTCTGCGGGGGTGCGGCCACGGCTACCCAGAGATCGCCGATGTCGATGGAGACGACGGTGGCTCCGAAGCGGTCTTCCCAGGTGCGTAGGAGAGCGGAAAGAGGTGCTGTGTCGCCGCCGTAATTGCAGGAGCCGGTCCATCCTGTGACGGTCAGGACGTCTGCGCCGCGGGCGGCCGGCACCAGGGCCAGGTGGCTCTCGCCGGTGAGGTTCCGAACGATCTGGTCGGCGTGGAGGCCGGGATCCTTGGACCGGGGTGCGGGCGGTGCCAGGCCCGGCCATGTCCGGAACGGTTGGCCTGCCACACGGTCGGCTTCTTCATGCCAACGCCATTCGCCGGTGAGATGGGCGTCGAGGTCGAAGGCGTCTATCCGGGCGGGGTCGCGGTATGCCTCGTCGTCCTCCCCGGCATCGGGAATGATCTCCTCGGACAGGATCAGCGGCCATAGACCGGATCGGGGATGAGCGATCCGCAACGCGGTCCACAGCTCGGCGGAGACCGGTTCGTGGCTCTCCCACCAGCCTGGACGGTCCCAGTCTTCGTCGTTCGCCAATTCGCCTGAGGGCAGCGGGACATTGAGAGTTCGCCCTATACCGCCGTCGAGGAACAAAGTGCCGAGGCCGTCAGGCAGCGCCATAGGGGTTCCCTTCCGCTTGGGGCTGTCGGTGCTTCGAATGCGGCACGACAAGCGTCCCGATACTTGCCATAGTGGCGTCTATCGTGTCGCTGTGGCGAGCCTCCGCCAGGAACGCCTGAACCGCTTCTCGTTGCTCGTGCGCGTCGGCCGTCGGCCGCTTCGACACCTGTACCTTGCGGCGGGCACGGCTGGCGAGCATCTTGGCGGCGGTGGACCTGTCGAGGATCCGGCCGATCTCGTCGGACAGCACCGCGAACAGCTCGTGCAGCACGAAAGCCAGCCGCTCGCCCGGCTTGAGTGAGTCCGGGACGGTGGGGAGCGCGAGCCCGATCGAGTCGGTGAGCTCCACGTCGTCGACCGTCACCACGAGCTCGGGGGAGCCGGTCGTCGTAGGACGCCTGAGAACCGCAACCGGGCCGCTTGGACCACGTCCTCGGTGTCGGTGTGCGATTCGAGCATGCGGTAGGCGACGGCGTGCAGCCGGTCGCGCTGGTCCTTGAACGTTTCCAGGTCTGGTCGAGCTCACGTAGCCGACATGTCGGAGGGACCGGACGAGTCCAGCGCTGCAGAACCGGTTCGGGGTTGAGTCGGAAGACCTCGTGGGTCGAAAGCGGCGTGCTGTCGGAGGTCATGCGACGGGCGCGCGGCTGATCCCGGTTCCGGTGCGGCCGGTGCTTTCGGGGGGCGGACGACTGCCGTGGCCTAGCCATTCCGGCATTGAGTCCGTGGCGGGGGCGATTTCCGAAGGCTCGGTTTTCGAGTCATTCCCACCGGCCCGAGGTGCCTCAGGGCTGAATCTGACGGCACCTGTGGCGACCTCGGGCCGGCTTCGCAGCAGATGTCAGCACGCGTTCTCAGCATCTGCCATAGGGGTAATGCTCAGGGTCGGCTCACCACCAGCCGCCGCCCCAGCCCCAGCCCCAGTCGTCGCAGTCGTCCCACCACCAGCCGCCGCCGGCCTGGGCCGCCGCGGTGACGTTCGTGACGGTTTCAGCCTCCGCCGAAGTCGCGATCGCGGGAGCGCCGAGCAGGGCCACGCCGAGGGCGGTGACGCCCAGCGTCTTTCTGATCATGCCTACCTCCAGGGTGAGGATGTGACCGAATGGCTTCCTTCTGCCATTCGATACCGAGGCTAATTGGCTGATGTCCGACATTGGGTATTGGGAAATGTTGTGAATGTTCTATTGTTGGTCAAATGGAAGGCCATATTGCCTTTTGTCCAAAATTTCAGCAGCTCTTTCTGGTGTTCTCCGAGGAGGAGTGGGTTCTGGGATCGAAAGGACTCTCAGGGTTTGAAATGCGCCGGAAGGGATATCCGCGACCTTCCACCAGTGTGATGGCGACGGTCCGGCGGGCCGTACCGGCGGCTGTGCGGGAATCCCGGCAGATCCGGGCGCTTGCCGGGTTCTCCCCGGCCGTGAAGGCGAACTGCATCGATCGAATGTGGAACATTCCAAAACGTTCCGGATGTGATCTTGTATGCGCCGGAAGCGTTTTCTGAATTCGTTAGATTTGTCGTAGTTCGCATGGATTTTCACAGGTTTCCTGGCTAGTCTCGGTCTCCGTTTCTCCGGCCCGTGTCCAGAGTCGAGAACCGAGGACCCGTTCCGCACAGTCGAGATTCCGTCGTCACGGAGTGCCATGAGCAGCCCGCCCCGCAGCCGGTCCCTGAGAGCGAGGATCGTCCCGCTCCTCCTGATCCCTCTCACCTCGCTCACCCTTCTGTGGGGCTACGTGGTGGCCGACGCCTCGCAGGACGCCGTGCGCAACCGGATCCTGACCGACGACACCCGGCGGTACGTCGAGAGCTACGGACTGCTGGCGCAGGAGCTGGGCGCCGAACGCCTGGCCTCGGTCGTCTTCCTCGGGACGCCGGACTCCCAGGGCGAGGACCTCAGGGCCCGGCGGCTGCGGAGCGACGCCGTCATCGTCCGGTACAAGGCGGACACCGAGAGGCTCTCCAAGCCGATGGGGAACGCGGAGAACTTCAGCTCGCGCACCGGCGCGCTCCTGCGCGAACTCGCCCGCCTGACGGAGATCAGGCGGGACGTGGACCGGCTCACGGCGAGCCGACTCAAGATCATTCGCGAGTTCGACCCGATCTTCGCGGCCCTGTCCTCCGTGTACGACTCGACGGTGGTCTTCCCCGACCGGCGCCTCAGCCAGAGCATCAGCGGGGCCATCGACGGCGGCCGGGCCCTGGAGCGCATGAACAGGGAGAACCTGCTGGTCGCCTCGGGTTTCCTGAACGGCGGCAGGCTGAGCCGCGAGGAATGGGTCGCCTTCGCGCAGGCCGTCGCCGAGCAGCGGGAGCTGTGGAGCCTGCAGCGGTCGCTGATGCCCGGCGACCTCTACGGACGCCACCTGGCGAAGCTCTTCAGCGGACCGGAGTACCAGCGGTTCCGCGCGCTGGAGGACCTCGTCGTCAAGACGCCGAGCGGTCAGATGCCGTTCGGCCCCGACGAATGGGGCCAGGCGGCCGAGGCCGCGTTCACCATCATCGGCGCCGCCCACTACAAGGCCGCCGAGCAGACCGATCAGGAGGGCGAGGACCTCGGCAGGAGCCTCTTTCTGCGGGCCGGCCTGATCGGCGGCGGGGGACTCCTCGCCGTCGTGCTCTCGATCTTCCTTTCGATCAGGTTCGCCCGGTCCATGCTCGGGGAGCTCCTCCGGCTCAGGGACGACGCCCGGGAACTGGCGGACGGCCGGCTGCCGGACATCGTCGCCCGTCTCCGCTCCGGCGAGCGGGTCGACCTCGCCGAGGAGACGCCCCTGCGGCGCGGCAGCGAGATCAAGGAGGTCGACGAGGTCTCCGAGGCCTTCGCCGCCACCCAGCGGACCGCCGTCGCCGCGGCGGTCGGCGAAGCCGAACTCCGGCGGGGCGCCGGCCGGATCTTCGAGAACATCGCCCGCAGGAACCACTCCCTGCTGCACCGCCAGCTGCTCATGCTCGACCGGCTGGAGAGCCGCGCCGAGGCCGGCGACCTGGCCGAGCTGTTCAAACTGGACCACCTCACCACCCGCATGCGCCGGCACGCCGAAAGCCTCATCATCCTGTCCGGCACGGCGCCGGTCAGAGGCTGGAAGCACCCGATCCGGATGATCGACGTCCTGCGCGCGGCGGTCGCCGAGATCGAGCAGTACACCCGGGTCTCGGTCACCACGACCAGCGAGGACGGCGTGACCGGCTCCGCCGCGACGGACGTCATCCACCTGCTCGCCGAGCTCATCGAGAACGCCGCCTCCTTCTCTCCTCCGGCCACCGAGGTCGTCGTCTCCGCGGGGCCGGCCGGCAACGGGTGCGTGGTGGAGATCGAGGACCGCGGCCTGGGCATGACGGGCGAGGCGTACGAGCGGTTCAACGCGATGCTGGCCGACCCGCCCGAACCCGGCTTCGCCGACACCGACCAGCTGGGGCTCTTCGTGGCCGCGAGGCTGGCCGCCCGGCAGGGGATCAAGGTCATGCTGCGTCCCTCGCCGTTCGGCGGGGTGACCGCGATCGTCCTGATCCCCCACGAGGTCCTCGTGCCGCCGGAGGAAGCGGCCGAAGCCGCGCGGGCCGTTCATCCGGGAGGTCTCCGGACGGGCGGGCAGGGCCGGCTCTCGCCCTCCCGCGCCGCCGGCCTTACGGACCCGCCGCAGTCGGTCGCCCCGCCCGACCCGGACACCGGCCGGACCGGGCGCATCGGCGCCCCGCCGCACGAGAGCGCGCCCGTCCTCACCGCGGACCCGGACACCCACGCGGGGCTCCCGCGCCGGACGCGCGGGACGAACATGGCGTCGAGCCTTCGGGACGGCGGCCGGCCCGAGCCGGTCCCGCTCCAGGAGCCCTTCGACGCGCGGAGGTCGCCCGAGCAGGCGAGATCGCGCATGGCCGCCATACAGCGGGGATGGCGCGAGGGAAGAGAGGCCGACGTGACCGAGGCCGAAGACCAGGAACCCACGGAGTGGTGATGTCAACAGCGGGTGACGGCAGGCTGAACTGGCTGCTCGACGAGTTCGTGTCCAACGTTCCGGAGGTGCGCCAGTCGGTGATCCTCTCCAGGGACGGGATCACCATGGCGGCCTCCCGGGGGCTGGACCGGGAGGGCGCCGAACACCTCTCGGCGCTGGCGGCCGGTCTTCAGGGCCTGGCGCGGGGGGCGGGAAGGCACTTCGACGGGGGCCGGATCCAGCAGACCGTCATCGAGATGGAGTCGGTGATCCTGTTCGTGACGGCGGCCGGGGACGGCAGCTGCCTCGCCGTCCTGTGCTCGGCCGACGCCGACGCCGGGCAGATCGCCTACGAGATGACCGTGCTGGTCAAACGGATCGGCCCGCACCTTCAGGCCGGGATCCGTGCGATGTCGGCCCCCGGCCGCGAAGGCTGATGGCCGACCGGCGGGACCCGTGGCTCGACGAGGGTGTGACCCCCGTCGTCAGGCCCTACGCCCTGACCCGGGGCAGGACCGAACCGGAGGGCGAGCACCTCCACCTGACCTCGGTCGTCCAGGCCCTGGTGGAACCCGCCGAGGTGTCCTCGGGGGAGCCGGAGTGCCTGCTCCTCCTCACCCTGTGCCGGAGTCCCGCCGTCGTGGTGGACCTGGCCTCCGACGCGGGTCTCCCTCTGGGCGTGACCAGGGTCCTTCTGGGCGATCTGCGGCACCGGGGAATGATCAGCGTGAGCCGGGAGCCCTCTCCGAACGCGGTGGCCGACCTCCAGGTGATCCAGGAGGTTCTCGACGGTCTCCGCTCCCTCTGAACGGCGGCCGGCGGCCCGCTCCGCCGCGGGGGGCCGCGGTGGCTTCGGTCACTCCGGTCGCTTTTCGTGAAACCAGGTGCTACAGTAGTCACTAGTTGTAGTTGTGGTTCCCATAAACTTCTTATGCGCCCCGCATGGCATCTGGCTTGCGGCGGCGCATTTTTGTTTGACAGGTTCTTCCTGGCGGGGTCATCTCCACAACTCTGGGAGCTCGTAAAGTGCGGGCTCCACGCATGCCTCCAAGGAGATTCAAAACGTGGCTACTGGCACCGTGAAGTGGTTCAACGCGGAAAAGGGCTTCGGCTTCATCGAGCAGGACGGCGGCGGCGCTGACGTCTTCGCCCACTACTCGAACATCGCCGCCCAGGGCTTCCGCGAGCTGCAGGAGGGCCAGAAGGTTTCCTTCGACATCACCCAGGGCCAGAAGGGCCCGCAGGCGGAGAACATCGTTCCCGCCTGATTGCTTCACCTCCCCCGGGGGCTCGAACTCTCAGTGATTTCGAGCCCCCGCGGGCTCTCTGCTCCACACCTGGTTCGTACTTGGATTTGCCTCCTCGATACGTGCCGCCTCGAGGAAGGTCGATTCCATGACCCGTGCACCCCAGCGCAGGACACACCGCTCCAATTCCGGCTCCAACCGCAGGAGCCAGCCCGTCTCCCGGACCACCGAGTTCGCGATGCCGGTCAACACCGTGCCGCCGCTCCCCCCGGTCGAGGAGTTCGCCGCGATGAACATGCCGGCCCCGCTGCTGGCGACCCTCGCGGCACAGGGCCTGACCGCGCCGTTCCCGATCCAGGCCGCGACGCTGCCCAACGCGCTCGCCGGCCGTGACGTGCTCGGCCGCGGCCGCACCGGCTCCGGCAAGACGCTCGCCTTCGGGCTCGCCGTGCTCTCCCAGATCACCGGGAAGCGGGCCGAACCCGGTAAGCCGCTGGCCCTGGTGCTGGTGCCGACCCGCGAGCTCGCCCAGCAGGTCACCGACGCGCTCATGCCGTACGCCAACGCCGTGCGGATCCGCCTCACCACGGTCGTGGGCGGCATGTCCATCGGCCGGCAGGCCTCCTCGATCAGCCGGGGCTGCGAGGTCGTCATCGCGACCCCCGGCCGGCTCGCCGACCTGATCGACCGCGGCGCCGTACGGCTCGACGGCGTCGGCGTCACGGTGCTGGACGAGGCCGACCAGATGGCCGACATGGGCTTCCTCCCGCAGGTGACCCGGCTGCTCGACCAGGTCAAGCCCGGCGGGCAGCGGATGCTGTTCTCGGCCACCCTCGACCGCAACGTCGACCGGCTGGTCCGGCAGTTCCTCAACGACCCGGTCACCCACTCGGTCGACCCGTCGGCCGGCGCGGTCACCACGATGGAGCACCACCTGCTGCACGTCTCGGACGCCGGGAAGATGGACGCCACCGTCCACATCGCCGCCCGCGACGGCCGGACCATCATGTTCGTCGGGATGAAGCACACCGCCGACCGCCTCACCAAGAAGCTGCTGTCCAGCGGCGTCCGCGCCGCGGCCCTGCACGGCGGCAAGTCCCAGCCGCAGCGCAACCGCACCCTGGAGCAGTTCCGCACCGGTGAGGTCAACGTGCTGGTCGCCACCAACGTGGCGGCCCGCGGCATCCACATCGACGGTCTCGACATGGTCGTGAACATCGACCCGCCGACGGACCACAAGGACTACCTGCACCGCGGCGGCCGTACGGCCCGCGCGGGCGAGTCCGGCACGGTCGTCACCCTGGTCCTGGGCAACCAGCGCCGCGAGATGGACCAGATGATGCGCACCGCCGGCATCACCCCCAGCGAGGCCCGCGTCTCCGCCGGCGAGGCGCTCCTCACCAGCATCACCGGCGCCCAGGCCCCCTCCGGGATCCCCGTGATCATCGCCCCCGTGGCGGTGCCCGCGCCGCGCCGCGCCCAGGGCAACGGCAACCGCCGCCGCTCGGGCTCCGGCTCGGGTTCCGGTTCGGGCCAGCCCCGCCGCGTCGGCCACGGCCGCCCGCAGCGTGCGGCCACCGCCCGCTAGCCCGCGTTTCCCGCACTCGGGAGAACGGCGCGCACCCCATCGGGGTGCGCGCCGTTCCGCGTTGCGGGGGTGCTAACGTCGCGGTGGCGTGATCTCACCTGGTGCCGAGGGAGGTTGATGAATATGGCTGCGAGCCGTGTCGTCACCATGCCCTCTTCCGGGCCCGTGCCGGTCTAGAGTCCGGCCGGGTCGTTCGAACGACCAGGAGTCTCACGTGTCTTCTTTCTTTTCGGCGTCCGCAGCCGATGTCATCACCGACCGCCTCGTTCTGCGGTCGTGGACGCCCGGCGAGGTCGCCGCGGTCCTTTCCGGCACTCGTCCGGCGCACTGGGCCGGGGACTTCCCCGCCGAAGGCGATCACGTCATCGCCGGACTGTTCGGTGACAACCCCGCCTGGCTGGGCGAGTACGGCCACCGTCAGATCGTCGAGCGCGACAGCGGCCTGGTGGTCGGTTCGATCGGCTTGTTCTGGCCGCCCGCCGACGGCGCCCTGGAGATCGGGTACGGCATCGTGCCCTCCCGGCGCAATCGCGGCTACGCCCCCGAGGCCACCCGCGCCCTGACGGCGTTCGCCCTCACCGCGCCGGGGGTCCACACGGTCTGCGCCGATGTGGAGCTCTCGAACCCTCCCTCGATCCGGGTGCTGGAGAAGGCCGGCTTCCAGCGGTCGAGCGTCGAGCCCGCGCAAGGAACGGCCCGGTACAGCGTCGGTAGGTAGACCCTGCGCTGTTCGGCGGCGGTGCCCTGGCCTTCCTGTCGGCCACCGTCGCCCTGCCCGTCATCGCCACAACCGCCCTAGCCTTCGCCCTGACCGTCGCCGCAGGCGCTTTCTTCAAGGTCGCCCAGGACTACAACCTGCTGCTCGTCTGGCGTCAGAGGGGGAGACCGGCGCGGGTGCGGTGGAGGAAGGCGCGTTCGGCGGTGGTGGGGGCGAGGGACAGGGCGGCGTCGTAGGAGGCGGCGGCTTCGGGGAGGCGGCCGAGGCGACGGAGGAGATCGGCGCGGACGGAGTGGTAGACGTGATGGCCGTCGAGGCCGAGGCCGTCCAGCAGGAGAAGGGCGGTGGCGGGGCCGTGGACCTCGGCCACCGCGACCGCCCGGTGCAGCGCGACGACCGGCGTCGGGGAGTGCGCGAGCAGCGCGTCGTAGAGGTGGAGGATCTGCGGCCAGTCGGTGGCTCCGGTGGTCGGAGCGTCGGTGTGGACGGCGTTGATGGCGGCCTGGAGCTGGTACGGGCCGGGCCGGTTCCGGCGCAGGCAGGCGCGCAGCAGGGTGCGGCCCTCGGCCAGTTGGGCCGTGTTCCACAGGGTCCGGTCTTGGTCGGGAAGCAGGACGAGGTCTCCGTCGGGGGTGGTGCGGGCGCGGCGCCGCGCGTCGGTGAAGAGCATGAGGGCCAGCAGGCCCGTCGCCTCCGGCTCGTCGGGCATGAGCTCGGTGAGGAGCCGGGCCAGCCGGATCGCCTCGGCGCACAGATCGGCGCGGACGAGCCGGTCGCCGGACGCCGCCGCGTACCCCTCGTTGAAGATCAGGTAGAGGACGGCCAGGACGGTCGGGAGCCGGTCGGGCAGTTCCGTCTCGGCGGGTACCCGGTAGGGGATCCCCGCGTGGCGGATCTTGTTCTTGGCGCGGACGAGCCGCTGGGCCATGGTCGGTTCCGGCACCAGGAACGCGCGGGCGACCTCGGCGGTGGTGAGGCCGCCGAGCAGCCGCAGGGTGAGCGCGACCCGGGCGGGCGCCGCGAGCGCGGGATGGCAGCAGGTGAAGATCAGCCGGAGCCGGTCGTCGTGCACGGGCCCCTCCTCGGCGTCGTGAGCGGGATCCGCCTCGGCGGGGGCGGTCCCGCCGAGGACGGAGCGGGGGAGGGGCTCACGGAGGCGCCGATCGTGCCGGGCCTCGCGGCGGAGCCGGTCGATGGCGCGGTTCCGGGCCGTGGTGATGATCCACCCGGCCGGGCTGGGCGGAACCCCGTCCTTCGGCCAGCGCTGCAACGCGGTGGCGAAGGCGTCCTGAACCGCCTCCTCCGCGAGGTCGAGTTCGCCGAAGACACGTGTCAGCACGGCGACCGCGCGCCCGTACTCCGCGCGGAAGACCTGTCCGATCTCCTCGGTCACGCCGCCGGGTCCTGGAGGGGGCGGACCTCGACGGGCAGGGTCGTGATCTCGGCGAGCCTGCGCGCCCAGCCGAGGGCGGCGTCCAGGTCGGGAGCGGCGATGATGTCGAAGCCGCCCAGGAACTCCTTGCCTTCGATGAACGGCCCGTCCGTCATGAAGGCGCCGTCGTCGCGGGGCCGGACGACGGTGGCGGTGTCGGGAGGGTGCAGCGCCCCGGCGAACACCCATGCACCGGCGGCTTTCAGGTCGGCGTTGAGGGCGTCGAGTTCGTTCCGCATCTCCTCGAGGGCCTCGGGTGGCGGAGGTTCACCGTCGGCAGGCACATAGAGGGCGAGCAGGTACCGCTTCACCGGTGGTCTCCGATCATTTCGGGCCGGTACCGGAGGACGAGGGTCCCGGTCGTCGTCGGCCGGACTTCCAGGAGCCGTAGTCGGCGGGGCGACGGCGCGTCGCGGAACAGCCGCTTGCCGCCGCCGAGCAGGAGCGGGTGCATGAACAGAAGGTACTCGTCGACGAGGTCGTCACGGATGAGGGTCTGGGCGAGGTCACCGCTGCCCAGGACGGCGATCGTCCCGCCGTCCTCCTCCTTGAGCCTCGTGACGGCCGCCGTGACGTCCCCTTCGAGCTGGACGGTGTTCTCCCATTCCAGCGTGCGCGGCGAACGGGACGCGACGTACTTGGCGGAGGAGTTGAGATGTGCGGTGGCCGGGTCGTCGGAGGGTCCGGTCGGCCAGTACGCGGCCATCTTGTCGTAAGTGCGGCGGCCGAACAGGAACGCGTCGGTGGCCGCCATGCCCCGCCCGGCGGTCTCGCCGATCACGTGGTCCTGATAGGCCGCGCCCCAGCCGCCGTGCGCGAATCCTCCGGAGGTGTCCTCCTCGGGCCCGCCATACCCCTGCATGACTCCGTCGAGCGACAGGAACTCGATGATGATCAGCTTGCGCACGGCCGTCCTCTCCGGGACCGGCCTCGCGCCGGTCTCCCGCCCCTTATACGAACGGCCTGCCGTCGGATCGACACCTCGAACGAAGATCTTTCTCAGCCGTTCGGGCGCGGCCGGGTGCGAAGGAGGGGGCGGGCGACCGCCCGGCCCGGCTACTCGAAGTCGTCGGGGCTGAAGTCCTCGGGATTGCGGGCTCCGTGCCGGTCTTCCTCCGAGGCCTCCGGGGATGACGGCGGCCGCCGTGAGGCCTTCTTCTCGGTCGGTGTCGGCGGCGTACCGGACGCCTCCTCGGAGGCTCCCCGCTCGACGTGTCCGGCCTCTTCCCCTCGCTGTTCCTTCATGTTCGGTCTCCTTCCGGGCCGCGGGCCGCTCCTGATGCGAAGCGCGCTCCTTCCACTGCTATCACGCCTGGTGATCGGTTGGTTTCAGGGCAAATCCAGCTTTTGGGATGGGTTCGCCTAGCTTTTGCGGGAAATTTCAACCAGGTCCGTGGCGGGAGAGGACCCTCGCCACTCCAGGAGGAGGACGGTGGCGTCGTCCTGGAGCGGCTGGTCGTGATGGGCCAGGAGGGTGCGGATCAGGCGGCGGAGGGTCTCGGAGATGGAGACGCCGTCGGCGATGTGGCGGAGGACGAAGTCGATGAAGCGGTCCAGGCCGAACTCGTGGCCGTGGTGGTCGCGGGCCTCGGTGATGCCGTCGGTGTACAGGAGGAGGCGGTCGCCCGGCTCCAGGTGCTCGGTGCACACGGTCACCGGCAGGTCCAGGTCCATGCCCATCGGGTGGGAGGGCGGGCACTGCAGGCGGGTGACCCAGCGGCCGCCGCGGATCAGGATCGGCGGATGGTGGCCGTGGTTCACCCAGGTGAGGGCGCCGGTCGAGGTGTTCAGATCGGCCATGATCGCGGTGACGAAGCGGTTGGAGGAGCCGAACTCCTGCAGGAGGGCGGTCTCGATGCCCCGGCCCGCCTCGGCGAGGGGGACGCCGTGGCGGCGCTGGTTGCGGCTGGAGGCCATGGCCAGGTTCGCCGCCAGTCCGGAGGCCGCGTCGTGGCCCATCGCGTCGAAGATCGACGTGTGGACGTCGTCGCCGGAGACGGCGTAGTCGAAGGCGTCTCCGCCGATCTCGTACGCCGGTTCCATCACCACCCCGATCGCCACCCGGTCGGAGGCGAACATCGGCGGAGGCAGCAGGTTCCACTGCATCTCCGCGGCCACGTTCATCCGGCGGGTGCGCACCAGCCGCGCGTAGGAGTCGCTGTAGGGGCGCACGCTCACCAGCATCAGCGCCGCCAGCGAGGCCAGGTGCCGCATCCGGTCGATCTCCTGCGGGCCGGCGTGGCCGGAGGTGTGCACCCGCATGACGCCCAGGCGTTCGGTGCCGTCCAGCAGGGGCACCCACCAGTACTCCGCCTCGTTCTCGCCGGATCTCGGGGACGTGAGGATCCGGGCCTGCTGGAACGCGCGTCCGCCCAGCGTTCCGTCCACCCGGATCTCGGCCGCCGCGTCATCGGCTCCCTCCGGGGCCGGGCCGGTCACCGGGCGCAGCACGTTCTGCTGCAGATCGACCAGATAGATCTGCACGTCCCCCACGCCGGCACGGCGCGCGTGCTCGTCGATCAGGTGGGGGAGCTGCTCGAAGACCGCCAGATGGCTGGCCTCCAGCAGTTCGGTCAGCATCCGCTCGAACCCGGACTCCCCACCCGCCGGTTCCCGCCCCCCGTTTCCCATACCAGGCGCTATACCCCTTTCATCTGCTGATCGCGCGGGACGGGGAGGCCGGATGGCCGCCGCCGGCGGACGGGCCGAAGCAAGATCGACCGGGCCGGGGCTTCCGCGCGCCCCGGCGGCGTGCCAGCCTGTGTGCATGGTCGAGATACGGCGGGTGTGGCTGATCCGGCACGGGCAGAGCGAGTCGAACGCGGGGCTGCCGACGAACGGGCCGGGCGCGGCTCCGCTCACGGAGCGCGGACGGGAGGAGGCGGAGCGGATGGCCGCGTCCTTCTCCGAGCCGCCCGACCTCGTCATCAGCTCGCCGTTCCTCCGGGCGAGGCAGACCGCCGAGGCGACCCTCGACCGGTTCCCCGGAGTCCCGTACGAGGAGTGGCCCGTCGAGGAGTTCACCTACCTGGGCGCGCTGCACGGCCCGCAGACCACGGCCGCGCAGCGGCGCCCGCACGCGGCGGCCTACTGGGGGCGCGCCGACCCCTCCCACATCACCGGGGGCGACGGGGAGTCCTTCAAGGCGCTCATCGTCCGCGCCCGCGCCTTCCTGGACCGTCTCGCCGACCGCCCGGAGGAGGGCCTGATCGCGGTGTTCACCCACGGCCTCTTCATGGAGGCCGTGCTCTGGACGCTGCTCACCGGCACCACGGACCCCGACCCCGCGGCGATGCGCGCCTTCATCCACTTCGACGGCGTCTGCAACATCCCCAACTGCACCGTCACCGAACTCTGGCGTCCGACCGACTCGTACGGATACCGCGTCGTCGGCGGCGGAACCTCCCACCTGGGCCAGACCCCCACGGTCCAGGGAACGGCCTCGGCGGTGTTCCTGGATTGAGAGGGCCGCCCGCGTGCCGTGCTCCGGGGCGGAGCACGGCACACCGGAGGGGTCAGCGGGAGCGGAACTCGAGCCAGAGGTCGCTCGGGGCCTGGGCGGTGACGGCACGGCCGGTGCCGACGGCGGCGACGGGGGAGAAGGACGCGCCGTGCTGAGAGAGGAGGGCCTGGGCCTCGTCGAGGGAGTCGACGGAGAAGGACAGGAGGAGCTGGCCGGGGCGCAGGGGGCGTCCCGGGTCGGGGACCGAAGGGACCTCGGCGTCGAAGCCGAGCAGCTCCAGGCGGGACGGGGTCTTCTGCTCGTCGGCGAGCAGGGCCATGGTGAACGGGACGGGCTCGGGCAGGGCCATCAGGCCGGCGACCGCGGGATCGGCCTGGAAGACGTTCCGGCGGACCTCGGGGAGGCCCGCGGCGGCGAAGAACCCCAGGGCGGCCTCGAGGTCGGGGACGGTCCAGATGAGGCTGTGCACCTGGGAGAAGAGCCGGGACGGGTCGTCGTCCAGCGCGCTCGGCAGGCGGTTCTCCGAGCCCAGCAGCACCACGGGACCACCGCCCGGAACGATGCAGAACGTACCGCTCAGGGTGAAGAACTTGGTGGCGAAGACGACGGTCTCCCCGACGTCCGCGCCGCCCTCCTTCGCCAGGCGGGAGCCCTCCTCCTGGTCGAGGCAGTAGACGTCGACCGCGTGGCCGCCGGTCCGGTACGGGTCGTACTCCAGGGGCTCCTCGTCGGTGTGGACCACCCGGATCTGCCCGGGAAGGGCCCGGCCGGACGCGTCCCGCACCGCGAAGGTGCGCTGCTCGGCCTCGCCTGACAGGCCGTACAGCGCCTGCGAGGCGTCCGCCGAGAGCACGGTCCTGTCGGTCTCGGCGAACCCGATGTTCTCCAGGAAGGCCGCGGTGGCGTCCATCGTGTTCGTGCCGAGGACCACGGCGTCGGGGCTGGACAGGAGGGTCATGACTTCACTGCCTTGCTCGAAGGGGATTCGGAGGGGATGAGGAGGGTCTTGCCGCGGGTCTCGCCGCGGTGGGCCCTGGCGATGTCGGCGAGCGGGACGCGGTCGCCGATGTCGAGGGAGATGCGGCCGGCGTCGAGGTCGGCCACGAGGCGGGCCAGCTGGGCGCTGTCGGGGTGGGCGTTGATCCGGGCGCCGCGGGTGCCGCGTTCCGGGTCGTCGGCGGCCGGGGTCGTCACCGAGATGATCGTTCCTCCGGGGCGGAGGAACACGGCCAGTTCCGGGGTGGGGACGGGAGCGAGGTTCACGATGAGGTCGACGGGCTCGATCGCGTCCGGTGCGAGGTCGTCGGTGCGGCCGACGACCTCGCGGGCGCCCTGGGCCCGGAGGCGGTCGGCGTGGCGCGGGCTCGCCGAGGCCACCACGACGGCTCCGGCTGCGACGGCCAGCTGGGTCGTGAGACCGCCGACGGAGCCGCCGGCCGCGGTGACGAGCACCCGCTGGCCCGCCTGGAGCCCGCCGTGCTCGAACAGGGTCTGGACCGCGGTGAGCCCGGAGGAGGGGAGGGCCGCGGCGTCGGCGAGCGGGACGGTCGTGGGCGCGGACACCAGCAGCTCGGCGGGGACGACGATGTACTCCGCGGCCGCGCCCGGCCTGTCGAGCGGCAGGTAGGCGACGATCTCGTCGCCGACGGCGACCCTGTCGAGGCTGACGCCGTCACCGAGTTCGGCGACCGTCCCGGAGACGTCGATGCAGGGCGTGTGCGGCAGGACGACGGGGAAGAACGCCTGCAGCGCCCCCTGGCGGATGTGGGAGTCGACGGGGTTGAAGGCGGCCGCCGCGACCTGGATCAGGACCTCGCCCGCGCCGGGAACGGGTCGTTCGACCTCCTCGACGACCAGGACGTCAGGGTCGCCGAACCGGTGGTATCGAGCTGCCTTCATGCTGGGTGTGCTCCTTCTTGCGGAGGGGATGACAGGGCCTCGAGACGGGCTGCGAGCTCCGTCCGGTAGGCGGCCGCGTTGGCCAGCTTAAGATCTTCGTATCCCCGCACCATGTCGGGGAGTTCGACGATCTCCGTCACGAGTGCCTGATTCGCGGGGGTCAGGGCTTCCAGGGCCGTGGTGACGGCCTCGACGTACTCCTCGATGAGGGAGCGCTCCAGGACCCGCACTCCGGCGCGGCCGAAGAGGTCCAGTCGCGTTCCGCGGAGGCGGCGCATGCCGTGGAGGGCGCGCAGCGCGGGCCTGGACCACGGGCCGAGGCTGATCTTCTTGTCCATGCCCAGAGTGCGCAGAACGGGTGGGTGGAGCCGGTAGGAGTAGCGGGCCCCCTTCCCGAACCGCTCCCGCACGGCCTCCTCGAACGCCGGGTCGAGGGAGAGCCTCGCCACCTCGTACTCGTCCTTGTACGCCATGAGCTTGTGGAGGTTCCTCGCCACGCCGAGGGTGACGCTCCCGGACCCGCCGAGTGCTTCGGCTTCCCGGGAGCGGACACGCTCCACGAACTCGGCATACCGCTGGGCGTACTTCACGTCCTGGTAGGCGACCAGTTCGCCGACCCGGTGGGAGACGAGTCCGGCGAGCGCGGCGTCCTCCCCGGACCTCACCGAATCGGCGATCGCCGAGATCCGCGCGTCCGGCACGTCACGGCTCTCGGAACGCACGGGCAGGGCGGCCTGGAGGCCCTCCGGGTCGGCGATGAGCTGCCGCCCGCGGCGGAACGCCTCCAGGTTGCGCTCGACGGCCACCCCGTTGAGCCCGATCGCCCGCTCCAGCGTGCCCGCCGGGATCGGCAGCGCCCCGGCCTGCACGGCCATGCCGACCAGGAAGATGTTGGCGTACTGGTCGTCGTCGAACAGCGCCCGGACGATCCCGCCGGCGTCGGCGAAGGCGCCGTCCTCCCGGCGGGTGAGGTTCCGGATGCCGTCGGAGATCTCGTCGACGGACGGGAAGGCGACCTTCGTGTCGGTCACCATCGCCCCCGTCGGGACCTTCGTCGTGGAGACGACCGCGATGGTCCGGCCGGGCGAGGTGACGGCCAGGTTCGCCTCGCTCCAGGCCACCAGGATGTCGCAGCCGAGGTAGAGGTCGCATTCGCCCGGGCCGACCTTGTTGGCGCCGACGACAGGGGCGGTCGACAGCCTGATGTCGGAGACGACCGCGCCGCCCTTCTGCGCCAGGCCCAGCTGGTCCAGGCCGCGCACGTGCATGCCCGCCATCGTCGCGGCGGTGGAGATGATCTGCGCGGTCGTCACCACGCCCGTCCCGCCGATGCCGGTGATGCGCATGGCGAAGTCGGCGGCGTCGACCTTGGACTCGGGTTCGGGCAGGTCATGGCCGGTGAACGGCTCGGAGACGCGGGCGGCCTTCTCGCCGGGGATCACGGTGACGAACGACGGGCAGTCCCCGTCCAGGCACGAGAAGTCCTGGTTGCAGGAAGCCTGGTGGACCTGGGTCTTGCGGCCGAATTCGGTCTCGACGGGGTGCAGCGAGAGGCAGTTCGACGTCGTGCCGCAGTCACCGCAGCCCTCGCACACGCGCTCGTTGATGAAGACGCGTTCCGCGGGGGCCGCGGCGCGGCCGCGTTTGCGTTTGCGGCGGAGCTCGGTGGCGCATTCCTGGTCGTGGATCAGCACGGTGACGCCGTCGACGGCCGACAGCTCCTCCTGCGTCTCCAGGAGCCGGTCCCGGTGGCGGACCTCGACGCCGCGGGGAAGGCGCACCTTCTTGTAGCGCCCGGGATCCTCGGTGGTGACGACGACTCTGGACACGCCCTCCGCGAGCAGCGCCCTGACCACCTGGGGTACCGACATCCTGCCGATGGCCCGCTGCCCGCCGGTCATGGCCACGGCGTCGTTGTAGAGCAGCTTGTAGGTGATGTTCGAGCCCGCCGCGACGGACGCGCGGACCGCGAGGCTGCCGGAGTGGTGGAACGTCCCGTCGCCGATGTTCTGGATGAGGTGTCGGCGTTCGACGAAGGGCGCCATCCCGATCCAGGGCGCGCCTTCGCCGCCCATCTGGCAGAGCCCGATGATGTCGCCGACCCGCTCCTCGGGCATCAGCGTGGCCAGGGTGTGGCAGCCGATTCCGGCTCCGACCAGGGATCCTTCGGGCACGGCGGTGGAGCGGTTGTGCGGGCAGCCGGAGCAGAAGTACGGGGTCCGGGGCACCATCGGCAGCAGCGGGAGCGGCCGGGGGGACGGCTTCTCCGGCTGGAAGCGGTCGTCGTTGAGGCGCACGCGCAGCCGGGAGGCGAGGGCCTCGGCGATGAGCTGAGGCGGGAGGTCGGAGTGGGCGCGGAGGAGGGGCTCTCCGGACGGGGTGCGCCTGCCGGAGACGAGCGGGGCGCCCGGCCTGCCGTAGAGGAGGTCCTTGAGCGCCAGCTCGATGAACGGCCGCTTCTCCTCGACGACGACGATCTCTTCGAGGCCGTCGGAGAACTCCTCCACGATCCGGGGCTCCAGCGGGGAGATCATCCCGAGCTTCAGGATGCGGATCCCGGACGAGTCGAGGTCCTCGCGGGAGACGCCGAGCGTCGTCAGAGCCTGGTGGACGTCCAGGTAGGTGCTCCCGGCCGCGACGATCCCCACCTTCGCCCGGGGGTCGCCCTCGATCTTGTTGAGCCCGTTCGCGTACGCGTACCGGCGGGCCAGTTCCGCGCGCGACGTGACCAGGCTGCTCTCCAGAACGGTCAGATTCGGCTGGAGGAAGTTCGCCGAGACGTTGTGGGTGAACGGCTGCCCGTCTATGTCGCGATCCGGGTGGACCGGGGTTACCTGGTCGGCGCGGACCGCCGCGATGCCCGTCCCGTCGACGACGTTCGTGGCCAGCTTCAGCCCCGCCCACAGCCCGCTGAACCGGGACAGCGCGATGCCGTGCAGCCCCAGGACCAGGATGTCCTGCGGGTCGGCGGGCGACAGGACGGCCAGCCCGATCCCCGCCATGGCGGTCTCCGAGCCGCTCGGCACCGTGGAGGACTTGGCGATCGAGTCGTCGCCCACCAGCGCGAGCGCGCCGCCGCTCGGGGCCGCGCCGCCGAGGTTGGCGTGCCGCAGCGCGTCGGTGGCCCGGTCGAGGCCGGGCGCCTTGCCGTACCAGATGCCCACGACCCCGTCGTAGAGCCGCTCTTCGAGCGTCGAGACGAGCTGGGACCCCTGCACCGCGTTCGCGGCGAGCTCCTCGTTGACCGCGGGCCTGAACACGACGTCGTGCTCGTCCAGCAGCTTCTTCCGCCGGTTCAGCTCCAGGTCGTAGCCGCCCAGCGGGGAGCCCTCGTACCCGGCGATGAAGGCCGCCGTCCTCAGCCCGTTCCGGCGGTCCATGCGCATCTGGTCGAAGGGGATCCGCACCAGGGCCTGCAGGCCCGAAAGGTGGATCTCCCCGTCGATCAGCTCGTAGCGGTCTTCCAGGCGTACGGGGCGGTCGGCTGTGGCGGTCACGGTCACGGCCTCCTTCACGGATGAGCGACGGCGACTTCGTCGGCCCCCCAAGTATGTTGGGAGCCGCCGGACAAGCGAAGACCTTGAGGGCACCGTTCCGTTAACGGTGAGTATTTCGCGCAGGCGGTGCCGTCGATGCTGCTCTGGTGCGGAATTTTTGTTCCCCTGGGCGGAACGCGGCCCGGCGTCGGGTCAGGGCACGTCCTTTCCGACCGCTCGCAGGTAGCGGTGGCCGAGGGCCGCGAGGTGGTCGACGAGCGCGGGGGGCCGGGTGACCTCGAAGTCGAGGCCGAGCATGCCGATGTAGACGGCGATGATCTCCAGGCTGTCCCCGCCCGTGACGAGGACGCAGCGGTTCTCGTCGACGGACTCGACGACCCCGACGGTGGCGTTGATGCGGGAGAGGACTTCTTCGGCGGGGGCGAAGACGGTGATGCGGACGTGCTCCTTCCAGCCGGTGAAGGCCACGTCGCGCAGGACGAAGCCCGTGTAGTCGAGGCCGGGGAGGGGAGTGGGGGCGAAGACGCGGCGGGTCGGCGCCCGCGGGGCGATCCAGTCGGCCCGGTAGGTGGACCAGGCGCCGGACTGCGGGTCGCGTCCCACGAGGTACCAGCGCCGTCGCCAGCTGACCAGGCGGTAGGGCTCGACGAGCACGCGGCCGGAGGGGGCGGACGTCGCGGACGGCGGGTCGCCGTTCGCGGTCTCGGGTTCCGCCTCGTAGTCGAAGCGGAACCACTCGCGGTCGCGGATCGCCGACGCGATCTGAGTGAGGACGGCGGCGTCGACCTCGGGGTCCTCGACGTTCTCGCCGTTGTTCTCCGGCGCCTTGGAGGTGGACTCGTGGATCGCGGTCACCTGGCGGCGCAGCCGGTGGGGGAGCACCTGCTCCAGTTTCGCCAGGGCGCGCCCGCTGCTCTCCCGGATGCCGCTGATGCCGGTGCCGGCCCGAAGCCCGATCGCGACGGCGACGGCCTCCTCGTCGTCGAGCAGGAGGGGCGGGAGTTTCGCGCCCGCGCCGAGCCGGTAGGCGCCGGCCGGGCCGCGGGCGGCGTCCACGGGGTAGCCGAGTTCGCGCAGGCGGTCGATGTCGTTGCGGATCGTGCGGGTGCTCACGCCGAGCCGTTCGGCCAGTTCGGGGCCGGGCCAGTCCGGCCGCGACTGTAGGAGGGAGAGCAGGGCGAGCAGTCTCGCCGAGGTTTCCAGCATTCTTCAGAGTATGCCGTTATTTAGGAATCTAATGTTCCTGTATGCCTTCTACCTTGAAGCCATGACGACGACGCAGAACTCCGGTTCCACCAGCATCCGCCCCTTCCGCATCGAGATCGCCCAGGCCGAGCTCGACGACCTCGCCCTGCGTCTCGCCAACACCCGGCTGCCCCGCCCCGCGGCGGGCGACGACTGGACCCTCGGCACCCCGAACGGCTACCTGCGGGAGACCGTCGACTACTGGCGCGACGGGTTCGACTGGCGGGGGCAGGAGGCGCGGATGAACGACTTCCCGCACTACCTGACCGACATCGACGGGCAGACCGTGCACTTCATCCACGTGCCGTCCGCCGAGAAGGACGCGACGCCGCTGCTGCTCATCCACACCTACCCCGGCTCGTTCGCGGACTTCCTCGACATGATCGGCCCGCTCACCGACCCCGTCGCGCACGGCGGCAGGGCCGAGGACGCGTTCTCCGTGGTCGTCCCCTCGATCCCCGGATTCGGCTTCAGCACCCCGCTCGAAGGCGGCGGCTGGACGATGGCGAAGGTCGCCCGCACCTTCGACGCGCTCATGCGCCGGCTCGGCTACGACTCCTACGGCTCGCACGGCAGCGACGCCGGCACGATGATCTCCCGCGAGCTCGGGCTGCTGAGCCCGCCCGGATACCTCGGGATGCACGTGCTGCAGCTGTTCTCGTTCCCCTCGGGCGACCCGGCCGAGTTCGAGGGCTTCGGGCCCAAGGAGTACGCGGCCCTGGAGCACATGCAGTGGTTCCAGTCGGTCGGCGGCTACAACGCGATCAACGCGTCCCGCCCGCAGACCGTCGCCGTCGGCATCGCCGACTCCCCGGTCGGCCAGCTCGCCTGGAGCGAGCTGTTCAACTCCTTCGGCAACGGCACGAGCCTGGTGACCCGCGACCAGATCCTCACCCAGGTCTCCCTCTACTGGTTCACCAACACCCAGGCCACGGCCGGCCGCTACCACTACGAGGAGGCCCACTCCGGCGTCGAACCGGCCCTCAACGGCGCCCCGACCGGCGTCGCCGTCTTCGCCGACGACTTCAAGACCATCCGGAGCCTCGCCGAACGCGACAACACCAACATCGTCCACTGGAGCGAGTTCCCCACCGGCGGCCACTTCGCCTCCATGGAACTCCCCGACACCGTGACCGCCGACCTCCGCGCCTTCTTCGCGGCCCTGCGCGCCGCCTGAACGAAGCGCGCCCCGCACCGCCC